>DAIDDL010000002.1:0-174835 GCA_027309085.1 Sulfobacillus sp.
GATTCCGTCTGGGTGGCTAGCCCTTAGGCGGGTCGGAATTTCACCGACTGGAAAATGCCAACTTTTCGTGGCGTACCTCCCCGCAGAACCGGACGTGCGGAATTACCGCATCCGGCTCCCCGCTTACCGTGCCGATGCCCCGCGGGGCCGTAGTTTGGGCACCGGCGCCATAAACCAACCTTGCGCATGGTACCACGCAAAGCCTTGGGGGCTGCGTTGACTACGACGGCGGAGCACTTGGTACCAAGCATAGAGCACCTGTTGACGGAGCGTATTCAGTCCGGGCAAGCATCCTGGTTACCCAAAGTACTGATAGAAGCCTTGGAGGGCCGCGTTCAGGTACCGTTGGTAGACCCCAATGCCGTCATGCCAGCGGGCTTTCAGCGTCTGTTTCACTTTCTGGAGGAATTTTCGGCGGCTTTTCGTCGTCGGTCGCCGCTGGAGCTGCCACCGGCCTTGCCGGGTGCGGGATCCGCAGTGGGTCATTCCGAGGAAGTCGAACGTCACGCGGGGCTCGTGCCGCGCCTCGGCCGCGATCCATGCAAGGGTGGCCCAAGGGCAGGCGCCGTGTTTTCTCGGGCGCCAGCTCGAGGCCCAATGGATGCATGCGCATGGGCAGTTGCGCCGCGAAACGCTGCGCATCCTGCGGCTGCTCAAAGCAGACGAGGTAATCTTTTCAGCAACCGACTGACGGCCGCCTGCAAGAGGCGGTCCTCCACTTCCGGGATGCCAAGGGGCCGCTGCTTCTGCGGTTGTCCCGGTTTCGGGATGTGCACCCGGCGGGTGGGCGGCACGCGGTACGGGTGGGCCTTCAGCCGCTCGACCAGTTTGGTGATGCGAAACCACTCTGGTGGCCGCAGTTTTCGAACTGGCCAGTCATGCGGTTGTGGCCACCATCTTTCGCAGGCACACGGGCAATGCGATTCGCTTGCAACCATAAGGCGCTTAGTATGCAGGGTAAGTCCGCCACTGGAGTTACGGGTCACGGCCCACACGCTCGCCGTGCGCGTCGATGTGGCCCAAGATTTGCCTGAGGCGCAGGCACCCACCTGTCGGGACGTGGTGCGCTCCCGGCATCCCGTGCGCGTGTCCCATGCCTCCGAAGACTTCACGCACCGGCTGCAGAGACTGCGGAGAATCGCCCAGACATTATTGGTGGAATTTTGTGTCAGGGGATTGCGGCGGTGCGTCAATCCCGTCCTCCCGGGCCTCTTCAGCCGGCGGTTCTTGGCCACCCTGCACCGTTTCCTGACCCCGGACGACCTGCGCGGAATGAGCCCGGGTCAGGTGGTGGAGGGCCGGCGGAGCGGCAGTCGCCGCATGGCTCAGGCTCTGCCCACGGTCACCCGCCAGAGGCCGACGTCCTGCCGAGCGTCGGCCTCTCGCCTCTCCCGCGCGGCACGCTCCTCTTGCGCCCCGAAACATGGTGCTTGAGGATTATATTCTTACCTCGTTTCCGTTTTGCGTCTTTTTTTCGAAGTTGGGGATTTTGGGGCTGAGGATGTCAAGGCGCGGTTCTCCGGCTGAGCATCCTCACTCTCATCATCCAGGTCGATGCCAAACAGTGTTTCGAGGTCGGGCTCCTCGATCACCCGGCGACTCTTCGTTCCGGACTTCTCCAGGAGTTTGGCGGATTTTTCGGACACGGCCCGGGAAATCAGATCCTCCACATTAACGCCCCGCAAGACAAAGAAGAGGGCCGGATTGTCATCAAGGCGCGCTCCCACTCCATACAGGGCAGCCGATACATGTTTGCACATCGCCGCCCAATCCGGGCAGTCGCAGCGCAGGGCGATATCTTTGGGCGACGGAAACAGCCCCGCGTCATGGCCCGTAAAGAGGTCAGCCAGCGCCTTGGGAAATTCGCCTTCCAAAAGTTCTGACAGTGAGTCGATGGCGCCACCCGAGGCGGAGATGATGCGCTGCCAGGCATCCGGCTCAAGAGGCTTGATGGTGATCGCAATTTTATAGGGCTTGGCCTCGCCTCCCTGAACCAGCGCCTCTACCAAACCAGGCCGCACGCGCAAGTCCAGTACGGCCTGGTGCCTCACATAGCTGCGCCCTCTTTGAATGCGGTAGGCATAATCCGCATAGCTCTCCAGATTGCGGTTCCAGGCTTTTCCCCACCAGGTGCGCGCCAAGGCCCGCCCCGCAATGGTGACGGGGGAAATGTCCGGGCGGCTCCGGCGGAGCCGCTCCAATGCCGCACAAGCCAGTTCCTCTTTCTCCCCGACGCTCATATATTTGGGGTATCGGTAGTCGTGCGCCACAGTTCTCTCCCTCCTTATCTCAAACCGACAGCCGGAAGAGGTCCATAAGCTGCTGGTTGTCCAGGTCCCCTATCCAGTTTTCCTGCTGGTCTGGCACAATGTCTTGGGACAGTTGCAGTTTCTCTTGAATCAGCATGTCGATTTTTTCTTCGATTGTACCGCGTGTGATGAATTTGTGTACCACAACATTTTTCTCCTGCCCGATTCGAAAAGCCCGGTCTGTCGCTTGGTTCTCCACAGCGGGATTCCACCAGCGGTCAAAATGAATCACGTGGTTTGCCCGCGTCAGGTTGAGGCCCACGCCTCCGGCCTTGATGGAGAGCACCATGAAAGGCACATAGCCGGCACCCTGAAATTGGGCAACCAGCGCGCGCCGCTTTGCTACCGGCGTCTGTCCGTGCAAAGTCAGACCGGGATGATGGAAGACCGTCTCCAGGAATTCCTGCAAGGGGTCGGTCATCTCTCTAAATTGGGTAAACACCAGCACCCGCTCGCGCTTCGCGTAAATCGTCTCGCAAATTTCCGCCAGCCGCTCAAATTTCCCGCTGTCGCGCGGGTCAAAGGTTCCTTGGCCCAAGTACTGGTCGGGGTGGTTGCAAATCTGCTTGAATTTCATAATGGACGAGAGGATAATTCCGCGCCGGGCAATGCCCTCTTCTGCAGATTCCAGTCTTTCGCGCACATCCCCGGCCAGGTCTCGGTAGAGCGCAGCCTGTTTCTTTGTCAGAGCGGCAAAGCTTCTCATCTCAATCTTGTCCGGCAGGTCGGAGATGACGGTGCGGTCCGTTTTGAGGCGCCGCAAGATAAATGGGCTCACCACCCGCTTTAAAGGCGCATAACCTTCGGGATGGGCGGAAAGTTGCTTGGTATATGCGGTAAATTCTTTGGCCGTCCCCAACAGGCCCTGATTGAGAAAATCGAACAGGGACCACAAATCGGACAGGCGGTTTTCAATCGGCGTCCCCGTCATGGCAATTTTGCACTGCGCCGGGATCCGCTTCACAGCCCTGGCCTGATGGGTGGCCGGGTTCTTTATCGCCTGCGCCTCATCCAGAATCAAAACGTCCCACATCAAATCGGTCAGCTCCGGAAATTTTCCCGCCATTCCGTAGGTAGTGAGAAAGACGCCCCAGCGCTCGCCTATCTGCTCCACACTCACTGACCGCAGGGAATGCTCCGAGGGGTGAAGAACCCATACGGGCAGGTGAGGGGTGAATTTAGCCATCTCATCCACCCAGTTGCCAATTAGTGAGGCTGGCACAAGCAGAAGAGCTTTCAGCGGCCCCTCCTGGTGCATGGCGCTTAACAGCGCCAGCACTTGCAGTGTCTTCCCCAAACCCATGTCGTCCGCCAGGCACGCCCCAAGCCCCAGACGGCGCATGCTTCTGAGCCACGCGACCCCTCGCCGCTGGTATTCCCGCAGGTCGGCATGAAGCGCTCCGTCTACGAGGTCGGGGGCATCTTCTGCAGTCGGGTGGGACAGTTGGCCGAGCACAGTGCGCAGCCACTCTCCATGGCTGACTTCCACTTGCACGTCGTCTTCACTGCCGCCAGCCATCTGGCTGGCTTCCAGCTCAAAACGCAGAGCGCCCAAGATATCCACTGGCCCGCGCCCCGACATTTTCCGGGCTCTCTCATAGGCCGCCAGCAGCTTCTGCAGCTTATCGTGGTCCACTTCCACCCACTTGCCCTTCAGAAAAGCCAGACCCTCTTCCTGTCTAAGCAGTTCCTGCAGTTCCTCCGGGTTGAGAGCGTCCTCCCCCAAGGACAGCCGCACATCGAAATTCAGCAAAGCGTCCCGGCCCAAAATCGAGGGAGGCTGCGTACCGATATTGACGGCAAGTTTGGGCAGCCGCGAGGACTTCTTCCACCATTTGGGGATGCGGCACAAGATGCCTGCCTGCTCATAAAGGGGGACCTCTTTCAAAAACTCATAGGTCTCTTGCGCTGAAAGGCCCAAAGGGTGGAATATTTCCCCGGACTCCACGAGGCCAGCAATGAACGGGCTTTGGGCCGCCGCCTTATTGACTGTGGAGAGCAACCCCAGCAGCGCGGCCTGGTCCCCTTGATATTCTATCAGCGCATTTTTCAATGGGAGGTGCCGGGATTTTCCCTCGCTGCGGGTATCCGAGGAGTAGGTGGCCATAAAGGCAAAGGGGAAGTCCTCTTTCTTGCTCTCCACCAGGTGGAAGAAGACCCGCCCCACTGGATGCAGCTGCTGGCTGCGGGTCGCAAAAAATTCCTCAACCGATCCGGGGTACGCGCGGATTTCGGTGGAGAAAGCCGCCTGCAGACGGCTTAAGCTCTGCGCTATCCAGGCAGGAGTCAGAAATTCCGATCCCCAGCCCACCGGCGCCATCGCCAAAAAGCTGTCGGCCGTCCCGTCCTCCCAGTCCACCCGGGCTTGCTCCCGCAAATCTTCGAGATCCGGAATACGGGCCAAATCTGTCAGGAACTGCTCGGCCACCGCATGCACAAAGCGCAGAGAGCTGGACCAGGGCCAGTGAGGATCTAAAAACCCCAGATGCAAAAAAGCGCGGTCCTCATCCTCATGAAACTGGGACAGGAGTTCGTCCTGCACTGCAACAAAAGGAGAATGGCTTTCCCCTGGATCACCCTGCCAGTCCAGCTGAAAGCCTTGAGGCAGCATCACGGCCACGAGTTCGCGGCTCGTTTTTTCCCTGACCTTTACACTGGCGCCCACCGCCACACCGCTCCTCCTCATTCTTCCCCAAAGGGGGGGCCATACATACTTTCCGTTCTATAGGGCATATTGTACCGGCAATCCCGTCACCACGCCAGCATAGGCTTGCCAAAACAACCGGCGCCTTGCCCCAAGCGCAAAAGATTTGGCCATGACATCCGTCTGGGGTACCTCCCCACGGATTGGGCAGGATCTACGGATGATCGTCCATGGCTTAACCAAGCTAAGCGATTGCGCCTCACATCGTGGACGTGGACCAAAGCACTTCATGATGGTTCACGTAAACGACGAGTCCTACTCGATACGGCCAGTTGAGGCTAGCGCGTACGGGACACAACCCTCTATTTTGGACTGTGCTTTCGGAGCGAACGGGGATCCCCACCTGGGACCTTTCTGGTCCCCGGCTGACGTCCTTGATGATGCCTTTTCCCCACGGTTTACACCCGAGGCCATTGTCCCCCGCCGCATGGGATGGTTTGATGGCTCCGCCGACCTAGCGCCGCCGCTTCCACTCCGACATAGGTATCCCGTCAGGAGATACGGGCCTCGAAGCTCTGGGTCCTCGCCGTGGGCTTCGACACACCAGGGCCCGCCCACTGGTCCTTTCCTCAGCAGCGGTTATCCCTGACCCATCCCGAGTTTTAATGTCGGTACTTTCTGTATAGGAAAAATATCATGCGCAAAGGAGAATCGGGATCCTCTGGCGAAGAAGTATTCAGTGTTCAGGACTGTGCGCACAAGGAGGATCCCGATGATTCCACTCCAGTCTACCACTTCGTTTTTCCAAACGCATGGGCGCCTATGAAAATCGCAACGCACGACGCTGGCCGCGTTAGTCTGGGCGGTCATCCAGTTTCCGCTCTTAGGCTCAGCCACCATCGGTCGCCATCTGGCGATGGCGGACGAGGTCACCACCACGGCCAACCATACCATCAAACGGGTCGACCGCTTTTTAGGCAACCCGCGAATCGATATGGCGGTGGCGCAAGGCGATTTGATCGCCTATATGCTCCATGATGCGACGGAGGCCTTGCTCACCCTCGACTGGACCAATCCGAAGGATGGGGTGTATCAAATTCTGTCCTTGAATTGGCGGGCGCACGGCCGCGCGATTCCTTTAGGCTGGATCACGGTGCGGAAAGACTCCTTAAAGGATCGGATGTGGGCTATTGAATTGGACCTGTGTCAGCGCGTGGCTCCATGCATTCCCCCCACGTGCCATCCCATTTGGTTGGCCGATCGGGGATTTGCGACGGTGAGGCTCTTCCGTGCCTGGGATGCTTTAGGATGGGATGGGGTGATTCGCACGAAAGGATCCGTCTGGGTGCAGTCTGACGGGCGCTGGCGCCCGCTGTATGGCTACGCCCTCGCCCGTCCGGTGTTGGAGGATTTGCCCGCCGCGCGCTACGGGCGTGGTTACGGGAAGGACGCCTATCCGTGCCGTGTCATCGTGTACGCGGAACCAGGATATCCGGATCCCTGGGATCTCGTGGTGTCGGCGGGGTTGAAGAATTGGGAGCCGGGACGCCTCGTCGCGGCTTATGGCCAACGGTTTACCACCGAAGAGTGCTTTAAAGATCAGAAGAATGATCATTATGAAGGATTTCATCTGGATGCCGTGACCCTGAGCACTCCGGAACGGTGGGATCGGATGCTCCTGGTCTTTGCGTGGGCGTATTATTGGTTGAATGTCGCCGGGTGGGCCATGGAAACCGCGGGCAAAGCCCGCGAGTGGCGAGCTAATACGGTGAAAGATTATCGCACGCATGCGTGGTGGCGCTTGGACCATTGGGGGTTGGGACACCATGACGTGGTCTGGCGCACTCTGCTCCGCGCCGTTCGCGACTTTCGCCGCCACATCCCGCCTTTGCCAATTCGCAGTGTGACGGAAGCCGCCGGACCATAAATTCGGGAGAGCGCCGTGCATCACACCGTCCCGATTCGCCCGCGAATCGGGCATGGCCTGGCGTTCATGCGTTCTCCCCCTCGAGAAGCCCTGGAATCGCTGCCGAGGCTCCCGAGACCCACTGGATGCGCCGCGCCCAAGGCGCCGAAACAACAGCCTAACCCGTTGTCCTGCCACAAAAAATCCACTGAATTGGTAAACACTGGGGATAGGTCAGCGGTTATCCTGTACGCCGAATCAGGTCATTGCCCCGCGTTTAATTCTGCATCGCGCGACGGACCCAGTGAAAACACATGGGCTTGATGCGTGCACACTCGAAGATCTTCCGCACCAGCAGCCTACCCGTCCAGAGCACTGGGGACTTCAGCGAACGGTTCAGTGCGAGGTCATCCCGATAATCATCCCAATATAGAGAATGTAGAAAAGCCCCGCTGTCAGCAGTTCTGACACCTTCAAGGGTCCCGAGCGGCTTCTCAGCCAGATCCATAACGTAGCCAGCCAGGCCACAATGCCGGTGAGCAGTTCGAGAGGGTCCAATTGCCACGAGGTCAGGCCAATACCTAAGGCCGGCACCACGCTCGACTGAAACGCCATGGCTCCCGTGACATTGCCGACAGCCAGGGTGTCCTTGTGGCGCCGGATCCAGATGACGCTGTTGAGCACTTCCGGCAGTTCGGTCGCCACGGGGGTGACAATCACCGAGAGCAGAAAAGCCGAGATATGAATGATGCCGGTCATGCCGTTCAGTGCCGTCACAAAAAAGTGCGCGCCCATAATCAGTCCCAACAGCGCCAAAGCCACCTGGACCAAGGCTGCCCACAGGGGCGGCTCAGGCCCGGACGACAGCCGGAGAGCCTGACTGGGCCGGGCGCTTTCCGCCTTGTGTCCTCCCTGGCCCTTCACCAGAGTCCATGCATGCCAGCCGTACAGCCCAAAAAGCCCCACCGCCACCACGGGGTGCCAGAGGCGGGGCAGGATGGTTGCGAGCAGCGCCAGCCCGAACGCTATCAGAAAAAATTGCAGGTCCCCGGTCATATGGCTTTGCTTGTCGAGACTGAGAGACTTCCGCCCCGTCCACAAGAGTCCCAAGCCGATGACCAGAAAACCTACAGTCGCCAGCATGAACGGCGCGCCCAAAATTGCCCCCAGGCCAATAGAGCTCTCGCTCTGTCCCCGCCCGAACAGGATGGCGATGACCGGCACCAGCGTTTCCGGCAGCGCCGTTCCGATGGCTGCCAGCAAAGAGCCCACGGCTCCCTCATCCAGATGGATCCGGAAACCCACCCACTCGATGCCGTTCGTGAAGTAGTCTGCGGACAAGACGATGAGCACCATGCCGCTGACTGTGATGAGCAATAAAGACATCAACAGATCCCCCGTGTCCCCGCCACTTGGTTCATTATATGGGACTGCCGGCCGGGGCTATTCGTCCCCCCGCCAAAAATTCTGCTGGCGGAGCGCCTCATACACTACAATCGCCACGCTGTTGGCGAGATTCAAGGAGCGCACCCGCCGGTCCATCGGGATAGCATATGCCGTCTTCTGGTACTCCGCGAGCAGTCCAGAGGGCAGGCCCGTGGACTCCCGGCCAAAAACCAGCACCGATGCATCTTGGTAGTGGGCTTCCGTATAAATTTTGGCGCTGTGTGAAGAAAAATAATACCATTGGGATGGGTCTCCCAGCATTTCTGTGACGCTGGCCCACTGTGGGTGGACATGCATGTCCACCAGATCCCAGTAATCGACTCCCGCCCGCTTCAGGTAGCGGTCGCTGACAGAGAAGCCCAAAGGCTCCACCAGGTGCAGATGCGTCCCGGTGGCTGCGCAGGTGCGGGCAATATTTCCCGTATTGGGGGGAATTTCCGGCTCCACTAACACCACATGCACTGCCTTGCCCCCCTGTTGTCTCCCGGTCTGTCAGGAGTGCCCGCTGTAATAGTCGATCTGGCGAAAATCCATATACAGCTCCGCCAGACGCCCCAGCAGATCATCCTGGTCCAGTTCACGCAGAACATCCGCGAGGGCTAGAAAATAGCTCCTCGCTTCATCTGCCAGAATATCACTGTTTTGCATGATTCCACCTCTGCAGGCAGTCTGCCCAGGAAGGTGAATTATGATACGGCGCCAGCGCGCTGCCTGAGGGCCTGTGACAGTTCCCGGGTTACAGGGCCCGCCTGCCCGCTGCCAATCACCGCGCCGTCCACTTGGGTCACCGGCAGCACCTCGGTAGTCGTGCCGCTCAGAAACACTTCGTCAGCCTGCAGCATGTCGTCAGCGGAAAAGGGCAGGAGGGTCAGGGGCATGTGCCGTTCCCGCGCGATTTCAATCAACACCTCCCGCGTAATTCCGGGAAGAATGTAATTGGTCACCGGCGCTGTCACAAGCTCGCCGCCGCGGACAATGAACACATTGGCGCTGGTGGCTTCCGTCACCATGCCGTCACGCACGAAGATGGCGTCAAACAGCCCGCGGCGGTGCGCCTTCTCTTTGGCCAGCACATTAGGCAAGAGCCCTATGGTCTTGATCCACACTTTCGCCCAGCGGTCATCGGCCGCCGTCATGACGGCCACTCCCTGTTCCCAGGCCCGCAGGTCCGGGGCTGGCGCCGGCCGTATCCACATCAGCACGGTGGGCGGGGTCCCTTGCGGGGGGAAGGCATGCGAGCGCGGGTAAGCGCCCCGGGTGATTTCCAGATACAACGCTCCCTCGTCCGCACCGAAAGACTCCAGCAGGCTGTTGGCGCCAAGGCTCAAGGCGGCGATGTCGACGCCCTCCAGATCGATTCCGGCAAGCGACCTTTGGAGCCGCGCCATGTGCCGCTCCCATTCAAAAAACTGGCGGCGGTAAACGTGCACCACCTCATAGACCCCGTCCGCAAAGAGAAAACCCCGGTCATCAAACGAGAGCCGCACAGCCTCCTCGTCGACAACCGCGCCATTCCAGTAGACCTTCATCTGTCGCCCTCCTGCATCCTCTATTAAGTGTCCTATGTTTGCGCGCGGCCTTTATAGATGACTCCCCGCAGCGGGTCCAGTGTCACGAGCTGTCCTTCCGGCCAGCGTGTGGCCGCGTCTTTCACCCCAACCACCGCGGGGATGCCAAGAGTCACGGCCACCACGGCGATATCCGACGTGCGCCCGTCGCGCTCCGCGATAATGGCGGCTGCGCGCTCGAAGAAGGCGTGCTGCTCCGGAGTGTAGTCGACCGCCACGGCGATATAAGGTTCCCCCAAGCCGGCGGACTCCCCGCCGTCCGGATACCTGACGGGCGCTGTCACGGGCTGGCCGTAGCCGAGGCCCACCCCCACCACCTCGGGGCGGGAGACAGTTTCGACCCGCACCAGGTTGGTGGTGCCGGGGATGCCGGCAGGCACTCCGGCCGTGAACACCACCAGGTCCCCGTCTTGCACATACCCGCAGTCCGCGGCGTCCCCAATCGCTTTTTCGGCCATGTCCATAGCGCCCTCCACTCCGGGGGAGAAGAGAGGGTGCACCCCCCACGACAGTTGAAGCTGGCGCGCCACCCGCAGTGTGGAGGACAGCGCGACAATGGGCACCTCCGGCCTGGCCCTGCTGACCATGCGCGCCGTGTATCCCGACGCGGTCACGGTCAGAAGCGCCCGCGCCCCCAGACTCTCCGCCATCTCGGCGGCGGCCTGGCTGACAGCATCTGCCACCCGCGACACACTATGAACCCCCCGGCTGACATATTCCGGACGGTCATCGGCATCCTCGGCAATCTTGGCCATCATTTTCACCGACTCCAGCGGGAATTGCCCGGACGCGGTTTCGGCCGAGAGCATCACACTGTCCGACCCGTCCCATATGGCATGGGCCACATCGGACACCTCCGCCCGCGTCGGACGCGGGGAGTGGGTCATCGACTCCAGCATCTGGGTCGCTGTGACGACCGGAATCCCCAGCCGGTTCGCATGCGCGATGATCTCTTTTTGCAGCCACGGCACCCGCTCGGGAGGGAGTTCGACCCCAAGGTCCCCTCTCGCCACCATGACGCCATCCGACAGGGATAAGACGTCTGAGAGATTATCCACCCCAGCCCGGTTTTCAATTTTACTGATTAAGAAGACACTGGAATGATAGCCCTCAAAAAATTTTCGAATCTCCAGAACATCTTCGGCAGAGCGGATGAATGAGGCCGCCACAAAGTCGATGCCTTCCTCGATTCCCATGGCCAGGGCTTCTTTGTCCACCGCGCTGAGAACATCCAGCGGCCACGTCAAGTCGGGCGAGCTGATTTTTTTCCGGCTCTGCAGGACACCGCCCGCCACCACCTCGCAGCGGAGGGCAAAAGGCTCAGATTCCACGCAGCGGACGACAATATTGCCGTCATCAATCCACAGGATCTGACCGGGCTCGACCATGCCGTACAGGCCCTCCCAGTTGACGGTCGCGGACGCCTGGCGCCGGTCCGGTGTCTGCGCCAGATACAGTGGGTCCCGCTCCGCCAGGACAATGGGCGCAGGCAAATCGCCCAGGCGCACTTCCGGCCCCCGGGTGTCGAGCATAATGCCAGTATATTGCTTCAATTCTTCCGACACTTGGCGTATCAGCCTGATTCGTTTCCGGTGCGTGTCCACGTCTCCGTGGGAAAGATTGAGCCGGGCCACATCCATACCCGCTCCGATCATGGCCCGCAATACGTCTGGATGGTCGCAGGCCGGTCCTATTGTCGCCACAATTTTTGTCCGTCTCACATGCTGACTCCTTTACCGCAGCCGTCCGAGGTGTTCGGCGATAATTTCCGTTGCTTCTTCCGCTTCCCCTTCGGGCACCTGCACTTCTATTGTCCCGCGGTCATCCTCACCGAGTTCCACAACTCTCAGGTGGACAAGAAAGCTCTCCCCCTCTAAAATGGCCTGCACCCGTTCCGCAATGGCTCTGGTAGGCGCAATATAGACAACCGTCCACATGGTATAGCCTCCTGGATAGTAGGTGAATCTAGGTTAAGAATACAATGGACGGCCCGCTATCACAACTGCAGGCCGCCCGCTGAGTTTGCGAGTCCTCGCTACCATTCCAGAGGCATGCTCTCGTGTTTGGATGAGTCTTTTTCGGCCACCCGGAAAATCGACAGCAGGGCAGCCAGAAACGACAGGATCACCAACACATACAGCGCATAGCGGGTAGACGGAATCCAGGGCGGTTTCGGTCCTCCCGCCCTTTCCACGCCCCCGTGGGCCAGGAGCACCACGGCCAGGATCGTGCCCGAAATAGCTGTCCCCATGGCCATGCCGAGCGACCGGGCCATATTCAGGATACCGCCGCCGACCCCCAGCCGCGAACTTGGCAGGCTGCCCATGACGGACGAGTTGTTGGGCGGGGTGAAAACCCCCAGACCCACTCCTATCAAAACCAGTTCGATGACCATGAGCACCACATTGGCGTGCAGGCTCAAAGTCCAGGCTAGAAGCAAACTGGCCAGCCCCGTCAGGGCCATCCCGCTCGTCGTCAGAATGCGGGGGCCATAGCGGTCTGCCAGAGAACCCGCCTTGGGCGCCGCCACTGTCATCCCTAAGGGCACGGCGGTCAGGATCAGGCCCGTCACGGCCGAATTGTAGGTCAGCACCCGCTCAAAGAAGAAAGGCATCAAGAACAGGACGCCGAACATTGCCAGATAAGAGAGGAGACCGGTAAAATTCCCGACGCTGAACACCCAGATCTTAAACAGCCGCATATCTACCAGAGGCGCACGGAACGTCAGCTCGCGGAAAATAAATCCTACAAGCAAGATGCCCGCCGCCGCAAACATTCCCAGAATCAAGGGGGATGCCCAGCCCCAGGCGTTGCCTTCGGTCAGCGCAATCATGATCAGCACCAGGAAGGGTGTCATCAGCACCGTCCCCCACCAGTCGAACGTGGTCTTGTGACCCGACAGCTTGTCTTTGGGGAGGATTGCGGCCGCCATCAGCGTCCCGATCAGCCCGACCGGCACATTGACATAAAAAATAGCCCGCCACCCGAACAGCCCGATAAGGCCGCCCCCAATGGCCGGGCCTAACGACAGGCCGATTGCCTGCGCTGAACCCTGAAACCCAATCGCGCGCCCTCTCACCGACGCCGGCACTGTGGCGGTGATAATCGCCACCGAGTTCGCCTGCAGCATGGCAGCCCCCGCCGCCTGAAACACCCGCGATACAATCAGCATGGGCAGGTTCACGGCTGCCCCGCAGGCCGCCGAGCCGACAATGAACACCAAGAAGCCCAAAGTGTACAGAGGCCTCCGGCCCAGCATGTCTGCCAAGCGGCCAAACAGCGTCAACAATGTCGCCAAGGTCAGCAAATAGGCAATGAGCACCCAGCTGACGAGAGACGCACTCGTGTGAAAATACGTGCTCAGATCCGGCAAAGCGACATTGACAATGCTGGCATCCACCGCAGCCATGAAGGCGCCAATACACACCGTAGCCACGACCAGCCAGATGTAATTGTCCCGCGACGTATAGCGTTCGAGAGGCAACGAGTGCCAAATTCCGCGGATCCCCGTCGCTCTTGCCACTTTTGCACCCCCGTTTTGTGAATATTTTCTCAAATAGTCCGCTCAGGTTACGGATGTATTATCCCACCATCATCTTAATAAATCTACCACTTTGGCGGCCCTTTTCTTGCACGCGGGGAGATCGTACAATGCACGTAAGGGCAGCAGCACGCTTGGCGCTGCCCATTTCGGGTTTGGAGGTTCCCCATGCCGTTTGATTCCTTTTTGATCCGCCAGTTATCCCACCGCTGGAACAGCCGCTGGTCAGGGCTCGAAATTTCAGGAGTATTAGCCGATAAAGGGCGAATTGTGCTGCAGGGGTGGCAGCCCTCGACCCACCAGAAAATTTCGGTGCTGATCGTGCTGACGACGGGGCTGGCCCGCATCCATGAAACGCAGCACCGTTTTGACATTCCCAAAGCCGCCCAGTCCGTCTTCACCCGGTTTTTGCCGCTCACCGTGGACCGGGTGTTCACGCCGTCTCTAGACCGGGTGCTCTGGCTTCAGGTGCACTGGGCCGACGACTGGGGCCAGACCGTCACCGGGTACGCTGTAGTCGAACTGACGGGCAACCTGACCAACTTTATCATGCTCACAGAAGACCGTGTGATTCTCGATGCGCTGCGGCACGTGCCTCCCCGCAACAAGCGCCGCGGTGTTCTTCCCGGCACTCCTTACGCGTCTCCCCCGGCCCTTCCTGACCCTTGCGCGACCCGCCTGCCCTCGGACCTGCCTCCGGCCGCCCGCCCCTTGGCCCTGCTGCCCGGCTGGTCATGGGAGCGGCTGTGCCGCGATCTGGAGAACTATGCGCTGCCTTTTTACCGCCTCCGCCAGGAGAGTCGCGAGGATGTCTGGGTCTATCCCCTGCCCGGCTGGGAGTCTGTGGAGATCCAGGACCCGGACGCTGCCCTGGACGAGATTTACTGGGAAAGGGACCGCGCCCGCATCCTCGCCAACTTGCAGAGCCAGCTGGCTGCCCACTGGAAAGACCGGGCCGAGCACCTCGCCAAAAAGCTTGCTGAAGTCGAGCAGGCCGCCCAGGAAGATCCCGAAGCGCATAAAGAAATGGGCGATTTGTGGCTCGCCTACCAGTACCAGTTCCGCCCCGGCGTCCAAACGGTTTCGGTCCCGGGCTTCTCCCAGCCCGCCCGGAACTTCGAGCTCGAGCTCAGTGAGGGCAAGACTCCGGCGCAGATGGCGGAAGCCTGCTACCGCGCATACAAGAAAGCCAAGCACCGGGTGTCCGCGAGCAGCCGCCTGGTCACGGCTCTGGCCCAGGAACTAGCCGAGGCCCAAAGGGCCTGGGAGGACGCAGGCATGGTCCACCAAGCGGACTACTACCGGCAGGAGCTCGCCTTGCTGGCCCCGCGCCTGCGCCACACGGTCCAGACGCCCCAGCACTTCCGGCGCTTCGCCAGCACCAGTGGCTATGAAATACTGGTCGGGCGCAGCCGGGAGGAAAACCAGGAGCTGACCATCCGCCGGGCCCGCCCCGACGACATGTGGTTTCACGTGAAACAGTCTCCCGGCTCCCACGTCGTGCTGTTCAGCGGCAAGGACAACCCCAGTTTGGAGGACCTGCTCGACGCCGCCCACCTAGCGGTCTTCTATAGCTCCGCCAAGCGCTCATCCACTGTGGCCGTCGATTACACCCGCCGCAAATTCGTCAGGAAAAGGCCGCATGCGGAAGCCGGCCAGGTCCTCTACGAGCGTGAGAAAACCTTGTACATCACTCCCGATGCACAGCGCCTGCGCAAGCTGGGCGCTACCGGAGACAAACTCACAGACTGAGCTTCAGCGCTTAGGAGCGGACAGTGGCACGCCCTCCTGGCACAGGGGGCACTCGGACGGATCCCAGTTGCGCACCCCCGTCAGCTGGAGCACCGAGACCATGGGGACTGTCCACGGCAGCGCTCCCTGGGCGCGGCTGACCAAGGCCCCGACAGCTGCGACCCGCCCCCCCTGCTCCTCGACTGCGCTTATCACCTTGCCGACAGAAAATCCGGTGGTAACGGCATCTTCCACCACAATCACCGGCTCCCCGGGCGCCAGTTTGAATCCGCGCCGGAACTGCATCGAGCCATCCGCATCCTTTTCAGCAAAGAGCACACGGGTATGGCCCATGGCGCTGGCCAGCTGGTACGCGGGAATAATCCCGCCCACAGCCGGGCCCACCACGGTGTGGGCGCCCGTCTCTCCCAGTTTGTCACGGAGCAGAGATATCCAGGGGATGAGGCGGTCCGGCCGCTCGGTGAGCCGCGCCAGCAGGAAAAATGTATCGCTGTGGCGCCCGGTCGTCAGGAGAAAGTGTCCAGTCAAATAGGCCCCCACATCCTGGAGGTCCTCAAGAGTTCCCGCCTTAATCATTTGCTGCACGCTCCTTAAGGTATTGTGCCAAAATCTGTTCCAGCTCGTCATATTTTTGCTCGGGGTCGGGTGACTGGGTCAGAGTCCTCCCAATCACCAAGTCGGTCGCGCCTCCCCAAAGCGCCCCCTCAGGGCTGATGACGCGCTTCTGGTCGCCGGGGCTGTCCTGGGCGCTGCGGATGCCCGGCACGACAAACCGGCCTCCGGGCCACAGCGCGCGCACCAGGGCCAGCTCCTCCCCGGACGTGACCACGCCCGCCAGCCCGCTGCGGCGGGCGAGGCGGGTCAGCTCGGCGACGTGCTCTGGCAGCGGGCGGGTGATTCCCAGCATCTCCAAGTCCCCTTGCCCCAGGCTGGTCAGCACGCTGACCCCGACCACGTCCATCCCCCGGCCCTGCCGGGCGGCTTCCTCGCACATGGCGGGGCCGCCGTGCACGTGCACGGTGACCATTCTGACCCCGATCCCGGCCAGTTGGCTCACCGCACGCCCCACCGTCTGGGGAATGTCATGCAGTTTGAGGTCGAGGAAGATCACCTGCCCGTCCTCAATCCATTTGGCCACGGCCTCGGGTCCCATGCGGTAAAACAGTTCCATCCCGACTTTATAGTGGCGGTGGCGGCTAAAGCGGGCCATCAGCTTCTCGGCATCCTGCTGGGTCGGGACATCTAGGGCAATCCACATCACCGGCGCTGGCGTTGGCTGTGTCACAGGTCACCTCCTCGTGTCTGGGGTCGGGAGGCGGCCGGCAGCGCCTGGCCGACTGCGCCCGACACTCCCCTAAATCCCCCGCGGCTCAACACCTGCGGGAGCTCTGCGATAATCTGCTGCATGCGCCCGGGATGCTGAAATGTCACGGTCCCGACCATCACGGCAGAGGCCCCCGCCAGCAGAAATTCAAGCACATCGGCGGCGCTGGCAATCCCCCCCATGCCGATAATGGGAATGCTGACACTTTGGGCCACGTCGTACACCACCCGCAGGGCAATGGGCTTGATGGCCGGTCCCGACAGCCCCCCCGTCGTGCCCCCCAGAGCGGGGCGGCGGTGCTCCACATCGATCGCCAGACCCACTACCGTATTGATGGCGGAAATCATGTCGGCCCCCGCCTGTTCCACAGCCTGGGCAATCAGCGCCGGGGAGGTGACGTTGGGGGACAGCTTCACCATGACCGGGAGGTCTGTCGCCTGGCGCACGGCGCGGGTGACTTGGTAGGCCTGCTCCGGGTCATGGCCGAAACTCATGCCGCCTTCCTTGATGTTGGGGCAGGAAATATTGACTTCCAGGGCAGCCACCCCCGCCTCCCCCTGCATTCTGGAGGCCACCCGGGCGTACTCATCCACGGTGTGGCCGATGATGTTGACTATGACTGTCGCGCCCTTTTCCCGCAGAAAGGGCAGGTCGTCGCGCACAAAGACCTCCATCCCCGGATTCTGCAGCCCGATGGAATTCAACAGTCCCATCGGGGTTTCCCAGACCCGGGGAGGGGGGTTGCCGAGCCACGGCTCGGGGGAGACCCCTTTGACGCTGACCGCCCCCAGAGACCCGATATCCACGTAGCGGCTGTACTCGGGACCGAATCCAAACGTCCCCGAAGCGGCAATGACCGGGTTGGCCAGCGTGAGGCCGCGGGGCAGAGACACATGCAGATCCATCACCATATCAGCTCCTCTGCCAAGAACACCGGTCCCTCCGTGCAGACCCGGCGGTACTCCATTTGGGTTTGGCCCCGGGCGGGCACCACACACGCCAGGCAGGCGCCAATCCCGCAGCCCATGCGCTGCTCGAGCGCCACCTGGGCTGCGGCCCGGCCGCGGCAGGCGGAAGCCACCGCGGCCAGCATCGGCGTGGGGCCGCAGGAGAAGACCTGGCCGTCCGCATGGCCTTCGAGCCATTCCTGCAAGGGGCCGATCACGGTCCCCGCCTGTCCCCATGACCCGTCGTCAGTCGTGACCCTAACTCCCAACCCCAACTGTTCAAAATCTTTTTGCATGAGGACCCACTCCCGGGTTCTGGCGCCAATAATGACGTCGGGCGCGGACTCCCTCCACTGGGCGGCAGCGCTGTACAGCGGGGGAATTCCCACCCCTCCCCCCACCAGGCACCAGGGACGGGAGGGGTCGGGAGGGGCAAAGCCGTGCCCGAGCGGTCCCAGAATATCCAGACGCTCGCCTTCCTGGCAGTTGGCCAGCCAGGCCGTGCCTTCCCCCACCACCTGGAAGAGCAGCCCAACTCGTCCGCTATCCGGCTCAATGCGGGAGAAGGACACGGGACGCCTCAGCATCCCGGGGGTGAGGATGTGGGCAAACTGCCCGGGAACGGCCCGGGCAAGGGCCGGACTTTCCAGAATGAGCTCGACATGATCCCTGGCCACTTCCTCGCGCCTCACAATGCGCGCGTCAACCTGCCCGTCATGAAACTGCTGTCCCGCCATTCACCGCACCTGCCCGACATGCAGCCACTCATTGAGAGGGTGCACGGAAAATGTCTGCCGGTGGCGGTCGCGGAGCGCTTCCAGAGCCGCCCGCACGGTATCGAGGGAGGTAAAGCACAAAATCCCCTGCTCCACCGCTGCGCGCCGGATCAGAAAGCCTTCGCGCTCCTGGTCGCCGCCGACACTGATGGTGTTAATCACCAGGTCAAACTGCCCCTCGCGGATCATGTCCACCAGGTGCGGGCGGCGCTCCCGGATTTTGTACACCGGGCGGGCGGGGATTCCCCGCGACGACAAGAGCGCCAGAGTGCCGGCGGTGGCGTAGATCCGGTATCCCAGCTGCGCCAGTTCGCGCAGGTAGGGCAAGGCTTCCGCTTTGTCGGCGTCGGCGATGGTGGCCAGGATCTTGCCGCCCGCCGGCACCCGGAAGCCGCCGGCAATGAGCGCTTTGTACAGCGCCGAGGAAAAGTCATGGTCGATGCCCATCACCTCTCCGGTCGACTTCATTTCCGGTCCTAAAATCGCATCGACCTGTCCCAGCTTGGCAAAGGAGAACACGGGCATCTTCACCGAGAAGTGGTCGGGCGCTTGCAGGAGGCCCTGGCCCCAGCGGTCATCCATGCGCCCTGTCAGGCTGGCTTCCATCGCCATGTCGACCAGGGGCACCCCGGTGGCTTTAATCACAAAGGGCACGGTGCGGCTGGAGCGGGGATTGGCTTCAATCACGTAGACGTCATTGTTCACAGCCACAAACTGCACGTTCAAGAGGCCCTTGACCTTCAGCCCCCGGCACAGCCTGGTCGCAATGTCCACCACCTGCTCAATCACCTGCCGGCTGGCCCGCACCGGCGGCAAAACCGCCACGGAGTCGCCGGAGTGCACCCCCGCTCTCTCCACATGCTCCATCACGGCCGGGATGATGACCCGGTCCCCGTCACTGACGGCATCCACTTCCAATTCGAGGCCGCTCATATAGCGGTCAATCAGCAGAGGCTGTCCCTCTCCCATTTCAGTGCTGGTGGACAGGTATTGCTCCAACTGGCCCTGGTCCTCAATAATCCGCATGGCGCGCCCGCCCAGCACGAAGGAGGGGCGGACCAGCACGGGGTAGCCAATATCCCGGGCGGCGGCAATCGCCTGCGGCGCGGTAATCGCCGTGTGACCGGGAGGGCGCTTGATGCCAAGTTCCCCCAGCAGAGCGTCGAACAGCTCGCGGTCCTCGGCCCGGCTTAGCCCTTCAAGGCCGGTGCCGATAATGTTGACCCCGTTTCGGGTGAGAGCTTCCGCCAAATTGATGGCGGTCTGCCCGCCAAACTGCACCACCACCCCCAAAGGCTGCTCCCAGTCGACAATGTTGAGGACGTCTTCGAGAGTAATCGGCTCAAAGTACAGCCGGTCCGAGGCGTTGAAGTCGGTGGACACCGTCTCAGGATTGTTGTTGACCATGATCGCCTGGTACCCCAGACGTTTGAGCGCGTTCAGAGCGTAGACGCTGGCCGCGTCAAACTCAATGCCCTGGCCGATGCGGATAGGGCCTGACCCTATGACCAGCACCTTGGGACCCGTGAGCGGCACGGCTTCCCGGCTGGGCTCATAAGCCGCGTAATAGTATGGGGTCCGCGCCGGGAATTCCCCCGCGCAGGTGTCCACCATTTTGTAGCCGGGGCGCACGCCCAGGGCCAGGCGCTGGGCGCGCACGGCAGCTGGAGTGGAGCCTGTCAGTTCGGCAATCCGGGCATCGGAAAATCCCAGCTGCTTGATTTTCCAGGCCTCGTGCACCCACTCCCCTGCCTGCGTTTCCAGCCATTCTTCCCAGCGGATGATCTCGGCAATCCCGTCCAGAAACCAGCGGTCAATGCGGGTCTTCTCCGCCAGGTCCTCTACCCGGAAGTGGCGTCTGAGTCCCTCAGCCAGGTAGAACAGCCGCTCGTCGGTGGCGGTGATGCACCCCTCCCAGATAGCTTCAGACGGCACGGAAGCCAGCTGCGGGTCGTTCAGTCCCGTCCGCCGCATCTCCAGAGAGCGCACGGCCTTCTGCAGACCGCCCGGGAAGGTGCGGTCAATGGCCATCACCTCTCCCGTCGCCTTCATCTGCGTGCCCAGCACCCGGTCCGCTCCCGGAAATTTATCGAACGGCCACCGTGGTATTTTCACGACGATGTAGTCTAAGGCTGGCTCAAACGCTGCCGTGGTATCTTCTGTCACCGGATTCGCGATTTCCGGCAAGGTCAGTCCCAGCGCGATTTTGGAGACAATCCGGGCAATCGGGTACCCCGTCGCTTTGGACGCCAGGGCACTGGAACGCGACACCCGGGGATTGACCTCAATCACCCAGTAACGCCCGTCTGGGTGCAGGGCGAACTGCACGTTGCAGCCTCCCTCCACTCCCAGGTGGGACACGATGTCGATGGCGGCGGAGCGCAGCATCTGGTACTCGTAATCGGTCAGGGTCTGGCTCGGGGCCACCACAATGGAGTCCCCGGTGTGCACCCCGACCGGGTCCAGGTTTTCCATATTGCAGACGATGATGGTGTTGCCGGCGCCGTCCCGGATTACCTCGTACTCCACCTCTTTGCAGCCGGCAATGGATTCTTCCACCAGCACCTGGGTAATGGGGCTGAGCGCCAGAGCATGGGGGAGGCGCACCAGGAGCTCTTCGGCGCTGTGGGCGAATCCCCCGCCGGTCCCCCCCAGGGTGTAGGCTGGACGCAAGATGACCGGGTAGCCGATGTCATTGGCGAAGGCCAGTCCTTCGTCCACCGTCGTCACCGTCCGGCTTTTGGGAATGGGATGGTGGAGCTCAATCATCAGGTTCCGGAAATCTTCCCGGTCCTCCGCCATTTTTATAGCCGACAGCGGAGTGCCCAGAAGGGGAATGCCCAAATCCGTGAGCACCCCCGAGCGTCCGAGCTCGGAGGCCAGGTTCAGCCCCATCTGCCCCCCTAGCGTCGCCAGCACCCCGTCCGGCCGCTCCTTGCCCAGAATATAGGCCAGGAACGACACGGTCAGGGGCTCCAGATAGACGGTGTCGGCCACCGACAGGTCGGTCATGATGGTGGCCGGGTTGCTGTTCACCAGCACCACCTCCACCCCTTCTTCCCGCAGCGCGCGGCAGGCCTGGGTTCCGGCGTAGTCAAACTCGGCGGCCTGGCCGATGATAATCGGCCCGGATCCTATCACGAGCACTTTGCGCACATCTGGTCGTTTAGGCATGATTTCCATCTCCCCACTCGCGTACCATTGTCAGAAACTCATCGAAAAGATAGTGGGAGTCCCAGGGACCGGGCCCCGCCTCGGGATGGTGCTGCACCGTGAGCACCGGCTTCTCGCGGTGCTGGAATCCTTCCACGGTCTGGTCGTGCAAATTGGTCAGCCGGATCCGGTAGCGGTCCAGAAGCGGCTCCGCTTCCACCGCATAGCCGTGGTTCTGGGAGGTAATCAGCACCTTGCCCGTCTGGTGGTCCATCAGGGGGTGGTTGGCGCCGTGGTGGCCGAATTTCAGCGGGTAGGTCCTCGCTCCCTCGGCCAGGCCAATCAGCTGGTGTCCCAGGCAAATTCCCAAAGTGGGGTAGTTCGCGATGCAGTGTTTCACGGTGGGGAGCAGGTCCCCGAAAAGGCTCGGGTCCCCCGGCCCGTTCGAGAGCACGACCCCGTCCGGGCGGTAGGCTTCGAGCTCCTCGGGGGTCACCGTGCAGGGCACCACGGTGACAGACATGTTGCGCACTCCCAGCTGTTCCATAATGGAGTTTTTAGCGCCGTAGTCGATCACGACAATATGGGGCCCGTCATGGACAATATGGTAAGGCTCAGGCGTGGTCACTTCATAGACACTGCGGGACAGGTCAATGGCCGCCAGTGCCTGGGCCAGATCTAGGGCATCGTGCCCGGACTCGGCCAGCACGGCGTGCTGGGTGCCCGCCCCCCGGATGTACAGGGTCAGCTCCCGGGTGTCCACGCCTGACAGGCCGACTTTGTGATACCGCTTCAAGTAGCTGTCAAAGCTTTCCGCCCCGCCAAAATGAGAGGGAACCGGGGCGTCATCCTTGACAATCACCGCCTCGGCCCAGGGAAACAGCGACTCCGCCGCCTCCGGAAATGTGCCGTAGTTGCCAATCAGAGGGTACGTCAGCACGACAATCTGGCCGTAATAGGAGGGGTCGGTCAAAATTTCCTGGTACCCTGTCATCGCGGTGTTGAAGACCACCTCACCGGCCGCCATCTGGCCGGTGTCCCCAATCAAAGTGCCGTCAAAGCGGGTGCCGTCCTCAAAGAGCAGAGTGCCTTTCATCCCAGCACCTCCTGGTCGCGCATCGTGAAGCGGCCTCCCACCATTGTCGCCACCGCCCGCCCCGTGAGCCGGGATCCCTCCAGCGGCGTGTTGCGGCCCTTGGAGTAAAAAGTGCGGGGGTCCACCGTCCACTGCACCCGCGGGTCGATGAGGGTCAAGTCCGCCTCCTGGCCAGGAACGAGCCCGCCGTAGGCCACACGCAGCACATCATGCGGTCCCGAGGTTATCTTGGCGAACAGCTCCAGGGGGCTCAAGAGGCCTTGCCCCAGAAACAGGGTTATCACCGACCCCAAAAATGTCTCCAGGCCGCTGATGCCAAAGGGCGCCTCGTCATACGGCGCGGCTTTCTCATCCGCGTGGTGCGGCGCGTGGTCCGACGCCAGCACGCCCACGAGCCCGCTCCTGACGGCATCAATCAGAGCCTGCTGCACCTGAGCCGGACGCAGCGGCGGGTTGACCTTGGTCAACGGGCTGTAATTCCATTCCCGCACAGCTTCGTCGGTGAGGAACAGGTGGTGGGGGGCGATCTCGGCCGTGACCCTGAGTCCCCGGTTCCGAGCATAGCGCAGCGCCTCCAGGGAGCCGGGAGAGGAGATGTGGGCCACGTGCAATATTCCCTGGGTCAGTCCCGCCAGCTCCACGTCCCGCCAGACCATGACGGATTCCGCCTCGGCCGGGATGCCGCCCAGTCCCATCTGCTGGGAGACCGCGCCTTCATGCATCACCCCGCCCAACGCCAGCCGCGAATCTTCAGCATGCTGGATGATGGGCTTGCCCACGGCCGCGGAATAGCTCAGCGCTGCCCGCATCAGGCGGCTGTCGGCCACGGGGTGGCCGTCGTCAGAAAATCCCACCGCGCCGGCCTGCGCCATCTGGTACATCTCCGCCAGTTCCCGGCCAGCCTCGCCTTTGGTAATGGCGCCGATGGGCCAGATCCGCACCAGCCCCAACTGGCGGGAGCGTTCAATCTGCCACTGCACAAGACTGGGGATGTCAATCACCGGCTGGGTGTTGGGCATCGTGCAGACGGCGGTGAAGCCCCCCGCCGCGGCCGCTTTGCTGCCCGATTCCAGGTCTTCTTTATATTCCAGCCCCGGGTCCCGGAAATGCACATGCATGTCCAGAAGTCTGGGCACCAGCCACAGCCCGTCCCCGTTGACGACCTCCGCGTCCGGTTCGGGCTGCCCTGCAATCCGGCCGTCTTTCACCCATACGTCCGTGACTCCGTCGAAATTCCGGAACGGGTCAATGACCCGCGCCCCCTGAATGCGGTAAGCGGTTCGTTCACTGTTCATCATGAGCACCCCCCAATAGTCGGAAGAGAACGGCCATGCGCACTGCCACTCCGTTGCGCACCTGCTGCCGGACCAAGGCCCGTTCCGAGTCCAAAATATCTGAGTCGATTTCAACGCCCCGGTTCTGCGGCCCCGGATGCAACACCACGGCGTCTGGCTTGGCCCATCCGAGACTTTCGGCGGTCAGTCCCCAGCGGGCGCGGTATTCCCACTGGGAAGGGATTTCGCCCCCGCTCTGGCGCTCCTTTTGCAATCGCAGCACCTGCACCGCATCCACTCCCGCCAGGCCTTCCCTCAAATCGGTGGTGACCTCCACCCCAAGCTCCCGGTATGATTCCGGAAGCAGGGAGGCTGGGCCAATCAGCACAACTTGGGCGCCCAGAGCCCGCATCGCCCAGATATCGGAGCGGGCCACGCGGCTGTGGAGCACATCGCCGACAATCGCCACTTTGAGCTGGCCCACGTCTCCTTTGGCCTGGCGCAGGGTCAGCACATCCAAAAGCCCCTGGGTGGGGTGTTCGTGGCTGCCGTCCCCGGCATTGATGACAGGGACGTCAAGCACCCCCGCCAGCTGTTCCGGCACCCCGGACACCTGGTGGCGGATGATGGCGGCGTCAATTCCCATCTGTCTGAGGTTGGTGGCAGTATCCCACAGGGTCTCGCCTTTCTCCACACTGGAACCGGACTTCTGCACGTTGATCACGTCCGCTCCCAGATACTTGGCCGCCAGTTCAAACGAATTGCGGGTGCGGGTGCTCGGTTCGAAAAACAGATTGACAATGGCTTTTCCCCGCAATGTGGGCAGCTTCTTGATGGGTCTGTCCAGGATTTCTCCGAGATTCTGGGACAGGTCCAAAATGTCGCGGATATCCTGCGCGGGGAGATTCTGCAGCGCCAGCAGGTCTCTCATGATTCATCTCCTTCGGAAGCCCTTTCCAGATAAACCTGATCGGCCCCGTCCACTTCCTCGAGCTCCACCCGCACCTGCTCGGCGCGGGCCGTGGGCACATTCTTCCCGACATAATCGGCCCGGATAGGCAGTTCGCGGTGACCCCGGTCAATCAGGACGGCCAGCTGGATCGCCTGCGGCCTGCCGAAATCCGACACCGCGTCCATCGCCGCCCGCACTGTGCGGCCGGTGAACAGCACGTCGTCTACCAGCACGACCACCCGGCCATTAATGAGGCCGGGATTCAGCGAGGTGGCGTCGATCGCTGAAAACGGCCTCTGCTCCCGGTCATCGCGGTACAGTCCGATATCCAGCACCCCGGTGGGCGGGGCCGCCCCTTCAATCAGGGCGATATTCGCAGCCACTCTCTTGGCGAGAGGGACCCCCCGGCGGCGAATTCCCACCAGGCTCACCCCGTCCAGACCGTGATTGCGCTCCACAATTTCATGGGCAATGCGCATCAGTGCGCGCCTGATCGCATCAGAATCCAGCAGCAAAGCAATATTCTTCATAACAGCCTCCTTGGACGGCAACCAAAAAATGCTCTAGCCTCCCGAAGGCTAGAGCAAAAAGTTCTGGCTTTGCCCCTTACCAGCCTCACGGGACTGGTGTTAAAGGATGTGACCTAAAGGTCATATTATACGACCTGCCTGTTTTCGTAAAGGGCCTTGAACCCAGTTCCAGGGATTTTTGTGCGCCCCTTTGTCCATTCCAGCCAAAATTCACGGTCCCCCGAGAGGAGCAGGCCTCTTTTTGAACCGTCCGTCATGGCGGTATCATGCCCCTCTTTGGGGAATTTTACCCGCTCCGGAGGGCAGGCTTTAGGTTATGATAGGGGAAGAAGGAGGTTGCAATGGCTCATCACAACGTGGATTTAAAAAGATTATGGCGCAAGACGGGCCTGTTCATTGCCGGACTAATCATTGTCGGAATTGGTCTGGCGGTGCTGGTGGACCAGGGCAAGCAGCACAAATTCCTCCCCCCTGACACCGTCGGCCCGATCAAGGCGCTCATTGTGCTGATGGTGGGCGGCGCCATCTCGTACTTGCTCGAGCGCTATCTCTTTCAGCTCGCGTCGCGGGCGCTGGGCGCGAGCCGCACCACAACTTTGCGGTTTATAATCCGCCTGTTCCTGTTGCTGGCCGTGATTTTGTCGGTTCTGGCCGCCTTTGGCGTAGGGCTCTCGTCGGTGGTTTTTGGCGGCGCCTTCGTCACCGCCATCATCGGTCTCGCCGGCCAGACAATGTTTGGCAACCTGATTGCCGGGATCGCCATCCTTCTGTTTCACCCTTTTGAGGTGGGAGACCGCATCAACTTCGTGGCCTGGCAGTACCCGATCCTGATGCCCAGCTTCCCCCACGAGGCGCTCAAGCCCGCCTACAGCGGGGTGGTCACTGACATCACTTTGATGTACACCTCCATGATTACGGACAGCGGCCCTCTCATGGTCGTGCCGAACGGCATCATCATTCAAGCGGTGGTGGAGAACCTGGCGCGGAGCCAGAAGCGCATTATCCGGCTGCGGTTTGATGTGGACATGGCCATTGACCCGGGACAACTGCTGCCCCGGGTCGAAAAGCTGCTGAACACTCTGGGTTTCAGCGGCACGTCGCCCCTCATCATCGACGTCACCCCGGCCACTTTTGCCCTGCTGATTGTCATTGACACCAAAATGCGCAGCGACGACGAGGTCCGGCACCAGATTTTCGGCCACATGGTGCCCCTGATTCAGAACATGGCCAAATCTGCCAAGACCGCCGTCACCGACGGGGCCAGCTCACTGCCCCAAAAGGCCTAAGCCTTTCTCCAGAAGGAACCCCGTATCCACCTGGCCACAAAGCTCGGTGGATGCCAGGGCCACCGGGTCGACCACCGTGACTGGCCCGCTGTGGCCAGCCCACGAGGTCCAATCTTCCGCAGGCGGCATCTGCCAGAAGCACAAGGGCTCCCCGGACACAGGGTGGCGGAAGGACAGCCGCGCCGCGTGCAGGAGCTGGGCCTTAAACGGACTGCCCGCTCTGGCATAGAGCGGGTCCCCCTGCACAGGGTGGCCGACACTGGCAAGGTGCACCCGGATCTGGTGGGTGCGCCCTGTCTCCAGGGTCAGCTGCACCAGGCTCACCTTGTCCCATGCCGCTAGGGTGCGGTAGTGGGTCCGGGCCTGGCGCCCGGAATAGACGACGGCCATTTTGAGGCGGTTGCCCGGGTCCCGGCCGATAGGGGCGTCAATCACCCCGGCCGGTTCCGGCAGCCGCCCCGTGACCACGGCCAGATAATCCCGGTGCACCTCGCGGTCCTGGATCATGTCGGACAGGCGGGTCCGGACCGTTTCCGACCGGGCCAGCACGAGCAGCCCGGTGGTGTCGCGGTCGAGGCGGTGCACCACCCCTGGTCGGAAATCTTCGGACTCCACCGCCAGCCACGGGGCGAGGCGGTGGACCACGCTGTCGTCCTCGTGGCCATGGCTCGGGTGCACCACCAGGTTGCGCGGCTTGTTCACCACCACCAGGTCCTTATCCTGATAGACGACCCACTCCTCGTCCACCAGGGCTCCCGTGTTCCAGGCCGCGGGCACAGGCGCGGCCGGGGCCAGGGTGATGCTGACCGCGTCCCCGCCCTGCACTGTGTAGCTGGCCCGGGGCGCCCTCCCGTTGACCTGAATGCGCCCTTGGAGAATTTGGCGCTGCCAGTAAGTGCGGGAGTGGGACGGGCCCCACTCCTGCAGCAGCCGGTCCAGCCTGAGTCCGGCCTGCTCTGGGCCCACCATTTGACTCTGCGCTTCAGGATTCTCCATTTTTATCCTGCCTCCAGTAGTAATACACGCCCACCAGCATCCCCACCACAATGGCCGAATCGGCGAGATTGAACACGGGCCAGTCAATCACCTGGATATAATCGACCACCCGCCCTGATACCAGCCGGTCCCATAAGTTTCCTGCAGACCCGCCCGCGAGCAGTCCCAAAGCCACGACCATCGTCACCGGCAAGTCGGGATGGCGCGCGGTATACCAGCCGATCCCCACCAAGAGCCCGACTGCCACCACAATAAAGAGGGGCGCCCCCCCTCTGAGCAGACTGAAGGCGGCCCCATTATTCAGAATGTAGGTCCACGACAGCACCGGCGGCAGCACGGGCACACTCTGTCCCGGGACCATCGTCTTGGCAATATGGGACTGGATCAGGAGGTCGGCGGCCAGGATGACCGCCCCGATTGCCCACACACCCAGAGCTCTCTTGGACATTAAAGAACCGCCTTCAGCACATCGTGGCAGCGCTCGCACAGGTCGGGAAACTCCTCATGAGTGCCCACATCCTCAGTGTAGCGCCAGCAGCGCTCGCACCGTTTCCACTCCGTGCGGCTTGCCGAAGCAAAAAGCGCTGCGCCCCTCTCCACCCGAATTTCCGCCGCCATGGCCATTTCCGTCAGCAGGGTGCGGTCCTCTTCGCTGAAAGGCGCGTCGGTCCCGGGCAGCGTCAGGGTCACCACCCCCTCCAGGGCGTTGCCGATGGTCTTGTCAGCCCGCACCACTTCCAGGGCTTTGAGGACCACGTCCCGGTAGGACAGCAGGCGGCTAATGCGCGCACTTTCTTCGGGCGTATATCCCGGCGCCCAGATCTCCGGCCAGCGCAGCAGGTGCACAGAGGAGGGAGCGTCAGCCCCCTTGGGGCTGTAACGGTAGACCTCATCGGCGGTGAATACCAGAATAGGCGCCACCAGACGGGTGAGCACATCCAGAATATAATGCATGACGGCCAAAGTTTCCCGGCGCAGGCTGTCATCCGGAGCCAATGTGTACAGCCGGTCTTTGATCACATCGAGGTAGAAGCTCGACAGGTCCGTTGTGACCAGGTGCAAAAGGCTGTGCACCACCTGGTGGAAAGCGTAGCCCTCGTAGGATACCCGGGCCTCCCCGCTCCACTCATTGACTGTGTGCACAATCCAGCGGTTCAGCGGGTCGCGCAGTTCGGGGCGGGACGGTTCCGAGGGCGCCTCGAAATCCGCCAGATTCCCTAGCAGAAAGCGGAAGGTATTGCGAATTTTTCTGTAGCTCTCGGCCAGCTGCCGCAGAATTTCGTCAGAAATTCTGACGTCGTTGCGGTAGTCGCTGCTCGCGACCCACAGCCTGAGGATATCGGCGCCGTAGCGCGCCACAATGTCCATCGGGTCGATGGTGTTGCCTAAGGACTTGTGCATTTCCTGACCCGATTTGTCCAGCACCATGCCGTGGGTGAGAACCATGCGGTAGGGAGCCTGGCCGCGGGCAGCCACAGCCGTGGTGAGCAGGCTGTTGAACCAGCCCCGGTACTGGTCATTGCCTTCCAGCACCAGGTCCGCCGGCCACTTGAGATGGCGGTGCCCGGCCAGAACCGCTGCCTGGCTGGATCCGGAATCCAGCCACACATCAAAGATATCGTGCTCCTGGACTAAGTCGCGGCTCCCGCACTCGGGACAGCGGTAGTCGCTGGGCAGAAAATGCTCCGGGCCATTGGTCCACCAGGCGTCAGCGCCTTCCGTGCCGATGATTTTTGCGATATGGCGGATGAGGGGCGCATCCAGCACGGCCGTGTGGCAGGACTGGCAGTAAAACGCCGGAATGGGCACCCCCCATACGCGCTGGCGGGACAGGCACCAGTCCTGGCGGCCCTCCACCATCTGCCGCATGCGGTCGCCACCCCACTCCGGGTCCCAGCGGACTGTATGGGTGGCTTCTTCCAAACTGTCGCGCACACGGTCGATGGACATGAACCACTGCTGGGTGGCACGGTAGATGACAGGATTCTTGCAGCGCCAGCAGTGGGCGTACTGGTGGTCCAGAGGCTCCTCCTGCAGCAGAGCCCCGACCTCCTTCAGCTTCCCGATCACGACAGCGTTGCCGTCCTGGTAGAACAGGCCCCCCACCAGCGGGGTGTCTTCAGCGTAGCGTCCCTGGTCATTCAGCGGCTGCACTACGGGCAAGTGGTACTGGCGGCCCGCGTCAAAGTCCTCCATGCCGTGTCCCGGCGCTGTGTGGACCAGTCCGGTCCCGCTCTCGCTGGTGACGTGCTCCCCCAAAATCAGGGGCACGTTGTGGCCCAGATAGGGGTGCAGGGTCACGACTCCCTCCAGTTCGCTCCCTTTCCAGGGACCGAACTCTTCGAATACCGTCCACCCCAGTTTCTCCTTGAGGGCGCCGATCAGACTTTCTGCCACCAGCAGGCGGCCGTGCTCCCGGGTCCCGACAACCTGGTAGGACACGTCGGGGTGCAGGGCGATGGCGACGTTGGCGGGAATGGTCCAGGGAGTGGTGGTCCAGATGACGGCCCGGGTCCCTTCCGGCAGAGGCCCCCGCTCCGCACTTACCGGAAATGCGACGTAAATCGCCTGGGAGCGGTGGTTGTGATACTCTATCTCCCCTTCCGCCAGGGCGGTCTCGCAGTGAGGACACCAGTAGACCGGTTTGAGGTCGCGGTAAATCAGCCCTTTCTCCACCATGGCCGCAAAGACTTCGAGCTCCGCCCCTTCATATTCAGGGCTCATGGTCACATACGGGTTCTCCCAGTCTCCGAGAATGCCCAAACGCTGGAATTCCTGGGTCATCTGCCCGATATAATGGCGGGCCACCGCCGCGCACTCCGTGCGCAGCGCCACCGCGTCGATTTGGTGCTGGGAGACTCCCAGCTGTTTTAATGCCCGCATCTCAATGGGCAGGCCGTGGGTATCCCAGCCCGGGACATAGGCCACATCGTATCCGGCCAGGGTCCAGTAGCGGTTGATCATGTCTTTCAGTATCTTGTTCAGGGCGGTCCCGGTGTGAATGTCGCCATTGGCATAAGGCGGCCCGTCATGGAGCACGAACTTCTCGTCGTGCTCCCTCTGCTCTCTCTGGGCGCGGTACAGCCCCTGTTCTTCCCAGGCCGCGAGCCACTCGGGCTCTTTGCTGGGAAGATTGCCTTTCATCGGAAACGCGGTTTTCGGCAGCCGCAATGTGGGCCGGTAGTCCATCTCAAATTCCTCCTGAAAATAAAATAACGCCCCTTCAGCAAGGGACGTCGTGGCGCGGTACCACCCTTCTTCCAAGGACATCTCCCGACATCCTGGACTCTGAGACGGGTAACGGGCGCGGCCGGCCAGACTACTGCTTTCGCCATGGCACTCATGGGTGATCAGTGCGCGGGCCTTGGTCTGGATTTCACCGGGTTCCAGATCTCTGCGCCGAAGGCTCCACGACTGCTGTCCCAATCATTGTTTTGGGCAATTTTACGTATTGTAACACACAATGGCGCGCAGCCCAAATAACTGGGCTAGTCACGCGCCGCCTGCAGCATGGGTTCCTCAGTCAGGAGGCGGAGCTGGGACTCCAGCAGGCTCCTCACCTGCGCCCGGTACTTTTCTGTCTCGTACCGCATCTGGGCCAGCTGGCTTTCGGCGTCTCTAGCCCTAGCCTCAGCCCGGCGCACAATTTCTTCCGCTTTGGCGTCTGCTTCGCGCACAATCAGTTCGGCCTCTTTGCGGGCGGCGCTCTTGACTTCCTCCGATGTCTGCTGGGCGATGATCAGCGTGTTTTGCAAGGTGGCCTCCAGCTTCCGGTACTGCTCCAGCCGCTCGGTCATCCCCGAGGTATTCTCTTTCAGCTCGTCGTTCTCACGGATCAAAGCTTCATAATCGCGCACAATTTCGTCAAGAAATTCGTTGACGTCATCCTCGTTATATCCGCGAAACCCGTGCTTGAATTCTTTGTTTACAATATCTAAAGGTGTCAGTGGCATAAAATCCTCCCGCAGTTAAAACCTGGCCATATATAGAAACAACGCGACTAGAAGGTATGCGGCAATATCCACCAGGAAAAACGCTATCAAGGGCGATAAGTCCAGCATCCCCACTAGGGGCACCCTCCGCCGGATCGGGGCTAGTATGGGCTCGGTCAGCTGAGTGGAAATATAAGCCGCCTTGTCCCACAGCCCCGGTGTCTTGGGGGGGAAGAACGATGACACAATCCGAATCATCAGCACGACAAAGAACACATCCTGCAGAATATGGACAGTTTCTGCCAGGTGAGTGAAAATGATACTCACTTATTCAGGCTCCGGGTCCATCCGGGTCCGTCATCGTGATCTTCACTGGCGACTTCCACGTTATTGGGCGTAACGAGGAAGATATTGTCTCCGACTTTCCTGAGTCCGCCATCCAAGGCATACGCTACCCCAGACAGGAAATTCAAAAGCCGCTGGCCGGCGCGTTCCTCGGCCAAGTCGAGATTGACAATGACGGGCCGGCGCCCTTTGACCTGGTCAGCGATGGCCTGGCCGTCTTCCAATGTGCGGGGGTGCATAACCACCACCCGAAATCCCCGGGTCCCCGGCAGACTCACCAGGCTGCCCCGCTTCTTCTGGGGCACTTCATCCTCCCAGTCAGAGGTTGCCGCCACTTCCTGCGTGTCAAACTCCTCGTCCTGCACCTCTTCGAGTCCCACAAAGTTTAAAAATTTGCCGACTATGCCTGTCTTCACAAATCACCCTCCTTTTTAAAGATAGTTCCTCGACCCAAATAGAGCGGTTCCCAGACGGATGATGGTGGTTCCGGCCTCGAGGGCCCACTCGTAATCATCTGTCATGCCCATGGACAGATCATCCAGGGGTGCCCACGGAAATCCCTCTTGTTGACATGTTCGCCATAATTCGCCAGTTTCCTTCATAAGATCACGAATTTTTTTCTTTTCGTCCAAAGTCGTGCCGACCGTGGTCGGAAAAAGCGCCATCATGCCAGTGAATTGCAGATGGGTCCAGCGGCCAGCCTGCTCCAGGAACTGCCGGACCCGGCCTGGGTCCATACCGGTCTTGCTGTCTTCCCTGCCCCCGTTGACCTCCAGCATCACCGGAAGCCGGTCGGCCACCCGCTGATCCAGCGCCACTGCCACCCTGTCACTATCTATACTGTCAATGCAGTCGAAAAGATCTATGGCATATTTTACCTTGTTGGTTTGAAGATGTCCAATCAGGTGCAGGGGCACGCCGCGCTCGACGCTGGCCCATTTTTCTTGCGCCTCCTGCACTTTGTTTTCCCCAATCAGGTGCGCTCCGGCGCGGACGGCCTCCAGTGCTTCCTCTCGTGTGCGGGTCTTGGTCACCGCCATGAGTTTGACGCCCTCTGCAGGCCGCAGCGCCTCGATCCGTTCGAGCACAGCGCGCACGCGCCCAGTTATGCTCTCAGACATATATAGCCTCCCATCCGCCCCGTGCGGCCCCGGTCCCGGCGGTGGGAAAAGAACTGGCCGCTGTGGCATGCCGTGCAGACGCCGGCGACATCGATATTTTCCCCAGGGACCCCCAACTGCTCCAGACGCCAGCGGTTGGCTTCCCACAGGTCAAGCTGGTAGTGTCCGCTGCGCACCCCGGGCGTCAAGGGCGCATGGTCCCCCATCACCGCGCGGAATTCCTGAGCGACTGTTTCATCCACCTCATAGCAGCACGGTCCGATAGAGGGGCCGATGCCGACATGAAGATTCTCAGGGTTGATTCCCTGCCGCTTGAGATGCCAGACTGCCTCTTCCTGCACTCCCCTGACCGTGCCCCGCCAGCCTGCGTGCAGCAGTCCCGCAGTGCGGCCAGCACTGTCAGCCAGGAAAATCGGCACACAGTCGGCGAATCCCATCCCCAGGACAATTCCCGTCCCCTGCGTCAGAAGCCCGTCGGCCCCCGGCACCGAGGTCTGGGGGCTGTACGCTCCGGCCGGGGCATCACCTGGCCCGACCCAAGATACCTGTGCCCCGTGCACCTGTTCCGCCATGATCAGCTGGTCCAGCGAAGCATTCAGGCATCCCAGTGCCTGAATGCGGTTTGCCACCACGGCCTCTGGAGCATCCGGCACACCGAAGGACAAGTTCCAGGTATCATAGGGCGGGAGCGAAACCCCGCCCTGCCGCGTGGTGAATATCGCTTGCACATTCTCTGGCCCCAGCCACTGCCAGTAGCCATCTTCATGCTGAATCCACTGTGCCACTAGTCACTCCTGCCCGTCATATTGCGCACCCAGTTTCCCAAAGATATCTCCGGGCGCGCCCTTCACGAGGGTCTGGCATTATTTTAACACGGCGAAGTGTCTGCCGCGCGCCTACATGCTGTTCTCCCACTGGGACATCGAGATCTGGCTGAGAGCATGGTGCGCTCTTCCATCTCCCTTGCGGTGCATCATCCACTAATGCCTAGCGCACCGGGACCGTCAATGTGGGCTAGAACCCTGGCGGGAAGCACAACATCTTGCAGGGAAGCCCACCCAGAACTCATACAAATCCCCCACAGCCAATTGCGCACGGCATGGGAACATCTTTGTGGGCGGGTAGCACCATGCAGGCCACGTTCGATCAGTGGGCTACCCAGGTATTCGCCCCCGAAACGTTAGCGGTATAATCAACACGGAGACGGATAAGCGCATTAATTACCTGAACCAGGACAAGGATTTGAAAGCCATAAACACTTGCATCCGCTTTCAAGTCAATCAGGTTACTGTTGCGCGGCGCCTAAAGGAGCCCTCTGCGGTGTCTCATGCGAAAGATGTGTTGTCCAAATATCTCTTTGGCAGAGTGACGTTTCACGCACAGAAGCGCGCATGCTGTCATGAGGAAAAGGAGGTGTCGACACGTCACCGCGCGCTCCTTGGCCGCCTTCCCGGTGTTGATGAGCTGCCCACCACAAATGACAAGGTAGACTACGTCCAATCCTTGTGGGGTCGTATCGCGGAGTCCGGCGAGCACTTGGCGGTTCCGGATTGGCACAAAGCCATCATTCATCAACGTGTGCAAGAACAGCAAGCCGCGCCAGACAGTCTGGCTAATGGGGCTCAGATCCGTCAGAAGATTGCTCGTGATTTGCCCCACCCTAAGAGCGATCAATGAGAGTTGACGTCCTCCGTGGAGTGGGTGCCCAACATGATGTTCAAGACGCCGTCGCATTATACGAAGAGAAACAATAAGGGCTCGGTGAGCGTTTCCTCGAAGCGCTTGATGATCTCTTTGAACGAATTGTCGACAATCCTCAAACGTTCCCCGCCGTTGAACGAGGGGTGCGGCGAGCTCTCCTTCGTCGTTTCCCATACGGAGTGTATTTTCTTATTGCCATCTTACATTTCTGGCAGCATCCCAAGGAATGGTCGCGTCGAATTTGACCTAGAACGGGCCCCATGATGGTGACCAGGCGGGGGCAGGTTATCCGAGAAGATACGGCGCTGGCGGATGCGACGATTTTCGTGAGAGCTGCTTGACCGCCCACGGGATAGAGGAGCCGCTCAGGAATTGGGACACCGCAGCTATGGAATGCGCTTAAGGCGCTAACGCCCCCGAGAGTGCGTCATTAATGCCACGGAGTAATTTATGTCTAGTTGTCGTCCTCCTGAGGTCGATCATTCCAGAGTAAACATGTTGCCGCGGCTCTGACCACTATGGTAGGCTCAGTGCAAGAAGATGTCGGAAAGGAGAATCCCGCTTGAGTGCCCCCACAAATGTTTTCAATATCGGGCCGTTTGGCTGGCCACCAGACGTGATCCCGAGTGCAGACCTTAAGCCCGCGGAATGGCTCCAAGATCCGATGCGCTGGAAGAGCTGGGGCGCCGGAGAAATGGCGTTACCCGGTCGTGTGATTCCTCTGGGATATAGCCATTACTTACGGATTAACCATCCCGCATGGAAGAGTGTCACCGGCCCCGGCACACCATGGTACGAAGCCGAAGCTGCCGATCGCCGCGTGCCTTGGAAGGAGGTAGCGGCATGGGCCGGTCAATCACTGGACGACATCACCTTCTTCACGGATATCGTCCCTAACACCTCGGTGATTCCCGCGTCCGCTCCTTTTGACGGCCCGCCCGTGGGCCTGTCCCCGCAACTGATCCATCTGCTGACACCGGTGCTGGCAGAGCTCACCACCACGCCGGATTCCACATGGATCTCCTTTTGGGACGGCGGATTTTGGGAAAATACCAGCATCCCCGACACCATGGATGATCGTGCTCGTCCCGACTATTCGTGGCGGCAACAACAACGACAACTATTGCTCCGGAACATCAAGAGCGTGCCCCAATGGAGCCCACCGGGGTGGGCTGCGGGTGGACGTACCTACTGGATGGCCCAGGGACCCGTGGGGGCTGTGTACGATGTCGCCCGTGGAATCTATCGGGTCGAGCCGAACTTCTGGTGGCCGGATGACCACGCATGGTGTCTCTCGACCGAAATCGATTTTGACTTTACCCTCATCGGCACCAATGAGGACGGAGCAAAAAAGCTGTTGGCCATTCCGACATTGGAGATATATCCCATCGAGGCGGAGTGAGCGCGCCACGTAGTGCCATTCGCACGCGGCCTGCTAGTCCCAAGACACTAATGCATACTCGCCCCCAAAACTTCCTTATTCGCCATGTGAAGCGTTTTGGCGAATGCCCCATGCGTGCGGAGTGGCGCCGCTAGGGTCCACGGACCAAAAGACACCGTGCCCGCTCGCCGCCGATTTCTAGATAAGCCGAGTGAATAGCGTCTCCGGCGCTCCCGGCTCCGATTCTGGACTCGCGCTGATCGCCTCGAATCCCTGGCGGCAATAAAGACGAATCGCAGGCGCATTGTAGTCCCTGACGCTCAGAACGACGCGCGGCGCCTGTTGGTCGCGTGCCCACTCCACCACCATCTCGACGAGTCGCTCCCCCACGCCGCGTCCCCGTGCGAAGGGCGCCACCCAGAGGGATATGAGTTCAACATCCGGAGCGTTCCAGTCACCACTAACCATGCCAGCGGGCTTGCCGTCCACATAGGCGATAACATTGAGTGCAACACCCGTCAAACGCTCCCGCCACCGTTGCTCACGGTCACCCGCGCCCTGCCAGTCAGCGAGGACGGAACCGAAGGCCGCGGTTGATTCCGTCAGGGCGGCCACACGGAGTTTCCGCCATAACTGCCAGTCGTTTGGGGTCAGAATTTGCAGATGGATCATACGACACCTCACTTCGTATCACGTCGGCCCACGAGTCATCGGCCATCTCCGAGGCCAGATTCGCGCTCATAGACAACTTTTCCTTCCAGGAGACTCGCCTCCGATAGCTACAGAGCGACCGGTAAACGCTATGGCGAAAATACTACTCCTCCACCAACTCAAAAAGTTCAACGATGAGTATGGTTTCGTCTGTTAATTGAATCCCTTCTGTTGCCATGCCATCCCAAGCATTGATATGGTCCCTCTTAAATTTTTCTACGTCATCTCCGTCACCTTCACCTTTCACTAATCTCGGGTCTGGATTACCAAATGTTGTTTCAAATACTTCAAGGTGACAGACGTTACATCTCGGAGTACCAAATTTGTCTGTTACGGTACACACTTTTCCAATCAAAGCATAGATTCCTTCTAATTCATCGGGTGTATACGAGACCTTGGGAGCACATGTTGCGGTTTTCGTTCCTGCGATAATTTGTTGGATTAGCCTCTCACCAATTCCATTGTCTCCGTCCCATCCATAATGATATTTGTCCTCATGAATAATCATACATTAAACTCCTTTCACTAACACCGTGTTGAATTAACCTGCCCGATATTCCCATAACGAGGGTCTACTGCTACTAATTTGTCACGCCAAAATATGAAAAGGCATCCTTCACTGTTCGCGGATGGAAATCCAGTTGCTCCGTAGGAATCCCGTGCTCGAATCCATAGTGGACCGCGTCCGTCCATGTGGACGGGTCTACCGTAACCCGAAAGACCCGATCTTGATAGACAACCACCAACTCAGCGCCTCGAAAAAAATGCACATACCAGCAGGCGTCTTGGATGTTAATCATACTGTTCTGAAGCGTCTCCACCAAGGCAGCGAATTCCTCATCAGCCACCGACACCAGCATCAATCCCCACGACCCCACCTGTCGATGGCCAATCACATTTAGACGGGTGAAGCATTTATCGTCTTGAAGAGATCGATTGACGACAATTCCCATGTACTCTTTTTTCACGTTGCCTCCTTGTATCCGTATCTGTCACGGCAACTCCGCTAAAGCGCATTCCTGCCCGTTAGTCCATCAATATCAATAACTACCCGATTATATCAGCTACGCTCCAATCACCGCAGAATTGCCCATTATAGGGCGTCACAGAATACGATTTTGCATCCTCATGACGACAACGCCGAAAACCCTCTGATCAATCGAGATACGGATACCCCATGAATTTTTGGCCAAGTACCTAGAGCAAATTGCCATCTTGCAACAGACTCTGCCACAATAACGGCCACGCGACTATGCGTCCCCGTCCTGGCGGACGGGTTTTTGGTGATCCTCAACGTTTTTTTCCCAAAGGATGTGACTGCTCATGCGTTTTTCTGGCTTGGGGGCGTACTCCCCTTTTAGTCGGCCATTTACCAGGTACTCATGGCCGACTGAGCCATTTACCATTCAAGACACAGTTGTCATCCCCTGCGAATCGGATTATGGTCGTTGAAGGCTCAGAAGGCTATGATTTTTAAGTTTCAGTACAAACAGTGGCTTTCGGCAGGAATACTCGCCCTTAATCTCGAATCTTTCAAAACAACTGATGGAAAGGAGTACAGACAATGCGTGAAATTTTTCCAGTAGCCCCCTATCCTTATACATTTGGTCGTTATCACGAACCCATCGCCCGTGTAAAACCCGAAGAGACCGTGGTGCTTTATACAGAGGACTGCTTTGAAGGTAAGGTTCACAGTGAACAGGATCTGCCGTCAAAAGTAGCAGGTAAGTATCTCAATCCTCAAACAGGGCCGATTTACGTGGAGGGAGCGGCACCAGGAGATACGCTGGCTGTCCATATTCATGATGTCACCGTGACACGGGACTGGGCCGTAAGTGCCCAAATTCCATTCTTTGGTGGGTTAACCGCCACAACCATGACGAGAACGCTTCAGGATCCCCTGCCCGAAAAGGTATGGATCTATCGTCGGCAGGAGGATGGACGTTTTGCTTATTCTGACCGTTTTTCCATAGCACCTCATCCCTTCATGGGAACCATCGGCACGGCACCGGACATTGAAGCGCTGTCCGCCCTTACGCCATTCACCCACGGCGGCAATATGGATGTGCCTGATGTCAAGGCGGGAAATACGGTGTATTTGCCAGTGAATGTTCCGGGCGCCTATTTCTCTACGGGAGACTGTCATGTGGCTCAGGGCGAGGGGGAGGCCTGTGGAGTGGCGCTTGAGATTTCGGGAAAGGTGACGCTGTCCTTTTCGCTGATTAAAAATCATCCGATTGCCTGGCCTCGCATTGAGTCACCTCAGGAGATTATGACAGTAGGCAGTGCGCGGCCAATGGAAGATGCTGCGCGCATCGCCTATACCGAACTAGTGCTGTGGCTGGAAGGTGAATACGGTTTTGAAAAATGGGATGCTTATCAATTAGCGAGTCAAGCCGGAAAGTTGTACGTGGGCAATATGGTCGACACATATTACAGCCTCGTGGCCAAATTGTCTAAAGAATATTTAACAGCACGGTAACGCGGAAGACCTGAACCACATCAAAACCGGAGTCTCCGTTAGATTACGTAGAGACTCCGGTTTTTTGCACGTAGCGCTCCCTGTCTTTCCTACTACTCCTCGATGGCCTCCTCCGCAATTGCCGAATCGGCCGGATTTCCCCAGAGTCCTTTAGTGCGTCGTCCCCACAGGACGTAATACAAACCACCCACTGCAAAAATTGCGGCGCATGTGACCAGGTCCGAAGCCGTCTGTTGCGTGAGGGCCAAAATCACGCCCGCTAATGCTACTAACGGAGGCAAGGGCCATAGCCACATGCGAAACGGCAACGCCGCAGTTCTCCACTGACCCATCCGGTGGACAATGGCTGACACCGCAATGAGAGCATACAGAATGATGATCATCACCGACGTGAACGTAATGGCAGCAATCGCGGACCCTAATAATGTCAGCACGGTGCCAAGCAATCCCACCACCAAAACGGCAATCCATGGGGTTTTAAAGCGTGGATGAATGTGCGTCAATGCCCGATTCACCGGTTCAGGCCAGGATCCATCGCGAGCAGTCGAAAAAATCACCCGGGAAAATTGGAGAACAATAGCCAGTGTGGCATTGAATACAGCGAACACCACACCTACAATAATGAAGGCGGCACCTGTTGGACCCATGAACCGCGTCACAAAGTAATCTATGGGCAGGGGTGAGGCATAAAATGCATGCGATGTGCCCATGGCCATGAGGACAGCAAAAGCTGGAATGACTTGAAACAACACCCCTAGGCTCGCCGCCGTGATGACAGACCGCCCCACATTTCGGGCAGAGCCTCGCGTTTCTTCACTAAAGTTGATGGCGCTGTCATAGCCATTATAGGAGAACAAGGCAATAGCAATGGCGGCGAGCACAACGGACAACTTTATCGAAGAGCTCCCCGATGAGGAATAGATTTCGGGATGCACTAACTGGTTGATAGGCGTGACTGCATGGGTAAATCCGATGATCGTCACCAACACCATCACAATCAACTCTATAGTTAAAAAGACACCGGTAATATTAGCGTTAGTCTTCACGCTCAAGACAGCCAGCGCCGTCACCATGAGCATCAGTAAGGTAGCCCAAAGATTGGCGTCGATGCTCGGGATGAGCGTGTGAATGTAACCGCCAATTCCCAGCGCGATAGCGGCCGGTAAAAAGATCGCTTGCACGACATAATCAATCATCGCCAAGAATCCCAGAGGACGTCCGAGAACTCTCGTCACAATCGAATAGAGGCCCCCGGCAAATGGATAGCGCGCACCCAGCTCCGCCATACTCAAGGCGACACAAATTGCGACAATCCCTGCGATGAGAAACGTCCAGCCTGCCCCGGTGCCCGCCATGGGAAACACGGCCGCCGCAATAACAAAGAATGATGCCGCGGGAGTGATGTCCGATAATGACAGTCCCACGGTTTGCAAGACAGTCAGCCCGCGGTCCAATTCCTGATGATATCCGGCCTTTTGCAAAATATCTTCAGAACTGGTATCATTTCCCTTCATATAAAATCCCTCCGTGTGTGACAATCTCTCAACCATGTTAGTAGATTCTCCGTGGGAAACCGCTCGAGTCGATGCCCGCCGCGTCCTACCACCGTGACTGCCTGGACCATCGCATTCATCACGGCCTCCTCGGTTGCTTCCACTACGGCGTCGAACAGCAAATCAATGGGGGAGCCCAATGTCCAGAATTGCCCGTCGACAAGATGATGGCTTGCAAACGGTTCGCGCGACTCCCGTGGGATCACCGTATTGGTGGAAAAGGCCAGAAAAATTTCTCCCGATCCATCGTTACCCACGGACCCAGTTCGTACCAATCCCATGCCCACGCGTTTGGCCAGTCGTTTGAGCTGGTTAGGCAACAAGGGAGCATCGGTCGCTACGATCCCAATACATGAACCTTCCTTGTGGTAGTCAGGTTGATTCCCGTTCAGCCATAGGCCTACCGATTGTCCCTGCACCAGCATTTGATGTCGATATCCAAAGTTGGTGTTGACTAAAATCCCGACAGTATATTCGGTATTCCCCACCGGAACAATCCGGGAAGCGGTACCAATACCGCCCTTAAATCCAAATAGCTGAGTCCCTGAACCTGCCCCCACTGCACCTTCGTCCGGCAACCCGGCAGACGCATTGGCCAAAGCGCTACGAAAAACAGCACTGGGCGTAGGACCCGCACGATTATCATTCAAATAACCGTCATCACACTCGGCAACGACCGGCATCATGACATCGAGATCCCCAACGGCATCGTCCATTTGAGTGAAGTACTCTACGGTAGCGTCAAACCCCATCCCAATACTGCGTGAATTGCATAGCACAAGAGGCGATCCCAACAACCCCCATTCGTCAATCACGGCACGCCCCGTCATGATTCCATACCCGTTGAGGATCGACGTACCAGCATAAACTCGTTCCCGGAAGGGATTGCCCCCATGAGGCCAAATGACGGTCACCCCAGAACGATGAACCGCGGCGCCATCCGTATGGTAATCGGCTTGACCAACCAAGACTCCCGGCACATCAGTGATGGCATTCAAAGGGCCTGGTGTCATCCGGCCGACCTGCAACCCATAATCTCGAAATCGCATCGCAGTGATCTCCTTTTTCCCACTATGTGTAACGCCGATATTCCGTTTAAACTGGGAGAGCGCGAAAACATCAAAAGAACGATATGAAGATGCAACTCTTCACGTTTCACCAACCACAGAAATGAAAAACTGTAATGGCATAATTCGAAGAGTCTGAGTGTGTCTAGAACACACAAACTTATTTACAAAGTTCGCGACGACAATCCCAAATTCCTTCTTTGATTTGTTGTCATATCGCCCAAAATTGGGTTTTGTGCACTTTATTGCGCTACGAAGGTACGGACTGCACGGGCGCCAAAATTACCTCCGCGCAGTCCCGCCTGCGTAACCGTGGGCGTTGACCACCGTCAACGTCAGGTGAGTAGGCATCGCGTTGCCCGCCATCTAAGCCATCACCTCCCTCTGCCCGACGACGCTTCGACAGACCTCCCGACAGGTTAACGCAGCACGGCCAAGCGGTGCACTTCGCTTATGCATAATGCCTGTTCCGAACCGGCCGCGTGGGCGTGCCATTACGCTGAAGACAGACGGTGGCGCGCATTGCCCCGTGGAGTTTTATGGCGGGATACGGATTCAGTATGCTCGCGGCCAGCGGTAGCGTGATATCCAGCGCTAACGCCAGCAGACTCACGGAGGAGATCACTAGGGCTATTCCGAGCGCCTGGCATTTCGTTTTCACCAACGTCCAATCTCTCTTCTTGGAATAGGGATACTTCTTGAATCCATTACGAAGCACTGCCTTTAAACAGGGCGCCTTTTCCTGGGTCCCGTGAAACGCAAGAGGACGGAACATTTCATCTTACCGCCATATCCTTTCGCGCCAGGAACCCCTCCAAACGTTCTTCAATCGCGATTCTATTGGTAGCGCAACGGTGCCGCGTCACCTCGCGTTTTCGTCGTGTCACGGCGAATTGGCCCCCCACCTGCGGGGAACAATATTCACAACATGGCCAGCCGAAAGGACACAGCGGGGATATGGTATGCGGGTTACTACGACGGCGGGACATCGCCCCATCGGCCGCTGCTTGAAAGTGGGGTTATTCGCCATTCCGACATAGCGGCGGTAGCTGGTTTGCATGACGAATGTTTTCGGACGAGAATCGCCATCATCACTGGGCTGTGAGGCGACAGGACCGGCAGAAAACTGTTATTCAAGGAATCGAATAATCTTAGTAGTAAATTTCCCACAGCTCTTCCTCGAGGACAGCCCAACACCACCGTACGAGTCATCCGTGCATCCTTCGAGGAAGCAAGCCCGATTTGGGAGACTCAAGTCAGGTCGCACCGCACGACCGTCCCTCTGCCCACACAGGACAACTTGACATGAGCACGAAATAACTAGTAAAATCCATACATCTGCAAAATATTTGCAAGTAGGAGGATTGTGTATGTCAACTTCTGCAACTCAGCCCCCACGGGTGCTGGACCGCCAAGTGGTGAGCTTTTGGGGACTCGTCAGCCAAAGTCTAGCGGGCATGGCACCCACCTGCGATGTCGTCGCCTTCATGACCGCCGGCGCAGCTTTCGCCTTGGTGGCCCTGCCTCTCTCCTATTTAGCAGCTTTTGTGCTGATGTTTATCGAAGTGAATACCATCTACCATCTGTCCAAAGACCGCCCATCGGCTGGAGGGTACTATAGCTATGTGTCGATGGGGCTCGGCCCGAAAGCGGCAACCTTGACCGGATTCATGGTCCTCTTTTATCAAGTGCTGAGCGTGGCGGGCGTGCCCGTGTACGTCGGCGGGGTATTTCTGCCTGGACTGGCCGCGGAGATGCACATCGCTTTGCCCTCGTATTTCTGGATGCTGATGGTCACGCTGTTTATTGGCGTGCCCTGGGGTCTTTCCGTCTCCGGCATCCGGCCCAGCATCAAAGTCCTGACTTTGACCAGTCTCACCGAAATCGTCTTCCTGATCGGTGCATCCGCGTGGATCATAGCCCGCGTGCACCCCTCCGTGCCCCTGCGCCCTTTTGAGCTGGCATCGACTGGCGTGAGAGGTATGGCCATGGGAATGATTTTCGCTATTACCAGCTTCATCGGAGTGGGCAGCCATGCGCCCCTAGGAGAAGAAGTCAAAGGGATCCGCACCCAGCGGGGGCGCCTCGTAGGCAAGGCCGCCATTGTCTCCCTCACCTTGGTGGGAGCGGCTTTGGTGCTCTCGGCCTATGCGCTGACTGTAGGCTGGGGCATGGACAGCATGAAAACCTTTGCCACCGCTCCAGCTCCGGGAGTCACCGTATTTCTCCACTATCTGGGTCCCATAGGGGCCGTGGCTCTCGTAGTGCTGGCGCTAAACAGCGCCATGGCCGACGACATTGCGCTGCTCACGAGTTCCTCGCGGGTGCTCTATGCCATCGCCCGGGATAATTTGGTGAATACGGGATTCGCCCAGGTCAATGGCCACAACGCTCCCGCCAAGAGCGTCACCCTTTTGGCCATCGTGGCATTCGTCGTCGCTATCTCCACCGGCCTCTGGCTCGGCCCCAGCAACGCCTTCAACATGCTGACCACCGCTGTGCTGTTTGGCCTGGTGACTGCCCACACGCTTATGAATGTCTCCCTCATGCGGCTGTTCCGCGAGGATCAGAGTCATCACCGGCATATACTGCAGCATGTCGTGTTACCCGTTATCGCCACGGGGCTCTTTTGGTGGGTGCTCTATGAGTCCGTGTGGCCCATTGTCTGGCCCATCAGCTTGTCCGCGGTGCTGTGGATAGTGTTTGGAGCGCCGGTGCTCTGGTATATTGTCAAGCGGGCGCCGCATCTCACCGCACTACAGGGACGCCACCTAGGTCTTGTCGACGAAGTGGACGACGAATTTTAGGTACCCGTGCATTCCACCAGCACCGTGCCACAGTCGCGGTCGACTTCACAACGATACAAGGGCCGGTCAAAAACTTTCAACCATAAAGAAACAGCGGAGTCCCCTGCGAGATTCCGCTGTTTCTTTCGTGATTCTGTCTGAACCGCTACCCAGCATTCCCAGGATTTATCTTCTGAGTAAAAGGCGCTCTTCGGCCCCTGTTGCTGGAAGCCCTGACTAAGAATCTGACATTTTTTATCTGCGACGAAAAGTGGAGGAATTCTCGTGTGCACGACCAGCGCTTACCCGGGAGGGAGGGCTCAAAGGGGTCTAACAGCCGGGGATCCGGGTCACACGGCGGGGGGGGCAAGTAAATCCTGACGCACGCTTTTCCAGCTTAACTCCCGAGCAATTGTAGACACTTTCCCAGGCAGCCTCCGCGGTTTGATGTACGGCGGCATAACCTATTTGGAGCGGGGTCAACGAGGTAGACTGTTCATTCTCGGGCAGTAAACGCGGGGGAGCCCCCTCCGCGTCGCCGTTCGGCTACGACCCCTTCGCAAACGGGGACACCCGTCTTAAGAGGCATTCGATAGTTTTTCCTAAGTCTTTCAGAAGATGCCAACGGTCGGCCACTTGTTCCGCCTGGGGCGTTCCCTCCTCCACCACGTTCACATAGCCGAAATCCACGACCACGGTGGCATAGCGCTACCCTTTGGCGAGCGCCCAGTCATCAATGCCCGCAATCCGCAGGGGCGGATTGTGGCGTCCGGCTGCGCTCGCAAAATACGCCCCACCGTGGAGCCACTGAGCGTGACCCCGTGCCGGGCAGCTGTAGCTGCCCGGCACGGGGTCCATGTCAAACGCGTCGACCGCTGACCATAGGGCGTCAACCGCATACAGCAAATGGGTTGCGGACAGTCAGGATTGTCACACCACCATTTCGTGACCACCAACTCCACGAAAACCGCCGCATCAGTGCACAGCAGATCATGCACCTGACGCGAATACGTGCTGTGAAAATGGGACGAAACCCGACCACAGCGCGGACACGAAGCAGATGCGGCCCGGGTCCACACCGTCAGAAAAAACTGGTGCTCATCGTCGGTGATGAGGAGATCTTGAGTCGGCACTGTGGGTAAAATCGAGAGCGTCATGGCCTTCCTCGTCGGGCACTATATGGAGAATCCGCCCTCACTAAACCGCCTATTTCGACACCGGATCAGACTTACGCCAAATTGCGCAAGAGCCGATTCCCGTCGGAGACCCCTCGTGTTAGCACGGAACCCTTTCGACAATACCTCTGCACTCGGCATCCTATAAGGCCCCCCAAAACCAAGATTGCTCCGATCTACTGTCACTAAAAATCCGTAGAAATATTATCTTGACAATGGGGTCCACTTTACTCCTTCTCCACTTGGAAAATCCATGCAAAGGATAAGTTTGCGTCTGTGAATTTTATAATTATTTTGTTCTTCGAACACAAGATCATTAATCCCATAATGCTATAATTAACTCAATCTCAAAATTTAGTCGGGTTGGAGACGACGAGAAACCCGCTTATGCCAAACAAGGCATGGTGGTTTTTGTTGTCTTTCTTTTTGTAAAAATGTCGTGAGTCAGTGACAGTTCTTGTTTGACCATTAATCTTCGACCCTGGTTGTACTGAATTACAGTCGTGACTAGTCACAGGAGGTGCCAAATTATCCAGTTACCGCGAGAAGTCATCCAGACAATGTCTGCACCTGTTTCTCGACCTTGCGGGAAGCGCGGGGGAGAGACTCTGCTCAAAACGCCTGGCCTCCGGGCCACTGCAGGGTCCGTTTCTTTCCTACGGCCAAGCAGCCATGCGGCACTCCAACCCAATCTTCATGCGCCCTTCCCGCAAAGATCCCACAATCCTAACACAAACTTGCTAACGTCAAGGGGGTACCGATATGTGTAGGCAAGAAGCGACGATCATCACCTCTCATGCCGACGCGAAAGTGAACTTGGATGAAATGCCGATGCTCCCTGGCACATTCACAACATTGCAAAATCTCAAAGCGCACGGGTTTGTCGTAGGACTTGTCACGGGAGACCAGCGCGAGCGAACGATTCAACAGCTAGAACCATGGCATATCAGCGAATTTATGGATATTATCGTCACTTCCGACTAATACTATCGAATCGATAATTTCCGATTTAAGATCCGTGATATGCACGGAGAGATGACAGATTCCCGTAACAACCGGGAATGACAACTCTTGGTAGTGAGACACGGCAGAGCCCATTACGTTGCAGAAATACGTGCCCTTGCGGGCTAAGCACAAAAAACATGCAAGACAAGCATCATGACAGGAGGATGAATTATGGCAGATGAAACTTTTGCAAAGGGACTCAATCCTAAAGTCTCAAGACGTAAGGTTCTAAAATACAGCATGGGGTCGACCATCGGGCTCCTTGGCGCCGGAACACTAGGATCCGTTTTAGCAGCATGCGGTGTGACGTCGAAACCCAGTACCAACACCACCTCGGCAATTCCGGTGAATGGCAGTGCGATTAGTCCGTCCAAGTTATTGGCCGAAGCCAAGAAAGAAGGACACCTAACCGTCATTGCTCTCCCTCCTAATTGGGCCAATTACGGACAGATCATTAGTACATTCCAGAGCAAGTATGGGATTCCTGTCAACAGCCAGGCTCCTGACGACAGTTCTTCACAAGAGCTGCTAGCCGTCACCACCTACAAAGATACCGAGAGTCTAGAGCCGGACACCGTGGACGTTGGGCCGTCTTTCGCTGCTCAAGGCAAAACTCAGGCATTGTGGGCCCCTTTCAAAAACTCCAATTGGGCTACTATTCCGGATAATCTGAAAGACCCGGAAGGATATTGGACAGGCGACTACTACGGTGTCGTAGCTTTCGGGGCCAACAGATCGATCGTTAAGAATATGCCTCAGGACTGGTCTGACCTGCTCAAGCCAGAATATCGCAACATGGTTTCCATTGATGGGGACCCGCGTACGGCTCAAGATGCCTTTATGGCCGTATTCGGTGCAGCGTTAGCCAACGGCGGTTCTTTGGACGATATCACGCCTGGTGTGAACTTTTTCCAAGAATTAAAGAAACGCGGAAACTTTATTCCCGTAGACAACTATCCGGCTAACATTTCCAAGGGGACGACGCCAATTGCTTTGAAATGGGACTATTTGCTTCTCGGATACAAACAGCAATGGGCAGGCAATCCTCCTCTCACGGTGGTGATTCCCAATTCGGGGGTAATTGGCGGATTTTACTGCCAAGCGGTTAGCCGGTATTCCTTCCATCCCTATGCGGCTCGGTTATGGGAAGAATTCCTCTATTCCGATGAAGGACAACTACTGTATTTAGAAGGCTTTGCGCATCCAGTGCGCTACAATGACTTAGTCAAACGAGGGAAGGTCCCTGCCGCATTGGCCGCCAAACTGCCTCCAGCTTCGTCATACGCCAAAGCGCAGTTCCCGACTGTTGCGCAAACCAATAAAGCCGCCGCCATCGTTCAAGCTCAGTGGGGACCCAAAGTAATCGGATCTTAGCAGAAAGAAGGAAAACTTGTCCATGCCCAATGCGCCCACAGCGACAACTGTTTCGCCCATGCGCCGAGCCAACCATATTTGGGCAAACAGCGTATGGTTCTTGCCTCTGGGAATTTTTGCTTTGCTATTTTTGTTATTACCATCAATCGGCTTATTTATTGGAAGTGTCACCGGCGGACCGCACGGTGTTACGTTGAGTTACTTTGGACAGTTGTTTCAGAACCAATATCTTGATGCCTATAAAGTCAGTATCGAATTGAGTGCGACAACCGCCATTGTTGGAGCTGCGGCGGGCGTAGCGTTGGCATGGGCCGTGGTTGGCGGGGGACTTCCGGGCTTTCTCCGCCCGTTTTTCCTGACTTTTTCCGGCGTGGCGTCAAACTTTGCAGGCATTCCGCTAGCATTTGCTTTCACAGCCAGCTTAGGGCCCGTAGGGTTGGTAACCCTCTTTTTAAGCAACCATATTGGGCTAAATCTCTATAAACACGGCTTTAGTCTGTTCGGGTTTACGGGCTTGGCGATTACTTATCTATATTTCCAAATACCTTTAATGGTCTTGCTGATGGTGCCAGCACTCGATCACTTGAAACAGTGGGGGGAAGCGGCATCAAATTTAGGCGCCAACTCTTGGCAGTTCTGGTGGCATATCGGACTGCCCATTCTCCGGCTCCCTTTGCTGGGAGCGACACTCCTGCTCTTTGGCAACAGTTTTGGAGCCTACGCGACGGCTTATGCTTTGACATCAGGGATGATCAATTTGGTTCCCATTGTCATTGGCCAGGAATTAAGTGGAAACGTAGTGTTCAGTCCAAATCTGGCGGACGCTTTAGCAGTAGGAATGATTGTGATCATGATCACGGTTTTTGCTGTGTACTTAATTACGAATCGCAATGAAGCCAGGTGGCAACGATGAAGGGCTCACGAGTTTGGTCCCCCATTGTCGGGGTGGTAGCCTTTCTTTATTTCGTTGTCCCCCTCGTGGCAACGGCGGAGTTCAGTGTACAGGAAGGCCCTTCTCACCCGTTTTGGGCTGCCTATTCCAGCATTCTGTCCTCACCCCAATTCTGGTCAAGCCTCCGTTTGTCACTCTTTATGGCTGTATCTGCGGTGGTTATCGGTCTGGTTATCATTGTCCCCGCGACCTATTGGGCCTTCCTTCGGGCACCACGGCTGCAAACATGGGTCGAATTCATTAGTATCATGCCGTTTGTCGTACCACCTATCGTTCTGGTTCTTGGCTTGGTGCATCTCTACGGGAATGGCTTTGGTCCCCTATCTTCGCGGCCCATCATGCTCATGGCCGCTTATGGGGTCATTTCCATGCCATATTTATTTCGGTCGGTCAACAATGGGCTGCGGTCCATGGATGTGCGCTCGCTAACAGAGGCGGCATTGAGTCTCGGCTCGTCCTGGCCCCGTGTTTTATTCCAAGTAGTATTTCCCAATTTGAGAACAGCCCTCCTGGGCGGCACGTTTTTAGTCTTTGCGTTAATCATGGGTGAATATGCCATGTCCAGTATGCTCGGGTTGAACACATTTGGCGTGTACATGCTTCTAACGGGAGAAACGCGAGCCCATGCCGCTGCGGCATTGGCCCTAATCAGTCTCGCCTTGGTGTGGTTCCTGGTAGGGGTGATGCAAGCAGTCAATCGCGGTAATGTGACCATTGGTGGTGCACGCTAGGCGCTTAGCGCAATTAATACTGTTGAGGAGATATTCCATGGCCTTTTTGGATATTAAAGACGTACATCGGCAATTTGGCAATCAGAAGGCGGTGGACGGAGTCACGATCTTCGTGGAACGTGGCGAATTCATCAGCCTGTTAGGACCCAGCGGCAGTGGAAAGACGACATTGCTGCGCATCATAGCCGGTTTTGAATACCCTGATTCCGGATCAATTGTGGTAGACGGAGAAGATCTGACCAGAACCCCGCCACAGCGCCGGAATATGGGAATGGTCTTTCAATCCTATGCTTTATTTCCCAATATGACCGCCGCCGACAACGTAGCATTTGGGCTGCGTACACGACATGTGCCCTCCGCACAGATTGTTCCCCGCGTGGCCGAACTGCTCACATTGGTAGGACTGTCTGAAAAAACCGGACGCTATCCTCATCAATTATCAGGAGGGGAGCAGCAACGCGTGGCTTTGGCACGGGCTTTAGCCCCAAACCCCCGCGTTTTATTATTGGATGAGCCCCTCTCAGCGTTAGATGCCAAGATTCGCGTGACCCTCCGGGCTGAAATTCGTCGCATCCAGCGAACATTGGGCATCACCACCTTGTATGTAACTCACGATCAGGAAGAAGCTCTAGCCATGTCCGACCGCGTGGTGGTCTTTAATCAAGGTCGCGCTGTCCAAATTGGCCACCCCGAAGATATTTATGATCGTCCAGCTAATGCCTTTGTTTCTAGCTTCGTCGGCAGCACTAACCGTCTTCACGTTCAAGTAATTGATGCGGCCAGCGGAACCTGCGCCATTGCAGGGCAAACCCTTCACGTGGACGAGCTGCCAGCCGGCGTTGCTGAAGGAACGCTCGTGGATTTATGGCTGAGACCCGAACGCATACACGTGGTTGACCCCGATGCGCCTGCTGGATCCAATCGCCTTCAAGGAATTGTGGAAGACACCATGTTCTTGGGTGCCAGTTCGGGTGTACGCCTAAGCATTGGAGACCAATCCGTCATGGTCGACGTCCCTCGGGATTCTAACCGACCCACACCGGTTATCGGGGGGGCCATCTCCATTGATTTTTCCTCGGCCGTCACCGCTACCATGGGCGACCCGCTTTAACATCCCACGATGATTATACGGGCAAGAGGCAAACGGCTGTCAACGCTGGGCTCTTGGGGCATATATGGGAGACTAGTGTCCACTGAACCCGTGGGTACCAGTCTCCGCTCTGGGTGGAATCAAGACATATCATGGATCAGTGCATAAGCAAGCCGCATCCCTGTGTTCAGAGCCCCAGATGGAAAACACGCTTACACGGGTCATGTGGCTTACACCGGAGGATTCAATAATCCCGCCTAGCCACAACTAGGCGGGACATAAGGCACGGTTGGCAACCGTCTAGGCGTGCAGTGTTGCTGCTACACTGGTTTAATCCAACGTATTTTCTGAACCGCTTGGTGGACGCCATCCAAGGCGTCCAATAGCTCTACCGTGCAGGCTCCATCAAATTCAATAGCCACGAGAGCGTCTCCATCCTTCCGGGACCGCTCCAAGGACAGCTGGCCCACGTTCACACCCACGTTAGCGACAGCCGCAAGCACGGCGGCCAGAAACCCAGCCCGATCCTTGTGCCACAAAACCACTGCCGGACGGTCTCCAGAGAGATGCACAGGAAATGCATCTATCTCAATTAACTCGATTTTGCCGCCTCCCAAGGAGGTTCCGACAATATCAACATCATCCACGCCATCCGTCAGCTTAATGCGTACAGTATTAGGATGATACAGCGCTCCAGAGACTTTTGTAAATACCACGGATATCCCTAACGCCTTCGCCATATCCAGTGCCCGGGGGATACGGGAATCATCTGTGGCAAATCCCAAAATACCTGCCGTGAGTGCCTGGTCAGTGCCGTGGCCCCGGTAGGTTTCGGCAAAGGAGCCCATCAACTCAAAGACCACCGCCGTAGGATCTTGACCCAGCAGCTTTCTAGCCATACGGGCAATACGCAGTGCACCGGCAGTGTGAGAACTGGACGGCCCGACCATGACCGGTCCGATAATATCGAATGCGCTGTGGTATTTTACTGGGCGAGGCATGTTGGGTCTCATTGCTCGACACCACCCAGGATTTCCCGTCTGAGCCGCCGACCCGTGGGAGTCCCCGCAAGTCCCCCTATGCCAGTTTCCCGAAGCGACGCTGGCATAGCATTGCCAATGTCATACATAGCCCCAACCACTTCATCCGCCGGAATAATATTGTGAACACCGGCCATGGCGCATTCGGCAGCAGCGAGCGCTGTAATCGCATGCAGTCCGTTGCGGTAGATGCAAGGGACCTCAACTAAGCCCGCCACCGGATCACAAACCAGTCCTAGGGAGTTTGTTAACGCTAGGCCAACGGCATCCACTGCCTCTTGGGGAGTTCCACCGCACAGCTCAACAACAGCGGCGGCGGTCATCGCTGTCGCTGATCCCACTTCGGCCTGACACCCTCCAGCCGCTCCAGAAATGGAACTGGAGTTGGCAATGGCCAACCCTATGGCCGCGGCGGTTAGCAATGACTGGTTGATAGCGGCACGGGAATACTGCCCAGTATCCAACAGCGCTACCAACACGCCGGGCAGGATGCCCGCAGCGCCAGCGGTCGGAGTGGCCACAATTATTCCCATTGAGGCATTCACTTCGGACACGGCCATTGCAAAAGCCATGGCTGATGTGGCCACAGCACCAACCAAACTCGAGCCGTTTTTTTGAAATCTCGACCACAAGCGCTGGGCATCCCCGCCAATGAGTCCTCCGCGGGAAGGCAAGACTTCGGAAATTCCCCGGCGCACAGCTGCCTCCATGACAGTAAACTGGTGTGCCATGCGCTCCTGGATGTCCTCTGCCCGGCATCCTTGTTCTTCTACTTCTACGGCAAGCATCACGTCAGAAATTTTTAGTTGACGGCCCTCGGCCAACACCACTAGTTCCGTCAATTGAGTGAACGACATAAGACAAACACCTCCTCTATATCGACTTGATAATGAAAGATGTCGAGGATTCTTTTCTGACATGTTTACTCTGTCCCTGAGCCTGAGAGTTTTGATGCCCTATGGCATCGTTCCCCGTCGGCGACCCAACCAGTGCGGTGCTTTCCAGAGGTGCGTCACAAGACCGTCCTTGTACCTGAGAGATTCCTTTCCATGTGTCAGCGTTGAAAAGTTGCTCCTTCGGTTTCTCCTTATGAAATCGCTCTCCGATCTTGGTCATCCGTCGTAAGATCCTATTCAGGAAACCTTTACATCGTTAAAATGACTATGACAACTCGCCCGGCTTCGCGGACCTCCTCGCAAATCATGGACGAAGACGGGGAATGCTTATAGAAGTTAGTCTAACGATGTCATTTTCAAACCGCCGTTAATCAGAGCGACTAAGGTATGATTCTTTATTCGGCTCCAGTTGTTGGGGATGTTCCACTCAGACGATGCCACAACCGTTAGGTCATTGGCCTGACGGAAGTACAGATCGTAATATCCGGGGCTATCCAAATTAAGTGGGGAATCCTCTTGATAATCCGCAATGACAAATAATCCATCTGACTGGAGAATCATTGCATTCAAGCTGCTGTAATCCAGCTCCAGATTATTATTTTTCAAGGTCCTGACCGTAATACCGGCTGCGGTTATAGAGTCTTGGCACATCGAATAATTTTGCACCCAAAGCCAAAAATAATTTTCGCTGTCCGTACTGCCCTTGACCCGCGCTAGACTTTCTCTGGTTAAAAGGAGTGCCAACTTATCGACGGGGCCTATTGCGCCATTGTGGGCGAACGAAACTTGTTCTTCTTCCCAGACAAAAGGGTGCGTGTTAGCCTCGCTCACATCCAGTCCTGGCGTAGCCCACCGAAAATGCAAGATGCCCGCCAGCGCCGGTATCTCGCTCACAGCATAAGCGAACGCATCAGACTGCCATGCGGGCCCCGCTTCCTTCATGGAATGCAGTTGGTCAGCGTCATCCACCCAAGAAATTCCCCACCCATCGCTGTGCTGCTTGGATAAACCAGCAAAACTCTCCCATCGGTCTGCCAACAAGGAAGAGAACGTCCTCGGTGACGGCGACTGGAACGCTAACATTCTACACAATCACGTCGCCTCCTTAGGCCCGTCACGCACAAAGTATTCTAGACCCCCGGATTCATCCGGGGGTCTAGAACCAGGAATTAAAAATAGAACGACGTTAACCCTCCATCAATATTTAGCTCGGCTCCCGTCATCCACGCAGATTCCGTTGAAGCTAAATAGACCGCTAAGTGCCCAATATCTTCCGGAACGCCAAAGCGCCCCATAGGGATGCGAGCCAGCCGCAACGCCTTGGCAGCAGGATCTGTAAGAAGCCATTCCATTAGCAGCGGCGTTTCAATTGGCCCCGGGCAAATGGCATTGGCCCTGACACCTTTCGGACCAAACTGCGCAGCGAGTGACTTTGTCAAGGCAATTACTCCACCTTTGCTGGCCGTGTATGAATCTTGCGGCACTGTGCATCCCACTAGTGCGACAAACGAAGCAATGTTTATAACCGAACCGCCGCCAGCCGCGATCAACTCTGGGATTCCGTGTTTGCATACAATGAAGGTTCCCTTTAGATTCACAGCTTGCACCCGGTCCCATATCTCAACATCCGTGTCAATGACGGAGTGGTCCGCTTCAGGCATAATGCCAGCGTTGTTGTACAGGACGGTCAATTTGCCAAATTCTTGCACCGTAGATGCCACCGCCGCTTTTACTGCGTCTTCCTGGGTGATGTCACAGACAATCGTCTTGATATGGCTTCCTTTCTCTTGCGCAAGATCCTTGGTTAAGCGTAGACCCTCTTCCAGCATATCCAATGCCGCCACATAGGCACCTTCTTGCGCAAACATCTTGGCGACGACTTGCCCCATTCCACTGCCTGCACCTGTAACTAACGCAACTTGTCCTTTTAATCGATCCATTGTGATTCTCCCCCTCGTCTCGTTAGATGCGTTCGAAATATCGCTCACGTTCCCATGAAGTGACTATGCCTTGGTAAGCTTCATATTCGATTCGTGCCGCGTTCAGATAGTGCGCCACGACCACTTCACTAAAACTTTCTTTAATGGCCGGACTTCCCTCAAATAAGCGTATAGCTTCTCCGAGACGGTTCGGCACTCGCGGCAGATGGGGATCCGCATAGGCATTGCCGTGGTACTCTGGCGGGCAATCAAGCTGATGCTCGATGCCCCAAAGGCCTGCAGCCAACATACCTGCCAGTGTGATATACGGATTTGCGTCCGCTCCCGGAAGACGATTTTCGATATGTAAGCCGCCTCCCTCCCCTACCACCCGCAGTCCACAGGTGCGGTTATCATAGGCCCAGGCAATATTGACAGGGGCCCAACTGGCTGCGGCGTAACGTTTATATGAATTGACTGTCGGTGCATACAGCAAGGTGAACTCCTGAGCTAGAGCTAGTTGTCCAGCCAGAAAATATTGCCCCAAAGGATTCATAGAGGTTGCAGACGAAGTATCTGAGAAAACGTTGCGCCCTGTTTCCTGGTCGATTAAGCTCATATGGACATGGCAGCTGGAACCGGTTAATTTGTGATCCGGTTTAGCCATAAACGTCACAGCTAGCTCATTCTGCAAAGCAATCTCCTTCAGTCCATGCTTGTACAGCGCGTGGTTATCCGCGGTCTCCAAGGCCGGACCATGGTCCATGTTAATCTCGTACTGGCCTGGCCCAGCTTCGCCCTTTGCCGAAATCACGGGAACTCCCGCCTCTCGCATTTGTTTCCGGACCTGACGGTAAAACGGCTCAGCTTTGGTGCTTTGTAAAAAATGATAGTCTTCCAGGTACCACCCATAAGTTTCTAAGTTCTGGTACCCCTTCTGGTGAGCTGTTTCGTAGGTTTCCCGCCAAAGATAGAACTCTAACTCGGTCGCCATCACCGGTTCAAATCCCATTTTCCGAGCTCTGTCGATTTGGGCCTGCAGCACCTGCCGGGGCGAGACCATGACTGGCTCACCTTCATGGTCGAAGACATCGCAGAGCACCAGAGCTGATCCGGGAAGCCACGGAATGGCTCTCAGGGTAGCGAAGTCAGGACGGGCCACCCAGTCTCCATACCCTTCCTCCCACCCCATCAGTGCATAGCCAGGAGGTGTAGTCATTTCAATATCGGTCCCGAGCAGATATTTGCAAAAGTGCATGCCCGTTGCCATAACATTCGATAGAAAATAATCTGCAGGGATGCGCTTGCCAACTATCCTTCCCTGTAAGTCGACAATGCCAACTATCATTGTATCAATTTCCCCACGTGATGTTCGCTGCTTCAAATCATCTAAGGACATGATGCCGTCTCTGTGCCCATTAGTCACATTAGTCCCTCCAATTTCGTGGGTCTCAATCCGCCCAGTTACTTACGGTCACTTGTTCCATTTCCACTCAAAGAACAAGCTAGCGGCCCTTTCCCTGCACCGTTCCCCTGGGTAAAGCAATGCCTCGAATTAGTACTCACTGGCGAGAATCCCTCGGAAGCAATTCATGCAACAACATTGTTTCCGGGATATTTCTCGAAAATATGGTGGCTATCCCCACCACAGTGGTACACGGCTGCGCACCTTTCTGCGCGGGTTCTGGGGTCTCGGTGCGGAGCAGTGAAAACAGAGCTCTTGTTCCGCTATTCTTTGGGCATAATCAAAAGGCCACTGGATATAGATCGTATCGTCGTGCCCACACTGCCGGCGCACCTGAACAGGAAATGTCCTCTCGGCGGTGGACACCCTATTGGTATCAAATGCCATTTGACCTCCATCATATCTTCAAACGGCGAGTTTAAAAACTCACAGTTTGGCTAACTGGTCCTCACTATCAGATTTTTGGATAATGGCTGGGCCCTTAAATTCATACCGCACCTTGGTGAGATACCAAGTCACGAGCAAGCCTACCACCACGACCAACACGACCGGCGTGTAATTAAAATTGCTCAAGGTTACCGGGCGCACTACTGGCAGCGAGAACAAAATGCAGATGAAGATGACCCATCCTACGGCTAGCCACCCCACAACGCGGCTGTACTTTCCCAAATTCCAAGGGCCCGGTGTAAACCGCTCCGGATGGATGAGCTTCAAAAACGCTGGAGTCACATAGGAAATAAATAACCCGATAACGCCAATGGACGTCACGGCAGAATATACGACGGAACTCCACAGTGCGGGAACAGCCAGCAGGAAGGCCAATATGGCCGATAGCCAAATAGCATTTTGGGGAGAACGGATTTTATTTAATTTCCTCAGTTTTTGGCTGGCAGGAAGCCCTCCATCCCTAGCAAACGCATAGATCATCCGGGAATTGGCGGTGACCGAGGACATTCCACAAAAAAACATAGCCACAAGAGCCATTGCAAAGAGGAGCGTGCCCCCTACCGAACCCAAACGCGTGGTGAAAATGTATAGTACCGGATTCGCAGCCGCCAGGGTCTTAGTCATCGAGGGAATTGAGGCAACCATCCCCAGAAGTAAAATGTAGCCAACAATCCCAGAAATCGCCACGGAAAGAACGATGCCCCATGACGGAGCCGTTGAAGCCCCGATAGTTTCTTCAGACATATGCGCCGATGCGTCGAATCCGGTAATCGTGTACGATGCCAGCAGCATGCCAATTAAGAATCCATACCATAGAGGAAACCCTGTGTGGGTCTGGGCAAATCCGTAGATAAATGACCACACATGCACATGATGAGGTGCAAGAAATAGGAGAGTGGCCACAATCAGGGTTGCGCCACCAACATGCCACCACACACTGACGTCATTGAGGATGGCGACAATTCTCACTCCGTTGATATTCAATAGTGCGTGAATCAATAAAAGAACGGCATAGATGCCGAGAGTGGCTTCAACCCCCGGTTGCCCCACCGTAGGGAAATGGGGAGCCCATTGGTTGATCAAGGCATCAATAAAAATCGCCAGACCATAATCAATGCCCGCAGTAATGGCCACTTGCCCTATAAGGTTAAACCACCCCGTAAACCAACCCCATCCCGATCCTCCAAGCATACTGGACCAAAAATACAATCCGCCGGTGGTCGGGAAGGCCGATGCTGTCTCCGCCATATTGAGAGCCACAAACATGACGAATACGGTCACAATAGGCCAGCCATACGCTGCTGCCGCGGGCCCCGACGCCGTCAGCCCGAACGCAAACAACGTCAACGGCCCGCTAAGAATGGAAATAATCGTGAATGAAATCGCGAAATTGGAGAATCCCCCCATCGTGCGATATAACTCCTGCACGTAGCCAAAACGTTTGAGCTCTTGCTCGTCATGCTGGATAGTATCTATTTCCCGCTCGTCGTGCTGAATAGTATCCGGAGGAACCCTTGGATTCATTTTTATTTCCCCTCCCTATTATTTAACAGGCGTGAAGGTGACTGCTACCAGGACGTAGGATGTTAGGCGAGCCGAGATTTGTGACACGATTCTATCAATATCGTAAGAAGACGGCCCGGCTTGTGCTATAGTCAATTTTTCCGATTTGTCTGTAATTATATAGATAGAAATGCACATGCCATTTTATCTATTTCCCCGGAGTTTTCTATTCTCCATAATTTTATCGGGAGGCGGCGGATGAACAACTATCACATAAAGCAGGGATTGATGGCGACAAATGATGCACACGCCATGCTGGCAACTGTCGACCTGATAATATTCGACGTCGACGGCGTCTTGGTGGACGCGAGCCAATCCTACCCGTCGGCGATCCGCGACGCCGTGATCTTGTATTATTCTTTGTTTAATCGCAACAACAATATGAACTGCAGCATTTCTGTCGAAGACGTCAGTCTCTTCAAACAAGCAGGGGGATTTAACGACGAATGGCATTTAGCGTATGCTCTATGTCTATGGGTGATATGGCACAATATTGATACGGACAGCTTGTCTTTACAAGCGTTTGTTGAACAACTCTCACAACGCGGCGGAGGAGTTCAAGCCGCTGAAGAAATTGTTAAGCAGGCCGCGACTTCTTATTGGGATGTGATTCACACCGTGTGCCAGCGCGGCATCATAGAAAACATGGCAAAGGAACTCTATGGAGGGGAGGATTCTTGTGAACAGCTCTTTGGCTTCTCTCCGCATTATTTTAAAAAGCCGGGATACCATCATTTGGAACGCGACCTCATAAATCCCTCGCACTTATCGCGGTGGCAAGGCCGGGTGGGAATCTATACGGGCCGCAATGAGCCCGAGACACAATTCGTCTTGCGCAGATCTGGATTGGCCCAGTTTTTTTCGTCGGAGAACTGCCTCACCACCGACAGCGGTTACATCAAGCCGGACCCTGAAGGGATAAGATTTATTTTGGACCATGGGCGATACGAGAGAGCTCTCTTTATCGGCGATACATTGGATGACTTACGTACCGTTGATGGATACCGCACCCGTTACCCCCATGCCGCTCCCCTTTATTTTGCGGGCATCACCCAAGGAGCAATGGGTCCAAACAGCGAGCGTATTTTTGCTCAGCACCACGCAGATTTTATCGCTCCCGACGCGGCCACTCTCATCACAGCCCTCAATGGCCTGACACGCCTCGCGAGTGAATAAGATGAGCTCCCTCAACGCGCGGCGAGCAAGAGCGCCATTGCTTCCCGCATCCACAGCACTGATGTCTCCATGGGGAGCTTTTGTATATAATGCTTTGACAATGGGAGTCATTTTCCCTTGGATTTTTGTGGTGGGACCAGGGGTTTTCCCCAATGGCAATGTCATTCTAGGAATCGGGCTGGGCATTCTTCTCCAATTGCCTTTGGCTTTATCGTATTCATCTCTTGCGACAGTGCTGCCTAGCACGGGTGGTGATTACAGCTATCAATCGCGTACACTGGGGAAGGGAATTGGTTTTGTCGTCGTCTTTAGTGGCCTTGTATTATGGGTTCTACAGTGGTTAGCCATCTCGGGATGGATGATCACGTCGCTAGGCATTTCCCCGCTCCTACTGTCACTGGGGATTATCACCCGCAACCCGGAGCTGACCCACTGGGGCCTCATCGTGCAAGAACCACTTGCCGTAGCCATCATCAGCATCGTATTTGCTGGGGCAGCCACGATCATGCTCATCCGGGGATTCCATGTATATCTGCGCTTGCAATCACTCATATTCATCCTGACGCTGCTTGCTACTTTGCTCATGATCCTATTATTCCTGTCAACGGGGCACCAGGATTTTGTGAGGCAATTTAATTCCTTCGCATATAACTTGATGGGCCGCAAAGATCTGTATCATCAGATCCTTATCACCGCGCACCGCGAGGGATGGGCTCCGTTGGCGAAAGGTGACTTTTGGAGCTCCCTGGCTATTGCTCCCGTGGCTTGGATTAATTTGCAGTGGTGCACGTATAGCGTGGAGCAGGGATCCGAGGTGCGAAACAATGGGCGGTTGCTGACGAACGTGAAGGTGATGACGGGCTCACTGCTATTTATCGGGGCCACTCTCATGTTGCTGGCACGCGCCGAAAATCATGCCGCCACCCATCAGTTTTTGTCGGCCTTTTCCTATTTGTACATGCGCGCCCCAACTATTAGTCCCCTGCGCCCGTTCCCCGGTCTCCTCGCTCTGACTCTCACCCGCAATCCTTGGGTGACTATAGCCATATCATGTGGGTTCATTGCCAACAGCTTTCAAATATATGCCAATAGTTACACGGGGGTCACCCGGATTCTGGCCAAAATGGCTGATGACCGCGTCCTGCCGCGGTGGATAGGCGAAAGACATCCCCGTTATAACACACTGGCGAACGCCCATCTCGCTTACTTTTTTGCTGGCGTAATCTGGATTGCGATATACAACCTTTATCCCTACGGGATCAGATATACCCTTGATGTGGTCTTCGCCAATGGGTACGTTTTTGTGGTATCAGCGGGCATTGCGGCCATGCTTGTGCCTTACCGGCTCTCTCGCGAATGGGCAGCCGCACCCGTGCCCCATGGCACATTCCTCGAAGTTCCGTGGATCACTTGGGTCGGGGGACTCAGTATGGCCACTGGAGGCTTCATGCTTGGCATGCTTCTTTTCGACCAAAATTATGGGGTGTCCACCCCCCTCCCCTTTTCACTGATGACAGGCCTCATTCTCCTCGCCCTTGTGATTTACATGTTGCGAAAGTCACTGCACGTCCTCAACAGCGCACCGTCCGATAAGTAACCAATGCTGCGTGCACCAGTTGCCCGCGGCCGCAGCCCCGCTTTGGCGTGCGGCCCATTCATTACTGCCTGACCGAAAGAAGGCAACGCCTGGACTCTCGAACTTGCCCCAAATGATTCCCAGAGGGAATGCCAGCGCATGATGCCCCAGACACCAGTTTTCTTAGAGAGAGGATGATCGCTGTCTAACACCGTCACGTGCACAATCTCGCGGGGTTAACCGCCTGTCTGCCCTCGCGAGACGCGGTGCCTCGGTCCGGCCATTCTCTGGGTCACCGGCTCATCTATCCGGCATCGGGACCATCACTTGGCACAGCGGTCAATCACTTGGGAATGGTCGGAATCCCCAATATGCAGAGTGTGCACGGTGACGGTTTTGGATATCATTCATACCCCATGATTCCCGGGAATTCAATACAGCCAAGCCACTTTCTGCCGCTCAGGAGTTTCTCTTCAACCGTGAATATTCTCGCACAAAAGTAGCGTTTACAGTATAATGAGACAACGAGACTGGGGCTTTAGCTGGGCAGGATTAAGTAGGCAAATTTTCCTGTGCCGGAGCAGTGTCCCCGGGAGTTAATTGGGCACCGTGCCCATGATAAGAAATCACCGTCGTGCCATAATATTAACTATTATCAATTGGAAAGTGAGGGTGACAAGAATAGTAAAACGAGAATAACCGTTTGCCACTACGAATAAGTGGGCCTCGACGTTTAAACGTTTAAAGGAGATTGTTTATGGCAGCTCAAAAAACACAGACCATGAATGGACGTCTGATAACCTTAGCGGCTGTGGCTCGGTATGGTAGCGTTTTTTGTGTTTTTTTGAGTTATTTTGATCAGCCGAATCTTTCTTGGCCACGCATAACCAGTGCATTGCTGCTCTTCTGGGCCTTACTGGCTGCTTTCCAGGACAGGCGACCCGCAGACGATTCCGTGTTGTTGTGGGTTGCTCTGGAAATCGGGCAGGGACTGGTCGTGTTCTTTATTGGCCTGAGCGTAGACAACTCTGGATGGTATTGGATTTTGTATCTTATTCTCATTATGAGTACTAGCTTGACCATTCCCTTCCGTTATGGAGGTGGAATACTGCTCATGCTTTTTATGATGCGCGTAGTCAACTTTATGTGGACCAGCACATTGAGTACGGCTGCATTTATGCAATCCTTCGTCACGACACTGTGGTTGTGGATTCTTTTATCTCTTACCGGATATATTGTGGTTAACAAGCTGGACGAAATGAATGCCTTGGAAAAAATGGCCCAAAAATTGACCAGCTCAAATCAGCAATTGACGGCCGCCTACGACAAGCTGCAGGAGTATTCCCGCGAGCTCGAAGAAACGGCCGCACTTCGGGAACGGGCGCGAATCGCCAGAGAAATCCATGATTCGCTCGGACACAATATGATTGGGCTCGTTTTGCAACTGGAAGCAGCTAGCCGTTCCTTAGCTCAGGATCCCCCGCTCTCCGCCGATCATCTTCATAACGCCCTTCAGTTGGCTAAATTGGCCACAACCGAAATGCGTCATGCGGTAAAAGCTCTGAGACCACCCCTGTTGATTCCCGGGCAAATTATCCTGGCCCTCGAACGGCTGATTGATGATTTCTCTGCTGTGACGGGGGTTGACGTGGAGTTTTTAACAAATCTGCAAGAATTTGTTTTGGCGGACCAGGTCGAGATAACGGTTTACCGTTCCGTACAGGAAGCCCTGACAAACGCCTACCGCCACGGCGGTGCCAACAATATCCTGGTGCATATCCGGCAATGCAGTCACTGGATGGCGGTCCGTGTGCATGATGATGGCTTGGGCGTAACGCAGGTTCAAGAAAATTTTGGCCTCGACACCATGAGAAGGCGAACTGAGCAGGCCGGGGGAACTATAAGGTTCCGGAGCCGCATTCATCACGGTTTCACGATCTTCTTAATAGTACCTATCGGCAACGCACGCTTCGCTGGAAGTTGACGCAGACTAATGGAGGGGCAATACCATGGAGATCATACGTGTCATGATTGTTGACGATCAAACGTTAGTGTGTCACGGCATTCAAACGATTTTAGATATGGAGCCTGACATTTCGGTGGTGGCCATGGCGTCGAACGGCCGTGAGGCGATAAATTATGCGCGGAATCTCCAACCCGACATTATTTTGATGGACCTCAACATGCCGGTAATGGACGGCGTCCAGAGCACGCGGGAGATCGTGCGCGAAATTCCATCCAGTCGCATTATCATTCTCACCATATTCGATGATGATAATTACGTGTTTGAGGGGGTCTCTGCGGGGGCCATCGGCTATTTGATGAAGGATGTGTCGGCAGAAGACTTGATTAATTCCGTGAGAACGGTAGCCCGTGGGGGGGCGATGGTCGCTCCCCATGTTGCTGCGAAGATTTTAAAACAGTTCGGCCGCCTAACACGGTCCACCTCCCCCTCCCTGGACAAAGTCGCGCAGCCAGCGGAGAATCATCTCAAGCGCGAAGACTCCCACAGCTACGGGTTGACAAACCGCGAGTGGGATATCCTAGATTGCCTGGCACGGGGCTATAGCAATAAGAAGATCGCTGAAAGTCTCCATATAGCGGACGGTACCGTCAAAAACCATATTTGCCATATTTTTGATAAGCTTCAGTTGCGTGACCGCACGCAAGTGGCCCTGTTTGCCGTAAAAAATCGCCCCCCTGATTCGCGTAGACCCTTGTCCAAAGCCTGAACGCGTAGGCTTTAAGGACTACAATTGGTTAAAAATAGAGAAAACGGTCTATTTTCGCGTTTGGTTTGGTGGTCTACAGTAGACCAATGGACGGTAAATCTTGTTTGGCAATAAACGCACAAGGAATGGGGGTGTTCTTGTGACTAGGCATACACCGCAAACCCTGGAAACTGTGTTGCGGACGTCAATCCCTGAGTGGAAAGAGTTATCCTTATCTACAAAACATGTATCGGGAGGCATGACAAACGAAAATTTTTGCGTTCAAGCCGGTGACCAGGCCTTTTTTGTGAGGTTGAGTGACCGCAACAGTCAAAGATTGGGCATTGACCGCAATGATGAATATGCTGCCGCCTATGAAGCCGCCAAAATAGGCGTAGGTCCCCAGGTGCATGCGTATTTTCCCTTTCAGAGGATATTGATTACCCATTATATTGCCGGCCGTTCTCTGCTGTCGCAAGACTTCCATTCAACACAACGCCTCGATGAATTTATTGACCTCCTCTACCGAGTGCATCAATCGAAGCTGTCCATCAAGCCGTTCTCTGTCTTCGCCGTTGTTGGCAATTACTGGAATATCATCCGGGACCACCCGGCCAACCTTCCCGAGAATATTGGAGACATTTTATCTCTCGCTAGTGTCATTGAGGATTATATTCCCGACGAGCCCACGACTCTGTGTCACAACGACTTGCTAGCAGCGAATTTCCTGGCTGACCATCAAACCCACCGCCTGTGGTTGGTCGATTGGGAGTACGCGGGCAGAGGCAGCCTCTATTTTGATTTAGGAAATTTTTGTGCGAATCAAGAACTTCCCGTGACTTTGGAACGATATTTGGTCGAACGCTATTTTTCTTACCGGAATGTTGAGTACCATTTGGCCTGTGTTCGCCTGATGCGGATAATGTCCGATATCAGGGAAGCCTTTTGGGGGCTGGTCCAGCACTGCCTGTCTCCTCTTTCGGTAGATTTTCTTGCCTATGCCGAACTGCATCTCAAGCGGGTTGAAAAAGCGATCGAAGCATCCGAATTGGATATGAATTTGAAGGTTATAGCCCAATGGCGCTGACAACATTTTCCCCATTTCACTACTATCCATTCAAAGAAGGGTGAAGAATGAAATCACAAGCACAGGTCGTCATTATTGGTGGTGGAGTCGCCGGAACGAGTATCGCTTATCATCTAACCCGTCTGGGTTGGCATGATATTATCTTGCTGGACCGTAACGAACTCACCAGTGGGTCCACCTTTCATTCGGCTGGATTAGTGGGACAGTTGCGCTCCTCTGTTTCATTGACCAAAATGCTGATGTACAGCGCGCAACTCTACCGCCGCTTGAAACAAGAAACGGGTGTCGATATTGGGTGGAGCGAAATCGGTAGTTTGCGGCTGGCATCAACACGGGAACGTTATGAAGAACTGGAGCGCCAAGCCGGCTGGGCCAAGTCTTTTGGCCTGCCTATGGAGTTAATCAGCCCAGCCGAAGCCAAAGAACTTTTCCCACTGATGGACGCGCAAGGCGTGTTCGGGGCTGCTTACCTGCCCACCGATGGGTATCTGGATCCTAGCAGCCTGACCCAAGCGCTGGCTAGGGGTGCGCGTCAGGGCGGGGCTGACATTGAAACCTTCACGCGGGTCACTGGCATCGACACTGAGCGAGGGCGCGTCAAACGCGTCATCACGGACAAAGGCACGATTGCCACAGAGATTGTCGTTGACGCCGGAGGAATGTACGCCAACGATATCGGCAACCTCGCTAACGTTACCGTCCCCCTCATCCCCATGCAACACCAATATATTATAACAGAAGCGCTGAATGCGCCTAGTGAGATGATGGAGCGTCTTCCAACGATGCGGGACCCGGACAACTTGGTGTATTTTCGCCGCTGGGGTCAAGGCCTCGTGATGGGAGGCTACGAGCGCACCCCTGAGCCGTGGGGCCTGTCCGGCATCCCGGCCACATTCAATGGGCAACTTCTATCTCCTGATATGGACCGTTTCCTGCCGATAATGGAAGGGGCCATCAAACGGGTGCCGATAATGGAAAGCGCTGGAATTCAGACCTTCATTAATGGCCCGGAAGCGTTCACGCCCGATGGAGAGTTCATCCTAGGGGAGTCCGACGTTTCAGGATTTTTTGTAGCCGCGGGCTTTTGCGCTCACGGCATTGCGGGAGCTGGCGGTGTCGGCCGGATGATGGCTGAATGGATTGTAGAGGGTGAACCGTCTCTGGATTTGTGGAAGATGGATATCCGCCGATTTGGACCCCAATACCGTGGCAGACAGCTGGCCCTTGAACGGACGAAGGAAATTTACCAGACCTACTACGATATCCGTTATCCTCATGAAGAATACTTAAGCGCGCGTCCCCTGCGCCTATCCCCTGCCTACCCTGCTCTCGTGGCCTTACAGGCAGAATTTGGAGAAAAGGCGAACTGGGAACGCGTGAATTGGTTCCGGTCTAATGAAATAAACTCCGGCGATATAGACCGTCCCCACGGATGGGCGGGGCAAGTCTGGTCCTCTGCCATTGGAGTGGAACATCTGGCCACGCGTGAGCGGGTCGGTTTGTTTGACGAAACGTCGTTTAGCAAATTAGAAATCGGAGGGTCCGATGCGTTGGCTTTTTTACAGCACCTCTGTGATAATGACATCGACCAGCCACCGGGCACGATCGTTTACACCCAGTTGCTGAACTCGCGCGGGGGCATTGAATGCGACTTGACGATCACACGTCTGGCTCAGGATAGATTTCGCCTGATCACAGGCACCGCTTTTGGCTACCATGATATGGGCTGGATTAAGAAGCACTTAGATCCAGAAAAACAGATCTACATCCAAGACGTGACCTCACAGCTCGCCTGTATTGCATTATGGGGCCCGCTGTCCCGCGATGTGCTGCAGCCTTTAGCCTCTAAAAGTCTCGCGGGTGACCAGTTTCCTTACATGACGGCACAAGAGCTCTTTGTTGGCGACATCCCCTGTTTGGCTGCACGCGTGACATTTGTTGGCGAGTTGGGTTGGGAATTGTATTGTCCCATGGAATTCGGCTTGGCTCTGTGGAACGTGCTCTACAACGCGGGGCAGCCATTCGGACTCATAGCCGGCGGGTACCGCGCGATCGATTCACTCCGGCTGGAAAAGGGATTCCGTGTATGGGGCTCCGATGTTACTCCGGAAACGACGCCACTGGAGGCGGGCCTCGGGTTTTGTGTAAAAATGGACAAACCGGGCGGGTTTATCGGCCGCGACGCCTTATTAGCCCAGCGTAGTGAGGGATTACAGCAGCGGCTGAGATGTTTGGTTTTGGATGACCCCCAGTCTGTCGCTGAAGAAGGCGAACCCGTTCAGTTTCAAGGAGATGTCATAGGGCGCGTTAGAAGCGGCGGCTATGGTTATTCTCTTCAGAAAAGTTTAGCGTATGCTTATCTGCCGCTGCATATCAAGGTGGGTGAGCGCGTTAGTGTCGAAGTGATGGGACAGTGGATCCCCGCGACCGTGATGAAAGAACCCATTATGGCACGCGCTCCCGGTCTGACTCAATAGACTATGATTAATTGCGGAGGCTCCATAACAGGAGTCGACGCCCTTGCTTGATGGCTTTCATTATACAAAGAGGGGTGATTGGTCCGATGGTTTCCAGCGAACGTTCTGTGTGGCAGGCTTGGATAAATGGACGGTGGACCGACAGTATCAGCGGGCAAAAATTCAGCGTTGACGAACCAGCCACCGGATTGCGCTTAGCTGAGGTATCCAAACTTTCCTCAGAAGATGTGGACCAGGCAGTCAGCATCGCAAAACGCCAATTCGATAGTCAGCAGTGGAGTGGAATTTCCGCGACGGCTCGCGGAAAAGTTTTGTACCGTCTAGCCACTTTAATCCACGACAACGCAGATGTTCTGGCTCAATGGGAAACGCGGCAAGGCGGCAAAACGTTTCAAGATTCTCTTGATGAAGTACACACAGCAGCGGATTGCTTTGAATATTATGCTGGCGCAGCGAATAAGATTTTCGGCCACACGATTCCTGTTTCCGCCAAGGGCTTGGATTACACTCTTCGCGTTCCTGTAGGGGTGGTCGCCCTAATCGTTCCATGGAACTTTCCGTTTTTAATTACGGCATGGAAAGTCGCTCCAGCCTTGGCGGCTGGCAACAGTGTCATTGTGAAACCAGCAAGCTACACTCCCCTCACAGCTTTGGCACTCGGCGAGTTGACAGCCGAAGCGGGAATTCCTGATGGAATATTTAACGTTACTCCCGGCCCCGGCAGTGAAGTTGGGGAAGCACTCGTATCCGATCCCAGGGTTGACAAGATTGCATTTACAGGCGAGACCACCACAGGGACTCGCATCCTGCAACTCGCAGCGCCCGGAATAAAGCGTGTGTCACTTGAACTGGGAGGCAAATCTCCTACGATTGCTTTTAGCGGCATAGATATTGAGCGTTTCGCCAAGCTTGCTGTGCAGTCCGCATACGGCAACGCTGGCCAGGACTGTTGCGCCCGGAGCCGGGTCCTTGTTGAACGCAAAATTCTTGAACCGTTCACCGAAGCTTTTGTACGCAACGTGAAATCATTAAGCGTCGGAAACCCATTTGATCCTCACACGGCAGTCGGTCCTCTTGTATCCCAGGCGCATCGCAACCGCGTTTCGCATTACATTGACCTAGGCCTTGAAGAGGGGGGCACACTGGCTATGGAGCCCGAAGACCGGAATGTGCCGGAACAAGGCTACTACCTCGCTCCCGTGGTGTTTACCAACGTCAATTCACAAATGGCGATTGTCCGCGAGGAAATTTTTGGCCCTGTCAGTTCCATCCAGGCCTTTGATACGGAAGAGGAGGCCATCAGACTGGCCAATGACACGCCCTATGGTCTGGCTGGCTCCATATTCTCGAACTCTGTTGGCCAAGCTCTTAGAGTCGCGGCGGCTGTGCGTACTGGCGTCATGAGCGTCAACAGCATTAAAAGCGTCCACCTGGAGGCTCCATTCGGCGGCTTTAAGCAAAGTGGCCTAGGACGCGAACTAGGTATGGAAGCCTTCGATCACTACACGGAAACAAAGAACATCTTTGTTTCTCTAGACGATTGACCACATCCTCCCGCTAGTAAACTTCCGCTAATAGCAGTCAACTTAGGCAACTGACCTAAGCTGACTGCTTTAAACAAATCTACAGAATGGGCCGTACCGCCTCAATCAATCGACCCGGAAGCATCAATTGCTTTTGGGCTTTAGAGGAAATCATAACCGCCCTTGTCACGATACGACGAGGACCGCGCCGGCATTAAAATTGTCTTGAGGATGGACCGAAACCTCAAAGGAGGATGCGCAAGGCCAAGATGAGTTGACCGCCATAAATGGCAGCGCCCCATGATAAGTTTTCATAGTCCTTTGTCTTGATACCGATCGCCTTCCGGGCGTTGCAGGGCCGGTCAAAAACTTTCAACCATAAAGAAACAGCGGAGTCCCCTGCGGGATTCCGCTGTTTCTTTATGGTTCAGGAGGGTAATACGGCATTTGCGCCGGTCCAGTCGCCGTCTGTATGGGCAGACCCGTGCGTGGATGCGATCAGTTGCTCGTGATTCTGTCTGAACCACTGCTCAGCATTGTCCGTCGCCCCAAGAGGGACGTACCATCCCTTCATTTCCATAAAGCGGTAAAACTCATAAGCCGCATCGAGGTGGTACCGAGCCATCTCCGACAGGGCGCGGCGGATGCCAACGTGAGAAATTTCTGTGGCAGCCCAGATCGTGCGCACCGTCATGCTCTTGGAATAGTCCAGAAGATCTGCGGCAATCACGCGGTCCGAAAAGCCCTGCCCCACTTTCGGTTGGACTGGTGAGGGCGACTGAGAGGCAGATGTCCGCGGGCGGCCTTTGAGTCCCCCGTCAAGTTGCTCAAATTTCTGATTGAGAGACTCGCCATTGGCGATGTCAATCAGCTCGTTGTAATGCGTTTCTGCCTTGCGGCGCTCGTTCTCCACCATGGATTTTAGATCGGAATCCTGGACGAAAGACAAAAAACCCGTGGCCTTAGCGATCAGGGTCGCATCAGCGGTGGCGATCTCATGAATCTGCTGGAATTCTGAAGAAGTCAGTTTGGGCATGGTTACCTCCTTGAGTGTATGGTTCGCCCTTATCCTGTCCGCGGACTGGGCGGTTCATGCACCCGGGAGACGCTGCGCTCTTCTCCTGCCCTCTGCACCCTCAAACACTTTAGGCGGAAGATCAGCGCCTTGCATGACGCGTTCAAAATTCAGCACGGCTGGCAACCGACACCGGACCGTTAGGGACGTGCCGGCCCGCCGAGAAAGGCACGCCTGCCGGACACGAAGCGATATCCGCTGGCTATATGCCGGCGGCTTGGGGGCAGAAGAATCGTGGGATCACCAACGATTATTACCAAAATAATGTAAAATCCCACAAAAAATGCCTCTTCACGGGGCAGCTCTTTCCGTGAAGAGGCCTTGAGAGAATTGGCGGCTTGGCCGCCGCCCGCTCATGCGTTATAGTGTTCCGAAACGAGATTCCACAGACCTTTTGATTCCAGAATCCGGCGGGGCACTTGGAGACTCAGTTGGACCACGCCGGGAAGCCGCGAAATCTGCACTTCCCCACTGACGGTGCCCCGGTTCAAGATTTCATCCTCACTCATGTTCATAAACCGTGCGGCCCGCGTTACCGCATTGTTGGTGGCCGTGTTGAGATCCTTGCCCGTTCCGATGAATTGGACGGGCAGCATATCCAGTTCGGGCACCACTCCCAGGTCTTGGCTCAGTTCAGCGAACTGCTTGCGTTCTTCTGGAGAAAATGGCCGAACCATGCGGGGAAGATCTTCAGCATTGGGCAAGAGCAACGGGCCGTCAATGTCCAGTCCCTTGATCACTTCAACTCTCACTGCAATATCTGCCGTAATGTCGATGCTGTGCCCGGCAATTTCTCCGCGGCCCATGATGGAGTGTGCGTCGCCCATGTACACCCCGGCCCCGTCCACTTTTACGGGCGCAATCAAGACGGCGCCTGGGCGTACATCGCGGCAGTCCAGATGGGCATCGGTCCGCGCCGCGTCTAATTCCTCTTCCGTCACCCTCCACTCATGGTGGGTTCCAATAAGGAAAGAGCCGAAATCTCCGGCATTATGGGAGTCCGGCAAGGTCCTGGAAGGGATCGTGCCAATATTCCCGATGCAGGGTTCGACTCGCACCGGCAGTCCTGCCAATGCGTGCGCGGCATAGACCAAAATAGAGTATTGCTGGCTGCTCTCAGGCAATTCTGCCATGGCCCGTGCATCATGCGCATAGTCTTCGGCACGGTCTTGGCCGACCGCCATGGATAAGTGGTGGTCTTTATCAAACGCCACCGTGTACCCTTGCCCAAAATGAAAGGGACTAGCCTCGCTGCCACAGTGGCGGCACCGGATACTGCCTTCCCCTATCCCCCGCAGTTCACTCTGAGGCCAAAGCGTTCCACAGTGAGGACATTTTTTGGCTACAAACGGATCCTCGATGAAGGCAGAGGCATTGGTCTGCATCGTACCGGAACTGGACGCCCGAGACACGACGTTGACGGTCTCGATATAAATGGCGACAGCATCACCAATTCTGGCCCCGTCAATATACACCGGCTGGGTCACTTCGTGGCCTCCACGAAAGTCCGGGGTAATCATGGGTCCCCAACATCCGGGCGGCGTAATCGCGCGGATGCGGCCTCCGCTTTCTAGTCGGGCGAAAAATCCCGTTTCCGGTCCAATCAGCCCGTGAGTGAACTGGGTAACCAAAACATCCTTCTCCAGCTTAGCCAATTTACTCGCCTCCTTGTCTATTGCACTGTCTCAGATGCGGAATGTTGCACATCGGTCTCCGGCTGATACTGCCTCTTTACGGAGAACGTGAACTTCCGTTGCGCTGACAAGCAACCCGCGCCACGGGCAGAAAAAATAGCGATTAAATCATATCATACGCCGTCGCGGCTACTGGGATACCGCCATAATTCCCCATAAATGGTGGGCAACTATTTAGGTACCCCCATGCCTTTTGAGGAAGAATTTGGAGCAATTCTCTTTTTCGCTGTGCCAACGTAGCTTGATACAGTAGGGCCAGATCGATGATGAGGTGAACACGGTGCTCCCCCCTCCGGACCCCACGACATTGGCGCTGACCACAGCGCCATCTTGGAGAACCTGGACCGTGAACGCTTTGATGCCTGCCTCGATGGCGTATTTGCCGTGATCCAGGCGCTGGGGGAGCAGAATCAGGCCCTCCGCGCCCAAGTGGCGACATTGCAGGAGACGGTCGATCGGTTCCGGCGGCAACTCGGCCAGAACAGCCGGATCCTGCAGCGTTCCAGACGCGGTGGCGCCAGGGATTGCCGATGATTCTCCTGGCGCTCGTTCAATCTATTGCGCAGCTGTGGGCCAATCGCGTGCTGCAGCTCTCGGAGCGCGTGTTGCAGGTGTCTCTAGCCTTCCAATAGCGTCAGTTGCGGCGGCAAGTGGTCGAGGCGACGGCTCGACGGCAACACCAAGATGGGCTGTGGGAGGCGAGATCGCCAGCTGCCGACCTCTCCAGCGAGGCCCCGGTTTGTGGTCGTCCTGACAAATGCCACCTCAATAGGCTCCCCCACCGCCCCATACGGACGATTGCGCATGAGTAGAGCGCTCATCAAACAGATGCCATAGTCTTCTGAACGACCATGGTCCCTGATGAAGCGGGTTGCCTGGTTAGCCGACCGGTAAAATGCTTGAGAGTGTCAGCCGCCCAACGCATTACTGTGCAATTGAACATAACGCCCGCGCATTCCCCTTCTTAGGCGATAGCCAAGAGGGGGTCAAGCGGGCCAGCCCGCAGGGCTAGACAGCCCTAAATTTTTGTTCTACTATAAGGGCATAGGGGCCGGAACGGTCCGAATCGACGCCTGGGGAGATCCAGCATAAGACGCACGCAGCCTAACGGCTCGGCGCAGCGGTCGTAGAACCAGGAACTTCCGGGAGTGATCCCAGAAACCCCTGCCTCAACCCGTATGGGTTAGGCGGCGGGAGAGTTCATGCCATTCCACAATCACCGGCAGGGACAAATGTTTCTCCGCCACCTCTACAATAAAATTATCGGCGTCTGTCGGGGCGTCCCACAAGGCCATGTCGGCGTCGAAACATAGAGCTCATCGCCGCCCATAGTAGCCTGGGGACGTGCCACTGCGGACTCCATCCAGGCCTTCTAGGTTCAAGACGCCCTGCAAACCGCCGAATCGTTCAACCACCTGAAAGTGAACGAACAAGACTTCCTGAACGGTCAAGTACCTCATCGATCAGCTAACCGCCGCAACACGTCCTCGTATTCCGTCACAAAATTGTCCACCGCCTGAACGAAGTCCGGTGTGATGTCGGCGGTCACCTCATATAGCGGCTTAACGACGATTTCTCCTTGGTCATTTCGGAGAACCTGCACAAGTTGGTCTTCGAGCCGCATCTGGCGCACCCACTCGGAAGGAATCGAAACCGCGAAACTGTTGCCCACCTTGAAAACCTTCCGCACTTCCAGCGTCATCGCGCCCCTCCTGTTATTACGATTATAACGCAGTGAATGCTGTATCAGCAGTTCACACCAGCAGTGAATACTGCGGGACTGGCAAGTGGGGGACGCAGGCATTGGTCTCCCATGCAGACACCAAATGAACCGGGCCGGCATCTACCGACTTTCACCTCTTAGTCATATCGCAAGAAATGGCGCGATGGGATCCCCACGGCGTGGTGCAAATTAAACAGGAGCTGCAGATTGGATGGCGCTGCAAATTCCTTGCGCCATGGACCCAGTAATAGGGATAAGTGGGCGGTTGCCGTGCAAGGGCAAGAGTGAGGCGAAAAATCACGTGTCCGCGTTTTATTGGTTTTTTGAGGCGGTGGGCGGCTATGTGCCCGAACCTCTGGTGGTCAAAATGCCGGGCTATGCGCCTCCCGACAGGGGAAAGTAGTGTCTGCACCATACCATTAATCGACGGGTCTTCTCTTTGTGGATTATTTTAACCCAAGGTTCCTAAAACCGGGGATCACAAACGGCTCTATCCACATCAGCCCAAACGCTTTTATGAATATATCGGAGACCCGAAAATCCCTTCTGTCTGGCTATCCGCAATCAGCTCACCTTCAAATTGTTATCTGTTAGCACGGTCAAAGTTAGTGAGCGATACCATTCTTTTCTGGGTTACATCTGGTACCACGTTGAAACTTCACCACGCTAATCAGTGATCATTGGGGGCGATAGCCGCAACGGCGATCGAGCTTATGGGGTGCCATCCAACGGGTGGTGTCTGGACAGAATTGCATTTCTAGGCCTGGGAATATATACTCGGTATATATCATAATCTTGTTTCGGGGGGTGGTTTCGTGGAGCGAGCGAAGATTTTCCAGTCCGGACGGAGTCAGGCGGTACGCCTACCCAAGCAATTCCGGTTTGGGGGCACGGAAGTGTTTGTGAAGCGTGTCGGCACCGCAGTCGTATTGTTGCCCACAGCGGATGCGTGGGATTCACTGGCTAGGGCGTTGGATTTATTCTCGGACGACTATATGTCTGAACGTCACCAGCCACCTGAGCAGCAACCGCGTGAGGACCTGCATTAATGCGGTACATGTTGGATACCAACATCTGCATCTATCTCATCAAAACCCGCTCAGACACCTTGCTGAACCGGATGCGCGGATTTCGCACGGCCGAGATCGGGGTCTCTGTGGTCACCGTGGCTGAGTTGCGGTATGGCGTGGCGAAGAGTCAACAGACGGCGCGAAATCAGGCGGCCCTTGAGGCGTTCTTGTTGCCTCTGGACATCGCGAATCTTTCTATGGACACCACGGTAGTCTATGGCGAGATACGTGCGGACTTGGAGAAACAAGGACGCCCCTTCGGGCCCCTCGACACGCTGATCGCGGCGCACGCCTTATCCTTGGATGTTCCGCTGATCACCAATAACACACGAGAGTTTGCACGGGTCGAGGGATTGCGCGTGGAAGATTGGACATCAACATAACCCATCCCCGCGTGTCGGACGTCATCATGAACCGTTTTGGATCCATGCGGTCGATCAGCGCTCCGCCAATGACCGAGAACAGAATCTGCGGCAGACTCATCGCCCCCATGAGCAGTCCCAAAACTGTGGCTGAGTCGTGCGAAGGCCAACGACGTCCCAATAAAAGTCAAAAATTCACGATCAGTCTCACCTGCCTGCTGCGCGCAAGAAAATAAAAGGTCATATACAACGGCGGTTCCAAGTTCTCAAAAGAAAAGCGCCTCTTGCGAGGCGCTTTAGGCATCAGATGCCGCATGATACTGGTCAATCTCGACCAATATCACGTCTTCCCCTATTTTCCGGATCTGGTCCCAGGGAATGACCGTGTCGCGCTCCCGGCCAAACAGGCCCAGCAAGTGACTCGCTCCCGTAATCACCACGGCTTTCAGCCGGCCACCTTCCAGGTCCAGTTCCAAATCCCCGACAAAGCCCATGCGCCGGCCATCGACGACATTAATAACATCCTTGGTCCGCAATGCGGAGGTCTTCACCACAGGGCATCCCCCCATATACCCTATGTGGCGCCAGGGGCACCTAGACGGATTGGTGGATTCCTCTTAAATCCAGGCGAGGAGATGATTGACAATATGGGGAAGCTGCCAGCTCACCCGAATCTGCCCGTGGGCACGGTGGGGGACAGACGGAGGCAGGCGCACGGGAATGGCTGGCACGCTGACAGGGGCGGCAATAGGAGTCTGTGCAGGGGCTGGCGCCTTGGACACGGCCGCCGATGCCCGCACCGCATCAGAAGCCGGCACCGCCACCGCATTGCTCATGTCGATGAAACACAGAGAGGGAAACAGCACACACCACCAGTTGTGTCCGGCCCCGCGTCCCAACACGACTAACAGCGCCTGGTAGCGTCCGGCGGGCAGCACCCAGCTACCGTAGGCTTTCGTGGGAAATTCCGTTGTGGTGAGGCGCACATGGGCTCGGTACAGCGCATGGTGGGCCGCCAGCACCTTATTGGCGGCTTCCGTTATCGCCTGGAGGTGTTTCTCCAAAATCGCCTGCGCCTGGGGTTTGTTTTTGACATGGCTCAAGAGAGGGTCTAAAAGTGCCAGGACACTGTCGCGCACATCCAACTTGACCGCCTGGTCCACCGGGTTATCGGAATTGGCAATCACGCGAAAGCGGATCACCGGGGGCGGGGTGATAACCTGGGACGCGGCCGCGGGCCGGGAAATGGGGCCTGTGCTCTGGGGGCTGACCGGGGCGATGCTCCAGAGAAAACTTATCGCCAGCACGCTCAGTGCTATGTGCTTCAGCCACATCAGATGTATTTCCTCATGTGCGTCAGCGCGGCTTTTTCCAGACGGGAGACCTGGGCCTGGCTGATCCCGATCTCATCCGCCACCTCCATCTGGGTTTTGCCGTCAAAGAACCGCATTGTCAGGATCAGCTTCTCGCGGTCGTTCAGCCGCCGCATGGCTTCCTTGATAGCCAGGCTCTCCAGCCAGTTGCGGTCATGGTTCTTCTCGTCGCTGATCTGATCCATGACAAAGATCGGGTCGCCGCCGTCGTGGTAGATGGGCTCGAAGAGAGAGACCGGTTCTTGAATCGCATCCAGAGCATACAGCACCTCTTCCCGGGGGACGCTGAGCTCTTCGGCAATCTCGCTGATGGTGGGTTCCTTCGAGTAGCGGTGCACCAGCCCGTCACGCACCTGCAGAGCTTTGTAGGCAATATCGCGCAGCGAGCGGCTGACCCGGATGGGGTTGTTGTCACGCAGATAGCGCCGGATCTCGCCGATAATCATCGGCACCGCATAGGTCGAGAATTTGACGTTCTGACCCAAGTCAAAATTGTCGATCGCCTTCATCAGCCCAATGCAGCCCACCTGAAACAGGTCGTCGCTGTGCTCTCCCCGGTTCTGGAAGCGCTGGATAACACTCAGCACCAGCCGCAGATTGCCGTTAATCAGCTCGTCGCGCGCCGATTCGTCACCGGCCTGCATGACCTGGAACAATTCCCGCATCTTGACATTGCCCAACACCGGCAGTTTCGCCGTATTGACACCAGGGATTTCAACTTTATTCAATGGCACGACCCTGATCCCTCCCCGGAGCTTCATCCTTATCGCTTCATTTGGCAGTATCACCAAACCGGAGTGAGGATATACAAAAAGCCCCGGAATTTGCCAAAAATTGGCTTCCGGGGCGTCCGAGTCGGGAGAAGCTTATTCCATGCGGTGAAACTCCTTGCGCAGCCGCTTGATAATGCGTTTTTCCAGCCGCGAGATGTAGGACTGGCTGATTCCCAGAGAATCCGCCACCTCTTTCTGGGTTCTCTCATACCCGTCCATCAGCCCGAAGCGGAGCTCCATGATCCGCCTCTCCCGGGCATTGAGCTTGCTCAGCGCCCGTCTCAGCATCGTCCGGTCGACCTCGTCTTCGAGCCGTTTATAAATAATGTCGTTTTCCGTGCCCAGCACATCCGAGAGCAAGAGTTCGTTGCCGTCCCAGTCCACATTCAGCGGTTCATCGAAAGACACTTCGGAACGCGTGCGCGAATTCCGGCGCAGGTACATCAGAATTTCGTTTTCTATGCATTTGGAGGCATAGGTGGCGAGCTTGATTTTTTTCTCCACATCAAATGTATTCACAGCCTTGATGAGTCCGATAGCGCCAATGGACACCAGGTCCTCAATGCCGATGCCCGTGTTCTCGAATTTCCGGGCGATATAGACGACCAGACGCAGATTGCGCTCAATCAGGACGGACCGCACACTGTCTTCTCCTGATCCGAGCATATGCAGCAGATTTGCTTCCTCGTCGCCCGTCAGAGGCGGGGGCAGCGCTTCGCTGGACCCGACGTAATGAATTTCCGCATTGTCCTCTTCCATGCCCAGCAGCATCATAATCTGGGCCCTGAGCCGGTAAAGCCAGGACGTCTTCGGCTTTGGCTGCCACTGTGCGATCATGCACCCACCCCTTCTTGATTTAGTGTAAGAATGCAGTCTGGAGAAATGAGAGCCCGGTAGGAGTGATCGGCGGACACTGTCTGGTTGGTGAAGGCCAGAGCCACAGGCGCCAATGCATGCCACCGCCCCTGAAATTGCCCCCGGGCCTCGTCCAGAGCCGTCACCGGGAGCACCCCCGACCCTCCGATGGACTGGTACACGACGCTTCCCAGCCGTCCCTGCCAGGGGGCGGGAACGGGCCCCGGGTGGCCCGCATGAAAAGAGGCGACCCACGCCAGCACGTCATCCGGCAGCCATTCGATGGCTTGGCCCACTTCCATCACGATGACGGGGCGGCGCAAGACGGGGTCCCGCATGCGGTTGCCCGAGTCCCACAGGCAGGGTACGGTCAGGGTCCGGCTGTTCAGGGTCAGAGTGAGCAAACCTTTTTGCGCCTGGCCCAGATACTGGCGGATGCGCGGCCGGGGCACAATCTTGCCGAACCCCCAGAGTACTGGAGGGACACTGATTCCGAGCAGCAGCCAGGAAGGAATTCCCGGAATCCAGCGCCCCAGCCATGTCAGCATGACAAGCGCCACCCCTCCGGCCAGCACCGTGCACCCCGTGAAAATCAGGTAAGCCCGGGGCCACAGGCGCCATGGCAGCCTGCCTGCCGCAATCAGCACGATGGCCAGCGGCCACAGGAGGAGAAGTTCCCACGGGACGGCATAAAGATTTTTCTGCAGCAATACCCATAGGGTAGGCAGGGTGCCCACCACCGCTCCGAGCCCGATGCGCCACCCTTTGGGTTTTCTGTCCAGCAGCACTATGGTCAGCCGCAGCAGAGACCAGTCCATCGCATAGCTCACCGCCAGTGTGCCAACCGCACCGACCATAGGCTCATCCCCTTTCAGTCCCCACGTCAATCTATCCCATGGATATGCTGCCAGCGGTTCGGGTATGTCTGACACTTGCTATTCTAAAAAGATGGCGCCGCAAAGAGTGTCAGTTCACTTGGGACGGGAGATAAAGTTGACGACAAAAAAACCGCCCCACGAAGGAGGCGGGACAGCCACAGAAAATTAGTTGCGGCGGCGCAAAAAGGCGGGGATATCGAGATCGTCATTGTTGGCGAAGGGTTTGATTTCCACTTCCTCGCGCTCCCGCATGTCAGTTTCCGGACGGGGAACCATGCGGTCACCGGAGAAGCCTGTCGCAATCACCGTAACCCGCACTTCATCTTTCAGGTTCTCATCAATCACGGCGCCAAAAATGATATTAGCCTCGGGGTCGGCCGCCTGGATGACAATCTCCGCAGCTTCGTTGACCTCAAACAAAGCTAGGTCGCTGCCGCCCGTAATGTTCAGCAGCACCCCGCGGGCGCCGTCGATGCTGGTCTCCAGCAAGGGACTGGAGATAGCGGCCTTGGCGGCCGCGGCCGCCCGGTTCTCTCCCTGGCTGACCCCCACTCCCATCAGCGCGGACCCCATTTCCGACATGATGGTCTTGACGTCGGCAAAGTCCAGATTGATCAGGCCCGGCACGGCAATGAGGTCGGAAATGCCCTGGACGCCTTGGCGCAGCACATCATCAGCGATCCGGAACGCCTCCATGATCGATGTCCTCTTCTCCACCACCTGCAAGAGGCGGTCATTGGGAATCGTGATGAGGGTATCGACTTTGGCTTTCAGGGTCGCCGCCCCTTTTTCCGCGAAATTCTGGCGGCGGCGTCCCTCGAAGGTAAAGGGTTTGGTGACCACTCCCACCGCCAGCGCGCCCACTTCCTTGGCCACCTCGGCCACAATGGGCGCGGCGCCGGTCCCGGTGCCGCCCCCCATTCCCGCGGTGATAAACACCATGTCCGCCCCTTTGAGGGCGTCCGCAATCAGCTCGCGGCTCTCTTCTGCGGCCTTGGAGCCAATATCGGGATTGGCTCCCGCTCCCAGCCCCTTGGTCAGCTTGGTCCCGATTTGCAGGCGTGTCGCGGCCATCGACAGCGCCAGTGCCTGGGCGTCCGTATTGATAGCAATAAATTCCACGCCTTTGAGTCCAGCCTGGATCATGCGGTTTACGGCATTGGTGCCGCCGCCGCCCACCCCTATGACTTTTATGACCGCAAAGTTTTCATCCGACTGATCAAATTCCAGCATGCAAAATCCTCCCTGTCTGACGCATCCGCTCAGTTATTTCCACAAATTCACCCAAAATTGCACTGCCCGCCGCCATCCTGACTCCGGTTCCCGCGTCTGCGCCTGTTGGGCACCGGCCTTCGCCACCCCTACGACCGTTGCGTAGCCGGGGCTGCGGGAGAGATCTGACAGCCCCCCCAGCCCGAAAGGTGTTCCCAGCCGCACCGGCCAGCCCCAGCGCTCTTCCAGGTGGGACCCCAGCCCTTTGAGGAGGGCTCCTCCCCCGGTCATCACCACTCCTGCGGACGGTCCCTTGGTCCATTCAATGCGCTGCAGGTGCTGCTCGACATAATCGGTCCACTCGTCCACCCGGGCCGCCACAATGTCCTGCAGCTCCTTGATCGGGATAAGCTTCACGGACTGGCCGCTCACCGCCCGCACCTCGAGCGTCCCTTCCCGCTCCGAACCCACTGCGGCATGCTCCAGCTTGAGCCGTTCGGCTTGGGTTGGCACCACCCCCAACCCCACGGACAGGTCTGAAGTAATGGACTCCCCTCCCAAAGGAATGACCCCAAAATATTCCAGGTGCCCCCCGCGGTATACCGAAATCCCGGTCGTGCCCCCTCCGACATCGAGGTGGACAACCCCCACCTGCCTCTCGTCGGCGGTCAGAACCGCCGTCGCCGACGCCTCCGGCGCCGGCACGAGGGACGCCACGCTGAACCCTGCCATGCTGACCACATGTCTGAGGTTGCGGATCACGGTCGACAGCCCGGACACCACAAACACGTCCGCCTCCAGCGTATGGGCAACCATGCCCTGGGGGTCAGCCACTCCCCTGAACCCGTCGACGGCTATTCCCCGCCTGATGACCCGCACCATTTCCCGCTCACTGCCCAAATCCACATGCGCAGCCCGGGCCAGTACGCTGCGCACGTCTTCATCGCGGATGACGCCCGATTTCAAAGAAATTTTGGCCTGCCCCGGTGTGATGGTCAAATGATCGCCATTGATGGCCACTGCCGCCTGCGCCAAGTCGGACCCTGCCATGCTGTTGGCGCGGTTGGCGGCATCCCGGATCGCAAGGGCGACCCGCTCCACCTCAAACACCAGCCCCCGGCGCATCCCCACCACAGGAGTGGCGGCAATGCCCAGCACTGCGAGTTCGCCGTCAGGCTTAGCCTCAGCCACCAATGCGGAAACTTTTGTCGTTCCCACGTCTAGGGCGAGCATTAGTTGGCGTTTAGGCACATCACACCTCCGGTCGGTAGTCTCTACAATACTTCCCTTTTCCTTTTCTCTCTGCGGGGTCGATATTCCTGCATTTATTGCGGAGAATACTGTAATTTTGTCTCATGGCAGGCCATGGAACCCGGAAAAGGAGCTTGGCCAATGTTGCGGCGCCAGCACTCCCCTGCCCTCAGGCCGCTTTCCGCCTCGCCTGCCGTCCAATCTATCTTAACAGGTATTGGGTATACCATGTAGTCATGCCAATAATTTCCACTATCCGCTCAGCGGGCCTGGATCTCCGCTCCGAGAGAGCGCAGGCGCAGGTCCAGATGCTCGTAGCCGCGCTCGATGATCTCCCGCCCGGCGATGACGCTCTCGCCTTCGGCCATCAGAGCCCCGATGACGAGGGCCGCGCCGGCCCGCAAGTCTGGCGCCGTCACATAGGACCCGTGCAGCCCGTGGCCCCCGTAAATGAGGGCCACCCGCCGGTCGGCAATAATCTGCGCGCCCATGCGCCGCAGTTCGGCCGCATGCCCCAGCCGGCTCTCAAACACCTTCTCCGTCACCAGGTGCACTCCCGGCACAGACAGCAGGAAGGTCATGAACTGGGGCTGGCAGTCCGTGGCAAATCCCGGATAGGGGCCGGTAGCCACCGACACCGGGAAGGGGCTGAATCGCCCTTCGCTGACCACGTGCACGGTTTCCGCATCGATTTCCTCAATGCGGACCCCAATGTCCTGAAGGCGCCCCCACAGTCCGGGAAGGTGGTCCACCATGCAGTTGCGCACGACTAAATCCCCGCCCACGGCCGCCGCCGCCAGAACGAACGTCGCCGCTTCCACGCGGTCGCCGATAATGGTGTGCTCCGCGCCCCCCAATGAACCGGACCCGCTGATGCGGATTTCGGGGGTGCCGGCCCCCCTCACGGTCGCGCCGATGCGCTCCAGGAACTGGGCCAGGTCCACAATCTCCGGCTCCATGGCCGCGTTGCGGATCCGGGTTTCCCCCTCGGCCATGGACGCCGCCATCATCACATTCTCCGTCGCCCCCACACTGGGGAACGGGAAGTGGACCTCGCGCCCGGTCAGCCGCTTGGCCCGCAGAATGGTGCGCCCGCCCTCATCATCCACCACCGCTCCCAAAGCCGTAAGCCCGTACAAGTGCAGGTCAATAGGCCGGTCCCCTATCGCGCAGCCGCCGGGCTGCGTCGCCTCTGCCGCCCCCAGTTTGGCCAGAAGAGGTCCCAGAAGAAATATTGAGGCCCGCATTTCCTGCATGAGTTCCGCTGGCACGACATAGTTATTAAGAGTCCGGGGATCGACCAGCACGTCACGGCCGACCCGCTCCACCGTTACGCCAAGCGAGCGCAGCACCTTGGTCATCACCTGAATATCGCGCAGCTCCGGCACATCGTGCAGCACCACCGGCTGATTGGCCAGCACGGTGGCGGCCATAATCGGCAGAGCGGCATTTTTTGCGCCATTTACCCGCACGGTCCCTGTAAGCCTTCTCCCGCCTCGCACCACAAATTCTCCCATGTTGCCTCGAATCCTCCCTCTCCTGGCCCTATCCACCGCACTTCAGGCCGCAACTGGACAGCATAACGCGCAAACACCGCAGACCGGAGGCGGCGCATCAGGCTCAGGACATCATGGGCGGTCGCGTGTCCCCGGTTGACAATGAAATTCGCATGCGCAGCGGACACTTCCGCGTCGCCCACATACCATCCTTTGGCGCCCAGGGCCTCAATCAGGCGCCCCGCATAGTCGCCCTCGGGATTTTTGAAGATGCTGCCAGCGTTAGGGTCCCCGACCGGCTGGGTTTTTTTCCGGTAAGCCATATGGTGGCGCATGCTTTCGAGAATCGCCGGCGGGTCTTTGGGATCCAGATGCATGGTGGCCTCCACGGCGATCCACGCGTGAGTCATAAAGGCGCTGCGGCGGTAGCTGAATTCGGCCTCTTCGGGCGCAAGCGCGCGGAGTCCGGCCTTTGGCTGCCAGATGACCATCTCCCACACCACATCCCGCATTTCCGACCCGTGCGCCCCGGCGTTCATCACCAGTGCACCCCCCAAGGTTCCGGGAATGCTGACCGCGAATTCCATGCCTCCCAAAGACGCCTGCTGGGCTTTATGCGCCAGCTTGGTGAGAAGCACCCCCGCTCCCGCCACCAGAGTCTGCCCGCGCGCCTCGACGTAGCGCAGCGCCCGCGAGGTGGAAATCACCACCGCATCAATCCCCTGGTCGGAGACCAGCACGTTGGTCCCCTGTCCCAGCACAAAGTAGGGGAGAGACTGGCCCTCTACCCAGTCCAGCGTGCGCACCAGATCCTCTTTTGTGCCGGGCTGCACATAGACCGAGGCGGGGCCCCCAATCCGGAATGAGGTATGCCGGGCGAGAGGTTCATTAAGACTCACCGCCCCTACATCCAGTCTACGCAGATCCCCTGCCACGCGTTCCGAGTTCATGGCCGCTCACCTCCTCTCCTGTCCTGCCCCCGGGCGGCTGCGATTACCGTGGCCGCGATTTTCTCGCCCGCCGTCTGGTCGCGGATGGACACCAGAGCCGACGCCATTTGCTCCCGCAGTTCCGGACTGCCGAGAATGTTCTCGAGGATTGCCCGCCCCTTGGCGGCCAGGTCCTTTTCGGGAATTACGGTCCCCGCCTGCCTTTTCGCTAACACCGCCGCATTTTTGGTCTGGTGGTCTTCCGCCACATGGGGCGAGGGCACCAGCACCGGAGGCAGCCCGAAAGCAATGCAGTCGGCTATGGTCATAGCCCCGGCGCGCCCGAAAAACACGTCTGCTACCCGGTAGGCTTTTTGTATCTCATAAAAATATTCGACAATCCTCACCTGTTTAGGGTCAAGACCTCCGGCTTTTTCGCCCGTTTGCGACATCACCTGTGAATAGTAACGCTTGCCTGTAGCCCACAGCAGGACCCACTTTGGGTGTTCGGCAAGCACGGGCAGAAACTTCCATAAAAAATTGTTCAGAGCCTGGGCCCCCTGGCTGCCGCCTGTGGCCATCAGCACCACCTGCTCTGGACCTATCCCCATCTGCCGGCGCAGCTCCTCCCGGCTCTCCCTGACCGTGATGGCAACGGGGTTGCTGGCCACAACAAACGATGTGCCATGGCGGAAGTACTGCTCCGCTTCCAAGAAGGGCACAATCACCTGGGTAGCCCTGGGGCCCAGCAGGCGGTTGGTGAGGCCCGGCCAGGCATTTTGCTCCTGCAGCACCAAAGGCACGCGCATCAGCACTGCAGCCAGCCCCACAGGGCCAGACACGTAACCGCCCGTGCCCACCACCACATCGGGCCGGAAGCGGCGGATGTAGCCCACAGACTCCCCGAGTCCCCGGACCGCTGAGAGAGCGCCCTGCGCTTTTCCGGCCATTCCCCGGACCAGGAGCCCCTTGGCGTGGATGGTGGCGAAATTGAGGCCGCTGGCGGGGACCAGCTCCTTTTCGAGGCCGTGGTCCGTGCCGATATAGAGCACATCCAAGGAATCCACCCGGCTGGCCACGGCCTGGACGATAGCCAGAGCGGGATAGATATGGCCGCCACTGCCGCCTCCAGCGATTAGCATCCGCATTTTGCGGGATCACCCCTTCACAAGCCGATGCCGGCCTAAAAATCAAGTCCGCTCTTCAGCGTATGTTTCCCTTTATAGAGCGTGCTTACTAATATTTAACAAAACGCCCACCCCCGCCATGCTCAGCACCAGAGACGACCCGCCGTAGCTGATGAACGGCAGGGTGATTCCCGTGACCGGCAATGTCGCCGTGACCACGCCCATGTTGATGGCCGCCTGGATGGCAATCATGGTGGTGAGTCCCGTCGCCAGCAGGCTGGAAAACATGTCCGGAGCCCGCATGGCAATGCGGTATCCCCGCCAGGCCACAATCAGAAACAGGAGCACCACGGTCAGCGTGCCCAACAGCCCCAGCTCTTCCCCTAAAATAGCAAAGATAAAGTCTGTGAACGATTCGGGCAAGTAGCCCAGAGCCTGCCGGGAGTATCCCAGCCCCACCCCCAGCACACCGCCCGAGCCCAGCGCCAGCAACGCCTGGATCGTGTGGAATCCCTCACCCAGAGGGTGCTTCCAGGGGTCCATGAACGCCAGGAGCCGCTGCCGGCGGTAGGGCTCGGCAATCATCGCCCAGGCCAAAATGGGCACCGCCGCTCCTGTCAGCTCCGCCAGGTGCCTCTTTTTGACTCCGGACACAAACAGCATCACAAAGAACGTGCCGGCTGTGGCAATGGTCGTGCCCAAGTCCGGCTCCGCCAAAATCAGCACAAACACAATAGCCGCTAAAAGAATGTGGGGCACTATCCCCCGCCAGAAATCTTCCAGGTCCTGGCGGTGCAGGCTGAACAGCCGCGCAAACAGAAAGATCATCGCCAGCTTCGCCAGCTCTGACGGCTGGATTTGCAACGACCCGACCCCCAGCCAGCGCCTGGCTCCATTGATATCGATTCCCACGTGGGGAATCAGCACGGCGACCAGCAAGAGCACTGACAGCACATATCCGGGGAAGATCAGCTTGTTGTACTTCCAGTAATCAATGCGGGTGGCCGCAATCATGGCGATGACCCCGATGACCGCCCACACCAGCTGGTGCTCGACGTAATAGTAGGGATTGCCAAACTGCTTGAACGAGACGGACGCGCTGGCAGAAAAGACGACGACCGTGCCGATTGCAAGCAGCGCTATGACAGAGGCCAGTAAGAGATAGTCGATACGGCGTCTTTCGTCATTCATCAAGTGTCCTCCTCGTTGCCCGTGCTCCTCGTTACCACCACGCCAGCAGCGCCCCGACGGCGGCCAGCACCCAGAAGACCGCCATGACCCGCTCTTCCGGCCATCCGCCCAGCTCAAAGTGGTGGTGCAGAGGGCTCATGCGGAAGACCCGCTTGCCCGTCAGCCGGAAGCTCAACACCTGGATAATGACCGACAAAGTCTCCACCACAAACAGCAGCCCGATCAGGGGCAGCAAGAGAGTGGTGCGGGACACAATCGCCGCGCCCGCGAGAGCCGCCCCCAAAGCCAGGGAGCCCGTGTCTCCCATAAACACCCGGGCCGGGTGCATATTATAGCGCAAGAATCCCACCAGAGACCCAATCAGCGCCAAGGAGAGAAGAGACAGCACCGACTCATGGTGGACAATTCCCCAAAACGCAAAAAATGCCATCGTGATAGCCACAGACCCCGCGGCCAGCCCGTCCAGACCGTCAGTCAGGTTCACGGCATTGCCGCTGCCCATAATCGCCAGGACGGAGATCGGCCCGAAGAACAGTCCCGACGGCACCACCCCCCAGTGAAATGGCAGGACATACAGCCCAGCGGCGTGGAATTTCTCCCCGGCCAGCCAGGTGAAAGCCACGGCGAAAATGACCTGAAACAGCAGTTTCTCCCGCGCCTTCAGTCCCAGCGGCCGTTTGAACACCACTTTCAGCATGTCGTCCGCGAGCCCTATCAGCCCATACGACCAGATAAGGCCGACCAAGGCCCAGGCCTCAAGGCTGCGGGGAGCAAAGATGAGGACGACGATGGGCAGTGGCAAGAGGAACAGCAGGCCCCCCATCGTCGGCGTGCCCTGCTTTTTCATGTGGCTCTGAGGCCCGCCGTCTCTGACCACCTGCCCAAATTTGAGGCGGTGCAGCGCTGGGATGAACACGGGCCCCAGGCCGAATGCGATCGCGAATGCCACCAGTCCTGCGTACGCCTGGTTCAATGCGGTCCCCCCCATTTTCCCAGCCGTTCGTGCAGCGCCTCGAACATCATGCCGTGAGAGGCCTTGAGCAGCACCGCGTCCCCCGCCCGGAGATTTTGGGAGAGCCAGCCGTAGGCCTCATCCAGATCCGGAGCCCACACGGCGCCTGCCCCCAAATCCCTCGCCCCTGACTGAATAGCCCGGGCGCGGGGGCCGACGGCCAGCACCACATCGGCGCGCCGCGCCGCCTCTTCCCCCGTTTCCCGGTGCGCGGCCTCCTCCATCCCCCCCAATTCCAGCATGTCGCCCAGCACGGCCACCTTGCGGCCGCCGGCGGGGTACGCCTGGAGAACATCGAGGGCCATGGAGACAGAGCGCGGGCTGGCATTATAGTAATCGGCCAGCAGCACGCACCCGCCCAGAGTGTGAACCTGCAGGCGGCCGGCCCCCGGGTCCACTTGCCCGAGTCCCTGCACAGCCGTTTCGGGAGCCATCCCCGCTGCGATTCCAGCCAGAAAAGCGGCAGCCACATTCAGCCCGTGGTGGCTGCCCACCCAGGGTATGGCCACGGTGTAGGTCTTGGAGCCGTACTCCCATGTGATCTCCGTTCGCGGGGGCTTCACCACCGCCTGTTTGACGACCGCGTCCCCCTCATGGGAGCCGTACCATAAAATTTGATTATTGGGAATAGTCGTGGCCAATTCCCGCACCAGCTCATCATCACGGTTGAGCACAGCCGTGCCGCGGGGGCCCAGCCCCTGCAATATCTCGCCCTTAGCCCGCTGAATGTTTTTCATGGTGCCCAAAGTTTCCAAGTGGTTGGGCCCGATATTGGTGATGACCGCGACGTCGGGAGGGATAATCTCGGTCAGGGCGGCAATCTCTCCGAGCGCGCGCATGCCCATTTCCGCCACAAAGTGGGTCATGTCGGGCCGGCTGCGGAAATATGACAGCGGGATCCCGATGGCGGTATTGTAGTTGCCCTGGGACTTTCCGATCGGGTACAGGGCGCTGAGCACGGCCGCGGTCAGTTCCTTGACGCTGGTTTTGCCCACGCTGCCTGTAATCGCGACCACGAATGTCTGGCGCTCTTGCACCAAGCCCCGGGTCAGGCGCCCCATCGCCTCAAGGGGGGAGGGGGCAAAGAGGGTCGGCCCCGACACCGTGCCGAACCCGTCCTCCACCAGAGCGACTCCGCCCTGCTGCCACACCTGCGGCACAAACTGATGCCCGTGGGTGTTGGATCCGGGCAGGGCCACAAACAGCGCGCCGGGCTTCACCTCCCGGCTGTCGATGGTCAGGTTCGCCACCCCGGCCTCCAGATCCACCCCCTGGCTCCTGGCCCCGCTGTGCCGCACAATATCCCGGTATTTCACTGCGATCATGGTTTTCTTGGCTCCCGCAGGGCTTGGCGTGCGATCTCCCGGTCATCGAAGTGGATGGTGCCGTCACGGTAGATCTGATAAGTTTCGTGGCCCTTGCCGAGAATGAAAATCACGTCCCCCGGCTGCGCCTTCTGCAAGGCCAGGCGGATGGCGCGCTCGCGGTCCAGCTCCACGTCATAGGGAGTGCCGGTCGGTTCGAGTCCTTCGGCGATCTGGCGGATGATATCCATCGGATCTTCGGAGCGGGGGTTGTCGGCGGTCAGCATCACCCAGTTGGCGAACCGGCCAGCTGCCTCCCCCATCAGCGCCCTCTTGCCGCGGTCGCGGTCCCCGCCCGCCCCAAACAGCACCCCTATGGACCCGACCGTAAATTCCTTGGCGGTTTTGAGGACATTCTCCATGCCGTCGGGAGTGTGCGCATAGTCCACAATGACGGTGAAGGGCTGGCCTTCGTCGATGCGCTCGAAGCGTCCGGGCACTCCCGGGTAGCGGGCCAGCGCCTCTGCCATCTGCCGCGGCGAGAGTCCGTAGACGTAGCCGACACCCATGGCTGCGAGAGCGTTCAACACATTGAAGCGGCCGGTCATGTTAAACTCCACCGCCTGTCTTTCCCCGCCCGGAAAAGACACCAGGAACTGCACTCCGCGGCTGCCGACGGTGACCATGCTGCCCCAGATATCAGCGCCTTCTTTCAGCCCGTAAGTGACCACCGGCACCGGGGACATCTCCACCAGTCTCTTCCCGTAGTCGTCATCGATATTGATAATGGCCGCTTTGGGCCCGCTCTTCGCTGATGCCCCCAAATGGCGGAACAGCAGGGATTTGGCCTGAAAGTAGGACTCAAAGTCTTTGTGGAAATCCAGGTGGTCCTGCGTCAGATTCGTGAACACGCCGACGTCGTACTGCACCTGGTCAACCCGGGACAGCACCAGGGCATGGGAGGATACCTCCATCACCGCCGCCCGCATGCCGCGGTCGACCATGTGCCGCAAAATGCTCTGCAGGTCCGGGGACTCCGGAGTCGTTCGGCTGACCTTGTAGGTATCCTGGCCCATCAGGGTATACAGCGTGCCGGTCAGTCCCGTCGGGATGTCATTGGCTTCCAGCAGCGCCCTGACGATGTGCGTGGTCGTGGTCTTGCCATTGGTGCCGGTCACCCCGATCATCGCCAGCCTCGCCGAAGGGCTGCCGTAAAACTTGTCGGCAATCAGGGCCATCGCCTGCCGGGCATTGGGGACGACAACCCCCGTCTTTCCCTCCGGAATCGCCTCCGCCCGCTCGACCAGAAAAGCTCCAGCCCCCCGGCTGGCCGCTTCCTGACAGTAGAGATGGCCATCGGTCCGGAATCCGGGGATGGCGCAGAACAGGTTGCCGGCTTCCACATGCCGCGAGTCATATGCGATGCCCGTGACGTCCACAGCTGTGTCGCCGGTGGCCGTCCCCTGCGGGATCACTGTCATCAGTTCACTTAGAATCATGCCGAATCCTCCTACTTGTTTCCCACCAGGCGTGAGCCATTTCTCTCTCACCCCACCCAGATGTCCACCGCCGTGCCGGCGCGAACCTCTGTCCCGCTGCTTGGCTCCTGCCGGCTGACGGTGCCGGCTCCGCTATTTCTTGGCCGCACATTTATCCCCAGTTCCCAGGCTAAATGCGCGGCCTCTTCGGCTGTCAGTCCCCTAAACTGGGGAACTGCCACCCACTCCAGGTAAATACGGGTATTCTGCCCTAATTTGAGATGCAGCACCGTTCCTGCCGGTCTGTAGCCGCCATATTCAATCGACTGATCCACCACAACTTTTCCTCGCCCTACAAATTGTACCGGAAAACCAAAGGCTGCGGCATCTTGTTCCGCCGTTTCCGGGTCCAAATTTACCAAACTCGGCACCATTGCCGGCTCTCCCTTGGGAGGCGGTTTGACCGGCTCTGTGGGAGGAAGCTTCAGGTAGCGGAAGATGTTGCGGACCAGATGTCCAAAGATTGGCGCCGCCACCTGCCCGCCGTAAAAGGCCCCGACGGGTTCGTCCACGTTCACAATCACTGCCACTTCCGGGTGGGGAACAGGACCGAATCCAATAAACGACGAGATATAGGTCCCTTTCTCCGTCCGGCCGTTGATTACTTTCTGGGCCGTGCCTGTCTTGCCGGCGATGTGGTACCCCGGCACCTGCGCCAGTTTCCCGGTTCCCTCGCCAACCACTCCCACCAGCATCCTCTGCACGATTCTGGCCACTTCCGGGGAAATAGGGCGGCCGGCCACGGCACCATCCATTTCCTGAATCACTTTGCCCTGGGGACCGAGAATGCGCCGGGCCACATGCGGTGTCAACAATACCCCATCATTGGCAATGGCGGCAATAGCCGTTAAGAGCGCAATGGGCGTCACCGTCAGGGTCTGCCCGAATGCCATAATGGCCAGGTCGAGCGCGGTTACCCGCTTCATGGCTGGAAACAGGCCCAGGGCTTCCCCCGGCAGGTCAATGCGGGTGCGGTTCCTCAGTCCGAACTTCTCCAGATACCGGTAAAAATTGTCAACACCCAGTCCCAGTCCCAGGTCCATAAACCCGACGTTGCAGGAGTTTTTGACCACCATGGCCAGATTCTCCGCGCCGTGGCCCTGCGGCCGCCAGCAGTTCACCCGGCGTCCCAGAACATTCTTGAAACCCGAACAGAAGAACTGGGAGTTCACGGTAGCGGTGCCTTCTTCTAAAGAGGCCGCCAGGGTCACGGGCTTGAATATGGATCCCGGGGGAATCGCATCCGACACCGAGAGCACCCGGTAATTCTTGGGACTGTAGTCCCGGAAGTGGTTGGGGTTGACCGATGGCCTTTGGGCCATCGCCAGAATCCCCCCGGTCTTGGGATGCATCACCACGATGCTGACCGACTTCCCCTGCGTCTGGATCATGGCCTGCTCGCAGGCCCTCTCCGCCATCCACTGAATGTGGTCATCCAGGGTGAGTTCCACGGTGTCACCCTGGACTGAGGAGATTACCCGGGTCTGGGCAAAGGCGACAGACTGTCCCGTCACATCGTATTCTTCCTGAATGCTCCCGGGCTTGCCTGTCAGGTACTTGTCGTAGGTGAGCTCAATCCCCGAAAGCCCCTGGTTGTCTATTCCGGTGAATCCCACCACGGGGCCGGCCAGCTCGCCCTGAGGATAGGACCGGGCTGTCTCGGTAATCAGGTACACCCCGGGCAGAGCCGCCAACTGGGAGCGCACGGACTCCAGCTCCGTCGCCGAAATCCGGCGCTTGACCCACACAAATCCCTGGCGGCGGGAGAGGCGCTTTTGCACTTTGGCCTGGGACAGCTGCAGCATTGTCGAGAGCAAAACCGCCTCCATGTCCCGGTGCTTGCGGGTTTGCACCGGAATGGCATAGACAGAGTAGGCATGGTGGCTGCCTGCCAGGATTCTGCCATTGCGGTCGACAATCTTCCCCCGGAACGGAGCCAGAGGCACCCCCCGGAAATGAATCTGGTCCGCGCGTTTTTTCAGATACGCGGACTGCAGCCCCTGAATATCCGCCAGGCGGCCCAGCAGCAGGACATCATACAGGCCGACCAGCAACATGACCACAAATGTCCGCCGCTTGATTGTCAAAGTAGGCTTATTGGTCATAGTGTTGTGAGTCCCCCGCCCCTTTCCGCAGGCTTGGCTACTCACAATATCTATGTCCCAGGGCGCTTAAGCAGAACTTGACTACTTCGCCGGAGTCTTGACAAATGGCTGGGAGCCGTTGACCGGTCCCGCATACGGCTTGATCTTCCAGTAGTGGAACATGTACGTCGCAATCTGCTTCCACACCGGCGCCGAGACCTGGTCGCCATAATAGAGCGCGCCAATCGGGCGGTTGATCATGACCAGCATGATGAATTTCGGATGGGGCACCGGGCCAAATCCCATATAGGAGGAGACAAACAGGGAGTTGGACGTGCGCCCGTTGATGATCTTCTGCGCCGTTCCCGTCTTCCCCCCAATCACGTATCCGGGGACTTGAGCCGGCACTCCAGTTCCCTGCGTCGCCTCGAGCACCATCATGTGCTCAATCTCCTTGGCAATGTTGACGGCGTCGGGCTTGGATTCCACTTTCGGCTTAAAGCTCTTCAGCACTTTGCCGGAGGGGGACAGGATGGCCTTGACAATGTGCGGCTGCATCATGGTGCCGTGATTGGGAATGGTCGAGTCGGCGGTAATCATCTGCATCGGGGTGACGGCCATGCCTTGCCCAAAGCCAATCGTCGCCAAGTCGACGGCGTTGACTTTGTTCGGGGGGATCCACACTCCTGTGGAATCTCCCGGCAGCCCCACGTTGCTGGCGTGGTCCAGCCCGAACATTTTGATATACCGGTACATCTCGGTCGCCCCGACTTTGAGCGCCACATCCATGAACACCTGGTCCGATGAGACTTCCAGCCCCCGGGTGAGGGTAATCCAGCCCCAGCCTACGGGATTCCAGTCGTCAATGCGCACTCCATCCACAATTTTGTACCCCACTGTGTCGAACATGCTGTTGGGGGTGAACAGGCCGAGTCCCAGGCCGGCTGACGCGGTGACGGGCTTGAAAATGGACCCGGGCGGCACGGGGTCCTGAACGGCATAGTCCGTCATCTGCAGGGACGAGGCCGAGTAATAGTTGTTGGGATTGAAATTAGGCCAGTTCGCCAGCGCAATGACTGAACCGGTCTGCGGGTTGAGGACAATGACGGTGCCGTTCAGCGCATGCGCCCGCTTGACTCCCCACTTCAGCCACTTCTGGGCATCGGCTTCAATATTGGCGTCAATGGTCAGCTGCACCGTGTCTCCGGGCTGGGGCGCCTTGTACGCCTCCTGCCACTGCGGCAGCGCATTGCCTGCGGCATCCGTCTGCACCACCCAGTAGCCGGGGTGTCCGGAGAGAATGCTGTTGTCCTCGTATTCTATGCCCGCGAGACCTTTGCCGTTGGCACCGACCATGCCGATCACCTGGGAGGCCAGAGTGCCGTTGGGGTATTCCTGGCCGGTGCTGGGGACGACGCTGACCCCGGTGAGGTTCAGAGCCTGAATCTTGTGGGCCACGGACGCCGAGACGGAACGGTCTAAGAGCGCGTACCAGGAGTTGTCGCTCAGCACCTTGCGCAAGAGAGACGACGAAAACGGCAGGTAGTGAGACAGCACCTTCGCGGCATTCGCCGGCTGTGTCACATATTTGGGCGCCGCCACAATCTGGTACGTCGGCACATCCATCGCCAGCACAGTGCCGTTGCGGTCAACAATTTTCCCCCGGGCGGCTGGGAGGACTATCCGGTGCACGTGGATATTGCGCGCATACGCCTGCAGGGTGCTGGCGTCGGCGATCTGGATGATGATCAGGCGCACTGCCAGCACCACCATGAACAGCCCGGTGAAAATCAAGGTCCATAACGCACGCCGCTGAAGGGATCGCCGTGTGTTCATGCCTGGGTGACTGCCTCCCGCAAGCGGCCTATCCACTGGCTGACCAATTGCGGCCAGGTGGAGAAGTGAGCTGGGGCGCTCACTTTTGACCGGACCGCAGGCCCCCCAGTTTCCGGCGTAACCATGGTCAGGTGCATGCGCGACGCGTCCGCGGCCAGTGCCCGGGGAGAGCTTAGTGTGGTCACCGTCAAACTGAGCACCTGCTGCTGGCGGTGCAGCTGGGTGTACTGTGTCTGCAGCTGATCGACCTGATAGCCCATCACCATAACGTGAATAGCCAAAATCGAGGCAATCATGCCGGCACCCCACAGCGCGCTTATCCACAGCACCGTTTTCGTCCAGAGCTTGGGCCGCCGTTTCGGGCTCGGTTGGGTTTTCGGGCGCAGTTTCTTTTCCCAGGTGCGGGCAAGATTTCCTTCGTTGTACTGATTCCGTGGGTCACGGTCAATCATCTGTCAATATCCCCCTTGTCCTCTCAAAGCACCAATGCCGTCAGTTTTCATTTACGTCCTCAGATGCTATTCGCGCTCAAACGCCCGCAATTTTGCCGAACGGGCACGCAGATTGGTGTCGGTCTCCTCTTCGTCCGGACCCACTGGATGGCGTGTCAGGACTTTTCCCAGGTGTTCCTGGCCCCACTGCCGGAATGTGTGCTTGGCAATGCGGTCCTCCAGGGAGTGAAAGGAGATGACCACGATGCGGCCCCCGGGGGCCACGGTGTGCACCGCCGCCTCCAGCCCTTCTTCCAAGGCGCCCAGCTCGTCATTCACCCAAATCCGCAGAGCCTGGAAAGTCCGGCGGGCCGGATGCCCGCCCGTACGCCGGGCAGATGCGGGAATTGCCGCTTTGATTAATTCCACCAACTGCCCGGTGGTGCGGATCGGCTCTTTCTGCCGGGCCTTGACAATAAACTCAGCGATGCGCTGCGCCCACCTTTCCTCCCCCCAGTCTTGCAGGGCACGCGCAATTTCGTCTTTGGACTTCATGTTCACCAGGCGGAACGCCGTGACCGGGCTGTCTGGGTCCATCCGCATATCCAAAACCGCGTCGTGCTGGTAGCTGAATCCCCGCTCAGGATTGTCGAGCTGCGGGGAGGAGACGCCTAGGTCAAAAAGTATTCCAGCGACGGCTCCTCGGACCGCAGGGTCCAAAACGGTGGACAGATCCCGGAAATTGCCATGCACAAAACTCACGCGGTCTGCGTAAGGCGCCAGCGTCTCCCGGGCCGCCGCCAATGCAGCGGGATCCTGATCCAGAGCAATCAGATGCGCCTCGGGGTACGCCTCAAGCAAGCGGAAACTGTGTCCGCCAGCTCCCGTCGTCGCGTCAACATACAGTCCCTGAACGTCATGGACCCAATAATTCAGGGTTTCCTCCGCCAGCACCGATACATGGGCAAATGACATCAGATCACCTCGGTCAAAATCCAAAGTCCACCATTTTCTCCGCAATTTCCTCGTAGGAGGTCTGGGCTTCAGCCTGGTACCGCTCCCACCGCTCCTTGGACCACATCTCCACCCGGGTGCTGACCCCAACGAGAACCACATCGCGCTCGATCCCCGCGTGCTCGCGCAGGCGGGGCGGGATGAGCACCCGGTACTGCTTGTCAAACTCAGCCTCCTGAGCCCCCGCCAAAAAAAGCCGGGCAAACGCGCGGGCATTGGCGTTGGTCATGGGAAGAGATTTCAGGTGCTCTTCCATCTTGCCCCATTCTTCCGCTGGGTAAATAAAGAGGCACCCGTCAAGCCCCTTGGTGATGACGAAGTGTCCGTGCAAGTCGTCGCGCAGGCGGGAGGGGACCGTCACCCGCCCTTTTTCATCGAGAGTGTGTTCATACTCTCCCATCAGCATGTTCCGGTCCCCCCTTTCCCTCCACAACGCTCCACTTCACTCCACATTTCCAATTCGCTATGGGCCCCTCCATTCCTGCTTGTGAATGAAAAACTTTTACTGCCAAAAAATGGCTTGGGGCGACGTGTAGAGACCCATTTGCGGCCCTCTCCCATCAAACCCTGCAGTCTCATAGCAAAGGAGTAGACAATAGGGCAACCACCGCCCCCCGGCCGCGAAAAATCGGGACCACGGCCACATTGGCACACGAGGCTGAAACACCCGTTGTCGACCAAAGCTGCGCCTCCCTCTGTTGAAGCGCGTTTGGTCTCCACGCCTGAATTTCAAAGACGCGCCCCTCAACAAAATCAGCAGAAGAGAGACAAGCTGAAAGGCACCTATATCCGTGCAGATCGTATAGAGAAGGAAAAAGCTGGATTGGACCCGCAATGAACAGCAACCTGGATAACACGGGGACCTGGTGCGGCCAGATCAGACCTCCTGCCCGAATCGACCAATTTGTGTGATCCGCTTTCCACTTGCCGGTCTCAATGGGCCAAGCCTAATCGGCAGGCACTCCACCCGGTGTGGGCATGGCTGTCCGCGTGGTCAAGTCTCAATCGTGTGGCGAGAGACTGCAGGCACCAGTCGGGACCTCCCATTACGCGCGGAAGCGGGCTGCGGACTGTTTACGCCGTCGAACAGCGCAGCGGCTTGGATTTTGGCAACAAAGCGAGCAGGAAGACCCCTGTCGGCATCTGCCCGGCTATCAGGTTCTGTAAAGCGCGGATGCCCGAACGCCGCAGCCGCCATGATCGCCTCTCCGTGCATTCCGCGGAGAAAATAGCAAATGGCGTCATCCAAACCTATCTTGTGCAATCTGCAGTATAATTTCTCCACGATTAAATTCCCTGCAGGCTAAATACGACCAATTCGGCCACGCGGACATAGGGTTTGCGACCCGCATTCGGTACAGCGGGCTGTGCGGTGGATTTCAAGGAGGCAGGGCATAATAATGGCAAAAAAGGGTGCTCGGCGTCCCCGTAATGAATGGGCACCACGGAACGCCCGCTTAAAAGCAGCTCAGCAGAATCATCAATGAATGGCGTAATTCTTCCTCTTGGAGAGTTGGACCCACATGTTGGCATGCGCACTGTTGTGCTGCAAAATTATCCAGGAGTGCCGGATGATACCTATGCGGTAGTGGATGCGTATTGCGCCGACCCCTCCTGCGACTGCCGGGTCGCCTATCTCTTCATCGTTCCGCAGAGACACCCAGGCCCCCAGCTGGCATCCATTACGGTAGGGTGGGAACCGCTGTCGTTTTATCAAAAATGGATGGGAAGCCCCAAGGGCGATGACACGGCGCGGGAGTTTAAAGGGCCGAGTTTGATGGCGATGACTCCGCAGAGCCCACTTGCTCCTGCCTTCTTAGAGATCATGAGCGCAAAACTGCAAGATCCGGAATATCTCGATTTCTTCCGCGCCCGCTACTATCAGTTTAAATCCCTATTGCCACATCAACCCCGCAGCTGAGGAGCCATGTCACAGGAGCCAACTTCTCTACCTGCGGCGTTCACGGTGGTAAATCAAAAGCGTCAAAAGTAGGTAAGGCTGCCAGGGAAGAGAGGGCTGCCCAAGGCCGCACATGGCTTCAACTTCAGCTTATGGTTAACGAGATGGATTATTCGTCACTGGTTAGGCCCCGGTCTGTTACCATCTGACCATGGCCTGTCAGATTTGCTGACCCCATATTGACACCAGCCAACCCTCTACGCAATAAGTTCAAGAGAATAGAACGTCAAAATAACTGCGGGTTATCCTGTCTAATTGCGACTAGGTAGCATCCGGAGGTTTTTCAGTTTGGATTATTGATATTATATCAAGTTTGTGCCATCATTGATGCGAACAACAATTGGTTGATTATTCAGAGCGTTAACGACAGAAGAGATTTGGGCCTATGAGAACACTATTTTGAGGAGGCAATCATTTTGATCGAGCAGCATGCAGATTCCGCTATGATTATGGGACGTCTAGATCGGTTGCCCCGTTGGCCCTATTCCCGATCCTTGCTATGGATCATCGGTGCGGGCTATTTCTTTGGGTTTTTCGATGTCGTCAATATTGGATTCGCATTGCCGGTAATATCGAAACAATTTCATATAACGGCCGCCGTAGCGGCCTCGGCTATCAGCATCGGTCTTGTGGGCTATATCATTGGCTCCTATCTCAACTCTACCATTTCCGACCTTTACGGTCGGCGGCTTGGCTTGACCTTGTCGGTGGCGTTGTTTACCGTGGGGTCGTTTCTATCGACGTTCAGTCCTAATCTAGTTTGGCTTGATATCTTTCGTTTCATCACCGGCATGGGCATCGGTGCTGAAATCGCGTCCGTGACAACCTATTTGGGTGAGATGTCGCCGGCCCCGTTACGGGGCCGCTATACGGGATGGGCGACCACCTTTGCTTACGCAGGGTTTTCCGTCGTTCCATTCATCGCGTTGGCGTTGGTCCCTCATTTCAGCTGGGGTTGGCGCGCCCTGCTGTTTGTTGGAGCCATTGGCGGGGTGACTATAACGCTGCTGCGACGCAATATTCCCGAGTCACCGCGCTGGCTTTTGTCAAAAAATCGCTCAGCAGAAGCGGAAAAAATTGTTGAACAAGCAGAAATCTATTTGCAGCAAAGATCCAATGTTCCACTTCCAGCCGTGATCCCCACCAAAGAAGCTGTTGCGTCAAAAGGATATCCCACACGGACCTTGTTTACCGCCCCGTACTTTACGCGGTTGCTCTTATTTGTGCTTATTTGGTTTGTTTACTACGTGGCCAACTATGCATGGCTTACGCTGGCCCCCAGTCTCTTTGTGTCGCGCGGCTACAGCTTGACGAACACCATCGGATATTTGGTTGTCAGCGGTATTGGATTTTTCGTGGGGGCTTTAGGTAGTGCGTTGTTTGGGGACCGATTTGAACGAAAATGGTTCATTTTGTTGGTAACCGTAGTCTTTGGGCTTAGCCTATTACTGATTGGGTTGTTCCCTTCCCCCACGGTTATTATGGTACTTGGCTTCATCGCCTCGGTAACAATCGGACTCATGGTGCCGTTACTGTACGCTCTTACTGCGGAACACTTCCCTACCCGAGCACGTGCCACCGGCGTATCTTTAACCGACGGACTCGGACATATTGGGGGAGCACTAGCCCCTGTCTTCGTGTTATCTGCCGTGGCCGTAGGAGGATTTACCCAAGGATTCGTTGTGATGGCTATTGCATGCGGCGTGACCGTAATCCTCCTGCCATTTGCCATCAAAGCGACCAAACGAAACCTAGAAACCGTGACGGAGGAATGGAACGCCTAATAGAAGTACCTAGCATCCTTACAGATTACATGGAAAGGCCATTCTGGCCCTTAGAGGCGAGGATGGCCTTTCCATCTATTTAACAACGGGCGACAACGGTGCCCCGCCATGACCTGTTGCTTGGTACAGTTCACTTAGGCAGCGTCTGACGATCGGAGGTTACCTCTTAACCTGCGTCTACAAGACCTTATCACGGGACACCCTCCACCTCCTTAACCAACTGAGAATGAACGCCAACGCCATGCACCCAGTGAGCCAAAGCCAACTATATTTCAACGAGCCGGTCCGGTCAGCAATATAACCGAAGAGCGGCGGGTGGAGAACCGCTCCTACGTAAATCAGGGAGGCCATGGTCGTCATGGCCAATCCGGCCTGGTTTTCTGGCACAGATTCCCCAGCCCATGTTAGAGCCAATGCATTCCACCCGACGGCACCTAGTCCCAAAATGAACCACAGCACAATAAGGACGGTGACGGGTACATGATGCGGCAACAAGCTTACGGCAAGCATCGCAATGCCTGCAATCACGGCGGTCCATCCCAGTACGCGCGGCCGGTGGCCCGATACACGATCACTTATCATGCCAAACCCAATACGCCCAATTCCTCCACCAATTTGAGCTACCGCCAATACAATCCCCGCCAATGCCAGAGTCAACCCATGGCGCTGGACCAAATCCGGAATCGTAAATGTCAGCATATCGTACTGGGCCCCGACTAGGAGAATAGAAATCACAGCCGGGAAGGCCAAAGCCTTCCATAATTGTGATACGGGCATCGTATGGTGCCGCACCGCCCGGGGCGGGGCTGTCGGAATGACGAAGGCAAACCCCAGGCTTCCGACGATAATGATGACAGCAAGACGGCTAAACAATCCGGCAAACCCCCAGGCATTCACCCACTGCGGCAGCAAAAATGCGGAGAGTGCCGCTCCGATGGGCACCCCTGTTTGGCGAATACCCATTGGCAGTCCACGGTCGCGTCCCGCAAAGGCCAAAAACACTGCTTTGGTACCCACCCCAGGCACGGATCCGAAGGTGATCCCCATTATAAACAGTAAAAACCATAAGGTACCAAACGACGTGGCCCGACCCACGGTCCATACCAACGCCGCCATAGGCCACGCAACGAAAAAGAGTAACTTGCGAGGGCCGATGCGGTCCACGATCCATCCGACCGGAATCAGTCCCACCATCATCCCGAGCGAAGGAGCCACAACCAATATACCTAACCCGGCCAACGACAGATGGTATTGCCTAGCAAAGACTACTCCCAGCACTGCCACTCCTTGTTGAATGAGTGACATGCTCGATTGGGACACGATCCCTAAGAATAAAAACGGCAAGGGGCCGATAGGTGTGGGAAATCCAGACCGGGCAAAGATTGAGGGTTTCAAGGAGCCTAAGGGTTTATTCACCACATAACCCGCAAAAATAGCTCGAAAAGATCCGATCATCCATATCCTCTATTTCACTCCTTTCGAAGCCTCCACAAGCGTGACAACATCTGCGGGCCGTTTCCCATCGAGAGTAATGCTCCACACTACGCCCAAGGTGAACTAGCTATCCAGGAATTGTGGGGGCCGCCGTTCATTAAAAGCACGCACCCCTTCCGCGCGGTCTGGATGGGCAATAGTGCGATTGTAACACTCAAGGGCCATGTCAACGCCTGACTCCAACGGCATGTCACTACCTACCCGAAAGGCCTTCTTGGCCATCTGCACCGCAAATGGTGAATTCTGCGTGAGGATCGTGGCGGTCTTCAAAACCTCTGGTATCAGTTGGGAAGCCTCCGTCAGTTTATTCACTAAGCCATAGCGGTAGGCGTCGGGGGCACTGATCGGCTGGCCCGTCAACAGCATCTCCAGAGCTCGGCTCCTTGATGTGAGCCGCCCGACAGTCTGAGTTCCGCCCACTCCCGGAATGATCCCGCGCGCCACTTCCGGAAACCCTAGCGTTGCATCGTCCACGGCATAACAAAAATCTGCGCTGAGCGCCATTTCCAATCCCCCGCCGAGTGCCATTCCATTGATGGCGCAGAGATAGGGCTTCGGAAAGGTGCGCAACTTCCGGTGCACTTCTTCCAACAGGCGATGATGGGCAGCCCACTGCTCGGCCGTCATGGTATTGCGTTCTTTCAAATCTCCCCCTGTGCTAAAGGCCCGACCCTTACCGGTAATCACTAGCACGCGCACCGTTGTATCTTCCATGATTCGGTCCAGTGCAGCATTTAAGACCCGAGCCAATGCGGAATTGAAGGCATTCAAGACTTCAGGCCGATTTAACGTCAAGAGCACGATCTGATTCTCGTGATGCCGTTCCTCCAATAAGATATTCATCATTTTATCCTCCTTTTACGAATGGCTCATTCGCTCACAACCTGCGACATCGAAGACCACCCTCGCCTGTGCGAAGCATACAGGACCGTCTCTAAGTTATGTCGATAGGGGCCTGTTCGATCTGAATACTAATCCTGTCCGTTGGTCCCTATTAACACAATCGTGGGAATTAGTTCACAATGGCATTGATACAACACATTGGAACGGCAAGATGGATCTGCGCTACGGTGAACTGGGAAATGCCTCAAGAACACGTCAACTGCCTGAACATTGGCCGCAAAGCAATGCGGATACGGTGACGGTCCTGGCGCTTAATATTATGGGTCTCGTCTCGTTTGGCCAACTGGTCGGCTAAATCTAAGCCAGCCAATCCTCACAAAAGTAAAGGGCAACTAGCTAGCCCCGCTTTAAACCCACAAACCGCATCGCGCCCCCTTGGTCGGGGGTCACCATCGCCAGACGACTGGTGTTCTCGGCGCTGCCGCTCTCGGGCATGACCGCCGCGCTCACATGTCTTCGCGCCACTATTTTGCTATACACACCAGCCGACGCATTGTCGCCGACACTACGTTTACCAAAAGGGCGATTCACCAAAGACCCGTGGAGACAGCTAGCCTCCCGGACCCCCTCTGAAACGCGGCGCCCTCCAACAGACCTCGGGTCAGATGCACAGCATCGTCCATAATTTACTGCAATTTGCGACATCTCCCTTATGCGGGCTACCGTCAGGCCGTGATGAACGTCTGTGGCAAAAATGATGGCTCTTGTACCACTCTAACTGCACTGGACGGATAGCGCCCCTCACCGTTCGTCCTCATGTTCTGGGATCACTGGTTCCAAGGGCGATGATGTCCACCCTAAGCCCTTAAAGTGCTCACGCGCTCGGTCGCCGGAACGAGTAATATGCGCGGTCATTGTCACCGCCGCCCGGTCTCCGTCGCGAGCTTCTGCCGCCTGTAGCAACTGTTGGTGTTCGGCTCTGTCCTGGACCATTTGCTGGGTCACAAATTGCGGAGTCAAAGGGGGAAAACCATTCCACAACATGTCCACGAACCCCTGCAGTTTGGCCCAAGGGCAACGGCTCCGAAGAATTTGGTGAAACTGTCTATTCGCCTCCACAAACCGATCCCCATCATTGCCAGATTCGGCTATTTCTAGGGCTGCCAAATGTTGACGCAAGGCGTGCAGATCCTCATCGGTCAGCCGTGGCACGGAAAGCCTCACAGCTTTAGGTTCTAGCCAACTCCGCAATGCGTACGACTCCTCGATAGTCTCCAAAGATAATGGCGCCACCCAGGCACCACGCCGTGGCTCTGACGTGACCAATCCCTCAGCCGCCAATTGCACCAACGCCTCACGAATCGGCATGCGAGACACGCCCAGCTGATCGGCCAGCAAATCTTGGGCAATTTTGGAACCTGGTCGCAATTGTCCCGTAACAATGGCCTGTCGGATAGCTTGTGCTACACGAGCGCTGGTCAGGGAATTTTCTAGCGGTGTAATCGCCAACACATCCTTTACCTCGTAATGGTTTTGGATTATTGATATTATATCAAATTTGTGCCATGCTAATCGTGTCGATATCATAGTTTCTATTTTAGTCTAAGGAAGTTGGGGATACGATGAACAATTTACTCAAAGATTTGCGCCAGGGAATCCGCGATCTCTGTGCCCGCTTTCCGGCGCCCTACTGGCGCACATTGGACCATGAACGCCAATACCCGGATGCGTTTGTGAAGGCAATGACTGATGCCGGCTATTTGGCGGCATTGATACCAGAAGAATATGGAGGCTCTGGTCTCGGGATCACAGAAGCGTCGGTTATCTTGGAAGAAGTCAATCGCGCCGGAGGCAACGCGGCGGCGTGCCATGCCCAGATGTACACCATGGGGACGGTTTTGCGCCATGGTTCCGCACAACAAAAGCAATGGTTGCTGCCGGCCGTTGCACGCGGAGAGTTGCGCTTGCAAGCCTTCGGCGTCACCGAACCCGATGCCGGATCCGACACCACACATTTGACAACTACCGCCACGCGGCAAGAAGGCGGATACGTGATTCGTGGACAAAAAATTTTTATTTCCCGCGTGCAGCATTCGGATTATCTGTTGCTGTTGGCTCGCACTACCCCCATTGCTGAGGTCACCCGTCGTTCGCAGGGCCTTTCCGTGTTTTTGGTAAACTTGCATGACGCCCTTGGGCACGGTTTGACGGTCACCCCGATTGACACCATGATGAATCACGAAACCAATGCACTGTTTTTTGATGAGGTATGGGTCCCGGCGGAAAACCTGATTGGCCAAGAAGGCGAAGGGTTCCGCTACATCCTCGATGGCATGAACGCGGAGCGCATCTTAATTGCGGGTGAATGCATTGGTGACGGTGAATTCTTTATTGAAGCAGCCACCCACTACGCCAACGACCGTGTCGTGTTTGACCGACCGATCGGGAAAAATCAAGGCGTGCAGTTTCCCATTGCACGGGCCTACGCTCAAATCCGCGCCGCGGACTTGATGCGTTTTGAAGCAGCCCGTCGGTTTGACCAGGACCAATCATGCGGTGAGGAAGCCAACTTGGCTAAGCTCTTAGCGGCAGACGCCTCATGGGAAGCAGCCAATGTCGCCGTTCAAGTGCATGGCGGCTATGGATTTGCCGCAGAGTATGATATTGAGCGAAAGTTTCGCGAGACCCGGCTATTCCAAGTAGCCCCGATTTCGACCAATCTGATCTTAGCCTTTGTGGCAGAACATGTCTTAGGATTGCCGAGGTCCTACTAATGCTGCCCCTCAAGAACATCACTGTCGTTTCGTTGGAACAGGCCGTCGCGGCCCCGTTCACCACGCGGCAACTCGCAGATTGGGGAGCTCGGGTGATTAAAATTGAACGCCCCACCACGGGCGACTTCGCCCGCTATTACGATGATTCTGTGCATGGACTTTCAAGCCATTTTGTCTGGCTGAATCGTGGCAAAGAAAGCTTGACCTTGGACCTCACCCAACACCAAGGCCAGGAGATTCTGCATCAGCTCCTGAAGCAGGCTGACGTCTTTGTTCAGAATTTAAAACCCGGTGCAGCCGATAAACTAGGCATCGGCAGTGCCGCGTTGCACGCTCAGTATCCGCGCCTCATTTGTTGCGATATTTCGGGATTCGGATCCGACGGCCCTCTTCGCGACCGAAAAGCCTATGATCTGCTGATTCAAGCTGAAAGTGGCTTATTATCGATTACCGGCACCGCCGACCAACCGGTTAAAGTGGGGGTGTCCATCGCTGATATTGCGGCCGGCATGTACGGCTTAACCGCAATTTTAACCGCCCTCTTATCCCGAACCCAGCACGGTCAGGGAACCATTGTGGAAGTCTCCATGCTCGAAGCCTTAGGTGAATGGATGGGATATCCCCTCTATTATAGCCATTACAGCGGTCACTCCCCCGCACGCACGGGATCGGCCCACGCCACCATTGCCCCGTATGGGCCTTTTCCCGTAAAAGACGGCACCGTGGTGTATTTTGGCATCCAAAACGATCGGGAGTGGTCGCACTTTTGTGAGGCAGTTCTGGACCGTCCCGAATGGGTGTCCGACCCCCGTTTTCGGGATAATTCAGCTCGTGTGACCCACCATGACGCGCTGGATGCTCAAATTCGTGACTGCTTCTCGTCCCTCACCCAGAACGAAGTCGTGCAACGTCTTGAACAGGCAGAGATTGCGTACGCCCAACTAAACACAATGGAGCAAATGTGGAACCACCCTCAACTCCGGTCACGCCATCGTTGGAGCATGGTGGACACCGAGAACGGCCCCATCGAGGCGTTGGTTCCGCCCTTCAGCGTCGGTGGCGTCATACCCTCCATGGGTGCGGTGCCCGCTCTGGGAGAACACACCGACACCGTGTTGAAGGAGTTGGGATATAGTGCCGAGGCAATCGCCCAATTGCGGCGTTTGACGGTCATTTAAGCGGCCAGTCAGAACAGGAACAGTACCCACATAGATAGTGATAAAGAGGTCTCATAGAAACTAGGAGGTTAATCCGTGATACACGAAGGCTGGCATGGGCGGTTTTATGAAGATTTTGAAGTCGGTGATGTATATCGACATCCCTTAGGCCGAACGATTATTGGGACGGATAATATCTGGTTCACGTTGTTAACCCAAAATACTGCACCGGTGCATTTCGATCACTTTTATGCGCGCCAAACAAGTTTTGGCAAGCCCTTGGTCGATTCTACCTTCACTTTGGCTTTGGTCACAGGTCAAAGCGTCACCGATATCTCGCAAAACGTGTTCGCCAATCTGGGATGGGATGAGGTGCTCCTCCCCCAACCGGTTTTTGAAGGCGATACGATATACTCGCAATCTGAAGTGTTAAGTAAACGCGCGTCGGAATCCCGTCACAACGTAGGTATTGTCCAAGTCAAAACCACCGGATTCAACCAAGACGGCACCGTAGTCATTACCTTCAAACGCACGATCATGGTCTATAAACGCGGGCAAGGTCCCGAAATACCGCGACCCCATCTTTCCGAAGCACCAGCTCACCGCACGGGAACGTCTGCAGGGGAGGAGTGACCAGCATTCATGGAGCACTATCGGTCCTGGTTATTTTCGCCTGGAGACGTCCCTGAACGCTGTCTCAAGGCGATACAGACTCACGCAGACCAAGTCATTTGGGACCTCGAAGACGGTGTCGCTGCCGCCCGTAAAGACGCAGCGCGCGACATGCTTGCTCATTTGCTCGCCGAGTTGCCAGGGCCCCAGATCCCTTGGATTCGCATCAACGATTTGGCCGATTTGGCCGATTTCGGGCCACATCCGCGCTGGGTCGTTCCCAAGATGGACCAAAAACGTTTTGAACAGCTACGTCAGCGTACCTTAAGTCCGCGCCAACACCGGGAATGGCTTTTCGTCATCGAATCGGCCCGCGGATTATGGGATCTGGCACACAGCGCTACCCCATGGGACCTTGCGGGTGATCCCGTCCGTCTGGCATTCGGTTCCTTGGATTATCTCAACGATCTCGGTGCCCACACGTCCCCCGAAGAAATCGAGCTCCTCGGACCCCGCACGCTCTTACCGTGGATCTCCCGAGCATGGAATTGGCCAAGTCCCATTGATACGGTGTACCCGTACCTTGACAACGAGGCGGGGTTTATCCTATCCACCCAGCGGGGACGGACCATGGGATTTGAAGGCCGAATGATTATTCATCCTCAGCAAATTGCTCCCGCTAACCAAATTTTCTCTCCTTCTGAGGCCGAACGCCAGTGGGCCGAACAGATTATAGCGCAGTCGGCGCTAATAGGTGCCGTACGAGTCCATGGCGAAATGGTCGACCGACCCGTGCTAGAACGAGCTCGGCGTATTCTCGAGACCGTAAGGAAAATATAGAAATCAAGGAGGAATTTTAATGAATCCCGGAGAATCTACCGATCGACTCGTGGAATTTTGCAGCCAGTTAACTTATGACGATATCCCCCTCCCGGTCATCGAACGGGCCAAGGATCTCATAATAGACTGGGTAGGGGCGGCGTTGGCCGGACGGCAGTCGCGCCCAGTGCACATTTTCAGACGTTTTGCAAACACGATGGGGCCAAAAACTGGCACTAGTCAACTGGTCGACGACTTCGGCGGTACTAGTCCGTATTTTGCAGCTATGGTCAATGCAGCGTCTTCTCACGTCGTAGAGCAAGACGATGTGCATAACGGAGCCGTGTTTCATCCTGGTACGGTCGTAATCCCACCAGCACTGGCCATGGCTCAACAACAACAGGTCACTGGGCGCGACTTGTTGCTCAGTATCGTCGTGGGGTATGAAGTGGGAGTCCGCGTAGGACGGTTTTTGGGGCAGAGCCACTACAAAACGTTTCATACCACAGGGACCGCGGGGACATTGGCATCGGCGGCCGCTGGAGCTCGGATACTGCACCTTGAATCTGAAGGATTTCGCCAAGCATTGGGGTCGGCCGGCACTCAGGCGGCTGGTCTTTGGGAGTTTTTACGCGATGCGGCCGATTCTAAACAACTGCACGCGGCAAAAGCCGCAAGTGATGGACTCCTCGCCGCCTATGCGGCGGCATGGGGTCTTACCGCAGCCCGTCAAATTTTAGAGGGATCGCAAGGCATGGGACACGGTTTGTCGTCCGATCTTCATCCGGGCGCTCTCGATCAAGGATTAGGTGAAGGGTGGGCCATTTTGGAAACCTCCCTAAAATGGCATGCCTCCTGCCGCCACACGCATCCAGCGGCAGACGCTCTAAGCCATGTGATGCAAACCTATGGTCTCAAGCCTGACAACATTGGGACCGTGACCGCGCACGTGCACCGAGCCGCCATCGACGTGTTAGAACCCGCACGAGCGGCGGTCACGACGCATCAAGCGAAATTTTCCATGCCCTTTGTCTTAAGTTTGATTGCCGTACGCTCTCACGCCAGTGTCGATGATTTTAATGACGAGAGCCTTCACGATCCTGTAATCCGATCCCTAATGGATCGCGTCACGATGGTGGGGGACGCCGAAGTAGAGTCAGCCTATCCTGAGCGGTGGATAGGCAAAGTCACCGTGACAACCACTCAGGGTTCCGTGCTAAAGGGCCGCATTGACGCCCCCTTAGGAGACCCCGATAATTTTCTCTCACGAGATCAGATCCACGACAAGGCCATCCGAATCGCGCAATTTGGAGGCGCTGCCCCCCAATTCGTTGAATCCGCGATTGAGAGAATTATACAGCTTGACCAACTAAACGTGGTTCCATGGTTGTGGCAACCATAAGGGCTCGAATATACCGAGAACTAACGGTTAAAAGATAATAATGGAATAATATTCCTGCCAGAGGTTGACGGGAATGAGAACCAGGATCTAGGCCGGCCTCTTAATCAAGCAACCATATCCTGATTGAAGCGATGCGCCACGATGTGGGTTGGCCTAGCGGAGTGGTTCATCCAATGCTCGACAGGCTTTTTGATGATGATCATGAGAGCCGCACCACTCGTTTGGAAGACGGCATTCCCTAAACCATTTTGCCGGATATTTGGGGATGGTACGCCACGAGAGTTGGCATTTTCCAGTCAGTGAAATTTGGACCGCCTAAGGGCGAGCCGCCCAGATGGAATCACGTATTGGGCCGGCCCTGCGAGGCGGCGGGTGAAGTGTACACCGAGCGATTGCCAACCTGCAACCGCAAGGCAGAGCCTTCAGAACGTAAAGCAGCGGCCTTCCACCGCCCTTCCCGGTGAAAGCAACGAGTATCGGACCGTTAGGGCCGTGGGGACGCTGCCGGGGGTCGTAGACCGGGGCATGCCATGGGACGGAAGATGATCAGAACCCAAAACTGGATTGATATGCCGGCAAACATCCCAGCCAAGGCCAGCATATGGCACACAACGGACCGTGAGAACAGCAGTCTGTCAAAGACCTCCTCTGAAAAAGACGGAAAAAAACCATATATGGGCCTAATCGGTAGCGATACTACTAGATATTGATTCGGATATCTCCTGCATCGCGTCCCCCCCCTTTTTCATCCGCGTGTGCGCCCCACGAGGGGCATGGCGAGTCTCCTCTGCAAAATGGTCTCAAACACTACATATAGGATTAAGCTATCTGGATAACCCTAGATATTGACTGAACTAGCCCCGCGTATCGCGTCCGTCCCCTTTTTTCATCCGCGTGTGCGCCCCGCGAGGGGCATGGGAGGTCTCCTCTGACATATAAGCTAACTGACTCAGAGGCAGACGAGTCTGAAGGCTCATTATGGTTTTATCCCTTTGAATACCCCTCCACCACCCCACTAACCACGGCACCCTCTCTCACTTGGCCACGCGGCATTACCAGTGCCACCTTTTCAGCCCCAATACTTCCTCCGCGATTTCGCCAAATCTTCGTTTCATAATCTTCTCAGCAGGAAAACCTCAGGCAAATGTCGAACGTTTAGCAAACATAGAAATCACAATGATGCGGCGCATTGGAGTTTCCGCGGCAGCGCACAGTGTTACAGCTCCGCATCGATGGCTGGAAGGGGTAGAACATCATTATGCGAAAAACTGCTTTCATTACCGGAGTCACAGGACAGGACGGCTCCTATTTAGCCGAGTTATTGCTCGCCAAAGGATACCGTGTAGTGGGGATGATCCGCCGCACCAGCACCGTTCCCACCGAACGCATCTATCATCTCGGAGAAACTCTGGAGATTGTATCCGGAGACCTGCTGGACGAAAAATCTTTGAGACATATTCTTGAAACCTGCCAGCCCGATGAAGTCTACAACCTGGCAGCGCAGTCCTTTGTTCCGGAAAGCTGGACCCAGGCCGTCCTGACAGGCGAAATCACCGGTCTCGGGGTCACCCGCATGCTCAACGCCATCCATGACGTGAATCCCCATATCCGTTTCTACCAGGCGTCCACCAGTGAAATGTTCGGCAAGGCCCAGGAAGTTCCCCAAAATGAGCGGACCCCTCTGTATCCCCGCAGTCCCTATGGGGCGGCGAAAGTCTACGGACACTGGATGACGATCAATTTTCGCGAAAGCTACGGCATGTTCGCCGCCACGGGTATCCTCTTCAATCACGAATCACCCCGGAGGGGCATGGAATTCCTGACCCGCAAGGTCACCTATGCCGCTGCCCGCATCGCTGCCGGACTGCAGACAGAACTCCGGCTCGGCAACATGGATGCCCAACGTGACTGGGGCTATGCCCCCGACTATGTCGAGGGCATGTGGCGGATTTTGCAGGCCGATGAGCCTAGCGATTATGTCCTCGCCACAGGCGAAACGCACAGTGTGCGGGAATGGGTAGAGAAGAGTTTTCGCGCTCTCGGCCTCGACTACAAAGACTATGTGGTCACTGACCCCCGTTTTGTCCGTCCGGCGGAAGTCGATCTGCTAGTGGGGGATCCTTGCAAAGCGCATAACCTTTTGGACTGGAAACCCACCGTCACGTTTGACCAGCTGATCGCCATCATGGTGGAAGCGGATAAGGCGCTGGTCGCTGAGCAGGAGGCAACCCGCCAGGTAATCGCGAAACTGCGGAGCATTCATTAATGCGGGTGCTGGCAACCGGAGCTGATGGTTTCGTCGGGCGCTACGTATGTGATGCCCTGCAGGCTGCAGGGCATGAGGTAGCCCTGGTTGGCGGGCCTTCGGCCCATGCGGGCTACCGATTGGATTTGACAGATAGCCCGGCCGTGGCGGAGTTGGTGACTCTGGCAGAGCCAGAGGTAATCCTGCACCTGGCGGCGCAAAGTTCAGTGGCGCAGTCATGGAGAGATCCGCAGCGGACTTTGCAGGTCAACACCCTGGGCACCCTCGCCTTATGGCAGGCCGCCGTCCGCAGCGGTGCAAGCCGGCTGATCTATGTGAGCACCGCCGAAGTGTACCAGCCGCTCTCGGCCCCTGCCCTCTTAAATGAAACATCACCACGGGATCCCATTAATCCCTATGGTGTTTCGAAACTGGCCGCGGAAACGCTCCTGATGCAGCTTGCCCCGGCGGCGACCACTTCCCTTACGGTCCTCCGCCCCTTCAACCATGTCGGACCAGGTCAGCACGCAGGCTTTGTGCTGCAAGACGTCGCCCGTCAAATTGCCACAAGACACGAGGGCAACGGGACAGAGATTCGTGTCGGCAATCTCAGCCCCGTACGCGATTTTCTCGATATCCGAGATGTGGCCCGGGCCTATGTTCTGGCAGTGAACCACACGGAACTTCAGGGGGTATATAATCTCTGCTCGGGAATTCCGCGGTCAATCGGCAGCGTCATTGAAGACATGCTTAAGCTAAGCCATCTGGATGCATCTATCTTGGCCATAGACCCCGGCAAATTTCGGCCAGCAGATACTCCCTACCTGGTTGGCAATCCCCAGGCCTTTGCTAATGCCACAGACTGGCACCCAACCATCGGCTGGGACCAGACATTGAAAGATATTTTAGCGGAAGCCCCCTGAGAATCCTCCAATGCCAGAAACAGCACCGCTAAATTATTCCTAACCACACCGTCAAAAACTAACTGGTCCTGGAACCATTTGGTTGGGTCTACATGAGAGACAGATGTTCCATCCGGACGGGTCCAAAGGGGATGGGGTGAAAAAATCACTGTTCCCGCTCTCCCCCGGACCCGTCACGTTTAGCTGGCTTCAGACATCTCTGCTGTGAAGGCTCCTCACCCCTCAGAACACCGAACGAAACTGGCAACCGAGCCAAACACGTGGCAAAAATGCCAAGAGCGGGATTGGGACAGCTTGGTTTGATGCTGCCCCACCCCAAACACCCCGTTCATGACTCACCGCATCGTGGGTAGATATAGAGCGCCGATCATCTCCGGTTTCTGCCGTTCGTCAGCAACAAATCCCCTATCACACAGCAGTGCATAGACCCCCTGCTGATGGATTGCTGTCCAACCAGTTCATTCCAGTTGCGCGAAGATACCAGAATGCGAAATCCAGGCGCCTGGCCGAGATGGCCGACTCACCAGCTTCACGTAGCTCTGCGGCGCATGGCTTTAATGGCTAGAGGTGCCAGAAGAATGGCAGTCAGGCCAGTCGCCCACGGCACTTCGGGAAGCTGACCAACTGGCGAGACGTCAAACCCTTCGTCAGAAAACCAGATAAACTGCACCACTTCCGGGTGGGCTGGATAAGTGGATGGTGGAGTGAAGTCAATAGTCACGGAATCTCCTGAATGAGGTAGCGGATTCGTTGATGTTCGGTAGGCGGTTGTCAATCTGAGTGCCTTCCCATCCCCACAGTATTGGGGGAACACTACCGCCGAGCAGTCCCTGCCACGTCCATGTGGCCTGCCATTGTCCATCGCTCAGCGGTACCAGAGTTATGATGCCATACTGCTAAAATGCCTCCCCTGTTCGTTTCGCCGCTCGGCATCCGTTTCGACCGCACAAAAAACGTCCAGTGCGCATCAAATACTCCGGGACGCAATATGTCCCAAACACTTGTGTCGGCGGGCACTCATAACGGGTATCGGGATTTTGTGATGGATCGACGGCCCGTGATGCTGAAACAAAGCCGGAATGTTTGTTGATCGGGGCCGTTTTTCGAAACAGGGCTAATCGATCAAAATGGGTGGATCCGGAGGCATCCCTTAATGTGCTAACGCCCCCGAATCTGCCTCATTTGCTGTGTTAAGTATTCCGGCTCAAGCAACCGGACCATCCTCACCAAGCGCATGGGTCACCGGGCCTACGGGCGAGCTCTCCTGTTGCTCAAAATGCAGGAATGTCATGCGGCAACGGTTCTTGAGGCCCGTGGTCGCGGCGCCGCTCGGCGACCTGCTGGCAGTCCGGGCAGTCGATGTCCTCAGGATCGAACACATGAACGCCATGTTCGTGCACGTCGTGCACCGCCTGCCAAAGATCCCGATTGTCCGGCGCGTCGGCGTCCTCGGGTAGGCTGTCCGATTGGATGGCCTGGGATGACCATGCCGGCACGCCCATGGCACACAAGGGACACGGGTCCGTGGAGTCGTCGCTGCTCACACACCACCACGGCACGAAAATTGGGATGGGATTGTGCACACTCAGATCCCGCTCACGCAGGTGGCCACAAAAACGGAAGCCGGGCGGCGCTTGCCGATTCAGCCGCTCGATGAGTCGCCCGACGGTAGAGTGCGGATCCCCTCGGAGGAGTCGGGTCTGGGCTCGCAGGTGCAGTTCTTCCGTGATTTGGGGGCTGATCAGGCAACGCCCCAGCGACCGCTCGCGAATCCACGCGGAAAGGTGCGCGAGCGCCTCGTCCTCGTCCGCAAACGGACGGCGTTCCGGACCGACTTGAAACCGGTGGACGGTATCGCCCCACGATTCCGGGCACAGCGGACACCAATTCCGCATGCCGTTCCGCGCGTCCACGATCATCACCCGGCTCTCATGCCAATGCAGCCAGATGTCGTACGCCCGCTCTGCCTGACTGATCGCTTGCGGCATCATGACGGTCCATTTTAACGGACTGTACAGTTCGTCCAGGGTGGTCCACTGTTGGGGCCATTTGTTATCCATTTGAGACCCGTTCCCCTTTCCATTAAGCCCCATCGCATCCACCCATTGCTATGGTGCGGCACTTCATCGCCCTCAATTGTGGCACAAATACAGCGTGGTGACACCAAAGCTCGATTGGGCCCGCGTAGTCTGCCGAGTCGCTCCGCCCACGAAAACCTTGTGACGTGGCGAGAAAGGGGTCAGGTCAAACCGGTTATTATCCACCACATGGTCTAGTCATCAACCGATTTTTGCGTCGCGGTGCTGACCCAAGGCAGGTCTGCCGACGTAGCTCATTGGTTGTACGCGGCCTCCGCGTTCGTGTGGCCCAGATCGAGTTCCTCCATGCCGGTCACCATCACCACCTCCGGATCCCCTCATAACAAAAGCGACGTAAGGAGCGTATGCAAAAAGCACAGGCCCCTTACGCCGCTTCACTCCCCAAAACGTATTGACCCCAGCTCACCACTGTTCTGCAGGTCCATTGTCTGGAATGCCTCATTCTGTCCGCCATGGTATGAACTTCCCCGGTCGCGGCGGCATCAAACACGCCCCATTGATTTACCCTTGGGTATAGGTCTGGGTCGGGGACGCGATGAAGTTGGCATTGCTCATCTCAAAAAGCACGGTGACCGTATAGGTGCCCGCAGCCAATGATGACGGCGGGGCAAACGACACACTCTTGGTGCTGGTGCTGTAATCGGACACCGGAACGTTTTCACTGGCGATAAGCGTACCGTTCTGGTCAAAACTCGCCGTGATGGATGTCGGTGTGCCACTCACCACTGCCCCGCTCGGTATAGCCGCCTGAATCGTCGGCGAAGTTGTCGGCGAAGTTGTCGGCGCTGTGCTCTGCGTTACGGAAACAGCACTGTACCCAGCGCCCTGCGCATCATTAATGGCGTCCGGCATTTTAGCGTAGGCAATGAAATGGTAGGGGCCGGCGGCTGATGCCGTAAAGCTGTAAGTGCTGCTGTTGCCATAGTTGCCACTCGACGTCCATGTGCCGTCAGGTGACTCATACCAGAATTGATAAAGAACCGGGGAAATATTAGTGGAGCCCGCGGTCAGTGTGACCACCTTCCCCTGCGTGACTGTCGCTGGCCCCGACACAGTCACCGCACTGCCAACAAATGCGCTGACCACTGCGATGTCACCATCGGGGGCCGTGTTTACGGGTTTCGAAAAATTACCCCGCGGTGCTGCATAGACAGTGACGAGATAGCTGCCATCCGTCATGTTCTTCAGGCTCACCGTGTTGGCCTTTGACCAATTTTGAGCCACACTCCAGGTATTGCCCTTTTCCACCCAAAATTGGTATTCCGGATTGGCAATGTTCGTGGATGCCGCCGTAAAGGTGTCACTGCCTCCCAGCGTCGGTGCCTTTTGCGCCTGAGTCAGCGTTACCGTTGCGGGCGACGCCGCCAAGGCGGCGGTTGCTGGCAATAGCCCAACCAGCACTAAAGAGGAGCCGATAAGAAGACCACTGATTTTCTTCACACTCGCCATTCTAGACATGTTAGATGAACCCCCTTCTTCCGTTACCACCGGCATCCTACCCCGGATACCGAAGGCCTGTCCGCTTTCCGTCTTCTATTGCGCTCTGTGCCCCGCGGGCACGGAATTCGGATCTCCGCTATTTGGCTCGCCGTGCAAGTCTATTCTCCACGAAATCATTCATCGTATCTGGAGACAGGCGACGTCGCTGTGTCTCCGGTACCTCATACCCAAAGGCCAAGCATTGAGCAGGAGATTTAACATTCCCTTTAGGGCAAGTCTCTGAAACTGTTGGATGCCCGCCTGCATGGCTCCAGTTACGCAAGCCCTTCACCCCGGCAGGCTCACAGCGTTTGCAGCTAGCATGGTGCACTCAATCAAGGCAAATTTGCAACTCAGTTTCCAGATGATGATGCGCAAAGATTTCCCTCACTATCTTCATGCCCACTGCGCCAGACTGCGGCTGCCATCCTGCGCATATCAAGCCCGCTTGTGCTGGGATAATTTCGCCGTCAACCAAAAAGGAGAACCAGCATGACCAGATTGCAAACCTATCAGATGCCCTTCATGCTGTTACGCCTATAATACCCTGAATCCACTGCCGCGGTATCCCTTGGACGACAAATTTTGGTAAATTCTCTGTATGACGTCAAAAATACTTAATAGTCAGGCGGCGCTCCCTCTACTTCTTCGTCTGTGTCCTGCCGAGTATCTCCCACAGCAACCCAATTGAGTGTAAAGCTCAATACCACCGCAACGGCCACTCTCTTGGTCCTCGCCTCGCAGCACTCTCCATGAAGTCAACCTGTAGTGCGAAATATACTCTTACCGCTTCACCCCAAACCCGCACCGCCGGGCTAACATTTCACCTGTCTCTATCATGAGTGCCGTAGTGCCCGCAACAGCCACCAGAAGGCCATATCCGCTGCCCCAATTCAATGGCGCAGACATGAATCCGGACTGTTGAATTCAAAATCAGCAAGAAAAACTTGGTAAGTCTTCCATATTTCCTCAGCATCTGTTTCTTCTTGTGTCATAATAAAAATATGGACAGTCTACCGTTTCAACTATGTCCGTGAGAAAATTATCCAAATAAGCGGTTTCTTTAATGCTACATTTCGACAAATGCTTCTGTGAATATATGGTACTTTGTATTCTGACATAGAACTATTATTTGGTAAAAATGAGTGGGTTCACGACTTTATGGGCGTTAAGAGCAAAGAAATATAGCATATGCTAGGAGGAGAACGATGAAACCATGGCACGCCTTAGCCCCAGCTGCGCTGGCGGTGGCTTTTTTACTGCCAGGAGCGCCAGCACTGGCTGTTCATGCCCCAGTCTCTCCGCAATCAGGATCTCGCTATGGGGCAAACCGTCAAGTGTACGCCTCTGCTCTGTCTCCATCCACAGTGAATTTGGGAGTCAAGGCATTTGCCACTGCAACCAAAGGCCCGACAATTACTGTGACCATCAATGGCGTGGCACAGCAGTTAGCATTGCCGGCTAATCTCAGTGAAAACACGACGTATACTATCCAGCTGTTCACCATCGTCAACGGCCAACCCGTCATATTGCCCCCGGTGTCGTTTTACGTGAATACGTCAGGGACTGTTGTAAATACGCCAGCACCGACGCCGACCCCGACGCCTACTCCCGCACCGCCTCACACTGAGTCAGCTGCTCTCAGGCTTGAGAATGCGTTGCACGGCTTGCAAATTGAACATGTCAGCCTGCTGTTCGCCTACCTGGAATCCATTCAGCTCACCCCGGCGCAGATCGGGCAAATTGACTCCAATGCGGCAGCAATTCCCGGGTTGTTCGGCAACATCACCAATCCCAATCAATTGTCCCTTGGGCAAAAAGAACAAGCGGTGAACTTGTTTGTAAGCAGTGCTAATGAGGCCGATCTGCAAGTTGTGCCGGTACTGGCAGATAGTCAACCAGTAAATCTTGTGACCTACGTCGCAACCCCGAAGAATCCTCTGGAAATTGATCTGGAGAATGAAAGCGGTAGCGTTCTCGCCGTCATACAGCCCGAGTATTACGATGTCGCTACCCCAGAGCTCGAGGCGTTCATCAATAACGTGGCAATAGCAGCCAGCGCAGCCTATCAGCTGGAGCACAGCGGGCAGTTCGTGGAGATACCGCACGGCCAGCTTCCATGAGGTTGGCTTGTTTGTTTTCCCGTCTGGCCTGTGCGGGAGAGCTTCACAGAGCAGCGTCCCAGAGGTGTCCGCATAATCCGGCTCACGGGACCCGCTGGTGAGGGAGAGATTATGCGGAAGCTGACCCGGATACTGCTATGGATTGTGGCGGGCATCCCCGCCCTATTGGCCGTGGCAGGGATAACGGCCACGGCAGTATTCGGGTGGAATACGGTCAAGCAGACGGTCTTGCTTGCTGATACCCTTATCTTCCCTTACAGACCGGCTCACCTGCAGTACCGGAAGGTTCCGGGGTTCTGGCCCACGCTTCCCGAGCCCGGCACGGCATTGGGAACGCTTGTGATTCCCGCAGTACACATCACGGCGCCCACTGTGCAGGGCACCACCTTGGCTCTGCTGAAAAAGTCCGTTGGCCACTATGCTGCGAGCCCGCTGCCTGGCCAGGCTGGCAATGTCGTATTTAGCGCCTTGGGCAACATCACGTTTCGTAATCTCGACCATGTTAAGCCAGGAGAACGCGTTATTTTCCATTCCCGTTACGGGTCCTTTGTGTACCGGGTGGTAAGGACAAGCATCGTGCCGCAAACTGATCCCAACATCATTGTGCCGACACAAGCTTCCCAGCTTACGCTGACTAGCGGCTACCCTTTCGTATCTCACGACCTCTCCCCCACGGAGCAATTTATCGTGTGGGCTACACCGGTTTCTGAGCCGCCGCATTCTGGCACTTGAACGATTACTGCTGCGGTGTAGGAATCAGCTGAATCTGAGGTTGCGCTTCACATAATGACGCTTTTAGCTGTCACCTTGCTGCCGGGTCTCTCACGGCAGGAGAGCGTAAAACAATCGCTGAAGCACGGGAATGATGCCCATTAATTAATTGCACCCCGAGGAGGTCTTTATGAACACTTATACGCGGCTGCTCAGTCTGGTCCCCCTCATCGTTCTGGCAAGCGCATGCGGCGCCCACACTGCGTCTGCTCCATCCCATCACAGGGCTTCCCCTTCTGTGGCAGCCACACACGCCCATTCCCGGTACTCAGCCAGCCGCAACAATCATAAGCCCACAGTTGCGAAGTCCACGGCGCCAAACAGCGCCGGATCAAATACTGGCGCGGCTCATTCCACTAAACCCGTCTCGTTGCCGGTGATCTCAAAGCCGTCTACCGCCCAGGGTTCCGCAGCCCAGAACACTGCACTAGTCATCGCGCCTCCCAGTTCTGCGCCGGCGGGAGCACCTTCCGCCATGACGGTGAGTTTCGATCAGAATTCCCATTTGGTGCAGTCCGCCAACATCACTGCAGAGAGTTTCAATATCGGTGCGGATACGGTGTCGTTCACTCCGCCAAGGGGCCTGCGGGCAGGCACTTATACGGTGATAGTGCTTTTCGAGTATGGGAACGGCAAGTTCTTTGCCTCGGCACCCAAAAGCTACGTGAACAAATAGACTCCGGTACCTCGCAGCCTTGACCACCGAATTTCGCACTGCTCCGTTCATGTAGAACCGCTTGTCCCATTCCGATCTTGTCTTGCGGACGCAGAAAGCTCGTCTGGCTTTACCACCCCAAGTTCTTCAATGGAGACTCGGCCAGTTTAGCGCTTGAGCGTCCTTGCAAAAGCCTTCCTCTTTGCCTATCTTATGTCAACTGCACCCACTGATCCCGGCAACCTAGAGCAGTGTTATCTCCGCCAGGGGAGTCCTTTGCTGCTAGGTGGATGTTTTCCATATTAGGGAAAATGGCATTCTGCTCAATTTCCATAATTTGTGTGCAGACTTATTGTTTGTTTTTTTATATTATTGTGCAGAAGCGGCGCCATTCGGATAGTTCCTGCGATGGCTATCCCCCACGGGGAACATGGCTACGGCACAATGCGTTTACGCCCTTTAATTATATGCGTGCTGAAAGGAATGCTATCTAGTGAACGTGTCGTGGTCGGATTTTGCGCTGCGCGATCTCAAGCAGTTCTCTGAGCTTGAAGCCAGAGCTCTTAAAGTACAGGTTGAAGATGTTTTGAAGGTTTTTCCCTTTGAAGAAGGAGAGACCATACACATCCCCTATGACAACGATTATATCGTCATCTGCCACCGCTATGCCTCCCCTGCGGTTATCTCTGTCCTCCGCATCCAGTACAGCGAGGACGGCATGCGCTAGCGGCTGATAAGAAGCCCGGAAAGCATCGACTCGCTGCCAGGGCCCATTTGGCCGTTTGACCAGAGGTGACTGGCACAAGCAGGTTTCGCACGTAAATTCCCAAGGCGGCTGGGTCATATTGTATAGGATCCCTGTCATGGTTACCTGCTAGGATTATGGAGGAACGGGAGGACAAACATGATCATACTCACTGAAGATTCTGCGGAGGAAATGGCTATGCTGGCAGAGTACTGGATCGCCGATTTAAAGGCGGCCGGATACGATGAGGAGGCTCTTGGACAGATTTCCAGCATACTGACGCAATGCGCGGCACAAAGCTGGCAACACTGCCATGACGATGAACATAGCGAAATCCTTCAGCAGTTTGTCGACTGGGCTCGGCAACGAGGGGTCGTGCTTCCGTGGCTCGAAACAGGCAATCCACAAGCGAACTAATCGGGGACCACCCAAGTTAGCAGCCCCGGTTTGTCGCTTAGAAAGACCCATGGCGGTTTGGGGGGACTTTAGAGACTCCCGTCCACCACACAGATATCCCGGCAAGGCCAGGGGGAGCACGGGGACAAGCTCTCTCCCACAAATTACCAAGGCAGGCGGACTACTTTGTATAGGATCCCTGTCACGGCTACCTGATAGGATAAGGGAAAAACAGGAGGAGAAACATGACAATCATCACGGACGATTCTTCAGTAGAAATGGGTATGGTGGTGGACCGCTGGCTCACCGATTTGAGAGCCGAGGGATTCAGTGACGACGCTCTGCGGCAGGCTTCCAGTTCTCTGGGGCAGTGGGCTGCCACCAACTGGCAGCAGAGTGAGGAAGCGGGACAGGACGAGATCCTGCGGCAGTATGTCGACTGGACTCGGCAACAGGAGCTTGTGCTTCCGTGGCTGGAAACAGACAGTCCACAGCCAAACTAGTGCAGTAATTCTTGGCCCAGCTCCGGCTTAGCGGGCGGGATGAGGCCTTGAGAAAGACCCATGGCGGTTTGGGGGGACTTTAGAGCCGCCCTCCACGCGAATATCCCCGGCAAGACCAGGGGGAGCACGAGGACAAGCTCTATCCACAAATTACCAAGTCCAACAGGCTACTTTGTATAGGTTCCCTGTCACGGCTACCTGATAGGATTAGGACAAAACAGGAGGATAAACATGACAATCATCACGGATGATTCTTCAGTAGAAATGGGTATGGTGGTGGACCGGTGGCTCACCGACTTGCGAGCTGCGGGATTCGGTGACGACGCTCTGCGTCAGGCTTCCAGTTCTCTGGGGCAGTGGGCTGCCACCAACTGGCAGCCCAGTGAGGAAGCGGGACAGGACGAGATCCTGCGGCAGTTTGTCGACTGGACTCGGCAACAGGAGCTTGTGCTTCCGTGGCTGGAAACAGACAGTCCACAGCCGAACTAGGCTGCAGTAATTCTTGAGTTCCGACTTTGCGGGCGGGATGGGGCCTTAAGAAAGACCCATGGCGGTTTGGGGGGACTTTAGAGCCCCCCTCCACCAACCTCTATCCGCAAATTGCCAAGGCCAACAGGCCATTTAGAATAGAATCCCTGTCACGGCTACCTGATAGGATTAGGAAAAAACAGGAGGATAAATATGACAATCATCACGGACGATTCTTCAGTAGAAATGGGTATGGTGGTGGACCGGTGGCTCACCGACTTGAGAGCCGAGGGATTCGGTGACGACGCTCTGCGGCACGCTTCCAGTTCTCTGGGGCAGTGGGCTGCCACTAACTGGCAGCAGAGCGAGGAAGCGGGCCAAAACGAGATCGTGCGGCATTTCGTCGACTGGACTCGGCAACAGGAGCTTGTGCTTCCGTGGCTCGAGACAGGCGATCCACAGGCGAACTAGGCTGAGCCCAACAGTGGGCACATCTTTGTCCCGATTCTATTTCTCGAAGCCAGCACTCCAAAGGCTCATGGCAAGCCTTAGCTGAATTTGACTTGGTAGCGGGAAACGTTGGCCCGCCTGACTCTGGGAATGATTGGCACAAACTGAACCACAAATTCTCAATATTTTCGAAACGAACAGAAGGGGAAACATGATTATAATCACTGACGATTCTTCCAGCGAAATGGGTATCCTGGTAGACCATTGGCTCGCTGATTTGAAGGCCTCTGGATTCGACGAGGACGCCCTTCGCAAGGTCTCCAGTATACTGGGCCAGTGGGCTTCGACAGGCTGGCAATACTGCCAGGACGATGGACATGGCGAGACCTTCCAGCACTTTATCGACTGGGCTAGGCAAAGGGGCATGGTGCTCCAATGGCTCGAACCCAACACCACAAACTCGAACTAGCCTCAGACAACCAAATATGATCAAGGCAGGATTTCGAGGGGCGCTGGTGAGCCTTCAATAAGACAACTGCGCTCTCTGGTGGCCCCCCACGACTGCCCTGTGTCAAGCAAGTACCCCGGGAACGGCGCAACAACACGGTTCCCGGGGCTTGTTGCGCAAAAGTCCGGCCTGATGTAATCCTCCAAAACATCTGTGCGGCCATTCCCGCGGGTGCAGAGTCAGTGACTGACCAATAGCGGGCGACGGTCAGCGCAATTTCGGTATGGCTTCTGCATACTATACCTAATCGACATCTACAAATAAACACAGGCTGGGAACCGGATTTCTCATAGTAAGGTCAGGACCCCTCTTCCCCTACCGAAACTGCCTCACCCTTTGCTACAGTCAACGTGCCAGACTTGACACTCGTACAATCAATTCTTCGTGGCCGGACCGCGTCATGCTGTCCTTTCCAGTAGTCCGCGGACTTCACTTGCCATAGAAACGGCTACAGGGTAATTTCACCGTCCACAACAAGGCTTTGTTTTCTCCTCGTAAGTCACGAATACTACGCCGCAAGGCTCACTATAGAAAGGGTGAACCAGACAATCCGTTAATACTGGAAGCCACAATATCCTCTTTTGGAGGCATGTGGACGTCTGGCTGGTGGCAGAAGGCTGTTTACCGTGATTGGCCGTAGCCAAACGGGGCGCCCCTATTTCGCCGAAATGTGCGGCCCACTTTTCAAGGACTTCTACTATCTGCGGCAGAAATGCTATGGTATACGGAGCAATGTCGAAGATTTTTTCCCTGCTGGTGGGAAATCCGAAAGGAGTTGCTGTGTGTGTCTGTTCTGCTAGACAGTATTGTGATCTTGGGAGGGCCCGAACTGTCATCCCGAACCCGGGCCGGTCTGCGCCTCGCCCAGCAATATCCTTCGGCAGCTCTTCTCCTGTCAGGAACTCCCCAAGAGACCGCCGCGATGCACACCGCCGTGCAACGGGAGCTGCCAGCCACCACCCGTCTCATTGAGGATGCGGACTCCTTTAGCACGGTGGACAACGCGCTGTGGGCGAAAGATGTCTGTGCCCAGAATCACTTCGGTCATCTGGCCATCGTCACGTCCTCGTGGCATATGCCGCGCACGGCTGCCATTTTCCGGTGGGCGTTTACGGAGTCCCCAACGCATCTTTCCTTTTTTCCCGCACGAGGCTCCACTCCTCCCACCAAACAGCTAAAATTTTTGGAGATAAGCAAGTGGGCCCTATTTTGTACCCTTCCCAGCGTAAGGACGCGTGGCAGAAACAAATTAACAGGGCCCACGGGCCGCCGCCCTAAAGTATAATACAGACCGCAATTGTCCGGCCGCGTTGGGGAGCAGCGCAGTGATATCGGCAAGTCCGTTGGACGTGGCCCAGACAAATGGAAGAATCCTGTCAGCCGATAACCGCGCCGCTGTCTCTGCATCCCGAAGACATACCGCATTCCTTCGAACGAAGGCTCCATAGCTCAAGAAGAATTGGAACCAGCTTCGCTCGGCATGATACCATGGCCCTATCGTTGAAGGGCATTGCTTTCCTCTCGGGGACGAAAGGGCAGTTTAGTGACGCAAGTGGTCTTCCAAAATGCGGTCACCGCCGCAGGAAATGGCAATACCCTCACCGTCAACGGTATGAAGACGCTAACCGTGGAAATCTTCGGCACGGCCACCAGCGCCCAGGTCAATTTCATGGCGGCCTCGGTCAGTGGCACGTACACTCCGATTACCGGGACGAATCTCGATGGGTTTACGCAAGCGGTCGATGTAACGTCCGTCTCGGCCACACCGCAACTCTGGCAGTTTGATGTGACGGCCTTGGCAAGTGTGCAGATGCAAGTCGCCTCGATCAGCGGCGGATCTATCACAGTACAAGGGCAGGTGAGTGTGTAATGGCGGATATTATTGCACGGGGCATGGCGACGAATGCGCTGACGCAATTCGGTGGAATGCTAAACGCCAAGTCCCTGGGAGCCGTGGGCGATGGAGTGCATGACGACACGGCGGCGCTCCAAGCGTGGATCAGCGCCGCGCAAGCGAGTCATGCCGTCGCGTATCTGCCGCCGGGGGTTTACCTGATTTCCTCGGCGCTACAAATCACCGGGAGTGTTCGCGTTCAAGGCGCGGGCTGTCAGGAACTGTTTGGATCGCAAGGCAGTACCACCACCATGAACAACTCGATTAACTTCCCTCAAACTAGCCCGTACCTGCAAGGCACTGTGATCGTGGTCAATGCGGCGAATATCAACGCGATAGAGATTACCAGGGCGAGTCCTGTCGTGGACCTGGCCGACTTCGGGATTCGCTTCGCCACCCCCTACGCCAATACGGGTCACGGCATTTATGCGGTCCCGCCGACCATTACCAAAGGCGGCTATGACAACGGGGTCATGGGCAGCGAATGGAAGAATATTAAGGTGTTTGGGCATGACGGGGATCATTATGCGTTTTACATGGTCAATCCGATCTATATGACATTTAGCACGTTGCGCCATTACGGGGGTGGCGGCTTTTATGTGGAAAACAATTCTGGTCTCGGAGCTCACTATGGTAACTTAGTGTTCATTCATCCCTATGGTCAACTATATGTCGAAGGGGCGGCTCACGGATATCGGTTTGCGTCCACCACGGCCCTGCTCAACCTCATCGCTATGGTGCGCCCTCAAGTGACCGTAGCCGATTACAGCGTTTCGGGTGTGACGGCTCCGACAAGTAGCCAGTATACTTTGTACTGTGACAGTGATATAGCGGGCCTTTCGCTAGGGCAGGCCGATTTGGAAACGAATGTATCTTCCCCGTATCAACTGCCAAACTCCACTTTCTGGGTCGAGCCTGCCGCCTATATTTCGGAAAGTTCTGGTGATTCTCTCGTGGCATCCTATCCCTTGATGCGCAATCTCGGGGCGACGCGGGAAATGAACAGCACCTTAGAGTTCGACGTGATAGCCAACGAACCCAGCGGAGATATCTGGAACTTTGGTGGATTCAAATCGTCCTCGTATATGAATCAGGTTGGCCCCAGGACGGACGGGAGTGGGGGTATCAACATCAACGGGCCGATTCGAAGTGCCAATAATCCCTCGTCCTTCGCAGGCACCTCGGCAGGGACAGCCTATTACTCGCAACCCGATCAAGCGAATACCTACAAGAAGGCCGTCGTCGTGCTGGATGGCTACGAGAATACCGGCACAACGGCGCAGACTATTACCTTTCCGACCGCCTTTACCTACACGCCCACGATTACGAGCCAGCCTAGCGGCTTCGGCGCAACGGTGAGCACGACGGAATTGACACTGCCCGTGAGCATGAGCGCGGCGGTCAGCGGGGTCTTGATTATCGAGGGGATTTAGCCACCTCTTCCTGAGACTTGAGGGTGTGTTCGTCGCGAGAGAATAGCATGCAACCATGCTTGTACCTGGCGACGAATTAGCCCCGTGTGGGACTCCGTCAGCCGTCCGATGCTATAGGCATAAGTCAAAGCTAGGACTACGAAAATGATCGTGACATAGCCGGAATTGAGACCAATCCAATACTGCGAGGCTTTCCACGCATAGAGAAAGTTCAGCATGGGGAGGTGAGTCAAGTACAGCGTATAGGAGAATCCCGCTAATGCCTTAAACCCCCGAGCGACTCTTGGATTCAGCGTGCGGGACTGATTGAAGAAACTCAACAGCATGTGAGCTACGACACCAAACGAAAGCGCTACGAACAAGTCACCGAAATACCACGTATAGCCGCCCGCCGGTACAGGGATGCCATAAAGCATGTAAGGGATTTTCAGACAGAACAGGAAGAGCAATAACGACGGAAGCATTTGGACGAAGCGCGATCGCTCTGCACGTACTGAACGCGGAGGGATCAGGCCCACCCCAACGCCGACCAACCAGATGAGGAAATACTCCATGATAAATGTTCCAACGAATAGAGCAATTGCCACAAAGATCGTACCATAGAGAATTCGCGCTCTTGGGGTCTTCGCTGCAAACGCCAAGATGAGACAAGGGAAGAGAATGTAGTACCAAAATTCTAGGTTCAAGCTCCAGAGCACGCCATTGTTCCCGTACATGGGCGTCAAGATGTTCTGAGTAAAGAACAGATTTCCGAAGAAGACTTTCCAGCTCAGTAAGTGAAGCAACGGCACCGGACCGAATCCGGTCTTGTCACCGAAGAAATGGTGTTGTGCTTCTACCCACCCTAAGGTTAGGAGCAGCCCCGGAATCAATACGACCCATAATCGGGTCAATCGGGCCTGTAGATACTTGGACCAGGACCATCGGTCGGCGCTGATGTCTTTGAGCACACTCGATCCAATAAAGTAACCACTTAGAACAAAAAACACCATCACGAATTCGTAGCCGGTGACCCGCCAGGTATTGTAGGCCCATCCGAACAGCTTGGTCACCGAGAGATGCGGTGCAAAGGCTGCCGTCAGAGGATAAGTCAGATTCCAAAGCTGCCGAGCATGGTAAAGAATGACGGTAAATGCGGCAAAGAACCTAGATCAAGATACACGGATGCATCATTACCTAGTGCCACTCCGTTGCGTGGCTTGAGATATTGTAGAATTGCTTATTCCTCCATCCATTGGTCAAGATTTCCTTGTCTTTCCTCCTATTCGACATTTACTGTGGATTTCCCTGCAGTTTCCAAGCGTTAGGAGCCATGAAATTTTAACCTACGAGCTCGTCTCCATTGGGGTTGACGCGGGCCCGGATCGTGTAATTCCAGAGCGGATTCTGGTGTTCCGGCCGCTCAATGGACAGCCGCTCAAGCCTTGTCGGATATTCAGGCCAATGTACTTCCGACCTTGGTCACCACTCCCAAAACCATCTATCCAAGTGGCGGAACGCCCATGGCGCTGTATACCGCCGTGAAGGATATTTTGAGTCAAGCCGTTGATGAACGATGCTGAACAATCCCTGTCGAACACCCCTGGATTGAATTAGGAGGAGCCCATGGCCTTTACGAGTGATGGAGTGATATCCGGGGGCACATTTATCGGTCTAGCAAACGGACAAATGCCACCAACCAATACCTGGCAAGGATTTTTAGACAGTTTCCGCGTCACAAATAAGGAACCTATCCTATTTGAGTTTGAGAACTATACCAATACCGCGAACACCGGCGATTTAGTGTTTGGGTCAGTGTGGGAGGTCGAAGCCATTGACGATATTACCTAATTATCCGATACCGATAAATCCGCAAGTGGGGGACACATACCAAGTAGTAAATCCTGAGGGTAATCTTGTCACGATGCAAGTGGCCGACGTGTTGCAAACAGAGAGCGGTACTATGTATATCAGCGAGCCAGTTGCGTAACTAACTGGCGCTTGCGGAATGGATTGCCACATTACCACAGTTACCAAATGGGGACGTGATTTTGCTTCAATCTGATGGTTTGGTTCAGGCAATTACGCCGCCCGACCTTGCCCTCCAACTGAGCGGGATTTCTAGTGTTCCTCCTACTCATTCCGAATTGACGGCATTGCCGTGTGCGAGCAAGGGGGGATACCAACAGGTTTTCGATGCGTGGAAGGCGCAAGGGATTATAGCGTAAGTTCCGCGATACATCCACGCTATGGCCATTCTCTTTGGAATGCTACAATCATTGTAAGTAGCATGAAAGGGAGATTTATCCAATGGCTAAAATCTTGTATGTAACCCCGTCGCCCCTGGATCATCTTAAACAAGGGTCGCGTTTGCGGTATTGGGCGATTGCGATGGCGCTGAAAAACCTCGGGCATGAGGTGGTTTCGTATTCGCTTAGTGATGACCCCCCGTCTGTCCCTCCGGGCCGCATTTTGCGCCGACGGGCACGCATGACCCCGGTGAATCACTGGGAGCGTATTGGAACTTGGGTGAAGCATGAACACTTCGACTCAGCGATTGTCACTCATCCCGAAGCGACCGATTGGATATTGTGGACCCGGAGCTTAGGGATTTACACTATCATTGACACCCACAACTTTGAGATGGCTCTTCAACTCCGTCACAGTCATGGCCGTACATGGCGAGATCAAGCAATGCTCTTCGTGGGAGAACGCACCTACTTTCCGCAGGCCAATCGGATTTGGGCGGTTTCCGAGCCGGACGCGCGGGCCTACCGTCGTCTACATGGGCTTCGTTCAGTGACCGTCATGCCGAACGTTATCACGCTTCCTCCGCTTCAGATGGACCCTTTCACTCTTCCGCATGTCTTGTTTGTGGGCTTCTTTGCATACCAGCCGAACATCGAAGCGGCTCAATTTCTCGCGCGGGAGGTCGCACCGATTCTCCGAAGACAAGCGCCAGAGGCGAAGATTCTTTTGGTTGGGAGGATGGCGCCACCATGGTTTGCTGAACTAGCATCAGAGAACGTGACGGTCGTCGGAGAGGTCGAGGACCTGCAACCCTATTATTCGGAAGCCAGTGTTGTAGTTGCCCCACTGTTTCATGGCGGTGGCACGAAGCTGAAAGTCATCGAAGCGATGTCCCATAGCAAGGCCATTGTCGCATCCGCCAACGCAGTCATGGGGCTGGACCTTCCCGCTGATACCGTCGTGACCGTACCGCTAACCGGCGAAGCCTGGGCCTCCACCATCACGGAGCTGTTACAGAACGACGAGCGACGACGTGTACTGCGCAGTCGGGCGCGGACGGTTGTGGAAGAACGCTATTCCCTTGCCGTGTTGGAAGCGAAGATGCAAACCGAACTCGAACTCGCCGGAATTGCCAGCCCGCAAGCGAGCACGTTGTTGAACTAACGGGCGCTTATTTCCCAGTTTCAATTTCGCATAGGGAGGCTAGGCATAAAGGATTCCTGCGGAATCTCCAGTTCTCCCCTTCACTTGCGTGGGGAGCCACGCTCTTGTTGACTCAACCGAGGCCGTAACCACCCCGCCGGGCTGTTTCCCAGTTTCTGTAACCCCTCACCTCGTTCACCATCTCCCTCAAAACTGGGGTCAATTGTTGGTTTTTAGATGAGGTGGGCACATTTTCTCGTTGTGCTGTGCCAGCCCCCGGCTAAAGAATTAAGGGACCAGCATTCGACACCATGAAATCCAGCTATTTCCTTGTGATGACATAAGAAGAACCTTTGGAGACCCACTCAATGAGGCATCTTGTCTCATGAAATCAAAAAACGTATATCAAACGGATATGCGGCGTAGTTCTCATGTTTCGCGGGGAGCACACTTACCCTCGGGTATGGCAACCCGTTTTGGCATAAGTTCTTACGGGAATTCCACCCACGACAGCTGCCACATGTGTGCCGAAAGCCCGTACGCTGTGAGATATGGTGCCGTGAGCGTTCCACACATCCTTATCCTCGGGCGTTTTTCTCATTGGTAAAAGAAACTTGAGACGGAATATAAGACTGCTCTCTCAATCATTAAGCCTTATTCTGTAACCGTTTGTGAATTGAGTATGCAGTGGAAAACTTACCGGCATACAAATGTTGGAGACAAGAAATCGTCTCCGCACGGTCTCGAAAATGATGGTCTTCTGGTCATGTCTCTCAGCATATTGCCGGAACAGAGCGAACATACTCGGGCCAAGTGAGTCTTTCAGCCGCTGAAAGACTCACGTATGCCGGGAGAACTCTGCGTCAGCACCGCCTATTGGTTATGGCTAGTCCCGTTTATTTGATTTGAATTGGCGCAAGGGTTTCAGTAAATATCTAGGCATTGCGGGCGGTTTTGACCACGGATCGACAGACACTGACGTTTCACTATGATATCGTTAAAAATATACAGAAATAATTCCCATTATTTACTTGACTGTGCAGGAATATGGCTAGAGGACCTCGAATCATTAGCCACGGAATTTTGACCTGAGGGGGAATGTTTAAGAAGAGCATGGACAAGCGTATGACGGATCATCCATCACTCTACCAGTGACACGAGTGAGATTACGGGACGGTACCGATGGAAATAGGCCATGGACCGTTTTCTGGTTGTGCGGCGGATAATTATGGATCTTTATTTCTATCAATGGCTAAACATATTGTCTTCACAGGAGATTCATCTAATAGCTGTCGTCGGGGGTCTTTTTAAGGAAAAGAGGACACCAAGTGATTAATGCCAATACAGAAAGCAATCCATCATATAATATTGTCGCGGTGATTCCCGCCTATAATGAGGAGAGGTTCATCGCCAGCGTCGTGCTTCTCAGTCGCCAATATGCCTCCTCAGTCGTCGTCGTCGATGATGGGTCAACCGACCACACTGCCTATTTGGCGGAAGAAGCCGGGGCCCATGTTATTACGATCCCGCATGGGGGCAAGGCTGCCGCCCTGTCGGCCGGCTTCGCGTATGCCCAAACCCTCACCCCCTCGGCTGTGGTGACTCTGGACGGAGACGCGCAGCATGACCCGTCCGATATCCCTCTCATCGCCGCACCGGTGCTCGACGGGACAGCCGACGTGGTAGTCGGTTCCCGTTTTCTCAACCGCCAGAGCCACATTCCCAGTTGGCGGCAGGTGGGTCAGCATGCCTTAACCTATGCGACCAACGTAGTCAGCGGGGTGGAGCTCACTGATTCCCAAAGCGGTTTCCGGGCCTTCTCCAATCATGCCCTGGCCAACTTGCGACTAAGAAGCGATAACTTGTCGGTTGAATCAGAAATGCAGTTTGAAATACGCACCCATGACTTGAAAGTGTCCGAAGTTGGCATCAGTGTGCAGTATCTGGACAAAATGAAGCGCAATCCCGTCAGGCATGGAATGCAGGTTCTCGACACCATTTTGGGGATTATTTCCCGCCGACACCCGCTGTTGGTCTTTGCGCTTCCCGGTGTGCTGCTGGCCTGTATTGGACTGACAACGGAATGGATCGTGCTCCGCACTATCGATGCCCGCCATGTGCTGTTGATGGGCCATGCCATCTACGGCGCGTTCTTAATGCTTACGGGTCTTGTACTCACCATCACGGGTGTTATTCTGTACAGTCTGGAGTCCCTTGTGTCCCGGATCCGTCAAGAGTTCGGTACAAACCCCATCCAGGCAACCGCTCCGGTTGGTGAAGCCCCCATACAGGGAGGAGCGCCGCTGTGACACTGTTCCCGACGTTATCCGTCATTATTGTTTCCTATCACAGCCAGTCTGATTTGGAACGGTGCTTGCCCTCCATTCACTGCTCCTCCCCTTTTGAAGTCATTATCGTTGACAACGATCCCGCCGACGGCACCGGAGAGTGGATACAGCACCATTACCCAGAGATTCAGGTCATCCCGTCGTCCAACAACGGATACGGGGCAGCGTGCAATACGGGGATGGAAGCCTCCCGCGGGGACTACTGGTGCGTTTTAAACCCTGACACGGTACTGTGGCCAGGGGCTTTGGACGCCATGCTGGAAACGGCCAGGCAAAATTACAAGGCGCTCGTCACCCCGGCTCTCATGCAGCCTTCAGGAAGCGTCAATGCCTACGGCAACGCTATGCACATCACGGGCATCACGACTTGCTCCCATCTCGGAGATTCATGGTCGGACACTCCGCGCCTGCGCTCTCCCCTGCTCGCCTCGGGTGCCGCGATTATGGCGACGCGTGCTGTGTGGAAAAAACTTGACGGGTTTGATTCAAGTTACTTTCTCTATATGGAGGACGCGGATCTGTCGCTGCGGGCGCGGTTGCAAGGTTTCGCCATAGTTTGCGACACCCACGCGCGGATCACCCATGACTACACTTTGAACCTTACCCCTGAGAAATTTTACTGGCTGGAACGCAACCGCTGGCGGACTGTGTTGACCACCTACTCGACAGGCACCCTCATCAAACTCACGATTCCCTTGCTCGTCACCGAGGCAGCCACGTGGTTCTATGCCCTGACCAAAGGACGGCGCTACCTGTCAGCCCATATTCGCGTATACATGTGGCTGGTCCGCCACCGCGCTGTCTGGCGGACAAAACGCTCTGCAGTCCAGCGCCAGCGCACCGTGCCGGACGCCGCCTTGCTCGCGTCAATGGAGACGGCTTACCCGCTGGGTCAGTTAGTATCCAGCCAGAGGCTGGCGCAGCGGCTGAGCCGCTGGTCCTCGTGGTTCTTTGGCTGGTTTTCCGGAAAGAAGGTGGTGCTCCGGTGAAGATTGCACAGGTCACAGCCACCTTCCCGCCATACATGGCGGGCACCGGCAATGTTGCCTATAACCAGGCCCGGATCCTCCATGAGCGGGGCCACAAGATCACGGTCTTCACGGCCGCTCCCTCTGGGAGCGATGTCAAACCGGGAGCTTTCCCTTTTGCAGTGGAATACCTCCCAACTGTGTTCCGTCTGGGCAATGCCCCGCTGACTCCGGCGCTCTTGTACAAGTTGCGGGGATTTGACGTCATCCATCTGCACTACCCTTATATTTTTGGAGCGGAATTGACGCTGGCCGCCTCCAAGCGGTTTCATATCCCGTATGTGCTCACCTATCACAATCAGTTGCTGCAGCCGGGATCATGGAAACAGATTTTATTTTCCCTTTACAACCACCTTATGGAACCGGTGATTCTGCGCCAGAGCGCTGCAGTGATGGCAGTCAGTCTGGACCATTTTCAGAGCCTGCATCGCCGTAACCATAATGAGCAGACTGTTGAGGTGCCAAACGGTGTGGACACCGCCCTCTTCCGCCCCCTCGACAAGGAGGCGTGCCGGATGCACTTAGAATGGCCGCTAGACCGCCCTATTGTCCTCTTTGTGGGGGCTCTGGACTCGGCTCACCAATTTAAAAATGTTCCCGTGCTATTGGATGCGGTAAAACAAGCGGCCAAAGTCAGCAATGTCTACACAGCCATCATTGGGACAGGCAATTTACAGCCTTTATATTCGGCCCATGCAACTAGCGACGTTAACTTCATGGGACACGTGGATGACCTTCTCGAACCCTATAACGCCGCCGATGTGACGGTGTTGCCATCATCCACTCCAGAGTCCTTTGGACTGGTTCTAGTGGAATCAATGGCCTGCGGCACCCCGGTCATCGCGTCGGACCTGCCAGGGGTCCGGACCGTGGTGGACGAAGGCCACACCGGACTTCTGGTTCCACCGGGAGATACCCAGGCCCTCGCGCAAGCCCTGACCAGGCTGCTGTCAGAGCCTGCGCTCATAAAGCAATATGGCCGGAACAGCCGCCAACACGTGGAGAATAAATACCAGTGGCCGAAAGTGGTGGATCAGCTGGAACAAGTGTACCGGCAGGTTCTCGCGTCCAAGAATGCGGTATTGCCTCAGGAGGCCCCCTATGCAGGTTGACGTTGTCCGGATTCCCTCGTCATTGCCGTCCATGGCGGCAGGCCCCTTTGAAGAATCGTGGAACCGTGTCGCGGATATTCTGTTTGCGGATGCGGCCCAGTCCGGCCTAGAGGCTCTCACCGTGTTTATTCCCATGACATGGTCAGATTCTGACTGGCTGACACTTCGCAGCGCCTACCTTCCCGATACCCACTCGGGGTTATCAGGCGCCGTTTGGATTTCCAATGATTCCATCACAGACCTCACAGGATTTTCCCGGATTTACTGGGTGCACCAAGAGATCCCACGTGGAGAAAATATCAACCTAGGATCTCGCGTGGAGTCTTATGCCGTCTGGACACGTTCCTCGCGCTGGTGGGGCGCGGGGGTGCGGCTGGCGGACCTTATGCACGCCACCGCCCTCCGCGACCGCTGCATGAGCCGGTCCCAAGCACAGTTTGTCCGGCAAGGGGATCTGCTCTCTCAGTTTCATTTGGACATATACGACGGTCAGGAGGTGCCCCATGCCCACTCGCTTGCTGCAGGCAGTCGCTAACTTGGATGCATGGTTTGAGACGATGCGTCAGCCCGGCGGGTACGGGGGACCCGTGGCGCACTGGTGGCGTGATCAGTTTGTCTATACCGGGCCTGGTCTCGACTGGCGTTATGAAGGCATCCTGATGGGCTACAGCGATCTCTGGGACAAGACGGGGGATCCCATTTGGCTTGAGCGGGTGAACCGCGCCGCCAAGGACCTGAGTGACGGGCAACTGCCGGACGGCAGCTACCGCATGAGCCGGTTCGAACAAAATCCTGGAACCCTTGGCACACCGCACGAAGCGGCCGCTTCCCTTGGATTGCTGGTCAGTTTGCAGCGGACCGGCGATTTTACCCTGCTTCCCACAGCTCAAGGGAACCTGGACAACATTATCCGCCGTCTTTGGGATCCAGTAACCCGTGGGTTTACGGACCGTCCCGGTGTTCCGGGACGGGTGCCCAATAAGCTCGCCACACTGAGTCAGGCTTTATGTGCTCTGGCGCAAATTACCCATGATGACCAGTACTTGGTCTATGCCAAGGCAGCCATCGATGATGTGGTCCGGTTTCGGGTCACCCGCGGCCATTTTCAAGGCGCTATCCACCAATATTCGGCGGACAATATGCGGGGGGATAACCGGCTGTTCCCCTATTACAACGCCCGTTGTGTCGACCCCCTGCTGACAGCGGCAGAGGTATTCGGGGAGGAGACTTATGCGGCGAGCGCCCACGAGATTCTAGAATTTCTGACCAGAACAATGACGGAAGACGGCAGCTGGCCGCAGATTGTCTATACATCAGGGAGCCGGGTGGACTATCCCCGCTGGATAGCGGGAGTAGCTGACATCTTATATGCCTTTCACAGGATGAACAACCCGCTGCCCGGTCCCGCATGGGACCGTTTGGTGGACAGTCAGTTGCCCTCCGGGGCGTTTCCGACAGCAATAGGATTTCAACGCAAGACATACAGTAAAGCCCCGCTGGATCCTCCTGATTACCGGGACCTTACGCCGGTGGCGGGATGGAATGACAAGGTGCTGCGCCTCTTGGCAGCCGTCCTCCCGGCACCAGCCAGCGTTCTTCCGGCACCAAGTGTTCATAGCTATTCCCGTCCCGCTCGCATCGCTTCCGAGGAGGCGGTGTTTACCGAGACAGCAATGGCGTTGCAGTACGGCAATCATTGCGACATCGAGAAATCTTCTGCATGGTCGAAAGGAGAATTCGTATGGGGATAGTCATCGCCTTAGCTCTCATCATCATTTTTGCCGCCTATCACCTCTACCGGTTCACTAGACCCGTTCCTCCACAGGTAGTTCTACCCAGACCTCAGTTGCCGACGCATGTCCCGCTGGTCTCCTTTCTGGTCCCGGCATGGAATGATGGAAGACATATTCCTGAGTTTGTTGCCCATTACCACCAGCTCTCCTATCCGCATAAAGAGTTGATTTTGTGCGTAGGCGGACAGGATGGGAGTTGGGAGATAGCGAAGTCCTTAGAGGCAGCCGATATTCAAGTAATCGAACAGGAACCAGGAGTAGGCAAACAGGTAGCGTTGCGGCATAGCTATCCACTGGCATCGGGTGATATTATCTATTTGACGGATATTGACTGCAGGCTAAATGATGATACCGTGAATAACCTGTTGAGCGCGATGCTGCTAAAAGGATATAGTGCTGTGACAGGGTCATCGCGGCCATTGGAGATCCATAAGGATATTCCATTTGTGCAAATGCAGTGGGCAGTTGAGCAGCAGGTAGCTCCCAAAAACGTTAGCCTAACCACGGGGATGCTCGGACGAAATGCTGCTGTCACAAGAACAGCTCTGAATTTGGCAACGGCCTTCAACGAAGACATTGCCTCAGGAACGGACTACTTTCTCGCCAAAAAACTAAGCAAAAGTGGGATATCTATTTGCTTTATTCCGGGATATCCTATGCCTAGTGAGTATCCGGATACAGTTCCCATCTATATTCATAAGCAGGCGCGTTGGATCCGCAATGTATTTGTGCTGGGCCGACAGTTTCACAGTCGGCATGAAGTGCAAAGTACTTTGAAGACATTATTGCTCCCTATCATCACCCTACTCCTGGTAATGGGGTCTCTCGTATCTGCTTTGACAAGCATCAACGTGTTCTGGCCTGTCTTAACGATCACCATGTCCATGCCCTTCCATTCGTATTTGAATCGAAAACTATATCTGAGACAAGCGGGAATCCAGAGAGGTGGACTTTCGGCGATCCTCCATTGGTATGCGGATGTCACTGCATCGTTAACGGCTGGATGGCAAATCCTCATGAAGCGACCGGTGTGGTAAAGTTTCATCCCTGCCGATCATACTTGAACGGTCATGCCCCTTGGTTGCCATGCCGACAAGCAGCTCGCACTCCTCTTGACGCTGTCATGAGCCGATTCTTCTCACATCCGCCGCCTACGCTCAAATCGTTCGAATAAAAGCCCGTCTATCCGTACACGTGGATCAGCGATATGTAAGTTATTCGCTACATTCCGTGTCAATCTAACCATCATTCGGTTCCATCGAAATCGATCACCCCCGAAACTGGAATGTTTTGGATATGAAGCGCCTTCTGTTTCAGGATGCTCGTATATCCCTAAAGTGTATGAAGCTCTAAGTTTATGTTTCGCTCTCATATAGGCATCCACCCGCTGTTCAAAAACCTAACTAATATGCGAGAGCGGGTAGCGCAGGCTGGCGATAGTGTTGTATTTATAGATTGAGCGTTTTAAATCTATGCGCCGGCACAGGAAAAGCTGATCGCTAAATCCATAGCCTAGAAAAAAATCGCCGACAATCTCATCCGCCTCGCTATCTATTCCGGGGCGCCACCAATTTGGATTAGCTACCAAGATACGAGAATCGGATTCCATTAATTGTATGGATAATTCAATCCAATTGACAGGCCTTTGCAAACGAACCTCCGAATCCCAATAGCAAAGCCAGGGACTTCCTGACAGGTAAACAGCGACTAATGCGCAATCCGAATAATGAGGAATACAATCCAACTGACGTTTTGTCAAACCGACACTTTTTAGGGCTAAATCAATATGGTTCGAGACAAATTCATAAGACGTTATCTCGTGGGTCGCCACGAGTCGCCGTGCAAGGCCTTCTACTCTACCTTTGTCTATGACGTTATTGATCCGGACCATTTTTTTGGTAAAGGTATTTATTGTGTTTTGCGATCCGGCTCTATGAATGGCAGAGCAAAAGGGGACCATCGTGACAACCGAAAAGGGGACCAGGGACAGGGTATCATATTGGCCTTTTCTGTAAGGTATCCTCTGAAAAAAATTTAGCGGGTCCGGTGCCTGAGGATCCGATTCCGAGGCATAGCGAGGTTCTGGCCTGGAGGATGGTCACGCATCTTTTTGTGACTAAGGGCAAAATTTTTCCAGTAACCTGCTTTCAAGCATTCTCAAAATCACCACACGCAAGTTCAATCGTTAAGAAACTCCTAGCAGCAACAGTTCTTTAGCGATTAGGCTCGTCAATTTCTCTTGCGTATAGTGCGCCACGAACACTGAATGGGCGGACTTCCCGAGTTGGTCCCTTAGACCCTCATGTTCAAGTAATTCGAGAACAGAGTTGGCAAAAGCTTTCCCATTCATTTTACTCAGTGAGAAATCCTTCTGTGGGGCAACACGAATTCCCTCCGCTCCTTTAGCCGTCGATACAATGGCCTTTCCATAGCTCATAGCTTCTAAAAATTTGTATTTAGTTCCACCACCTATCGAAATCGGCACTACTACTAGTGTAGCGCGATGATAGTATTCGGCGAGATCTTTAACCGTTCCCGTCACAGTAATCTTTGGCGAAGCAAGTGCCCGCATCCAACTTGGCGGGCTGTGCCCTGCAAGAATTAGTCGCACGTTGGACCGAGTGGCCCAAACAACTGGCATAACACGATCCACTAGAAAGCGCGCCGCAACCTCATTTGGCCGATAGTCAAATGCCCCGACAAATAATATCTCAGGCACATTCATCTTACGTTGGTTAAACACTACGGCAGTGGGTAACACATTTGGAATGGTCGCAACGTTTCTCAGGCCATATAGCCTTTTATATCTTGCGTGGTCTATATTTGACACGGTCCAAACCCTCGTCGCCTTGCGAAGGTAAATACTCTCGCCAATACCGAGCATAATCTGGTCTAGTATCGGCCGACGCAAACTTCGCATCATCTGCAAACTAAATTCAAAATTGGCAGTATACAAAATCACAGGGATATGTGCACCAAGCGCCGACGGAACATAATCTGCAAATTGTGGATGCCTCAAGATGAGCAAATCTGGATTCATTGAATCTACCTGCTTGGCCAAATTCACCCATCTGTGGTTTGTTAAAAATCTCACAGGCCTCTCAAGCCTTCTCGGAACTACTATGCTAGATTCAGTGGAACTATATGTTACGCCATCGTCCAAGAATACCCGAAACAACTCATGCCCCAAGGTTTTTAATGCCGCAATTAAGGCAGCCTCTTGCAATGATCCTCCTACTGAACGCGTAACTGTTTCAGTACCACTTCCAGACGCAAACAAAATTCTTGCCGTCAACCTTCCTCTTCTCCCATCGTCATCGCGAGTAACTAAGCTATCCTTAAAATCGATAAGGTCGCCGCAATACAAAATCAAACAACGCAAAATCAAATGGCCTAGATACCCGCCTACGCAAAGCGTTGGTGACCCATAAAAGTGCGGCTCCAAAGAGCAAGCGCGAAACAAACAGGCGGGAGCGAAATTTTGCCGCTGTTTCCAATCGATTACGCAGTAAGAAATACTGGACACGACTAGAACCTTGGCCAGCGGTAGCGGAGACACGGTGTTGGACAACAGCTGAAGAGTCGACAATCAATTCGTATCCTAAAGCTTTGCAGCGCCAGCACCAGTCAACGTCTTCCCAGTAAAAATGATAGCGTTGATCCAGTAAGCCAACTTGTTCAAATAACGTCGTCGGAATCAATACTGCAGCAAAATCCACGAAGTCTGCCGAATAGTATCGATCACGCTGAACCGCCACTAGAGGCATCCGCAGCGAACGGTGGCTCGTAGTCCACGTGGTAATGTCTAGTCGACCTCCCGCAGTAAACACTATATCAGGCTGTTGGTAATATACCTGTACTGCTCCAACAACCGCCGTGTTTTTTCGTTGCCTCGACGTACTTGTCAGTACCTCTGCGACATCTCTGTTCGGCACAGTATCATTGCCTAACAATAGGACATATTTGTACGCCCCATCCATTGCGAGTCGAATTCCTAGATTCACTGCTTGTGCATACCCTACTGGCATGGAGGATGTTGCCATCCGCTCTCTATCTGGATTCATATATTCTTGAATCCGGCGAGGTGAATCATCTGTTGAGCCGTTATCTACAACAACAACATCAACGGGCTGCGTCTGGGTTCTTAACCCTTCCAGACACTCATATGTCAAATCATAGCGATTAAAATTGACGATAATTGCCAGAATTTTTCCAAATGCACTATCACTATTTGTCTCACTCATAATGTAGTATGGCCACCTTGAAATTTATCTTAATCATTTGACAAATCTTGCTGTAATGATCGTGAAATCCTGATGCAGAGGCTCAATATATTATCGGTCCCTTTAAATTTTGGATTACTTAACATTATCTCATTTCAATGTCTGAAGCGGGACTACCATCATATTCCGCCAAGATTTGATTAGCGACCTCCTTATACCGTTCTTCATTTTTTTCTCGCGCGTAGCCACTACTTAATTCCCATAGCTTAAGTCTGGTCAACGTTTCGTATATTGCCATGTAATAGCTTAATATAAAGCCGTGGACACCGTCCTTATAGCCCCGTTCTCTAATAAACCGTTTCCAAAAGCTATGCATCCCACCAAATACAAACCGCATCGGGTGCAAGTCATATCGGTTGCCGCGCGAATCAAGCAATTTAGCTTCAATACTAGTATAGCGATTCATTTTCTCAAACCAATGCTGAGAATCCAAGTAGTTAAAGTGCACAATAGCCAATCCCGCACTTGGTTCAATTGCAACAACGCGAGCACCGGAGGAAATATCAATAAATTGATGGATTTGACTGTTTGTATTCAGATACCCCTTCTTAAAAAAACGCGAATGCCGATCTTGGTGTGGGCCCCATCCCGTATATTCAATCTTCTTCCCCAATAAATAATTCTCCCATGGAATATTGACTACATCGCAGGAATCCAATTCTACAAGCTCCATTAATTTCTCGCTCAAGCGCCTGGGGACTAACTCATCCGCATCTAGAATCAATACCCACTCTCCGGTGGATTTTTCTATGGCAAATTGGCGAGCGGGATCGGCATATCCCATCGGCTCGTATAAGTACACTTGGGCACCAAAGCTAGCTGCTATCTCTCGTGTTCGATCTTTGCTATACATATCAACCACAACAATCTCGTCCACCCAGCCTTTTACTGAACCTAAGGCGTAGGGGAGATTTTTTTCCTCATCAAGGGTATTAACTACAGCCGTAATCTTTTTAGTTCTCACCCTATCCTCCGGACCGCGCGCGCAACCCACGCGAGATCTTTTCTATAAAGACCGAACCACAACCCCGCATAGAGTAACAGCCAGCCGCACCCATAGAAAAACAATTGTAATAAAGATTGTATAGGGTGCCATAGAACCATTGGCTCTATCAACAGTCCTACTATGAGCGAGAGGCCCCAAGGCGGCCACGCCTTGAGCAACAGTTGGCTTTGCACTAAATTCCCTCCCATACGAATCAAGATAAGATTGCTACCTTGTACAACGAGGTTTGCTATGGCAATGCCGATCGGTCCATAAAGCAAGATTAGAGGTAATCCGAGTCCCCATTCTCCCACAGCCCATATGATAGCAAACATTAAGGTTCGCCGGGTTTGGCCCATAGCGTTAAAAAGGCTGAATATTGGTGTAGCCGTAGGAACGAGAATATTGGCCCCCCAAAAGAGATAAAAAAGCGGAATAGCTGGTTTCCATTTCGTTCCATAAATGATCTCGGTAACAGGTCTAACAAAGAGTACTAGCCAAACTGCAATCGGCGCAACTACGGAATTAGTTCCCCAAACAACTTTTTCGATGAACACTCTGAGCTCTGCGGGAAAAGCCTTCAACCGCGATAAAGCTGGAAAATAAATGCGGTTGAGGCCCATTAGTACAATAAGCGAATAGACAGCCAATGTAGAGGCCCATTTCACGTAACCGACAGCCTGAGTTCCTAAAATAATGCCCACAATGATTGGAGTAAAACTGTCCTTGAATAGCGAAACAACAGAAGAAGCTTGATACATAGCACCAAATCGAATATGTCGACTCCAGAATGCCCTGTTCAGGCCTCCCCAGCCAAGCAACCACGGGCTGATAGCAAAGCTCAACACGCTAGTTAAAGTGGTCCGAATTAAGATTGCCCACACAAAACTCCAAGCTCCGAAACCGCTCCAGGCCAGAGCCACCGCACTTCCATAGTAAGCAACAACCCCAACCATTTCCACTCGAGCTATGTCGCGGATTTCTAACTTGCGCTCCAACTGGATCGCAGATACAGTGCGAAATGAAGATAGCCACATCGAACCCGAAACCGCTCGGAACATCCATACACTACCGTCGGCGAGATGATATGCGGACGCAAGAACGGGGCTTAAAATCCACATCACTACCACCACTCCAAGGCCCATAAGTTGCTCGATCGTGAACACTGCGCGGTATTCTTTCAATGTGGGCACCGTCGGCATTGCGATTAAGGATGCTCCTATCCCCACATTTCCGAATGCGCTTAAAAAGCCAACTGCAAAAGTAAGGATCGCGAACAAGCCAAACGCTGCCGGCGATAATAGACGGGCGAGTAAAGTGCTACCGATAACACTAACTATACCCACTATTACTTCTTTGGCACCAAGTGTGGTCAGGCCAGTAAACGTCTTTTGCGCCAACAACCTAGGAGTCCAATCAATTTCATGGGACGTGCGCTTGTCCGACTCGACACCCCCCTCACTACCCGCAATCATTTCAGGGATAATAACACCATGTCCGTCAGCCAGCGACATCATTCTCACAATAAAATAAATACTTGGAGCTCGTCACGGTCCCCTGTTCTTTCGCCGCGGTAGTCGTCATGACTCGGATCGTCGTCGTGTGGATTCCGTATTTACAGCCTTCCGTATTCGTAACCAAAAGGCTGCCACTAATGCGCTAATGCCAAAACCTAACGACCCTACCAACCACTCCCCAAAGCTAGAAGACTCATTACTTAGACGATAGAGATATGCATTAGCAAGTCTGTGTTTAGCGAAGACATTTACATGCTGATAGTAAATGATTTTACCATTATTTACAACCGCCATCGCAACAGACACTCCAGAAGGGAAGCGTATATAACCGCTAAAGGCATCGGTACTGGACAGATTCGCTATTGTCCGTACGAGTGTTGACTTTCCGTTGATCCTCAACTGAACACGCGCAGGTAGCGGCACCCCCGAATCATTGGCAATATCTACAGTGACTTTGTAAAGTTTTCCGGAATGTAATGCGCTGCCGTCCCCAATACGTACGCTTGCAGAAAAATCGGGAATGGCCCCCCGGGCAATCGTCCAGCGCTCGCTCTTGGCGTTGTATCGAAGAACGTAATGCCCGGAGCGCACATCGATAGCCTTACTCAATAATCCTTTCGTCGTATTATCCGTATTGACAATCAGGTCACCTACCAATCCCTGTCGCGTCACCTGAACATGGCTTAAGGTGGCCGATGACAGTGTGGTTCCTAGGCCAGAGAAACGTTCTATCCAGCTATGCAAATCCCAAGGATCCCTCCCATTCTCGTAGGGCTTTACTTCAGTGACGTATTTCTGCCACGTTGTCTTATTAGTGGGCACGGAGATCCTAGCAACGACAGGATTTATTTGAGTCTTTACGATCTCAAGCATGCCTTTCCCCGCATAAATAAGGTAATGACCCAAATCGTATAACTGTGAAGTTACGTGGCTTGCGTGCTCCTTGCTACCCCCAGAGGTTTCCCGAACCCACCCATCGAAAATATTCCCGTCATCGAGGTTCTCAAACCTCAGAATTGATCCGTTTCCCAAATTCTCCAAACCTTGAGTGGCTCCCCACAAATGTACAAGATGGTCAACGTTACTGATATACAGTTGTGGTTTCTGGAAATACGCCGCATTGCTGTCAATTCTATACCCTATTGGTAATGACTCACTTGTTACACTCGTCATCGTGGCTTTCGCGACTAAGTGCGGATGAGCCAGATAGGACGGCACCCGGTTCGTCAATCCATCCAACCATGGCCATACACTTGATGTAGTGCCACCTGAATCAAAGTATATTCCCTCAGAACCTGAATAGCCGTTCATTGCTTGAACAAAGCTGACGTAGGGCCATGACTTTGAACCCACCCAGTCCCCATAAGACATGGGCTTCGGTGCATAAACTTTCACCGACCCAATTTTATAATACCGACGAAACGCATGAAAGCCTTGTACCTCCAAGCTATACCGCCAAAGATAAGGATTATCCATTTTCCATGACAGCCGGAAATAGGATTGTTGTCGATTTACATGTTCAGGTGCATACGGGTCCTTCTTCGGAAACTGTTGGGCCCTGATGACCTCTTGGGCATAACGGGAATTCGGTATATAATTATAAAAGGCAAAAGGAGATTCAAAGTCTACCGCAGGTGCATATGTAAGTGAATTAAATCGGTACATTCCAGCTTCTTCAAATCCCACAAACGGAAATTGCAAGATCGAGTCAGTCTTTAAATCAAAATAGACAGGGCTGGGATTTTGCACAAACCAGTTAACGTTTTTATCTTCACCAAATCCTAGATAGGGAAAAGTAGGCCACACCGGCGGCTGCACTCGGTATGTCGGGGCGTTTGGTAACCGGACCGTTCCTTCGAATCGCGCTACTCCGTATTCTTCACTTTTCTTTGCCACTAAGCTGCCTGATTGCCATTGCGGGATTCCTGGCAATTCCTGCCCCACCTGTGTAGTCCACAGGAGCTTGTTCCCTGCAAATTGATTGACACTGAGATTATAGTTAACCTTGCCCTTGACAAACCACTGGCCTGAACGAGTTGCAAGGGTATAGACCCTCTGCATACCAGGGCGAACTTGGGTGCTTTGACCTGTCGAAAACGTAGCCATGACGCGACCCTTATTGATTTTTGAAAATTGTACTTTCATCTTCAGGTTAGAGGGCGCATTAATAGCAAACAAATATTCGTCTGATACAGTGTTCCCATTTCTCCACCAAGCCTGATGGGGTTTCCATGTAATTTCTTTACCGCTCTTCGACAAGATGTTTACCCAAATGCTGTGGCCATCAATGACCGCCACTCTATGGTAGCCATTATTAGACTGAGCATAGGTTGTAGAGCCCACTCCCACCAAACCGATGCTGAAGAACACAGACAAAAATGCTAACCGCTTAGATTTCATGGTGGACATCACCCAACCTATTGACGCCGTATTTTGTCACAAGGACACCCCGTATTGCGCCATCCACGAATCTAAGATCATCAGTCCCCAAAGTTGATGCGCTCCCTGCGCAGTGGTTGCACTACGTTCCTGCCAGCCAGCCCAAGGAGTACTACCTGAGCTTTCGAATAGCCGACTTCTCAACGGTCCCAACGCACCGTTTATCCAGCCCCGCAGCGGTGCCTGAAAAGTTTGTTTTGAACGCCGTGTAATATAGTCCGGCAATTCCTTTTGAAAGGACTCCCGGAGAATCACTTTCCCTTCAGTTTTAGACATTTTATCAGATTCTGGCAATCTTAGGCCAAAGTTTACCACATCAAGGTCCTGAAATGGCACTCTTGCTTCCACGGACTGCGACATCGTCGCTTTGTCTAACCGCATATTGTAGTGGTCCGCAACATGGGTTCCTAACTCAAGACGTCCTAGAAGTTCTACGTTCGACGGGGTAATTTCGTTGGTTGGAGGCCACGAAAGACGCCTGAGATCTGATTGAACCAGTTCCTTCACCCAAACAACGAGCTGCGACGCCGGAATCCCCAACCAGCTCGCGACCGTAGGTACATCAAAGAGCACCGATCCAATAATCCAAAATCTGTCCGACACCGATTTGCGCCACACAGACGAAGCACCATTAAGGTTTTGTTTAAACTCGTAATTAAGAAAAGGCAGGTACGCTGCGATTTTCGACGCCGTACCAAACCATGGTATCGCATTCAAAACATCGCCCTTCTTCACCGCAAAGTAACTCGGATATCCATGAAATATTTCATCGGACCCGTCTCCGGTCAAGACAACCTTGATGCCGTAACTCGCCGCCGCTTGACTTAATAAGATTTGGCCGATAAAATTAGCTTCCGCGACGGGTTCATCCAGTGCTGTTATATAGGTTTCCCAGTGCCCCTCAAAATCGCTCGGATTAAGTTGCACCGTAGTATGCTTCCAACCCAGTTGCTGACTGTATTTGGCGGCCAAAATAGCATCAGAATTGGCTGAATCACTGGAATCCGAATATCCCAATCCAAAGGAATGATAAGACCCATGTTCTGCCATCAAGGATGCAATTATCGTCGAATCGATCCCCCCGCTCAAGAAAATCCCAACTGGGGCATCGCTCAACAACTGACGGTCAACAGACGCATGGAGAATCTCCCGCATGGACTCAACACGTTCAGTGTGTTTACGCGAGATTTCAAGAGAGCTCTTCCATCCGATCGGCACTATACGATGTACATCGGGCTTAGTCATTTTGTCCTTGAAGACCAATCTTTCACCAGGTTGAACTTTATATACTCCGTCGATCATGGACCATGGTGAAGGTACGTATCCAAACAATAGATAGAATGCCAAAGCCCTTATAGAAACTTTCTTTGACTCTCCCACCGTCATGGCTTTTAGCTCGGAGGAAAAAAACACTCCTAACGCACTCTGTGAGTAGTATAGAGGTTTGACGCCCATTGGATCCCGTGCAAGAAGCAGCGACTGTTCGCTTCTATTCCAAAGCGCAATACTATAAACCCCATTCAACCGAGACAAAGTCTCCTCGATTCCCCAACACGTAAATGCCTTAAGCACAGTTTCGGTATCAGACGCCGACTTCCATGACACGCGGGAACCGAGCTCTTGCCGCAATTCCCAGTGATTATAGATTTCACCATTGAAGGCCAAGACATAATTTTCATAGCTCATGGGCTGATTTCCCGCCGCACTCAAATCCTGGATACTCAGCCGCTTCGTAATAACACGGTAACAGTCAGAATGAAGGGCCTGATTAAATTGACCGGTTTGGTCGGGGCCCCGATGTTCTATTAAATACGCCATGCTCTCTACCTGGCTAACCCGAACCGATACTCCCCACATCCCAGCAAATCCACACAAATTATGCCCCTCCCCGCACTCCCTACGTTGCTCCGAGATTTTTATAAAAGTCCATTAATTCGTTCGCAGCACGCGGCCAGGTAAACCTCGTGGCTCTCGGTCGACAATGCCTTCTCATTTCTTCGTATAAGTCCTTGTCTACAACAACCGTGTTCATTGCTTCAGCCAACGCCCCAACGTCATCCGATTTCACGAGTATACCTGTCTGCACATTGAGAATCTCAGGAATGCCCCCAACACGCGAAGCAATCACAGGGACGCCACTAGCAAGGCTTTCCAACGTTACTAGCGAAAAGGCCTCATTCCAGATAGAAGGCACGACCAGCACATTTGATGCCCCATAAACCACAGGCATTGAATCCGCCGAAACTGAACCAAGGTAGTGTACACGTCCCATCTGCTCTAAGGTGTATAGTAATCGGCGAACAGAAGCCTCATAGGATTTTGGCAACACGGTACCCATAGCTCCGTCCCATAATTGAGAGCCTCCTGCTAGGACCAAATGAACGCTAGGCAATTCATTAGACAGTCGGATAAAGCTTTGTGCTAAAATATGCAAGCCTTTAGCTTCCGCGAAAGCCCCTGCAAACAGGAAAACAAAATCATCCTTGCCGATTCCTAGTCTTTGGCGTAGAGCCATGAAATCCAATATCCGTGAACTACTGGGTTCCTCATGGATCTTTACCCCATTTACCACTGTCTGGAGTGGCCACGACGAAGCGCCGATGCCGGTCCTTACCCGTTCAGCTACATATTCGCTGACCGCTATTCCTCCGGTACCATGTGCGGTGACCATCTTCCATTCTACGCTGCCTAAAGCAGAGCCCTCATTCAAAGGGTCGGCGTGAAAGTGCACAACTTTTACGGGCACATGCAGAAACTTCATGTAAAAATAGAGATGCGCATGGAGGATATCATAGCGGTGAAAAGCCAAGTGACGCATCAGGGCCAGATGCTGGCGAAAGTCATATGACTTGTTATTAATCTCAAATTTCGCCCAATCCGTAGATTTTAAGGATAGGAGATGGACCCCATTCCACTCGCTGTGCCATCCTTTTAATCCCGCTGCTCCGACAGTCACATCGTTTCCGAGATTCCTCTGTGCGCGCGCCAATTCTAACGCAGCTTTAACAACCCCACTGAGAGGCGATCTAGTCGGGTGTTCAGGCAAGTTACTAGTTCCAATCCAATGAAGTATTTTCAATTACTGCTTCGTAATCCTTTCCGTATCAACAATGATAACTGTCCACCGACATATGCAATATTTTAGCATATCCTTTTCTGAATAATACGTCGATACTCATTTAAATACTGCAACACTATTTGGTCCCAGTCGGTATCAGCAAGTGCCCTTGTTCTAGAATTATTCGATAGGGATTCGTATTCTTCTTTGTGCGTCCCCAACCAAATTAACTTGTCAACCAGTAAGGACATAGAGCAACACGGAAGAAGAAAACCATTCAATCCATCTGTTATATAATCCTCTAATCCGCACCCGCAAAAAGCCAAAACCGGTCGTCCTAAAGCAAGGGATTCCAAAGCTGTTCTCGGAGGAGCCCCCGCCTCGCGTGTGATGACCAATACATCGGCATGGTTATATTCAGAAACCAGCTCCGCGGGCTCCATAGTTTTCTTGAAGTATACATTCCCGCCAGCAACTGCTGACTTTAAACCGGAAGCAAGAGGTTCTTTCAGTTCACCATCTCCAACTACCGTCAGAGAATATGCGAATCCTTGTTTTTCCAACAAGTTGACCATATCGACAAGATGCTCAGGATTGTTTTCGGGCACTAATCTACCGACGAACAATATATGCAATCTATCACGTAAATTATTTTTATGGAATTGCTCATGCACAAACTCAGTTCCGAGTTTGATTACTTTGATTTTTTCTTCTTTTGCTCCAGAACGAATCCACCAATCTTTCATATCCGAAGACGTGGCAGCAATCGCTGACGTTCTACGTGATGCGATATAAGAAACTATACGGTAAAATATGGCTGACCCATAATTTAACCTAAACTTTGATGCTTGTCTTTGTTTTATACTCCCCGATGTTGTGAACACCACGGGAGTATGTAGTTTCCCGCTACAAACCCCCGCCGAAAACGCATCCGACGTATGAACTATGTCAGGATGAAGAACAAAGTTAAGCGACTTAATCGCTCGCATGATTTGCCTAATCTTAGTGAGCCCATTTTGGTCGGGTCGGACAAGTGAATTGAAAGTAACGACATTTAGATTAGGATGATAGAATGGCAACGGCTTAGTCGAATATGGTGCAATAATTATGACTTTAACATCCAGCAGTACAAGTCGCTTGGCAATTGACCATATAATATCGCTGTGTCCACTAGTTCCAGGTTTGCTCGGGTTTACCACATTATCTATAAAAACGATTGTCATGATGGCTTGAGTTCCCTCTTTTAAGAAAAAGATTAGGTTGCTTATTACCCAGTTATTGCCAAAAACTGTTCACGCATCATTCGAAGTATATTATTATGATTTTACGACATTTTACACAATAAGGAAATGATAAATGGAAATTTCCACAAACAAGGCTAGACCAGCAGCATCATTCATGTTGCTGTTAACGATGGCCATGATGTACTCCGCTTATTTTGTTCTGCGCTACGGCGGTCTATGGACGGAGAATGACACGGCCGTGTTCACGCAGATCACCTCACAGATGCTTGCAGCCCGTTCTGTGCTGTTTCCCGGCCAGTATTCCCATGGCTTTGGCTATCCCACATGGTTAGGCTCAATTTCGCTGCTGACGGGTCTGTCCGTTCCCATTATCAATACCATTGTCATGCCGTTTATTGCCATGCTCCTCTTTACGATTGCTGCCTATATTGCTTACCGGACCTTCCTGAAATCGGACAAACTGGCTGCTCTCTCTGTTCTCGTCATCTTTGCCATTCCCGATGTGATGTTTACCCTCTTACGGGGGAACCATGAGAAATTGAATATTGTCCTGATGCTGTGGGCCCTCGTCATGCTCTTCCGTGCTTTTGACTCCGTCCAAAAAGGGTTGTTGCGTGATTCTGCCATCTGGATCGGATTGTTCTACGTGTTTGTTTTTACAAACGCTACCGTCAATGACTACTTTGCCTCGACGTTTGCCGTGGCAGCTACACTCACTCTTATCGGAGGTTGGGGACTGCTAAGAATCCATGCATCGGCTCCAGTGCGCTATCGGTCTCAAATCATCCGTCTGGGGAGCTATGTCGTCGGATCCTGGTTGCTAGTATGGTGGATGATGCTCTACGTGTTCCCACCCGCGGGTCACGACTTTGCCTTAGCTCACTCGGCACTCAACAAAATTGTGGACTTATTTGTCACGCTCCACACCTCAAGCAATCCCTATGCTGCACCCGCCGCTGAATGGGCCGGCAAGACGGACCAGTTCCTCGTTGCTTCCTTCCGCTGGCTGTTATCCGGCCTTTCCATTGCAATCTGGGGTTATGAACTGTGGAAAGTGATCTGGCGTAAGCAATCCCGTTCCTTTGAACATCTTTTTCTTCTGGCCCTCTATGGTGCTTTTGGGTTTTTAGTGGCTCTAGCTATTCCCTTGGATTTCACCGGCATGAATGCGGGCACCAACCTGGAGGTGCGCAACTTCCCCTATTACGCGCTTATGGCCTCCCCTATTCTCATCTGGGGCATCATTCCCCGCCTGAGACTTTTGAAGGGAGCCAAGAGGCAGTGGCTGTCCACCGCTAGCGCCGCAGCCCTTGCCGTGTTTGTGCTGATTGGCTTGTTTAAGAGTACGCTGGATCCGGTTATCTCCAACCAATGGCTGTTCTATACCCCAGCCGAGCGGCAGGCTCTCGCCGCCTTTGATAGTCACAGCCAATCGCAGAGCCTGTGGACGGGACCAGACAACAGGCTTGTCTATGCCAACGCAATGTGGCATCCCAACAATTCCGGTGGAAATGCGGTGACGGGATATCAATTCACCAGTGCCTATCGTGATATCCTGATTTCTCCGGAAGTGATTGCAAACAGTCTCGTCGAAGAGACTCCTGTCCCTCCCTATTTAGAGCAGAACAGGATTTACGATAACGGGTCTGCACAGATTTATCGTTTGCGGCCGCTAACCCCTTTCGAAAATTAGCGGCTGTGCTGGGTCGGACCGCAATTTCGAGACAACTACCTCGTCGTAAGTGTGCAGGCCACTTCTTTGCCGCTGTGTTCCCCTGTGGAAAACCGCTGTCAATCAAGCTCCTTCCAACAAATCGGCCAATCATTACAACTTCTCCGCTCCACTCTCCCATGCACTTCGCGGGGTGCCTTCTGTCCGGGTTACAATATGGCTGACTCATGAGTTGCTACAGACTGCCCAGTCTTTTGATAGACCAAGAGTGTTTTTTCAGCTACGGTCGCCCAGCTATGTTGATCGGCCCGCATGATTCCTCGCTGGCTGTAGTCCCCGCGCAGATCCTGCGACTCCAGCATAGTCTCCAATCCTTGAGCAATACTCTCGACATCCTCCGGATCGACTAACAGAGCTGCATTCTCCGCTACCTCACGAAAGACCGGAATATCACTGGCCACCACGGGCACACCACTTGCCATTCCTTCCACAACCGGAAGTCCGAAGCCCTCAGTGAGAGACAATAAGACCACAGCTGTGGCATTTGCTAGAGCGCTTGGCTTGTCTTCGGGGTCCACATAGCCCAGGAGGTTCACCCGCTCTTCGAGGTGAAGCATCGCTATTAATTCTTGAATCCTCAATCGGTCCTTCTCCTGCCACCGTCCTCCTAAATAAAGGCGCATCTCGGGATAGCTGTTTGCCACCAGGCGAAAGGCTTGAATCAAGCGTGGCAGATTCTTATGCGGCTCAGCGCTGCCCATATACAACAAATACGGAGGCTGATCAGCATAGCGGCCTTCGCCTTTATGGCGAGGGGACAACGTTTCCGTATCCACACCGTGCGGAATTACAGAAATCTTTTGAGGATCAATCCCCAACTGCTGCATGGCATCTTGCTTCACATGGCTGCTCACCGCAATGATGTGTGAAGCTTTCGGTAGCTTCTCGTGATAATAGACGTTCCAACGCCATGTGCTCAACCGCTGGGACATAGACCCAGCTTTTACACCTGCATGGAATCCCGTCAGGTCGTGCAGTGTCGCGACGGTCGGCACATCCGGAAAATTCACCAGCCCATTAAAATCCGTTGCATGAAAGACCTCGGGACGGGTCCTCCGCACGACATGGCGAATGGCCCACTCATTGTACAACCAGTAGACCTGCGCTGGTCGGTGAGGACGATATAGAGCATGAGCCGGAGCAATCCACGGCGGCAGCTGACTCCGGTCCTGAGCCGAAACAAAGAATTCGCAGGGTGCATTGGAAAGTCTGGAAAGTTCCCGGGTGAGATAATACACATAAGTCCCCACCCCGCGCACCCGGTGTTCCGACTGCAAGGGCGTGGCATCGATCAGAATCATGACACCGCCCCCCTCAGCACATGGGTATAAACCGCAGTAGTCTGCTCTGCGGTTTGCCGCCAAGAGAATTGCTGAGCGCGGAGATATCCCGCCTCGCCCAAGGCCTGCCGCGTTGACTCATCGTGAATGAGGCTCCGCATCGCATCCACCCATGCCTCTGTCTTATCGGGATCCGCGTAAAGACCAGTGTCCTGCATCACCTCAGGCAAGGCAGACACGGGTGAGGCCACCACTGCAGTGCCGTGGGCCATGGCTTCCAAAGCTGGAAACCCAAACCCTTCGTAGTAAGACGGCACCAGCACCCCGGAGGCATTTGCATAAAGCAAATGGAGTGTGAGGTCATCCACATGACCGACAAACCGTATGCCGGATCCTTCCTGTTGATAAAACCCCTGTGGAGGCGCCCCTGTAATTACCAGTGCCGCCTCTTCCCCCGATTCTCGCAGCAGCCCTAGGGCCGCGATGACGCGCTCGGAGTTCTTTCTCGGGTGGCCGGCGCCAACAACGAGAAAATATGAATGTGGCAAGTTCCACTTGGCGCGCAGTTCCTGCGCGGCCAATCTCCATGTTTGCAGCATCTCTAGAGTCGGTACGTTCATTCCGGACGGGGTGACAAAAATTTGGGCGCTCGACAATTTGGTGTAGCGCAACAGATCCGCTTTGGCACTTTCACTGACCGTGAGCACCGCTTGGGTAGACCATCGCGCCATCGGCACAGTCGTTCGGTAAACGATATTGCCCAGCAGGGGATAGTATTGGGGGTAGATGAAGGGAATGGCGTCGTGGATTGTCACGATTCGCTTGTAACGGCCGGGAAACACAAACGGAGCAATGCCGCAGGGATCATGAATCAGATCCAAACTGAATCGCCGCGCTACTGAGGCCAGAGTCACGGGTCCGGCGAGCAGCACTCCCGGCAGCAAAGCCAAGCCAGGCACTGGAATCACGGGAAAATTCCGGTACCATGGGAGGCCAGAACGCGGGTAAGGATTCAGCAAAACGATTTGCACGCTGGGGGATGCGGCCTTCAGCGCATAGCTCAGCTGCATCGCGTACTGGCCGATGCCGGTGAGATTGTCATTCATTCCATAGGTTAGCAATCCTATTTTCATGTCGAATCTCCAATGCTTTCCATAAACTTTTAGTAGAATTTGGTTAATTATACCCTTATCCCTTGGTCTTTGGGTTGCATCTGTGTATAATGAAATTATTAATTGTTGAGGGAGTGGGTTCCTAATGATGGTGGTGGTGGCAGCCACAACGGCTGCAGCAGGGTCCAATATCCGCGTGCTAGGAGAGCTCGCCCTCGTGTTTCTGTTGTTGGCTATTGTGTCCCGTGAGATTCTATCGTCTTCTACTATGGGATCGGCATTGGAATTGCGCCGGGGCCTCACCATTCTCATTGCCCCATTGAGTTTGGCTGTTGCCGTTGTGCTCTTCCAGCAAATCAGCGTGTTCTTTCACTAAAGAGTATCCAGATCCTATTCGGCGATGAGGCTCCTAATGGGTCTTGTCGTTTTGTTTAATTCTAGGATCCGCTGAAGAGTATGACGATGTTGCCGGCCTATGCAGCGTCATCGCATGGGCGGTCCGTCTCTCTCGCCATCGGTCTGGACGGACGAACAAAATATCTTACCTCCCACATTGTGTACTGCACCGCTACGTCGCTCGACGAGCTGTCGACTTTGCTGAAAACAAAATTCCTTTGAACAACAAAATGTGCAGGATTCCATAAATATGGTATCGAATTAATCATATTATAGATTTTCTAATACCAGAAATTTGCCATAGAGACTATTAATAAAAATAGAGGGATTATATGAACAGTACAGATCTACTTTCCACGAGCCCGCTATTACAAAATCGGCGCTCTTTGTCTTGGCTCTCGGCCCAGAACATTAAGAGAGCCTTTATTCCTTTCTTGGTCCATGAGATGATTATTGTGCTGGCATTTCTCATTCCCCTTCCAGCACACTCCCGTTCGTGGATTCAGCATAATATGGCGTTTGGGAGCCAAGCGCATTTTTTGTTCCAATGGGACAGCCTTTTCTTCATAAATATTGCTCACAGTGGCTACTCGCATCTCATAGGCAATGCAGCCTTCTTTCCCATGCTTCCTGTCATCATATGGGTCACCGGCAAATGGGGCGCCCTCTTTCTCACACAAGTTGTGTTGTTTCTGATATTGCTGCTCCTGCCAAAAGTGCTTTCGATTTTGGGTCTCGGGGAAACGCAGACGAATAAGGCCATCTGGCTTTTCGCGGTCAATCCGGCTGAAGTTTTTTATTCCGCTCTTTACGCCGAAGCTTATACGATGCTAGGTGCCCTGCTCGTCATCACTCTCCTAGAGAACAACAGGAAGCCAACTGGCATGGTCACAGCCTTTTTTGCAGCTCTTACACAGGGCCCGGCGTTATTAACTGGGTCTTTTCCCCTTGTGATATTTATTTTCGGGATCATTCACAAAAAGGCTGCCGCTGTTAAGAAGTCATTTATTATCGGCAGTGGATTTGCGCTTGGTTTTATCGCATTTGCGATTTACATGGCATTGCTATGGCATAACAGCGATATCATTTTCCATGTTCAGGCCCTCTGGGGCCAATCATGGATGCTACCATGGCACCAATTACTTCAAGCTATTCCTATTATAGTGGCCAAGCACGATGTGGGGCTGTTGTCGTTGTGGTTAGCAGTGCTGGTTTTCACGATAGGAAGTCTCTATTGGTTGGTCTATGTGGCTCGCAGCATGGGCCAGAAGGCGAATCCTCTTGTCATCGGTTCTGGCCTGTACATGTTGTTAGGCCTTCTAGTATCTCTGAGCTTTGGGATGAAATCCTATCCATTTCACAGTTCCGTGAGGTTTTTCAGTGACTATTTTCCCGTCTATGGAGGATTGGCGATAGGATTATCAAACCCGTGGTTATATGTCATTGGAATGGTGTTCTTTGTCGTGATGGCTTTGATGGGTGCCACGCTATTCGTTCACTCGTGGGCATACCAGTAGACTGGCCCCGGTCGGAACTGGGGCGAGGTTCGGCGCAATTTGCCTTACAGTTTTGACGCTGGCATTGTGGATCCTCTATCAAGCTACACAAAATTTTTGCTCCCTTACCAAGGTAAATCTCCATCCGAACGGGCTTTGGCCAAAGAATCCTATTGTACTCGCCACATCGCCATTGCCCGCCCTATCGTCACCAACACCAATAATGCCATAATAGGAATGGAACCACCGCATATTGCGAACATTTCATTCCCCTAGACGTTTGGCGTACCGTGTTACCGTTTTGAATTCACAGAAAGAAAGACATTCTCGCTATCTCTGACGGGTAACATCGTAGACTTTGCTCTCCACAGGCCATCTTTGGCCAGTTGCTATTCACGGAGGGGAGGGTCAACTCATTATCCCAACCCCCACAACATGCCATAGCACTGATGTTCTTCCTCGTGACGGTTTTGAAGGGCGGGGCGCTAGTCTTCCAGTTACGGGCATCCAGGCGGCTTGTCAGCGGAGCGAGACTTTGGCGCACGAACTATAAATCCCGGCAGCCACAGAGCGCCGCAACAGCGGCGCGTCATACAAAAGAGGACTGGTGAAGAACCCCAGTGGCCTCGTGCGACAAATGCTGGTCGAGAATGCGGAGGTGGAACATACGTTTACTTTATGACAAACGGCACGATAAGGAACAGTACGATGTTGGCCAGTCCGTGGCCCAGGATAGTTGGGAGAATGGACCCGGTTTTCTCTCGGATCCAGCCCCAACCCAAACCGACGGTGAACACGAACACCACATCCAACCCAGAGTGCCAGCCAATGTGCAGGAGGCTCCATGCCAGAGCCACATACAAAATACCCCGCCAGTAGTGCAGCAGCGGAATGCTGTAATGCTGCAGGAGACCCCGGAACAACAGTTCCTCAGAAAGTCCCGTAAAGACGATTAACAAGAGCGCCGGCAGCAGCGCCTGGCCCCAGGTAAGGCGGGGTATCAGAGCCCCGGGATGGATCAGCCGGCTCTCCAGCAGACCGAGAAAAGGCGATGTGACTACTGTCAGGCTGACAAGTCCCCAATTTTTCGGACGCACCATGCCGACATCCCGCCATGACAGTTGAAACACCTGTTTGGCAGTCAGCGCCGCACCTAGCAGCGGCGTTTCAGCCAGCACGTAGTACCATACTCCCGGCAAGGTCTTCGAGGAAATCGCAAAGCTCACAATGCGCACCAAGGGCAGAATCGCCAGAACCCAGAGAAACTGGCGCCGTGCAGCGTCTTTCTCCGTTGTGGCACGGTAAACAATCACGGCGGCCAGTATGGCATGCAGCCAAATGCCGATAAGAGGTGCGATAATGTCGGAGACGATCTCTGTCAGGCCCAGGACGATGACATAAATCCAGAGTTCTGCCGACGGCCCTACGGTGAAATTATGTTTGGTGCGCGTGCGCCTCAATGCGTAATTTTGTATGTGATCCATAACTGCCGGGCGAGTCCTCCCTTTCCATTGAGCAGACGGAAGTCTACATGCATCGTTCCACTCACCGGACCGGACGGCAGCAGTATCTGCTGGGTCCAGTGCCCCAGTGCGGGGACTCTCACGGTTTCTTTCATGACGGGTCGCTTATTAGCGAGTTCCTGGACCGTATAGATCTCGGCATTGCGCTGAGGATTGGACAGGTGCAGCCGCATGGGATAGACCTGGCCCTCAGAAATTTGATAAGGGAAGCCCGATAGCTGCCCTTGCGGTGACGTAATGGAAAAAGCGACCGACCGCATCCCGAGGGTATGCGCCACGACGATGCCTGTGACGGCCAACAGCACGGCCATCCCCCCTAAATACAGGGCAATGCGCCGGTCAATCAGAGGAACCCATTCGAATCCCGAAATCTGCAGATGCTGCCGGCGCCTTACCCACCAGTTCCCCCCCGCCAGCACTATCGTCAGCGCCAGCAACAATTCCATTAAATGCGGAGCCGTCAACGGAAAATGGGCCAAGGCCATCAACAGACCCGACACGATAATCAGCACAATATTGACGGTAAACGACAACCCCACACGCTCAAGGCGCGGCACCCTGTCGGCCGGGATGAGCAGCGCGATCACTAAATAGCCCGGCACATAGAGTCCCATCATGAGTCCCAAGGCGATCCGGAGGGGTTCCAGCACGGGCACCAGCACACTTATCCATAGAATTACAGCGGCCGCAGCACTGCCATACAAATCCGCATTGGCCCACGGAATCCTGGCGGGTGCTGGGTGAATCTGCGCCCGCCGGGGCAAGCCACCAGCTGTCCTTCCTTCATTCATATCGTAAAACCTCAATAGTTTCTGGCTCCCTTGGGGCATAGCACTGCCCCTCCATGTCAAAACGACCCAATTAGCAATATTATTAGAGTTCGCCATAAAACGATAAACTCCTGCCGGCTCCCAATAGATCAAGACAGGCCATGTCAACCGGCTGGAGTCATCAGACTCGTTGCCGCTTGGCTAGCGAAATCCTGAGAGAGTGCTGCCAGCATCCCACCGGCACCGCTGTCCCTACTATATCAAATTCCTTTGCCTCCTCGGCTCAGTTTTGGTCACTGGACGAAACAGCGCGGCAATTTGTTTGATGTCGGTAAGGGTTGACGATGCCCGCCGCATTTCCCGACATCCCGAATCTAAGCACCCACCGTCACAAGACGTCCCTAATTCTCACCACGGCGGCCACATTTTCCTTGATCCCCGACAACATCGTCTCCAATAGCTGGTTTTTGTCATCTCAGGTTCGCCATGGGCCCGGCACTGCCAGAAATACGCCCGTTCTATACCCTGCTCCTTGGCTGCCCAAACATGCGCTGTTCCACCTCGGCGCATCCCCACCCATTCCCCTTGACTAAATTTTTTAAATTGCCAACAGCACGCGGGAAAAGAAGGACATAGCCTGGTGTCCGTCGAATATTTTGGCAAATGAAGTTCGGAGGCATAATACGTTATAGGTCATTGACCTCGGCTGCCGACAGAACCTATGGTATGCTCTTTAAGAAAGAAGGCATTCAATTATGCATAGCATTGCCATCCAAAAAAGCCTGACGACCATCGGCGATATTTGTTCCCCGGAAATCAACTCGGTGAACTCGACTGATTCTTTACTAACCGCACTCACCTTGATGCGAGACAAAGACTATAGCCAACTGCCTGTGCTAACAGATCAACACTACACTGGATCAATCCGTGAAAGAACCCTGGCCAGCCTCATCGTTTCCGGCGCCAGCTTGAACAGCCCCCTGAACACTTACCAGTTGGAGAATATCTTTGATGAACGCGACCATGCCGAATCGATCGCAGATGCCATCATGTGGTTCGACAGGGATGTGCCGGCTGTTTTGGTCACCGAGGATGGACGCGTAACCGGAATTTTGACGGCATGGGACGTCATGCATTACAGCCGCATTTTTATTTGGATCCAAGAACTCGAACGGGCTACCCGCGCCTTTACCCTTCAAATACTCAACCGACAGTACGGCAGCTCGTGGCTGCGATCTGGCCGCTTTCCCATGAGTAAAGTGAGCCATGTCATCGATACTCTCAAGCAAAATGCCGAAGACGTGGATCACACGGTCGCCTCCCGGGAGACAGTTTATCTGAGTCATGCCAGCTTAAAAAACTGCCGTATCCTCCTGAACGCCATAGTGAGTCATCATTCCTCCTCCGAAATCTATCGGCGTATCAATGCTTTACTGGATGAAGCGGCCATCACCCGGAACCTCGCCTTTCATACACAGACGGTGCCCGAAGAGACGGTGTCCCGTTTTCAAAAGATTGCGGAGAACCTGCAGAGCCTCTATGAAACTGCCTTGCAGCCCGCAAACAGCCGACCCGGCCCTTCAGCACCTCTGAATTAGATGCCGTATTTTTCTGTACCGCGGCCGCGGAAGAGCCCGATATTCGAACAAGCCGATCAGAACAGCGATGGTAATTGGCCCACAATCTCTGCAGGGAGGCGGGTTATCCACATTGTCCTTTGCGGCGGTGCATCTTCTGGATACCCAAAGAGAGATACCACCGGCGCATGTACAGTCACGGTGCACCCACCCCTTGGGGTAATCCGCAAGCGTATCCCTGTGGCAGTCCAATACGCTCATATGCCCCGTAATCTAGCAGCGAATAACTTTTTAAAAGTTCAATTGTAATTGGTTTTGTCTAGCGTTGTTTCTTCCTGTAACCGCTCGCGAAGCTCTTAATATGGTGTAAAATTATTTAAACAATAATGCTAAAGGATGAATCTCATGCCACATTCAGAAATTCCACGTTATTTATCGAGGGGTGTTGACTACTTAGGGGATCTGGGGGCCAAATTACGGGATCTTCAGGGGGTCGAAGCTCTAGTTAATGAGCTTGTTCAAAACGCGGATGATGCCAATGCCACGAAAGTTATCTTTGACGTGGGCGATGAGGCTCTTTATGTAAAAAATAATCGGCCATTTTCTGCGTGTGCTGATGTCTTTAGCGACAACTGTTCATGGACGGACACTAAAGGGCATCGATGCGACTTTCACCGTTTTCGTCTGGTAGCCAGTGGCGATAAACGTCTGCAGGACAATACTACCGGGGCGTTCGGGGTCGGATTTACTGCTGTCTACCAGATTACCGACCAGCCCGAATTAATTTCAAATGGCCAACACTGGATTATCCATGAAGAGAATCCGGAGAGCCAGCGAATCGTCCTTTGCACGGATTGCGCCTTATGCCGAGGACACAAGCCCGACGAGACGCAATTCATATTTTGGTGGGCTTTTGATGGGAGCACCCCGTTGCGACGAAGGTTACGCTTGCCGCCAGTTGGAAAACACCAACTCCAAGAATTTAACAGGATATTGGTTGAGACGCTCCCGGTCGCCATGCTCTTTCTGAGGCACATCACTCATGTGGATATTTTCGCGTCAGGAAACCTAATCATAGCCTATGAACGTGTGGTCGAAGACAACGACGTCATCATAGCGGGCAACAAAGAAACTGATATGTGGCATGTTTTTCACGGAGCGTTTAGTAAGACCGCCGAAATAATCAAGAACCGCTATCCCGGACAAATTGAGGATAAACGCTCCGCGCGCGTCACGGTAGCTCTTCAAGTGGGTTACTCTAGCGAAGGGAGATATTGCGCTGGCCTTCCGACAATGCAGACGTCCCGTATTCTAGGACATGTCAACGCCGAATTTTTTACCAAGACTGATCGAAAATCCATTATCTTGGATGGAGGCTATCAAACCGAATGGAATAATGCGGCGATTCGTTCTGCTGCGGAAACACTCAGTGAGGACCTCCCTCGATTGCTGAATTTACTGGAGCCCGAAGGCTTATGGGACCTTCTGTCATCGTTTCATCATATCGCTTTAGAGTCTCCCCAAGCTCCTGAAGCCAGCTATTGGGAAAGCATAGCCCCTCGCTTACAGGCCGCTCCTACTGTGCTGACTTCTCGGGACGAGATAGTGCTACCATCACAAGCAAAGTACATTACCATCGCCACGCCTGCGTTTTGGGAACTTGCCGATAGTTTGGGGATGCCAATTGTGCACCAAAAATTGCGACGATTTCAGAATGTGTTAACGTTGACCGATGTCGGCGTCAAGCAATTCTCCCTGTCAGACCTGGCAGGCTTGTTCACAGCTGCGGGACTAACCGGAACTCATTCGCCGGAAACGTTACCTGAAGTGTTGCACGGCCAAGGGCTGGACGTGGCGTGGCAGTTCATCTCTGGGCTAGTTCCAACGGACCGCTCGGAGAAGGGGCGAATCTTGATGCGTCAATGCAGCATTGTACCATGCTCTGACGGCCTATACCACAGTCCTACGGCCAGCTTCCATGCCGACCCAGACACGATGTGCCTCTTTAACGGCGTGGACCCCCTCATTCCATTTGCTCAAGTTGACAACGATGACTTGCTGAATAAACTTGGAGGAAAGCTTTGGGACGTTCCGGCAGCCATCACACGCATGGAGAATTTATTGCATGACCATCAGCTCGCTCTTTCCGATGAAAAGGCCGAACAGGTCCTCAGTTGGTTCTTTAAAAGGAGTCAAGAGCTAGCTACGCCGGAGCTCAAACGGCGCCTAAGCGCGTTGCCATTATTTCCTTCAAACTTGAAAATTTGTCCGTTAGTTGACCTTTTATTGCCAGACGCAACTTTCACCGATGAAATGGGCATTGCATCCCTCGTAGACATACGAAAATTGACAGTACCGCGAGATTTCTTGCAGGATCTTGGAGCAAAGGAAATCAACGTAGTGACGTTTGTCACGACTAGTTTATTACCCAGCTATCGCAACGGCACGCTTTCACCTGAACAGAAACAACACGCCATCGCTTTTTTAGCTCGACACCTAGGAACTCTACAAGACTCTATAGACGACCCAGATGTGTTTGCAGAGATTTCCCTTGCCGAGTGCACAGAAGGTCATTTTCATAGGCCACAAGAGCTTCATTTTTCTGATTTAGCTGTCGCTTTGCTTGGCACGCATTCTCACTATGTGAAAATCCCTATACACGAAAAAAAAGGGGTTATTGACCTATACAAATGGCTAGGCGTGCATGAAAGACCGTCCAGTGCCTTGATGGTTCAACTCGTCCGCGAAACCTCATCATCTCCCCCAACTGACTTGGCGATTAAGTTTGTTTATGACGTCATTGAGGAATTGTCAAACCGCTTTAAGACAGATGATACCAAGGCGAGGTCCGATCCCAACCTCGCATTACTAAGAAACATGGCATGGCTACCATGCGAGTCAGACATGGGTCGGTGGTGGAACCCGCACGATCTATTTCTTACCTACCAGAAATACTTGTTTGCCTCACAGGGCGCCTTCTTAGCAATGCCAAAACAAAATCAACACGGACCATTTTTAGAATACTTGGGGCTCAATCCGAGTCCGCCCGTTCGTCTTGTCGTAAACCATTTAATCTACTGCATAGACCACGGTGAATCAGTAAACGAACAGATCTATCTGTTTCTTACAAATAATGCAGGCGACCCCACCGTAGGTCAGCTTCTAGGAAAACCATGGCTACGCCTCGATAATGGCCATTTTGTCTCGTCGCAAAAAGTTTTCTGGAGCCACCATCCGTTCGGTAATTATCGCTGGCAACTGGACCCCCGATTGAATAAGTACCGTGCATTGTTCGACCGGTTGAAAGTCAAGGAGACTCCGGACTATTCCGACACTTTGAGCGTACTTGGAGAAATCTCTGCGCAATTCACTCCGTACAACAAACCACTAACGGACGAAGCTTTCACCGTGGTCATGCAGTGTTGGGAAATGCTTGAAAAAGCACTTGAAGACGAAAGTCTACCCGACCAAGCTCTTCAGGATTTGGGAAATAAAAAGGTAGTTCCCAATAGAGATCATGTTTTATATTTTCCTACCGGATTAATTTTCGAAGACCGAGCAAGCATTCCTCAGAACCTTACTCAGCAGTTAGGGCAACATCTGATCCCATGTCCCGCTATTGGACTTCGTGCCATGCACAGGGCAGGGGTCCGGTGGTTGAGTAAAGCCATGCAGTCCCAAGTCATCAGCACAGAACAGAACACCAAAGACTTCATGGTTGCCAGTCGAATTTTAACCCGCCGGAATCACTTCCTTCGTATACTGGCATCCGCCGACGTTACGCAGCCGGAACACAATTTGAACGAATTGAAAGTATTTCGGGTTTCTCGTCTCTCCGTTGAATATCAAGTCCCACTCGAACGGATTACTTTGTCAGCCACCAACTACGTTCCGGCGTACATTTCCATTGTCGACATGACCTTGTACTATGTCCCCACTGACGATACTGTGCCTTGGAGCGCTGTTGCACGGGAGATGTCGTGGTTTTTAGCTTCCAAGTTCAGGGCAGCCACCATAGCCTCTGGATTCAAGGACGTCCTTGTCGCACAATCAGATAGCGAGGCAAGCACGATCCTGGATGACTTAGGATATCCTCGCGTCGATGTTCTCTTAGACTCCGGACCGAAAGATGCAAGTAATATTGTGAGTTTTGAAAGCCCCGTTGAAACCAACGGAGGCTGTGGCTCTTTGAAGCCTGAAGACAGCATGCCTAGACATCAAGATCCTCAGGTGGATAGTGAACCCCGCGTCGCATCGTACGAGGGTAAAACACGGTCCACGGCGCCTTCCATAAATGAAGAAGAAAATCCCGAAGCAACTGAAGATAGGGTGCCACGCCCTTTACCTTCTCCTCATTCTCAAGCATTGCCACCGATTCAAGCAGACCACCAAGCAATGAGGCGGACATATGTCCGCCACCAACAAACCGACACTACGTCAAAGGATCCCCTTGAAGAACATTATGATTCTCGAAATGAGGTGGCCGAGCGAGCGGTCTCCGTAGCGGCGGAATATGAGATAAGCCATGGCCGAACACCTGATATCAAACCGCACAATCATCGCGGGTATGACATAGAGTCTCTGGATATAGCTGGGCAAATACGGTACATCGAAGTGAAAGGCACTAAAGACCAATGGGGCCGTGCAGGGGTTGAAGTCACAGCGGCCGAGTTTGGTACTGCGCAAGAGAAAAAGGAAGCATATTGGCTCTATGTAGTGGAATTCGCATTAAGCCCTCAATACCAATTATATACCATACAAAATCCAGCGAGGGTCGATAGATTCGTCTATGACAATGGGTGGAGCGCTCTTACCGAGCACACCCTATCTCATCCACCTGTTAAGCCCCATGATAGCAAATGAGGAATTCTAACCAATCATAGATGTACTAGGCCTAACCACCGTGATTTGTGGTTAGGTGAGACACTACGAGTGTCGGCGTGTGGTGGAGTCACAGCATACACAGACGTAAGCTCGTCATCTTCCTATCGAAATGGCCGACCAAACGGAAACTAGACAAGGATGAATGACGCCCTTTTTCCTAAGCCATTGATATTAGGCAAGGAACAATATTCTATCGTTGAAAATAAGCCATGCCAAGATTAGGTTGTGAAGTACGCAGGGCCAATTCTAATCCAGATTTTTCTAAAAGCGCCTTGCATTTCGTGAACAATTCAGCACTATGATATTCCATGATCACACGCTGGCTATTTTGAAGAGTTCGGGAAGCTCCCTGAAATACCAGGAGTTCGGCCCCCTCAACGTCCACCTTCAGGCAGTCTACGGATTCGTCCGGAATAAGCGCGTCTAACGGCTTAACTGGTACCTGGATGACTTGTCGGGTTTCCCTTTTGAGATCATCACCAGAGATCAGTCGGTTCCATCCCGTTGATTCGGCTGTTATTAGCATGGAAAGCGTATCATCCGTGTCAGCAATAGCGTAAGAATAGAGTTTTATATCCACTTCTGGATAGCCAACTTTATTTGCTTCAATATTACGCTGTAAATAGTCGAAGGTTCCAGGTACAGGCTCAAAAGCATATATCTTTCCCCTCCTCGAGTGTCGTGCAGCCCATAATGTGTAACATCCGATATTAGCCCCGATGTCAACCACTGTCCACCCCGACTTTGGCACAAATGCCTCTAGCAGTCCGTAAGCTTGCCCTACCCAAATTTCTTCAAACTGCTCTAGGTCTGTCCGATTCGGTGCGTCAATAGATACCCGCGAGAAATCACCGTGAATGCTGCCCTGTTCAGGTAGAGCGCGCCTCAGATATCGTCCTATTTGGCGGTCACGGATAATAGACAGAAGATCATATGGACGTCTGCTCGCAACACGGCCTAATACGGCGACTTTCTCGTACCATTGCATATCTCCACCAACTTCGTGAATTTATTTCTAACTATAGCAATTTTTCTTACGCTATAACCAAACTTTTACATACCTAAATTCGACACTCTTTTATCCTCCTTTCAAATTATTTGTCACCTGCAGCGATACCGGTCAAATGGGGCTCATGATTGGCTTTCGACTTCCTTATCTCCCCATCTCCATACCTAACTGCTTCTACCTCCTTTTGCCCGCGCAGGTATATCGTAGCTAACCTTCTCAGTTGGCTTCGCTTCACTGACCCCAACACAAGGGAAACTCCGCCAGTATTGACCGGTCTGCACAATTCCCGAAGAAAGCTTGTTTCGACCCGTGTTTCCCTTTGTCAAGCCACTGTCGGCATCACTTTGCGACATAGACCGGTTTGGTGCATTTACTTTGGCAATCTGCCCGCAACATCCCTTTCCGATAGTGCGCCTGCTCTAAGAAGGAGGTGCGTCCGACTTGCCGGTCGGACTGCACCATATTCGCGACAGAGGTTTCCACGGGTATTGCCCGTGGAAACCTGAGCATGGTCTCAATTGGCCAAGCGCACCTTGAATTGAGCAAGAATCGCCCACTGGAAATCGCATCCCTGAAAGCAAAGCTCTCTGTTGTGTCCATCCTCGTTTCCTCCATCAGTACGGCCGGGCGCCCCGACGGGGCGCGACTGTCGCTAGGGCTGGGCCCAATCTAGCCTTACCAGTCCGTACTACCATGTTAGAATTCTATCGAAGTAGCCGCCCTTCCCATTCCTGCGGGGTTGTGTTGTCCCCTGCAGTACCTCGGTACTATGCCGGCCTCCGACTCCCTGTCCCACCCAAGAGCGGGGATTGGCGGTCCTCGCATTGCCCACTTCACTGAACTCTTGGACCAGACAGGGTTTCACCGGGTCATTCGCAGTTCTTTCCTTCCGTGCCATCCCTAACCACCCCCCGCAGTATGCAGCGGTACGCCTCGTTCCATGCTCGCTATCGGGTAGCGATACCCCCATTAGCCGTTGCATTAGCAGGCTTCTCCTTAGTCATGAAGGCTCGCCACTGTCGGGAGGCCACCACGGGTTCACAGTTCGTTACGGCCCCGAAGTTTGGCTCAGGCCCATCAGATTTCACCTTACGGTGGACACCCTGCCATTGTTGCCTATCGCACTTGAACGAGTTAATTTGCTCGAGTCAGACTTTCACTGACAAGAACTGCGACCTGCCGTCGCACATGACCATGGCAGGTGCTTTCCGTGCCACCGCACTCAAAGTCACCGCGGTAGTCTACCACGAGGCCAAATTAGGGGTCCTCTCGTATCATGAAACTCCTGAGCGATACCAAGCGGGACGCCAACCAGGGCGCTGCATGCCGCCAGATATGGCAAATCTCAACTTTCCATTTCCCCTATCTCCAAGGAAATGGCCTTTATTTGCGTCGATGCAGCCTTCGCACATTTTCGCCGTAAATCCCCAGCCGTGCTATACTGGATTCCAACTCCGCAATATGTGGCCCCATTGAAGCAATAAAATTGTGGGACGAGCGCGTTGGGTGTAAGCATCCCTATTCCGCAATTGCGGGGAAAAGGGCGGCGATTAGCCGTCCTCCTCAGTTATTCCTGGGCGCGAAATAAGCCTAATCCATAGTGTGATTCGAATCCTAGGCCGATAGGCCCCGCAGTGGGTTCTGCGAAGGTTATCTGCCAAAACGACCCGGCCGTGTCCGGCCCCATTCGGTCAGCATCGCGGGCCCGCCGGAATTGCACAGGCATGAGCGTCTGGCTGGCCACCCGCACGGTTTTGAGCGCGAGCAAATTGGCTGGCTCCGAAAACCTGCCTAGCAAGGATAATTCCTTTTGCAACTGTTCGCCCGCTCCGAATTTGCCGTGTTTCTTTGTGTGCCACGGATGTATATAAGGGGTGACCGACGTCCAGACCCGGGCACGCTTGACCAAATCTGTGATTTTCTCAAAGTCTTCCACTGTGCCCAGCCCTTCCAATAAGACAGCCCACTTGAACCCCGACTTGTACCGATACAAGTGCCGGACGGCGCCTAACGCTTGAGCCACTTCCGGGGAAATGCCCATAGGGATATACACGAGCATGTGGTCAATGTACCCGTCACCATCGGCATCCTCGGACAGGAAGTACCCGTGCTGGTGACCTTTAGATGGCTCATTTCCCGTACCGCTGAGTTCCACTGGCGGGGAGCCAAACCCCGGATACCGATTCATCAAGGCCTTCCGCAAAACATCCCCCATCAAAACGGCATCGCGGATCGATGGTCTTGGGGTTCCCGCGATTACATACCGCGCCAACGTAGGGGTGCCCAGGGAATAGCCTGTTGGAGTTTTTGGGATTCGGGTCGACAGTTCAGGACCGTCTTCCGTGACATAGCGTATAGAGCGAGTGCCGGGAGGGCGGCTCCACCTCTCTTTCGACAGGAGATTGGTATCCATAATCAAGGCATCCCAAAGAGTCAATGGCACGGTGGCGGCGTTTCGAGCGGTTAAAGCGGCATGGTATTCTGCCGCCTCCATAAACCCCTCCCGCCAGATGAGGTAATCACGAGGAGCCATAGGCGCCTGAACCACAGTGTCAGAAACTTGCTCCGCTCGAACCGCCGGATAACAGTTCAACGGTTGGGAATAATCCTCAGCCCGCTGGGCTACCGCCCAACTTTCGGACCTCCCCAAATATGAGAGGCCACCCAGGATCTTGTCAAACAACTCCAACTCCGGTGCCTCCAATAGAACATCGGGCCAGCGCACAATCAGAGGGTCATCGCGTCCTACCACCAGGAAGCTATCGAAGACGATGTAGCTCGCGCCGGGATGATAGTGCCGGGTATGACCGGACGAGGTGGGCGGCAAGCGGTACAGCGGGTTTTGCCCGGCAAGTTTGTCTATCAGAGACTTTACCAGCGGTCCGTTTTCGTCATCAGAAACTTTTGCGTAGTAGACGGCAATGAAGGCCCGCAGCAACCGCCATGGGCTGGGAGGCCATTCCACTTGGCCTTCATTGACGTGATTGCCCCAAGGGGTCGCGTGATATGTGCCGCGCACAAAGCGAATGCTTATGGTTACCATGGCATCAGCTCTCTTTAGTCGCTTTATGATAAGTTAACGGAGTCACCGAAGGATCTCGGAGAGCTCCTGTAGCCGCTGCCGCTTCAATCAGTTCTGGCACCATCTCTTCAAGGCTAGACAGATCTGGCAGCTCGAAGCCTGCCGGCTGCGTTACGCGGAGCGACACCAAGTCTAAATCACAGGCGGTCCGGCCTGGGACGCCGCCAAACCGCATGTGCTGCGGACCTTAGGCTGGGCCGCCGATCCCGCCGAGGCGCTCACCCCATTAGCTCAGGCACTCGATGCCGCCTATCGCCAAACGGCAGCCCACTGGGCGGACAATCCGGCCGTCCGGCTCGAATCCGGGGCGATTCGGCCCCGGGTGGTGCTCACGCCACTCGACCGCTTGGAGGAATCCACCGCGCTGCGCACACTTCGGCCTCGGGTCGATGCCTTGTTGCCCGCCGTCGCGTTACCCGAGTTGCTGTTAGAAGTCCATCAGTGGACCGGATTTGCGGACGCGTTTACCCATGTTAGTGAAGGGGGCGACCGCATTCAGGATTTGGCGCTGAGCATCTGTGCCGTGCTGTTAACGCAAGCCTGTAACATCGGGTGGGAGCCCGTGGTCAATCCCGCCGTCCCCGCCCTGGCCCGTGACCGGCTGGCCTGGGTCGCGCAACTATATCCGGGCGGAGACGTTGGCGGCCGGCGACGTGGCCTTCGCCGACGGCATGCGCTTTGTGGTGCCGGTCCGTACCCTACACGCGGGGAGCAATCCCAAATACTTTGGCATGGGACGGGGCGTGACCTATTACAACTTCGTGAGCGACCAATTTAGCGGATTTCATGCATTAGTCGTGCCGGGCACCCTGCGGGATTCGCTGGTGGTGCTGGAGGGACTCCTCGAACAAACCAGCGGTCTGCATCCGCACGAAATCATGACCGACACGGCGGGCTATAGCGACCTCATTTTTGGCCTGTTTGGCCTGTTAGGCTATCAATTCAGCCCCCGCTTGGCGGATGTCGGGGAAGCGCGCTTTTGGCGCATCGCGGCTGACGGCGACTATGGCGTGCTGAACGATCTCGCGCATGCCCGCATCCGGTGGGATCTGATTCAGCGCCATTGGGAGGACATGCTCCGGGTGGCTGGCTCCTTGAAGTGGGGCGCGGTGAATGCCACAGCCCTCATCCAAACCCTGCACCGCGGCGGACGACCCACGGTGTTGGGGCGGGCCATTGGAGAGCTCGCCGGATCTACAAGACACGCTATCTCTTGGCCTACCTGGATGACGCGGGCTATCGGCGGCGGATTCTGACGCAACTTAATCGCGGGGAAGCGCGGCATAGCCTCGCCCGCGCCGCCTTTTACGGCAAACGGGGGGAACTGCACCAAGCGTATCGGGAAGGCCAGGAAGACCAATTGAATGCGTTGGGGTTGGTGGTGAATGCGATGGTCCTTTGGAATACGCGGTACATGGGGGTGGCCGTCGATGCCTTGCGGGAGGATGGCGTCTCTATCGACCCGGAGGACCTCGGTCGGTTATCACCCTTAAGCCATGACCACATCACCATGTTGGGCCAATACTCGTTTCAGGTGCCCGAATCGGTGGCTCAAGGGCGACTGCGGCCGTTGATGCGGCTCACCCGGCGCAGCAGCGGCTCGCCAGCGGCCCGAAGGTTCGCTGCCTGCGCTCCCTTGATGCCAAGCTTCGCCAGTTCCGCATCACCCGATCGCACCGCCTTGACGAATGACCGCGGAGAGAAGTCGTCGGCAGCTACGGCGGCCATCATCTGAGGGCGTGGCCCCGTCGTGTGCTTGATTATGACTTCCGTGATATTTGATCGATCGGGGGCTGCAATGGGCTGAACCACTACCACACACCCGGTAGCAGCGTTCGCGGCACGTACAGCGTCGTGCAGCGCTTCGACTTGCTCACGCTCCTGCGATGCCAACTGACCAAGTAGACTGTCCCGATCTTTCTTCAGCCGTTCTAGCTTCTCCACCTGACGCGCCAGACGGGGCTGCTTTGCCTTTAACGCGTCGAGCGCCTTGCTTGTGTCTAGGTACTTGTCCGGCTCGAGACCCTCGTCGTGGAGCTTGCGCAACACCTCGGCATGCCCATCTCGTTGATCCTGCACACTGGACTCCCACTCCTCCTGGGCTCCGCTAATTGCTGACTCTGCCTCCGTAATTGCCTTTCGTGCCTCTCCGGCAAGTTCCTTCAGCCTGGCGGCAAGCTTGGAAGTCGCCGCCGAGACACGTTCCAACGTCTCGTGTCTCGGCGAATCTTCGACTCCGTCGTAAAGCGCGAGCAGTGTAGTCTCGAGTTCCGAGTCACCTAAGCTTTGAATAACCTCCGCAACAGCACTGACCCGCTGTCCTCCCTCCTTGAATAACGACTCTTCCTTGGCGAGCCGTTGCAGGGCCTCTAGGCGTGCCGCAACATCAGTCTTCTTGTATTGTTCCACTTGCTCTTCCAGTCGCGGGATATCGGCTAGCTCGTTTTGGAGGGTGGCAAAGGAACTCTCCCCACGCTGCAGCTGCTTCCGGTTGTCGGCGAGCTTCTCCCTGACTTCTTGATACTGAGGATCTACACCATTGCCCCCCGCGAAGCGCCGTAGCATTTCGGCAACCCTCTCTGGGCTGCTGGCCAGTTCAGCCAGTTCGTGTTGGCCAAAGACCTCCACAGGGCCAGCCACGTCCTCAGGCCTCTGATTGGTAGCGGTCCCGCTCGCATCCCTAACCACCGGAGGATTGGGTACAATGCGCTCGATGGTGTAGCGGTGCGGAGTTGGAGAAACAGCTTCCACCTCTACCTTCACTATGGTTCCGGAGCGAAGCACCTTCTCGACGATTGCCTTATGGTCTCGCGTCGCATCCTCGCCAATCGGAGTCAGGCCAAGTGCATACCGTAAACTTTCGACAACAGTTGATTTACCAGTGCCTCGCCCCCCAATGAGCGTTGTGAGGTCACTGGAAATCGGCAGCGTGACTCCATCGAGGAAGCCGCCGGTCCAGCTGATTTGGCGGATCGAAGCTCGCGGCTGTCCAGTGGGATCACTGAGCGCAACGCGGGTTTCCGGCGTACGAACGGCAAGTTTTAGGCTCTCGGCTCGGGAGCCACTGACCTTGAACCACGTTGAGGCACCTACCGTCTTGAGCTGATCCGGGTGCGTGACATCGTCGGCATGGATGATCGCAAGCGGATGCTTTCGATCGTACGGCTTCGTGCCCTTGACGATCTTGGCCTGGTCAGTTCCGTCGGGTTGTCCGGGTGTGATCGCAAGGACATGGAGACTCGGGTTCTTAACCATTTCGACAAGCGGCTGACCAGACCGACCGGTCAGCATTCCACTATTCGGCACGTTGACGTGGGCAGGAATCACCAGCGCACCCTTGGCAGTCATTTTTTCAAGGATCTGCCTGAAGGAATCCCCGGTTGTACCATTACGGGAGGATGGTTCGACTCCACACGCTCCTATCGCTGCATTTACGGTGGTAGCCTTGGTTCCTTCCTCAAAGATCACCAGCAGGTGAATGCCCTCAGACGAGTTAGCCTCAAACCCCGGGAGCGCCACAACTCCTCGCGTATTGGCTGCTGTGATAAGTTCCTTCGCCGTGTCCACGCACCAGTGATCCGTAACTGCGATCAGACTGATCCCCAGGTTCTCACACTCATCAAGCAATGCCTTGTTGTAGTCGCGTTCCGACGCAAAGGTCGTAGACGGCGCGGTCTTCCCCTGGTAGGCGTACGGGTTGACCTGCAGTGCCGCGCGAATCCAATGGGCACCACGCACATTGTCACTCATCCGCAGTCTCTATCTGCATCCGGTATAATCCTGCCTTTCCCACTCATTCGCTATCCCCCCACCATCGCCTAGGTGCTTGTCCATAAATAGTCAATATAGGATAATATTGTAGCACATTTGTTATATATTGCCGAATTATTGGTCAAATATGCGCCCTTTCGCTCGTTTTTGGTCGCATGCTATTCGGAGTCGTTTCGAATTTCATTCCCCTGCGACCCTGACACGGCGATTCGGGTGGACTACGCCGCGACCCGCGGCGCCCGCCGTAAAACCGCTGGCACCGCCTCGCCTAATTGGCGGAGTTTTGCTGCCAGCTTACGAATATTATAGGCCATCACCAACAGGGCGAATTCGTCGGTGACTTTCTTCAAGCCGCGGAGACTCCACTGCCGAAACCCTAGGGTTTCTTTGAGGATCCCGAATACGGGTTCGACAATGATCCCGTCTTGCGCGTCCACGACAATTTGGGTGTTATAGGCCTGTTGCACTCCCTGGTTTTTCGTCACCATAATATGCGAGTCGGGATCGGTAAAATTGATCTGCGTGCCCGCTGAGGGTTCCGCCTCGGGGCCCTCTTCTGGATAATCGGCCATCCATCGGTCCTTGAGCTCTGCGCGGGCTTTCTTAATGGCCGCCAACCGTTGGCGAACACGGTCTTCGTGGTCCGCGGGCAGAGTGGAAGTGTAGGGGACGGGGGGCACTTGGTCATCCGCGGCCCCATGGGCCGCGACGATCGTTTTCAATTCGGCTTCCAACTGGGAAATCACTTGTTGCATCGCCCATAGGACATGGCTTTATGTTTTGACGCATCAGAATGGATCTTGGAGCCATCCAGTTTCCAGCCCACCATGCCCAAATCCATACAGAGCAGAATCACTTGGGCCAGCCACTCCGGCAACTCGGCGACATGCTGTTGCCGAAAGGCGGCTAGAACACTGTGGTGGGGATGCTCCAAGCGGGCCAGCCACATAAACCCCAAGTCTTCCTGGCACGCCTGGCTGATGCGGCGGGAACTAAAGCGCTGCGTCAAGTAGCCATATGCGAGCAATTTCAAGAGCATTTTGGGTGCGTAAGCGGGGGCGCCCGCCCGATCAATGACACGCACGAGATGGTGCGAGGCAATCCAATCATCCACCCGCGCCGGTAACAATAACGGTTGATCCAAAGGGATTCCTACACGAAATTTCATCGGGCCACCTCCCAGGCATTGGCGGAGCGGAGCGCGGACACTTTAAGATATCCTGGCGTAGAGCATCCACGATACGTCCTTCGTTATAAAGAGTAATTCGAGAAAAAAGTACAAAATCCTTCAAGTCCTGACGGAATTACGACATGTGTTGGCGAAGTGGCGCCGGATTAAAATGGCATAATATGGCGTGCGATTTATGGACAAGCACTTAGGGTTGCAGAACTCAAGCGCGCTGTCTATGCTGAAACACGATGTTTTGCAACAGCGTTTTGCCACATCCCGCATGCGGGTTGCGAGGATCGGGAGATCTCTCGACCGAGCGTTTCATAAACGGTCGTTTGTGATACGCCAGTTTAACCAGCATTTTGCAAACCGGAATGAACGGGAAATCTGAGCCCGAAGCTACTCCACCGGGGCAAGTTAATGAGCCAGAAGTACCACGATACTTATACAGGCCACCGCACTACAGTAAAACACAACGAGGGTTCGAGACATGCTCGTGCGCAACCATCCGGGAACCTGCGAGTGGTATTGGTTAGAGTTCATCGAAAAATCGATCTTATCGCTTTTATTTCGGACGACATCGTACATTGCTCGGTACAGCCTTTCTTGCCTAAGAAAATACCCATCGAGCAGCCAAAACAAGCAGAGCGGGACTAAGCCGATGAGCCCCTCCAGTGGACGCCCTATCCCAACGAAAACCCCAAGCAGTCCTGCTACCAATGTGACTGCCCACCCTCGAAGCGCAAAGGAGTTATTGTTCATCCGAGTGATTACGTTTTGAATGAACTCAAGATGCTTCATCTTCTCCTCCATCAGAATCCCTCGTCATTCCATCGTTCATAGGGCTCCTGCCCGTTAACCCACGCCCGCAGATTGATATACGTGTAGGGCGATTTGTTCACCCATAAAGTCGGTGTGCTGGAACCTTTAGGAGGACATTTGTCGACGTAACAGTATAATCCAAGGTATTCGCGGCCATGGTACGCCGGAAAATCTGTTGTGGGCTTGAAACTGATTGGAAGAATGCCCACACGTCCCTTCTTGGCGTCGAAATACCCCAGCTCCCACGGCATCCATTTGGACAATTCGGCGTTCTCGGAGTGCACATACAACAAGCAGGCGCAGTGCTCCATGCGCCATCGCAAACGGTCTGCGGTCTCCCACGACACCGATCGCCGATCCAGCTCTGAGTCCTCGACCCAATCTACGTACACACTAAACGCCATTGCTTCAAAGTCCATTTTCAGCGTGAGAATTTGCTCCGCATCAAAGTAACTGTGGGACAAAAAAATATCGTACTCCTTGTCTCGGGGTGCTTCGACCGCTTCCTTTGTTAGAACAGCCTCGGATAATGCCTTATTGAGGGTTTTCGGGGTCAAATCATCGAACGTATATAATGCCATTTACGTCATCTCCCGTTTTATTCCAGTGGCTCAGTTCAATCGCTCAAGCCGACCGTCATCACTTAGAAACAGAAAGATAATCCCATCAGCAAGTGAGCCGTATCGCTCGAGCCATTGTTGGGGCACCTGCCGGATCCCGCCAAACACCAAGAATCGCTGAGTGGCTGTGGTGTGAGACTGTAGCCAGATGTGCTCCGCGATGTGAGCAAACTTAGCAGGAAGAATGTCGCGGCTGTTCGCTATGGTGTACATCTTGGCGGCTCCAACTACGCTGTTATCTTGAGACTTGTAATCCCATACTTTGGGCACACCAGCCACTGAACCCTTGGGCAGGGTAGTGCAGAAAAATTCCTCCAACCTTGGCCGCGCAAAGTCCTCAAACTGTTCGGGCGACACCACGTCGCCATGCTCGCGGGCATCGGCATCTGTCAACGACGTACTCTTTTTCACTTTTCCGCACTGGCTGCATACAGTTGGTTCGCGACGAACTAGGCCCATGTTTTTTTGAGCCTCGCCGATTTGGTACGCCAACTGTCTCTGGGGCAACAGTGCTAGGCGGGCCATGCAGTCATCGCAAACCGGACTGGCTAAATGTGCCAGCACCTCCATGAATCGATCTTTGTGAGTCATCGAAGTCTACCTCCGTATACTACAAATAATAGTAGTTGTTATTCCTGGCGTCAACCTTTTCCGAATGGTTCTTGAACATTACCAAGCACCTGTCCGAAAAAACTCGAAACGACCCAACTCGGACAGGATGAGGGCCATAAGTCGTCGAACTCATCTCCATGGGGTAATTTCGCGAACTTCCAAGCCCTACCTCAAGTGGTATATTAGAACAATCGGGAGGTAGACATGAATTACAACGTTCTTGCGATAGATGATAAGAAACTGAAATACGAGATTACCGATGGCGTGCTCAGAGCGCTACCCGATTGGTTTGGCATTGAAGAGGCCATCATCGATTACGTCCAAAAATCGCAGGACATGAGATTTTGGGCCGCGTACGTTGTGGAGCGTCCCGTGGTGTTTCTGCTATCACATAATGCCCAGCAGTTGACGGTATTCGTTGTCCAGGATTTGATGGGCACAGTGGCCGAATGGGTGAAGCCGTCAAGGCCGCGAAGCGTTTATTGAGCCTTGACGGGTGACTCGATGCTCCCCACGCTATTTCACGGCCCAGCAATCCCTTGCTGGGCCTGCCACGCGGCGAGCGCTGGGGTGCAGGGGATAGGTCCCCTGCGTTTTCCCGTGAAGGGACGGAAGGGGGAGAAACAACAGGACCTCGTTGCGGCAGGTCGTTCGTCAGTGTCCAAATCACTGGGTAAACCGGGGCTTTTCGGCCAAAGTCGCTCGTCAACGCTATTTTGAGGGTCAAAATCCTGAAAAATGGCCATGGCGGTCCGTCATCACATTTCTCCCAAGGGGCATAGGAACAGCATTGGGACAGGATTACCGTCTAAACGAGGACATCTTACACCGTCAGTCTATGGGCAGGATAGCTTAGTAGCACCACCGTGGGGTTCCTTGCTCTTCATCGACATAATACCTACACCTCAGAGATTTATTGCATGGGCATTCACCGTCCTTTATAAGGCTTTCAGGCCCTTCGTTTACTCGTATGATGACACCATGTCAACCCCGGCCGGCCAAATTCTTTTTGGGCCAGCGGAGGGCCGCAGTCAAGGTCGGCGCAGCCGCCGAAGGGTAACCTTGACTGGGAACGAAGCTGGCCTATCCTGGCCCAAGCCGGACGGGGTCACTGGTCCCTGCCCGATGCATGCGGGGAAATCCTCTTACGGATTGTTTGAGGCGACGGCGGATCATTCTCGTATACGCGGGCTGATAGCTCTCGAAAGAGAGCGTAACCGCAAGTTAGCGAATCCGACGGGAGCTGTC
>DAIDDL010000002.1:174844-175515 GCA_027309085.1 Sulfobacillus sp.
AAAGACGCCGCATGCACCGAGCACAGATCAGCGATCTGCGCCATCCAGAGTCACAGGGTTACGCGTGGGCGGCCACCTCCTCCGCCTGGGAGACGGAAGCCGCTTCCGTGGTCAGTGTGCCCCGCAGCCACGTGGCGACTTCCCAAATATACCCGCAGAGTTCGCGCCCCACGGCCGTATAGGCCGCGTTATAGCCCCGCTTCGCGCCGACGCGGCGCAGGCGGTCATGGAGCCGATTTTGGGCACGCCAACTAATCTGACGCAGGGCCGGCTCCCAGTCGGGCACGGCGGCCAAACGGCGTTTGACGGCCCCTTGCAGGCTCGGGCGGAACCGATAACTATGGGCCGACTCGACCAATACCCGCCGCAGATGGACATTGCCGGTTTTGGTGATGTGGCCGCGCCGTTGCGTGCCACCGCTGGAGGATTCGCTCGGGACGAGCCCGACAAAGGCCATGAGCGCGGTAGGACGCGCAAACTGGCTTAAATCGCCGGCTTCCGCCACGAGCGTGGCGGCGCTAATCCAGTCGATACCCCGCAACGTTTGAAAGGCCAGCAGAAAGGGGTAGAGCGGATGGGCCGGCATGGCCTGCTGGATGGCGGCATCGAGTCGCTGAAGTCGCGTGTCGAGCCTCTAATTGGCTCAACCATTCCGTCCACACCGTATCCCG
>DAIDDL010000030.1 GCA_027309085.1 Sulfobacillus sp.
ATGCCTTTTCCCCAACGCTCACGACCGAGGCCATTGTGCCCCAGCCGCTTGGGGTGGTTTGATGGCTCCGCCTACACAGCGCCACCGAGGGATCTGCCCTCATCTCGAACATAACTTCGTGACGCAATTTCCCCAGTACGGCTTCAAACGACCACTCCTGGAGGAATCTGCCTCCACGTGCTCCCGGGTTAAAGGCACCCGCCTGTTCGCTGGTTGCCGCGAAGTTGGTTCCCCCATACGGGCAGCCCTGCGAGGCTGCGGTCCTCGAGCCGAGCTCTTGCCGCAACGTCGGGCGCCATGGGTCGTCCACGGGTCCTTTCCTCGCCCGCGGTTATTCTGTCCGCGGGGTCCTCAGTACTACCACCCGATCCACCAGGCTCGGATTCACCGTCCGATTTCGTGGATTGCACTTATACAGGCGGCCTTGCCCTACGCGGGTGCTATGGGCTGAACCCGACCCGAGTCCTTCCCTGCTTTGCCATGCTATCCGTGATCCCATGCCGTCCCCCATACGCCGGAAGGGTCTTCCGGTGCGTGTTCCCATCGCTTCCCGGAAGATGCCAGTCTTCGCCCTCGTAGCCCGGGCTCGACCCCTTCGTCTTTCCCGTTAGTCAGATTTGACGGGGAGTCTTTCGACGCGGCAGAGTTCACTTCATGTTACGGCCTGGAATCTTGCTAGCCCCGCGGTCTGACCTCGCCGTAGCGAACCGGGGCATTATCTTCGCGGCTTTCACCGAGCGGGTCACCCCGGCTCGATGCGCGATTTGCTACGTGGCCGAATGGGAAGTTGCCACGGCCGGACTTTCACCGACGGGATATCATAGGTTACAGGCTGCACACTCCGGCAACTCCTGACCATATTGATCAGTTGGATCAGCTGCCGGCACGGACGGGGGTCCACTGCATGATGACGAGCGGGTTTGGACCCAGATTCTGACCCAGACGGCCCAGCAAATCGAGCGTCGTAACCGTAACTTCGGGCAACACCCTCCGATCGTCTGGAGATGCTCAATCAGACGTGAGTTGGTTATCCACGTATTTCGTCAACCGGAGTAACCTAGGTCGCACCTTAATCGGTGCGTCCCCCAAATTAAAGAGCCTAATTTCCAGATCATTGCAATCCTCACGGATCCAAAACTCATCTGATATTATTATTTCTCTGCGCCCCATAGTCTGAATGTGTTTACTCAATATAGTTATAGTCCCTTGCTTAATGCACACATCACTGTACAAGTTAGCAAACTCGGCATCGACTTCAAGGACCATGTCCCACAAGAATTTCCCTTTTCCGACAGATACGTATGGCCCCCACCAAATTAAACCACGTGCTGTACTGGGAATCCATCCTTCCGCGGTAAAAGGCGCGCTGAGGCGAAAATTAGAAAAATAGACCTGCCCAATTAACGGGGGCGGTGAAATTACAAGAGGCAGATACCGCCCCAATGGAACCAACTTCCCCAAATGAGTCTCGATTTTGGTAAGTTCAATTACGGCGATAGCGTTTGCATTTGGGTACGGACATCCGTATTGCCGTTCACCAGTTTTCTCCCACGTCGACTCTTCCCATCCTTGTTTTGGATTGGGAAATGACCAGTCTGCACTGGTCTTAGCGAGAATCGACACTTCTAAAGCCTCGCGAGGCACTCCAAATGTCGTGTGAAGAAGCTCAAGATAAGGTTGGCTAAACTGAATATACCATCCACCATCTGTCAATTGACCTGCGGGAACTGTGATCAAAGCTTTTCCGTTCGGAGCAAGGAGACGGTAAATTTTTTCGATTGCACGAAGAGGATAGGTCATATCCCTCGCCATTACTTCCCCATATGTTCCACTGGGATCCGATCCCATTCCTACGTGTTCCACTGTAGAAATGCTGAGTATCGCATCGAAGTCCCCATCTCGGTCATAAGTGAGAAGATCTTCGTTTAGAACACCAGGACCTTTCTCAAATTTGTCAAGAATTACACGCTCCGACAAGCCAACAGCGACAGATATCTCATTTTCGTATTGGCCAATGACATTCCCCACCTCGAGGACACGCTCACCTCGATGAGCAAATAAAAACATAAGACCTATAGGCACTTCTACGCATCGTTCAGAAATATTATTTATCGGTATCGTGTTATAGCGGTATTCTTTATTCTTAAATATAAATCTTGAATCACTTGAGCTATTCTCGCACAACAGTGTACCCTCTCTTCGTTGATAGACTCGGTCTAGCTATCGATCACTTTCTTGTACAGCTCCTAACGGCTTTGCGCCAAAATGCATGAGCACTCTGACCAGCTCTCGTGTCGCCTCTCGTGGATGAAATTGCAAGACTGTCTCGCGAGCCAGTGCTCTCTTGGAATCTACGAGGTCGCGACGGGTTGCACATAGCTTCAGGAGTTCGACCAAGTGACCCTCACTGGGTCTAGCCCATTTGTGCCCTCGAAATGACGGTAAAAAATAGTTCGGTGGTATCTCTTGGAGGCTGGGAACATCAATGAGAAAGGAATTCTGAGAATTGAGCCATTCTACTGACGGGCCCCAATTTGGAACAATTGCAGGCACGCCGCAGGCCATGGCTTCAAAAATTGGCCGTCCCCATCCTTCTCCTCGGGTCGGGAGCACGAATACATCGCCTAATCTATAAAAATTCAGCAATTGGTGTATAGTCCAACGCTCATTTATCACAGTAACTTGCGCACAATGCTTACGGGATTTTCCTATATGGTTCAGAGTCGTTTCAATATCTCCATCGGGGTTCGTGTCCGATGCGCCAATCGTTGTCGTCTTGATAACCAGGCGCACTGGATCCCCAGCATGGAAAGCCTTGGCCCACGCTTTGATTAATATATCCCAACCCTTCCGGTAACTCCAGTCAAAGACGCTAACAAAATTGTAAATTTCATGCTGTACGGAAGGGCCGGGTTGGTACCAGTCGGTGTCAACCGTTCCCGGTACCATAAAAAGTTTGTTAGGATTGACTCCTGCATCAGTAAAAGTTTTGACATTAAATGAGGAAGCCACCATAACACCGTCCATATCGTTCAAACGAGGCACCCAATCAGAAGGGAGACGGTCCGTCTCAAAGAAGGTCCGTGCTAGATCTACTCCCTTTGAACGCCTAAATGCCATTGGGACTGGGCCGCTGTGGACTGCAATAGCATCTCGTGGCACCGCAATTCTCTCAAGTCGTCTGATCAGCATTTCTTCTTTTTCGGTAACAGCAGATGCGTCTTCCCCACTATGGTCTTCAACGACAGGGACCAGCCCGTATTGCGGCAAGGCTTTGATAAAATCGCGATTCTCCGACGCATAACCTGAGGCGTTTCTGATAGGGCCGTGCCATTCAACAATATGTCGTGCAGGTGAAGAGAATACGCGAGGGCGGGGGTAATCCGATTCTTCTCTGAACAAATTCTCCCAATGCTGCGTAATGGTTGGCCAGCCATAGTTCTGATGGACGTGTTCGACACTCTTGGCCATCATTTCCTGCCTTTCTCCGTCACTCATGTTTAGCCCTGTGAGCAGGGATTGTTTCAGACTTTCAATGTCTGGTTCGAAACCCCAGCCCTGTTTTCGTGAATACTCTACCGGGAAGTATTTTCGCTTGCCCGCAATACGAAGCCCCATGTTCGGCAAGAGAAATTCATTTGTTGGATTGGTATCACTAGCAACTACTAACGCCCCGCACGCCATAGCTTCAAGTACCGGCAGATTGAATCCCTCTGCGCGATACGGCGATATTACTAGACTGGCCCGCCTATATAACGCCGCCATTTCCAGCTCCGACAAGTCATTATCAAGAACAATGACATGTGGTGTTCCGGCTTTCCGCAGGAATTCCTGAAGAATCAGAGGAATGGTCTTGTCTACGTAGACCGTGTCCCTTCCCACCGTCTTCACCACGAGGGTAATGTCATCATCCGTTTTGGCGATCATGGCGTACGCAGCTAAAAGGAGGTCCAACCCTTTGCGTGGGATGAGTCCTCCTACCCACAGCAAAACCCGGGAACGCGCTCCAAATATTTCCATTCGCGGTCCCCATGGGTGATAAATTGACAAATCAACCCCTAAAGGGATAGCGACTATTTTTTCGTTATTTACCCCACTTTCACGATACATTTCTACTTCAGCCTGCGAATTAACAACCAACTTATACACATCGCGCTCAATCGCATAAGTCCATACGTCCGGCACTACTCCCGCTTCCCAAGGTTGCATAAGAATGAGGGGACCTGCACGGTCTCCAAAAAGGGGAGGCCATGAATGACGAACGTGCCAATCAGCCATCTCAGATCCAGTCAGTTGGGTCATCAATGCCGAGTTTCCGTCGAAGCTGGCCGTGGGTCTAGGAGTGCGAGTTAAGATTTTTACTTCGTAGCCTTTCATCATTAGATGTCTGGTCAATTCCCGATTGACTTTATCCAGACTCAAGGGTCGAAAAAAAGGCCCCTCCCACAATAAGCGCATGACCAAACACTCCCATTAATTTGAGGTAGATAGGGATTCTAAAAGAAAATCGAGAAGTTTTTGTTCCGCACTATTTCTGACAGACATTGAATTTAAATGCCCAATCAGGGCTTCCCGTGTCATGACCAGCATCAAATGCTCAGCCACAGTTGATACCGAAAAATTACCCATTAATGCAAGGTATTCGGACCACGCAGGATAAAAGGCTGATTTCGCTTGAATAGTTTTAAGGTAATATGCCTCCGCCAGTTTCACTTGATTTCTCATTCTAGAAACTCGAGCCAGTTGCCATAACGGCTTAAACGTCGCAACCCCCAACTCCGACTGCAAGTAATTTTTGGGAACGCCCGTGCGCAGAGCTTTTTGAAAGCATTCCTCAGCCCGGTCCCAATCTTTCTCAGCCATATACACCATGCCTTCCCAGTAGACAAAATCGGTGTAGTCAGGAAACAGCAGCAGGCCTTCACGAATGGTTTGATGGATCTTGCGGAAATCCTTTTTTACCGTGTAGACTTTGGCCAGGGTCAGCCAAAATAGGGGCTGCAGCGCAGCCGTGGGATGCGTCAAGGATATGGCCTGTTTCATGTCCTTAACAGCTTCATCCAGCCGCTGCAAGGCCATCAGAGTCTGGGCTCTCTGCCAGTACATATAGGCTTTCCATTCACTGGTTCCCGGCTCTTTGATGCTCTGGTCCAACAACTCCAGATTTCGCTGCAGCTTGCCACGGTCCGCCATGACCTCATTGAGATAGCCGTAATGCATCAGGCGCACATCCAAAGGTCCGAGGGTCATCCCCGCCCGGCCTATGGCCGGGATAATCTGCTCGTGAATTCGGCCTTCCCAGCGCACCCGCGAGTCATTGCGAAACAGCCTCGTGACACGTGCTTCAGAGAGATCTTCCGCCCTATCCGTGAGTGACACGATGCGGATATTGTAAGCATCAGCCGTGGGACGGCTTACCCCGTCCAACAGATTCGGTATGTCGTCGCCCAGGAGCACTTCATCGGCGTCCAGCATCAGGGTCCATGGTGTTTTCACTTCATCCAGAGCCCAATTGCGGGCCTTGGCGAAATTTTTGGGCCAAGGCCGCGAGATAACGCGTGCCCCTTCTTGTTCCGCCAGGGCCACCGTCTGGTCGTCACTCCCCGTATCTATCACGACAATATCGTCTGCCACATCTTTGACAGACTGCAGGCACTGCCGGATAAAGCGCTCTTCATTGCGTGCAATCATGGCTACGGTGATTCCCGTCATCCGGACCATCCCAGTACGGCAGTCTCTTGCGCGGCTGGTTGCTTCAGCCTGTAATCGAGCTGGTGAATCAGCTCGGTTACCGTCTCCGTCAGATCTGTTAGAGACTCCATGTGGTGTTTGCGCATCACGTCATTCAGCATTTGCCACATCGCCCTGTGAGCGGTCTTGAAAGCCATCCCTTCTTTGGTCTCCGTATTGGCGTTGTCGTGCAGGGCACTGACGATGAGCTGCGCATGGCTTCCCAAATTTACCAGTTGATCCCAGCGCTGTGCCTTTAAAGCCGATTCCATCCCCAGAAGATCCCGGTACACCGCCCGGTATAATTCCCGGCCCAGATAATCAGGATTGTTCGACAGAACTTGGCTCTGATGATAGGCGTTCACAGATGCTTGCATATCCATCCTCAGCATATCCTCCTTGATCCCCACTACGCCAACGTGCCATTCTGACTGAGCTGCTGGGTGTAATTGGTAAACGAATTTTCTGTTTCGGCCATAGCGCTCAGCGTCGACACGAACGAATCATACTGGGTTTGAGCAGCCGCAATGGCCTGTTGAATCTGCGACTGCACCAGCGCTGTCTGTCCGTTGGCCTGACTCTCCTCGTTGCTGTCATTGGAAATCGCCGTTTCCGTGACGCTGCCAGAGCCCGTCCCGCTAAACCCGCTCAGGCTTTGGACAATGCCCGGTGGCGACCCTGTGAGCTGTTGGAAAAACGACTGCACACCCGACAGATTTGTCTGGAGGGCCGTGGTCAACGCCGCGGTATTCACTGAAAAAGTTGCCGTGTTGGCGTCGTAAGTAATACCCAGAGATCCTAGCGATAAGCCTTGGCTGTCTTGAAACCCCGCCAGTTGCTGGGTGACCTGGTTCAATTCGTCCATGGGCACAAGGGAATGGATCACTTGGTTGGCATTTGTCTGGTAGGATCCGGAAGTACTCGTGGAAGCCGAGGAGTTCGCCGCCTGTTGGGTGGCGTAAGCCAGATTCCACGTGTCTTTCACCCATGTATTGAAATTGCTGAAAAGCGACTGAATGCTTTGGGCGTCTTGGCTATAGTTCGCCGATACGGTAACGTCGGTTGACCCAGTCGACGCCAACTGAACTGTCACGTCGGGAATCAGGTTGGTAAAGAGGTTGCTCGAACTTTGCACCGTAGTCCCTTGGTACTGCACTGCCGCGGCCGCCGGGGCTTGTACGGTATTGACCGTATAGCCCGACGCCGTGCTGGTCAGAATCCCCACGCTGGCCAGAGCCGCGCTGCCTCCTGTGTAGCTGATGGCCTGGTCCGTGTTGGTCCCATAAATCTTGAGATAGTAGTCGCTGCCGGATTGTGCGGCCTGAGCATCGACAGGTGCCCCGCTCGCATTAATGGCCGTCACCAATTCGTCTAGCGTTGTACTCGCATTGACCGCCACCGCCACGGACACGCTTCCCACCGAGAAGGCCACGGTCGCTGAGGCTAGGCCCAAGGCGGCATCGGAATTGGTAATGGCCATGGCCGTAGACGCGAATCCGTCGATCTCTGGAGTAGCCAACTGCGTTACGTCCAGGGAATAAGTGCCTTGCGGCGCATTGCCGTCTGCGGCCGCCGTTGCCACATTGCTATTTGAGGTGTTTGCCTCCATAGCTTGAAGCGCGGTACTGGATCCTAACGACTGCAGCCCCGAAAGAAAGGACCCTGCATCTCCTTGCAGCGTAGTCCATGCGGCACTGTTATTTTGAAGTGTCGTGAGCTGCTGCTGAAGGGTGTTCAACTGTTCCGTAAGGGGCTCAATCGCCGTGCTCTCCATACCGGTTAAAGAAAGATCGGACAGCATTTGCGCCGCCACATTGTTCGTCCCATAAATCGCAGTCCAGTTGACCGCAATGCCGGACATTAGACGAACTCCCCAAAAGCGCAACAGCCGAAAGACCTATTCAGCGCACACCTAACATTCATTACATATTCCTCCTTGAATTTAACCTCCCCCGATCCATCGGGAGATACCGAACGCGAGACTAATTTGTAACCCTAGTGTACATGCCCTGGAAGCTGGAAACAAAACTTTTGTGCCCTAATTCGCTGCAAGAATTTGTTTTTCTTCCTATGTGGGCTTATATTGAAAGTGGAATTTACGAATTCCAGTGTCAGTGCGACCAGGTTTCGAAGGATCGGAACCTTTGCCAACTCAAGGAGGAAAAATCGATGATTATCAACACAAACGTCTCGGCATTGTTTGCAGAGAATGCCGTCAACACAACAACCAATTCCCTATCCAATCTTGAACAGGAAATGTCAACCGGATATCAAATCAATTCGCCTGGCAACAACCCCGCAGGGCTTGCCATCTCCACATTGATGAGCGGCGAGCTGGGCGGCATTAATGCCAGCGTCAATAACGCCAATCAGGCATTGAATTTGCTGGATACTGCCAACGGCGGCATACAAAACGATGTGCAGATTGTCACCCAGGTTCAGCAATTGGCCACCCAGGCTTCGAACAGCACGGAAACCACACAGGACCAGCAGGACCTGCAAAATCAAATCCACAAACTTTTAAACCAGCTGGACAACAACGCGAACTCTGTCAATTACAACAACCAAACTCTATTGAATGGCAATTTCGGAGCCACCTTAAACGGCGCTTCATCAACGACGTTAGGTGTAACGGTTACCCTCGGTGCGGACAGCGGCAATGCCTCGGGCTCCTATTCGGTATCTATTCAGTACAACAGCGCCAGCAACGACGCGGTGGTGACGCTGTTTACGTCGACAGCTGCTGGCGCTAACACCACTGTTGGAACCGCCACAGTGGCCAACATTACCACTGCATCCTCAACTGCGACGGCCACCGCCCAATTTGTGCTAGGCACCGCCAACGACCTCAACAGCACCGGCAGCAACGCCTCATTTGTGGTAAATTTCACTCCGGCGTCCTCTGCAACTACATCTTCTCTGAGTTTTTCTGTGGCTGCGGCCGCCAATCCTTTAAGCTTCCAGGTAGGTCCAAACGACCAGCCAGCCGATCAAGTGACTACCAATCTGGGGAGTTTCACCAGCCTCAGCTTGGGATTATCAAACATCAACGTAGTCGGCAGCCAAAATGGCACCCAAAACGCATCATACGGCATTACCCTGGCCAACAATGCGCTGTCTATGCTGACCAATGCCCAAGGCCAGATCGGCGCACAGCAAGACCAGTTGAATTACACGATAGAAAACCTCAATACAGAGAATACGAACCTACAGGCCGCGCAGTCCACAATTATGGATGCGAACATGGCGCAGGTGACCAGCAGCTTCGCCAAAGAGCAGATTCTCCAGCAGACGGGACTGCAAGCTCTGTCCTCAGCCAATTCCCTGCCGGGAATGGTGCTGAAAATCCTCGGCTAACGGCCAAGGCAAAAACGAGCCACGCACATTGCCTGGCTCGTTTTTGTATTTCAGAAGATCGGAGCGAAATCCCGTCCCGCCTCCATGCGGTACTCCGGGCAGGCTGTCACCAGTCCGCCCTTTAAAGGCCTCGCCGCGTCCAGATGAAAAGAGTCAGTGGTTGCAGGGTCGACCTGCGCAGGCGAGAAGCCAAACGCCGTGGCAATTCTGACGGTCAGGTCGTAGCGCGTCAGGCGCTCGGGACCCACCACATGCAAGATTCCCTCAAAATCATCGGCTACGGCTTGCCATGCGATTTTGCCCAACCCCTCACTAGGCGTCGGCGTATTCCACTGGTCCGTGACAGCTTTCACCGTGTTCCCGCTTTGTAATTGCTGGACGACGCGGTAGACAAAATTGCGGGGATTCTCATCCCGGCTATAAATCCATGCGGGACGGATTATCAAAGCCCTAGGAATAGTATCCAGCAAAAACTGTTCCGTCTCCACCTTGTGGCGGCCGTAAACCTGCACCGCATTCACCCGGTCTGCTTCGGAATAAGGGCCATTCGTGCCGTCAAACACATAATCCGTGGAAAAAAACACCACTTTTGCATGGCGCTCAGCGGCCATTGTGGCCACCAGCTCTGGCGCTTCAACATTGAGGCGCCAGCTCAATTCTGGCTCCCGCTCGCAGCGGTCCACGTCCGGCATTGCGGCCGGAATCCACACCACATCAGGCTGTTCCTCGGCGAGCAGCGCGGATACCCTATCCGCATCTCCCATATCCAATGGGCGCAGGCCAGGGACGGAATGCGTCAAACAGGTGCCCTGCACCTGTTCCCCCCGTGAAACCAATTCCTGCAGCAGATACCCGCCGACCTGCCCGGATGCCCCGACGATCACATGCTTCATCCCCAGAGAGATTCCCCCCTATCCACAAAATATTGGGGGCGAATCCTTTTGGGAATTCGCCCCGCCGGCATCAGGCCTCTTTGGCTAAGCGCTCAACCACCGCATGGGCATCGCCCTCGACACCTAGGTGGACGTTAAGCCGCATAGATCCCAGCATGCGGTCCATGCCCTGACCCATGTGGCTGGCAGCCACATCCGTCACATGGTGGTCCATCAGAAAGCGGGCAATGCGGGCATGATGCTTCCCCTCGCCGCCTTCATCGTGCAGCGTGTCCCAGTGGACATCTTCCTCTTCCCACCCCGTCACGGTCTGATTTTCCACCGTGGCTAGAGCCACCCGCGGCGCTTTCCCCCACCGCGGCTCTACCTCACCATCCATAGTCACCGGAATGCAAATGATGCGTGCCATATCTCACCACTCCTCTTCTATAGTTTGCCAGCCTGCTTCTTCTGTATGTACACCAGGATGCCCTGCGCGTCCAGCATAATATCCAGGGCCAGCGGGTCCGCGTTTTTGACTGGGTGGCCTTGGCGCCTTGCGTCCTGAATGACAATCTGCGAGAGCGCCTGCTGAATCATCGGGTAATCAGGATTCTCAGGCAACTGATCGATCAAGGCGCGAATATACTGCACGCCACGCCGGGAAAAGTCAAATGCCACGGCAGCCGGCTTGGTCTCCCCGAAATGGGTGTGAAAAATCCTTGAAGGCTGCAGCTGCTCCATCCGGTCCATGGAGGCCAGCATCGTGTCTGGGTCAAAATCAACCGGAGAGGTTGTCGGAAACCCATAGACAAAATCCCACCCCGTGTATTCGGGCCAGTAGCGGATGCCCACCATGTCTCCGCTGAAAAGGCCAGTGCTGACGCTGTCATAAATGCACATGTGATGCTTGGCATGCCCTGGCGTATGGTAAAAAGACAGAGTATGCCGGCCAATCGTCAGATGGCTCCCGTCGTCCTCCGCCACCACCCTCTCCGCCTCAATGGGCATCAGAGGCCCAAACATTTCGTCTGCGTGCTCTCCGTAGACGGCACGGGTTCCTGATATCAGCCGCGAAGGGTCGACCAGGTGCCGGGCCGCGCGGGGATGGGCATGCATGACCGCTTTGGGACTGGCCTGCATCATCTGACCCGCTCCGCCGGAATGGTCGAGGTGCACATGGGTTAACAGGATGTGATCCAAATCCTCTGGCTTCACGTCCAATTCGCCAAGACCTCTCAGCAATGCTTCGTGGCTATTGGCTGATCCCGTCTCGATCAGCGCCAGCTGCTCGTCTTTGATGAGATAGGCGCTCGAGCGGAAGGGCTTGCCCTCTTCGTACAAATCAATTGCATAGATTCCCGATCCATAATCGATAACCGCCATTGCCATCCCTCCCCCTTCTATTCTCTCCCGCGCGGCTGCATCTGGCAATCGCTGTGCATTGACGTTTCCAATCCACCATTCGAAATTTAAATGGGCGCCCGGGGAGGTCCTCAGTTTTCAACCGTGGTCAAAGTTGAATAGCCTCTTGATCCTTTCCTGAGGATTACCGTCCCAACCCGCGGCGTGCATAGCCGTTTGGAGAACTGCCGCGACTCTGTCGGTCAGGCAAAGAAGTTCAGTTCGAGGGACGGGCGGCGCCCGGGTGCAGAGCTGTGGTCTAGCCGTGTCACGAAGCACGGACCCCGGGAGAGCCGTGGTATTTCCGCCTGGGTTCCACCGGAACGCCATGGGTCGCTTGACCGAACCATCCTCCCGACTTTCGGAGAAACCGAGCGGGGATGACAGCGCTTCTTCCAACATTTGGGCACCGCAATTGTCACTTTGTACCATCTTGATGCTACAGAGCTGGTTTCTGATGCCCCGCCTTGTATCCCAGGGCCATTCCCCATATACTCAAAGAGAAAGAAAGAGGTGCCTATGGTGGATCAAGATACGTTGATGAAAGCGCTCACCCAGTCGTTATCCGGCGGGGCTTTAGAAGCGGTCGGAGTCCACGGGGTCGAACTCACGGAGCCGGTGCCGACCGAGTTGCCGGCCACGACCATGCGGATGGACGCGGCCTGGCGGATGGCCGACGGGCGCATCTTTCATCTCGAATTTCAGAGTACGCGCGCACCGAACTTGTATCGCTTTTTAGAATATGATGTCCGCTTGGCCCAGCACCATACGACGCAGATTCGCACGGTCGTGTTGTATCATGCCGACACGGCGCGCGCGCCCGACGCCCTCGATATTGGCACAGCGCAGTATCACGTCGAAAATGTCTTCCTATCCCACATGGATGGCACGCAGGCGCTCGCCACGGTTCAGGCGCATCTCGCGGCCGGGCGCTGGGAACCGCCCGATCGGTTGCGATTGGCGCTCGCGCTGAACATGCACTTTCCTCACCGCGCAGATGTGCTGGACACGGTGCTGACGTTGGTGTCCGCCGTCCCCAGCATGGCCGAACGTGACCTCGTGGTCAGCGCGATGATCATTCTCGGAGACTATGCCCTAACGGGTGCCGAGCGCACCCGTTTACGAAAGGAGTTGCGCAAAATGTCCACGATTGCAGAGGAATTGCTACGGGACGAACACGAAGAAGGCCTTAAGGAGGGCCGTGAAAAAGGTCGGCAAGAAGGTCGGCAAGAAGGTCGGCAAGAAGGTCGGCAAGAAGCACAGCGTCTGATGGCGAAAGCTCTGCTGGCGGAGGGCGACAGCGTGGAAAAAGTCATGACTATCACGGGATTGACTCACGCAGAAGTGGAAGCGTTGAGAGCACGCTAAGCGGAAGGAGCGCGATCACCTCGCGGCAGAGGTCCACGCGATATGGCGCTCAGGCTCTTCTCATAGGGCACCCACAGCTTCCGCATCGCGGCGGAGGCCGTGGATCCGACCCGTCCCGGGGAATTCGCCATCGGCGGTATCCCGCCTGCCATCGGCCCCGTATGTCGATCCACCGTATAGGGAAACTGTGCCCCACCCCCGAACCTTCCCCACGGTATTCGAATCCGCACCAGGCTAGACCGCTTTGATAGATAGGCTGTGGAGACAGTCATGGCAGAGAGTTTGGCCCCGAAAGGTTTCCGTATTTTCCTCATGGTCGCAGAAAATGCAGGGCGGCCGAAGCGGGGCTCTGCCGTCCCAGATCATCCACTCTGCGGATAAACCTAGGGCACGGTTCATGTTCCTCAGGATGTGTTGCGCGACAAATGGGAAGACCTGTGCCCACGGATCTTTCCCATTCCCTATTGGCGCCAAACAAGCCTCATGGTTTATCCCGCGAGCCGCATCCGCTGATTTTCTATATTGCCTATTTGGCCCCAGCCCTGTTCAAGCTCTCGCAATGCGAGGGTTTCCCCGCTGCCAAGAGTCCAGCCACGGTCTTTCCTTTGCCCTATCTTTCGCTGGCAGCTTCCTCGTCCGGGTGAAGGGTCTCCCACAGGGTCAAGGTGCGCCTCGCCTCAAACTGGTGGTTGGCCTGCAGAAATGCCCGGGCGGCCTGCATAAAAAATTTGTGCGCCTGGACGTCCTGCCCCAAGATCGCGCTTTTGTGCATCCGGCGTCTCAGCGCCAGACCCCGAACCCGCATGGAGTCAATGGCGTCAGCAATTTTCGCCATGCGCTCAATGGTGTCTTGCGCCTTGCGCCAGAATCCCCGCTGGATATACACCTGGGCCAGGTCATCAAGCATGAAGGCTGCTGAGGGGCTGTCTGCCCCAATGTACTCCACCGCTTCCTCAATCAGGCGCTGGGCCCGCCCCAACTGTCCGGCATACAGATAGTAGGCTCCCCGGTCGTGTACGGCCGCCGCGTAAATCGCGGTGTTGGCCAGCTCCACAGAGAGTTTTTCGGCCCGGTCCAGGTAATCCAAAGACGCGGGAACCGCCCGCTGCTGTTCAATATCGACGGCTGCCAAGTCAATGCAGCTCCATGCCAGCCAAAAAGGCTGGCCCAGATCCTCGGATACCTGCAGAGACTGCCGGTACAGGGTTCGCGCCTGCTCAAACTGCCCTAGATTCAAATAGCAGGTGCCGCTGTTCAGAAGCATTTTCACAGCGGTGACCTCATCCGTATCTGGCTCCCGGAGCACTTCGTCAAACAGGTCAAGAGCGCGGGCAAAATCGTTGGTCCCCATCATCGAGGCGCCGGTGCGGATCATCGTGTCCCGGCGCGCCGTGCCCGGAATCCCGCGAGGCATACAGGTGACAGCGTGCATGCCTACGTGCACCGCCTGCTCACCCCGCCCGCTCAACTCCAGAGCCTGCAGGAGCGCAGGCGCAATTTCCGCGAGCAAGTCATAAAACTGGTAGGCCATGGCCAGGTCATAGGATTTCATCAGCACATCCCCGGCTTCACCGTAAACCCCGTGCTCCGCCAGTTTGACACCTTCTGCGCACAGCACTTGCGCAGCGTGGCGCAGAGACCGTTCTGGCGCCTGATTGGTTATAGGCGCACCCAACACTCGGGCAAAATGGCTGAGCCACTCGGACGGCGGCGCACACAAATTCTTTTCAATCAGGTCGATCACCTGCACCGGAATTCCCTCGGCTGCCAGGTCCTTTTGTTCCAGGCCGCGTCCGAGACGCATTGTGCGGATGGCGTCTCCCACCGTCTGTGATATGGCCGTATACAATTTTGCACCTCGTGAGACTCTATTTGACACGCCTTGTCAATAATAGCAGATGTCTGGCACGGAATAAAGATTTTAGTGCCTCTGATCTGAGCCTCTTCGCCATCTCCGGCGCATGCGCCGGAGGTCGGAGGACGACGCAGCCAGGTGCCGGGCCATGAACGCCAAGTCACGCCAGTTGCCCAACCTCCTGCGGGATCCGGTGACCGCAAAAAATGCGTAGTGGACGCTGGCCCACATCGCCGTGGAACCCGGATAGTATTTCCACAGAAGGCGCAGCCGCGCCATTTCCGCCAACAGCTGGCGCTCCCCGGGATTTTTGGGATCCGAGTGCCCGGGGTGGTGCAGCACTGCGGCCGTGCGGCTGAACAGCACCTCATATCCCAGGCGGCGGATGCGCAGCCCGATTTCAGTGTCGTCATGCCATTTCGCCAGGGCCTCATCAAGCGGCCAGAGACTGTCGAGACCCCGCCGCCGGATCACCATCCCGCAGCCCATGGGGTAGTCTACCGGCTGTTCGTGCCATAACGCCAGATCCGCCCCGTGGGAATCCAAAGGTTCCCCCCACAAGCGGTCCCGGCCGTGCCCCGATGCATCGAGAAAGGAGCCCGCGCCGTTGATGACTGAGCCGTCTTCCATCAATACTAAAGGCGCGACCGCCCCGGCCTCAGGGTGGGCGCTGAGCACAGCCAGTGATTCTCCAAGCCAGCTCGGGGTCGCTTCCCCGTCACTGTCCAAAAACGCCAGCACACTTCCTCCAGCCTGGATGACCCCCCGGTTGCGCCCTCCCGCGACCCCGTGGTTCTCCCCCAGGGTCACGACCTTCAGCAAGGGATCCGTCACAGTGTGCAAGAACCCGAGACTCCCGTCAGTAGACCCATTGTCCACCACAATCAACTCACCCGGGCGGTCCGGGAGGGTGAGCACAGAAGCCACCGCCCGCGGCAGCACATCTTCTCCGTTGAAATTGACAATGATGACGGACACATCCGAGAGTTTCACGGCCGGGCCACCTCGCGGTACAGGGCCTGATGCGCCCGCCGGCTTCCCTGCCAGGTGGGCAGGCGGCCGCCCAGAGGGAGCGCTGGGTGTTCCACGGCGCGAATCATCGCCTGAGCCCACAGATCCGGATCATCTGCCCGGACGATATCCAGTCCCGGGATATTGACGTCCAGCACCCCTCCCGTGGGCGTGGCCACCACCGGGCAGCCAAACCAAAGCGCTTCGAAAGCGCCTAGGCCGAACCCCTCGTAAAGAGACGGCTGCACATAGGCTGCAGCCTCATGGTACAGCCGCACGCTGCGCGCGTCGTCCACGTATCCCAAAATATGCACCCGGTCAGCCAGGTCAAAGGACCGGTACACCTGCCAAAAATCTTCGTTGTTCCACCCATTGGATCCCGCCAGCACCAAGTGGTGGGGAAGGTGGCCCCCGCGGACTGCCTGGGCGTAGGCCCGCAGCAGGAAGGTCAGATTCTTGCGGGGCTCCACCGTCCCCACATGCAAGAAATAGGGAAGGCCCTGCAGGCTTTCTCCGCCAGGAAGAATCCCTGACAGCCGGTCCGCGCCCAGGGGAATCACCCGGATCCGTGCCGGGTCTGTCCGGGGAAACATTTCCTGAAGGTCCGCCTGCACCTCCCGGGAGGGAACAATAATGGCAGACGCCTGTGCCACCGAGCGCTTGACCATCTGCCGCAGGTAGCGGACGGTATCTGCCCGGACAGTGGAGGGCATGCGCAAGAAAGCGAGGTCGTGGACCGTCACCACCCGCTTGGCGCGGGCCCAGGGAGGGATGCTGAAGGCTGGCCCGTGAAACACATCAAAGGAGCGGTGCGCCAGATACCAGGGCAGGAGGACACTTTGCCACGGCACTCCCCGCACCCGGCGGATCACCTCAACGGGAACCGCATTCTCCTGGAGCTGGCGGGATTCGTAGGACAGGGCCGTCACCTGCATGTCTTCGGCCCCGTCCCCTGCCCGCAGAATCTGCGCGACGTACTGCGCAATTCCCGCCCGCTGCGCCTGACCCGACAAAACCCTCGCATCCACTGCCACCCGGATCACTGCTCGCCGCCTCCTTTTGCCGCCCGCTGCGCCAGTCTTTTCACCGGTCTCTTAATCCAGCCCGGCAAGCGCCGGGCCGCCTGCCGGAAGATGCCGCCTGCTGCGGGGCCAAACTGAGCCTCCCGGGCCCGTTCCCACTGATCCACGAGCACATCCAGCCCGGATCCCCCTAAAAGACCGCTGTGCTCCTGCCACAGCGCTTTGACCGCCGCTGTCCTCCAAGGCGCGTCCGCTTGGGGTATGTAGACACCCAAAGCGGGCAGCAGCTCTGCTTGGAGGCCGATGCGCGCCAGGTAAATCAATATCTGCCATTGAGGCCACAAGGCGGGGTCGGGGCGGTCTTCCCAGAGGCTGTCGGCCAGCGCCCGCCTGCGGACAACCGGACGGGCATAGCACTGTTCCGGAACGAGAGCGCGGCTCCGGTCCAGATCCTCCGGCGCCTCCCAAAAAGGCTCTTGGCCAATGCTGGCCATAGGGTAGACCGCACTCAGCTCCGGATTTCGGGCCAGCGCCATGGCCGCTTGCGAGAGAAAATCCGGGTCCCACTGCTCTGAGGTCGCCACAAACGCCACCAGATCCCCGGCAGACTCCCGCCAGGCGCTGGTAAACTCCGGATCTCCCGCCACCACCCGCACCCGCGGAGGGAGCGGGCCAAAATCTGGGACTGCGGGATCCGCCTGCGCCAGCAGGATCTCGCTGACAGCCGGAGATTCGAGCAAGGAGCGCAGCACCTGGCCCCTCGCCTCTTGGTCCGGCCCGTCCTGGACAATCACTGTCAGGGAAAGCGGGGACTCCCGCCCAGTTTCGAAACTGTTGGGAGCCATGTCCTGGAGTGCTGCCAAAATCCCCCCGGGTGCCGCCGCCAGGGCGGTCACCCGCTCCTTCGCCTCCTGACCCAAGGACGCGGCCAGTGCTGGATCCTGAAGAATTTCAGCCAGAGCCAGGGAAAATGAGGGCTGGTGCTCTGGATTGATGAGCACCCCCGCCCCGCCTTCAAGCATTTCCCGCATGCCGCCCCATTTTGAAGCGATGACCGGCAGCCCCTGCGACATCGCTTCCAGACACACATTCGGCCAGTTTTCGAAACGGCTGGGAAACACCACCACCCGGGCCCCGGCATAGAAGTTCTGCAGAGCATCGCGTCCAACCGCTCCCAAAAAGGAGACCTTGTCCCGCACCGCGGAGGGAATGTGCGACTCCAGGTGCGCCCGGAAGGACCGGGACCGGTACAGGGTATCCTGGCCGGCAAGCTGCAGCTCGAACTCCAGCCCCTCCTGCCACAGCGGGATGCAGGCGTCCACGAGCAGGTCGACCCCCTTGCGGTATTCCAGCCGCCCGGCGTACAGAACCCGGGGGGGACCGCCAGCCGGGCTGGCTTGTGAGGTTGCTCCCGGGAAAACCGGGAGAGGGTGGCGGGTGACCGCCACAGGACGCTGGCTCTGGTCCTCATACTCCCGGGCCAGGTCCTCCGACGGCGCGCTCAGCACGTCGCAGTAGCGCATGGCATAGCGCTCCGCCAGGTAAATGCGGCGGCGCCCACCGTCGGGAATTTCCTGGTTGATGCGGTCGCAGACCTCCAAGGACATGTGGCCGTGAACCCGCAAAACCGTCCCGGCAAATTCTCCGAGAAGCCTTTTGGCTTTTACGGTAAAGTAGCCTTCGGCCAGATAGTCGGGAAATTCGACCAGATCCCAGTGCGCCTGCTTCTCGAGGGACCGGATCTTCTGGTACAGCGCGTACGAATACCCCCAGGCAAATTCTTTAAAGCGCGGGTCCGCCTGGACAAACTCAAATTGATAAGGTGCTTCAACCTGCGGGGCCGGTCCCTCGGCTGCCATGGTGATCACCCTCACCGTGTGCCCGTCTTGCGCCAGGGCCCGAGCCCAGCTCTGGGCATACACGCCAATGCCACCCGAGGGATTGATGCCGGGAAATTCCCGGCTGGCTAAAAGAATGTTCATAAGGCACCGTGACCTAAATGGTGCAAAACCTGTTCATAGCTCTGGTGGGTCAGGTCCGCCGTCGTCTGCCAGTCGAAAGTTCCCGCCCAGGCCAACCCCTGCTCGGCCATCTCTCTTTGCCGCACCGGGTCGCCCATAATTTGCTGGACCGCTTGCGCGATGGCGTGGGGGTCGAGGGTGTCTGCCAGCGCGGCTGCGGTCCCGGCCACTTCAGGCAGGGAACTGTTGCCCCCTGTAACGACGGGACAGCCCAAAGCCATCGCTTCCAGCACCGGCAGGCCAAACCCCTCATACAGACTGGGATAGACAAAGCAGCCGGCCCGGCGGTACAGCTCCTCAAGCCTGTCATCCCCCACCATGCCCAGCACCTCAAGATTTGGGACCTCAGGCACAGGGAATTGCGCCAGGCGCCTGGCCTCCATTCCCACAATCTTGACACCAATGCCGAGTGCCGTAAGTTCACGCGCCGCCTCCAGCATTCCGGCGGTATTCTTCCGGGGATCCTGAGCGCCTAAGGCCAGCACATAGGGATCCTTGGGCCATGTCACCTCCCCGGGGGAATATTTCGGCGCCAGAGGGGTGACAACAATCCGGTCTCGCGGCACCCCCAGCACTGTATGGATATCGCTGGCCGCATGGCGCGACACAGTTAAGATGAGCTGGGCGCGGGGAGCGGCCCGCTTAAGGGCATTCATGCGGTACAGGCGGCTCAAGTGGTGGCGCCAGGGGATCTTTCCGCCAAAGAGATGGCCCCGGCGCCATTCAATCACGTCGTGCACCGTCATCACCACGGGCACGGAGGAGAGCAGCGGGCCAATATTGGCAGTCGCGTGCACCAGTTGGTGCTGCCGGACGGCGAGAGGAAATACGCGCTGCTCCCACCAAAAGAAATTCGGCGCAGACAGAATCTCCACCGCATAGGCCGCCTGAAACTCCCGCACTACAGACGGGTCGGCGCTGCGGTCCCCATACAGCCGCAGGTCATAGGACCGGGGCATATCGGCCAGACGGCGCATTAACTGGAACACATACTCTCCGATTCCCCTCCGCGGACTTTGCAGTCCATAGCGGGCATCCACGGCAATCACACAGGAACCCACGTCAGCCCATCCTCCAGGTATGGGGCAGCACCAGCAACCCAGGGGTGTTCCGCATCGACTGAATGTGCACCGCCAAGACCCCTGGCCACTCATCCAGGCGCCGCCCATTTTCGTCGTACACCGCGCAGGTCACATCATACTCTCCCGTGGTCAGAAAGAGGTTGGCCAACTCCATGCTCAGCCGGTTTACCCCCGGCTTGAGACGCACGGGCGCATTGTCAAGCACCGTGGAGAAAGTGGCCAGTTCCAGCCCGTCAGGGCGTCTGAGAACCAGACTGACGTGCCCCAAAAATTCATGGCTGCTGTCATTGCGCAAATCCAGCGTCACAGAGACCTGTTCCCCGGAAGAGAGCGTGTCCACCCGCTGGCCCTGGCTGACTAGAAACGCTTCCTGGACCTGTATGGGGCCGGGGTGTGCCGGTGCCTGCTCGGATTCCGCCGCAGGCGTGCGGCTCTGGTCCATCAGACTTTGCCGGTACGCCAGCACCACGTCGCGGGGCAGCCCGGTTTTCTGCATGACACCCTTGCTGATCCAGATGGCCTGGTCCATCAGCCGCTCAATGGACGACAGGTCATGGGAGACCAATAGGATGCTGGTGCCCTCCCTCTTCATGTGAAAAATCCGGTCCATGCACTTTTGCTGGAAAGCTTCGTCGCCCACCGCCAAGATTTCGTCCACAATCAATATTTCAGGGTCGACACTGGTGGCGACGGCAAAACCCAGACGGGCATGCATTCCAGACGAGTAGTACTTGACGGGTGTATCGATGAAGGGCCGGATCTCCGCAAATTCAATGATCTCTTCCATCTTTTTCTCAATGGCCTTGCGCCCGATCCCCAAAATGGACGCGTTTAAATAGACATTCTCCCGGCCCGTGAAATCCGGGTGAAATCCTGCGCCCAGCTCCACCAGTGCGGAAACCCGGCCGTGCAGCTTGACGTGCCCCTCGGTGGGGCTCATGGTGCGGGTGAGAATTTTCAAAAGGGTGCTCTTGCCGGAGCCGTTGTTGCCCACAATGCCAAATGAATGGCCTGCCGGCATGTCGAGAGAGACGTCGCGCAAGGCCCAGAAGGGCTCGGTGGGAGGCTTCCTGCGCCCTTTGGGGATCATCCGGGTCAAAAGCTGGCCGACACTGTCGGCTCGGTCCTTGCGCAGCAGAAACCGTTTCCAGACATGCTCCACTTCAATATGGGCCATTTACATCACCTCGGAAAACATCGGCTCAATGCGGCGGAATAAACTGATGCCGGCCATAAACACAAAGGCGGTCCAGGCGACAGCTCCCCAGGCAAACTGCGGATATTGCAGGTGCCCCGTGAATATCACATCGCGCTCCATCTGCAGGATGCTGCCGATGGGATTCATCAAGAGAATGCTGCGCAGACTGGGCTTCAAATTGGTGATGGGGTACATCACCGGCGAAAAGTACATCCACACCAGCAGCAAGAGCCCCATCAGCTGATTGATGTCACGGTAGAGCACGTTCAAAGCCGCCACCAGGTAGCCGATCCCCAGCGTGAAGAACACCTGCAGGACAAGGATGAAAGGAATCCACAAGGTACTCCAGCAGATCGGGGTATGGTATAAGAGAATAAACACAATCAGGACACCCAGGGAAAACATAAAGTCGATGAAACGGGCCAGGACGGCTGCCGTCGGCAGCACAATCCGCGGAAAATAGATTTTAGCCAGCAAAGAAGCGTTTCCCGAAACACTGCCCACCGCCGACATGATGCCGTTGGCGAAAAAGTTCCAGAAGGTAATGCCTGTCAGCATGAACACCACATAGGGAATAGGCTTGCTGGATTCATGAAAAATCACCCCAAAGACAAATCCGAAAATCCCTGCCGTCACCAGCGGATTGATAATCGCCCAGTACAGCCCGAGAATCGAATGCTTATAGCGGGTCTCCACGTCGCGCACCGCTAGATTGCGGGTCAATTCCACGCCCAGCAGCAGCTGGCGCCACCGCGCCTTCCATACCGACCCCGCCTGGGGTTCCGGAGTATGGGGAGCCTGCGCCTCTTGGCCATCTACCCGTACAGAATGTGACACCTTCTTCGCTCCCTTTGCTTTCTCGCAGCCACTCAGCCGATTCGCATGCCTTCGCTAATTTTAGACATCTCACGGCTTATTGCCAACACTGCACCGTGCATTACGGCTGGCCGACAATTTTCAGCACCTGCACCCCGCCCTGGTCGTAAATCACCCGGGCCCGGCTCTTATTGGCCGCCAGCGCGGCCACCGCCCGGTAAACGGAAGCGGGCGCCGTGTGGTCGCTGAACTGGGTATCCCACACAATTTCGGAACCCGGCTCCAAATGGGACAGGTCAAGACGGCTGAAAGGCACCTGGTTGACCGTAAAACCCAGATGGGGCAGCACATTATTCTGCGCGTACACGGGGTGCGCGAGGCTTACTGTGGCCAGCGCATGTTCCAGCGCCAGCCCGTTGGCGGGCCGGACCCGCCAGGCGGAATGATAGAAGTCGGCGCTCATCACCACCAGCATCGCCAGCATCACCGCTACCCCCCCGGCGCGCACCTTGGCAGGCCAGGGAGCCTTGTGCCTCGCTGCCACATCCAGCAGCGCCAGCAGGAAAAAGGGGACCATCAGCGCGGACTTCTGGTCAAACGGCGACGTCTCGGCGGGCACGGTCGACAGCACATTCCCAGCCAGATAAACTAAAGCCAGAAGACCGTAGAAGCTGACCGGAAACTTGCGCCACCTCACCCCCACCGCCCCCAAGATCAGCACGAAGGGGGCCAGCACCCACCCTGCGTAAATGATGGGCCGATCCCCTACCCGGTGAGACCAGGGGATGCTGACCCAGCCCAGCTGGGCGATATTGCCGCTGTGCAGGTGAAGCCCGAGCAGCATCCAGGCCAGGACTCCGAGCAGGGAGACGGCTCCCCACTGCCACCCAGTTCGCCGGAAGGTGGCAATCACCGCCACCAGCAGCATGGCGACGGCGGCCTTGCTCCCGCAGCCGGTCAGCAGCGCCATAAAAGCCAGGTACCAGCCGAACCTTTGTTCCGCCATGGCTGCCAGGGCAAACAAGACCAGGGGCACCGCCAGCATGCTCATGTGGAAATCATACAGATTGCCCGCAATCAGCAGAGGGCTCAGCAGGTACAGAGCCCCAATAAAGGATGCGGCGTCCGCAGGCACCGACCAGGCGCGAGCCAGGCGCATCAGCGGAAAATATCCGGAAGCAATGGCCAGGCTCTCCGCCAAAAACAGGAATCCCGTGCCGAGCCATGCCGCCGGATAGGCTAGAACCAGGGCAAGCCAGGCGCTGTTGGGCGCCAGCACACCGCGCCCCGTGTACAGGGAACGGGCCCACGGCCCGTAATGCACCAGAGCCGCCATCCCCTGCTGGTAGTAGCCCAGGTCAAAGCCGTGAGCCACAAACAAGCTCCAGCGCAGAATCTGCGCCGACACCACAATAGCGGCATAAGCAAAAACCCGGGTCCAAGAACCGACCCCCAATGCCTCGCCCAATTTTTCCTTTTCCGGCCTAATCCATACATCGTCGGTCATGCTCCGCCTCTTTCATATTGCCCGGCTGGGCAAACGTCCATTATTCCCTTCCTGTGATTCTGTCACAGCCGAGCCTGCCCGGCAAGAACCCCCACAGGACGGCACTAGCTTTCGATATTTTTTGAGGTGTATTGATCATTTTCGAAAGCCAGCAGTTATAATTGATTTTACCGAGTTAAATATCGGTGGATTTACATTCAATAACTGACGACGTTAGTAAAAATAACGGGCTAGTTCTCATATTTCCGCAGGGTCCAATGAGATCTCTATACCAAGGAGGGGTACCGCATGCCGCGTCCTATTGTGGCAATAAACGATGCAAAAATTGTCAATCAGCCTTCCAGTTTCAACATGTTCGAATCTGTAGGCCCCAAGGTCTGCATGGTCACCGCCAATCACTCCGGTTTCGTAGGATTTCAGAACCACGTGCAAATCGGGGTGTTCCCGATGGGCGGGCGGTACGGCGCCGCCAAGATGGACATGCACGCCGAGCTCAACCCGCTAGGCATCCGGCAGTACACCATGTGGAAGAACTGGCAGGACCACGAGGAAATGCACTACGAGCAGTTTGACAGCATTTTCCGCCTGTGCGCCAACTGCCTGGGCATGATCATTGAGGGGCCGTGGGAAAATCTTTACGAAATCACCAGTGCCGACCTTCCCGACAACATGGCCATGACAGACGTCCCGTCCAGACTGGGCGCATCCTTCATGGCCGGAGCCACCCCTGATGCAGTGTCTCTGCCCTACGGGCAGCGCGTGATTGCGGGCTCCGACCACAGCGTTATCCCCGGCCGGGAGCAAGAGTTTGAAACCGCGATGGAAGATCTGATGCAGATGTTTAAGAGAGCTCCGGGTTTTCTGGGATACATGGTCCTCAAACAAATCGGCGCCTCTGCGATTGGCAGCTTCCAGCTGAATCCCGAAGGAATTCACCAGGCGCTGCAGACGACAGGAGAATATCCTCCCCGCAACAAAGAGGGAAACTTCCAGTTGATCGAAGCCAAGGCAACCCCTGCGGAATATATTGTGCACATGGAATGGCAGGATCTCAATTCGGCCATGATGGGCATCTCACGGGTTGTCATCAACACCAAATTCCGGGCACAGCACGACCGGGTGCTGGCCACTCTCATCAAAGGCCCCTATGTCACCTTGTGGAACCCGATGATGGAAGATACCTCATGGCGCGAATACCTGCATGAATAGCTTTTATTCACGGCCTGCACGCAAAGAGCCCCGTGGGGTCTTGCGTGCAGGTCCCTTCACATATCCCACCTCCAGGCCCATCAGCCAATCTCATAACACATCTACCGGACCAATCCGGTGATGCCATTGGCCAGAAGAAGGATGGCAATCAGGGCGAGACCGGCTGCCGACCCTCTGAGCACCCATTTTTGAAACCCGCTCCCCAGCCAGTTGACTCCCCGCGCCACCAGCACCGCCAGAACGATTTTAATCCCCACCAGGGCGAGATAGAAGGCGCCGGCGAAGAATACGCCGTACACCATCCGGGCGTGGATGGCGCGCAGTGTGATGGGCGCCCCCACTATGGCCCAGAACAGCCAGGCATGGGGATTGAGGAGATTCATCAGCGCGGCCTGCCAAAAAGAGGTGCGGTGCCCAGCTGGCAATGCTTTGGGAGTGGAACCCGCCCGCGCCGCGACTTCAGACTCGCCAACGGCTGCCAACTGCGCCGGTGCCAGTCCAGCGTCCACCGCAACCGACGCTTTCCATGCATCGGCGGCTATGTAGCCGACCAACAGAGCTCCTGCGGTGCTGATCAGGTACAGCGCCGTGCGGGGAACGAGTCCAATGACCCCCACCGTCCCCGCCACGATGACCGCGTCGGACAACAGTGGCGCACAAGCTACGGCGGCCCCGGCGCGCCAGCCAAAGCGCGCCGCCTGCGACAGCACCAGGGTTTGCAGCGGCCCCGGAGTGAGCCCCGACGCCATCCCTATTGCCAGGCCCAATACGATAAAGTGCACGGACTCGCCCCCTGTCACCACTCAACTTTCGTCAGTGCAAAAAAGGCATTTGACTCTTGTCTACGCCATTGGCTGAATCTGGTCTTATGGGTGCCCGGGCGGCCCTGGGGATCATATTGTTCTTGCATCGCAGCCGGAGCAGGATCTTGGGCATCGTCTAGGCTCTCACCAAACCGCCGGTCAAGAAGTCCACGAGACGCTAAGCTTGGCAGAACACTCTTCCTTCCCCATCAGGCGCCGGGGTTTTCTGGCAGCGAACCGGTGTGCGCCCACGCCCTGACAGCTTGCAGCAGACCGTAGCGTTTGGGCATCTGGATCTGAACGGCTTCAAACAGGTTAACGGTACGGCGGGCATTTCACGGGCGATTCTGTCCTGAGGAACTTAGGCGCATTGCCCTTTCTGGATAGTTTATTCTACACAGACAAATTATAACAGTTTTGTTGTAAGCGGCCATGACCGCCATCCGGCTTGTACCGCCGTTTCCTTCACTTATCTGCTGGCCGGTCATTTCTCGGTGGGAAGTTCCGCGCAGAATTTCGTATAATGGAGACCGTGAGTATGCCGAAGGTTTGGAAACAAAGAAGGAGAGGGTCCATGATGAAACCCGCCGACCGGATTACCCGCCTGCCCCAGCAATTTTTTGCCGGCCTGGTGAATTTGGCTGTCGATCTGAAGGAGCAGGGGCGTCCGGTCATCAATCTGGGACAAGGCAATCCGGACCAGCCCACCCCCCCGGATATTGTCGAAGCGCTCAAGCGGGCCGCGGACAATCCCCGCTACCAGCGCTACATCCCCTTTGCCGGGCTGCCGGAACTCAAGCAGGCTGTGGCCCGCTGGTATCAAAGACAGCACGGGGTAACCCTGGACTGGTCCACGGAAGTCGCCATTTTAATTGGGAGCAAGATCGGGCTGCAAGAAATCTCCCTAGCAGTCCTGAATCCGGGAGATGCGGCGCTGGTGCCGGACCCAGGGTATCCTGACTACTGGTCCGGAATTCGCTTGGCAGGCGCGCAGATGATTCCCTGGCGGCTCTCTCCCGGCACAGCCCTACCTGACATCAGCCGGCTGGACAGAACGGTCGGGCTGGCATTTTTGAACTACCCCAACAACCCGACCGGCCGCATCGCCCCCGCGGCTTTTTTTGATGCCGTTATTGCCCAAGCCCTGAAGACCGGCACTGTGCTCGCGCATGACCTGGCTTACGGGGACATCGTCTATGATGGGATGCGGGCGGTGAGCCTTCTGGCCAGGCCGGGCGGGAAAGCCGCTGGGATAGAATTCACGACGGTTTCCAAGTCCTACAACATGGCAGGATTTCGGCTGGGCTTCGCAGCTGGCAACCCTGAACTCATCCGTTACCTGGAAACTTTGCAGGATCATCTCAGCTGCAGCCAGTATGGAGCCATACAGGAAGCCGCCATCACAGCGCTTGACAGCCCAGCTGCCGCGGTAGAGACCGTGCGCGCTCTCTACCAGAAGCGCCGCGACCATTTTCTCTCGGCCTTGGCTGAAGAAGGCTGGAGTGTCCCAGCGGCTCAGGGATCGATATTTCAGTGGATTCCCCTGCCCCCAGGTGCCCCGCCCTCAGTCCCCTTTGCCGAAGAACTGGCGCGCCAGACGGCTCTGATTGTCGCCCCTGGCCGCGGGTTTGGAGAAGGCGGGGAAGGCTTTATCCGCATCTCTCTGACAGAAAGCGAGGAGACGCTTAAGCGCGCGGCCCGGCTTTTGGGACAGTACGCCCAAACAGCGGCCCGCTCTTAATCAAAATGGTTATGCTATCATCAGCTATCTGCCTGTGCTGTACATAAAAGGAGGATATTCCGTGGTTCCCACATTTTCGTTTACCGTCAGTTTTCTCGAACCGGGACTGCATGTCTACCACCTCACCCTGGAAATCGAACAGCTTCCCAAAGGCCGCCATGTGCTGACCTTGCCGGTGTGGACCCCGGGGTCCTACGAAGTGGAGGATTATGCGCGCCACCTGTTCGGTCTCGAGGTCTCTTTTCAGGGCCGTGCCCTGAGTGTCCACCATGCTTCCAAGAACACCTGGGAATTTGAGACGTTTGAAGACGGTCCGGTGCGAGTCCGCTATCAGGTGTATGCATTTGAACTGGGTGTCGCCACCAGCCACCTCGACCAGAGCCATGCCTACTGGAACGGCGCCCAGCTCTTCTTGCTGGTGGATGACTACAAAGATGCCCCTTATTACGTCAGGCTGGAGGCGCCTCCCGGCTGGCAGGCGTCCACAGGATTGGACCAGAGGGGAGAGGAGCCGGGCCAGTACAAGGCCCCGGATTATGACGTGCTCATTGACAGCCCCTTCGAAGTCGGCACACAGACTCTCAGCACGTTCGAAGTGGACGGCAAGCTCCACACTCTGGCTGTGTGGGGGCATGGCAATGAAGATCTGGCCCAGCTGACCGGAGACGTCAAAAAGATCGTCACTGCCCAGCGCGCCATTTTCGGGTCGCTGCCGTACGATCACTATACCTTTATTCTGCATCTGATGGACAAGTCCACAGGCGGTCTGGAACATCTGAACTCCACCACCTGCGGAGTCGAGCGCTTTGCATTCCGCCCTTGGAAAAACTACCGCAAGGTTTTGGGCCTCATCTCCCATGAGTTTTTCCACCTCTGGAATGTCAAGCGGATTCACCCGGACATGCTGGGACCGTTCGACTATAACAAGGAAGTGTACACCCACCTGCTCTGGGCCATGGAAGGGTTTACCGACTATTACGCCTATGTCAGTCTGCGCCGCTCTGGGCTGTACTCCGTGAAAGACTACCTGTCGGGGCTGGGCAAAAAAATTGCAGCGTACGAAAAGCAGCCGGGACGGTTTGTGCAGTCTCTGTCGGAATCCAGTTTCGACACCTGGATCAAACTCTACAAGCCCGATGAGGACTCCGTCAACCGCACCATCTCCTATTATCTCAATGGCGACTTGGCGGGGACCTGTCTGGATCTGGAAATCCGCAGGCGGACAGACAACCGCGCCTCGCTTGACGACGTTTTGCGCAAACTGTATGAGCGCTACGGCGCCGAGGGCACCGGCTTCCCCGAGTCCGTCTATCAGGACACGGTGGAGGAGGTCACCCAAAGCTCCTTCGCAGACTTCTTTGCCCGCTATATCTACTCGACAGACCCCATGCCCCTGGACGGTGCGCTGGCGGCGGCTGGATTAACCGTGGAGCGCCTGTACGCCCCCCACGGGGAAGAGGATGAAGATGACGCGAGCGGCGCCCAGAAGATGCCCGCTGCAGACAAAAAGCCGCAGACCCCCTTGCCCTGGCTGGGCATTGAGACCAAGGTCGAAGGCGGCCACGCGCTCGTAGTCAAGACCGCCTACACTTCAGGGCCTGCGGCCGCTGTGCTCAATGCCGGGGACCAGATCCTCGGGCTCAACGGCTACCAGATAAAAACGGCCGACGATTGGAAGAACCGGATTCTTGAAGATCACCAGATAGGCGACACCGTCACCGTCAACTTCTTCCGCCGCGGACAGCTCCAGTCCGCTTCCCTGGTGCTTGCAGCCCAGCCGTTTGACAAGGTTCTGATTACCCCGGTGAAAGATCCCACTCCAGCCCAAAAGGCCATTTTTGAAAGCTGGATGGAAGCCACGTGGACTGAGAGCCATGACAAGAGCAGCAGTCTGTCATAACCCAGGAGGGCACCCCGTGCGCGTACTCATGATCTCCAAAGCCTGCGTCAGCGCAAGCTACCGGACTAAACTCGAATATCTCAACCAGCTCGACCCCCAGGTAGAGGTCGGGCTGGTAGTCCCCCCGGCCTGGGGTTCTCTGCCTTTCGAGCCCCGGCCGGCCGACCACACCTACCCGCTGTTTCTCTCGCCCATCCGTCTCAATGGGCGCAATCACTTTCACTACTATCCCGAGCTTCTCTCCATTGTCCGCCGCTATCAGCCGGATCTTCTCCATATCGATGAAGAGCCCTATAGCAGCGTGACATACCAGGGCATGCGCATCGCCAAGCGCCTGGGCATCTCCGCGGTATTCTTTGCCTGGCAGAATATCTACAAGAACTATCCGTGGCCTTTCTCGCACATGGAGCAGAGCGTGTTTCAGACCGCCCAGGGCGCACTCGTCGGCAATACCGAAGCGGAGGGCGTGATCCGGCAAAAGGGGTTCCGCAAACCCGTATGGGTCATTCCCCAGTTTGGGTGCGACGTGAATCTCTACCATCCTGCAGACCGGGATACGGCCAAGCGCGGCTGGAACCTCGACGGCCAATTCGTCATGGCCTATATGGGCCGCCTGATTGAGGACAAGGGGCTGGATGATCTGTGGTCCGCGGCCCTCCCCCTGCTGCAACAGCACAAAGAAGCCACTTTGCTGCTGGTAGGGTCGGGGCCGTGGCGGGCCACCGGTCAAAAACTGGCGGACGATGCCCACTTGGCTGACCAAGTGCGGTTTGTTCCCTGGGTGTCCACCGGGGACATGCCCCAGATGATGAACGCCGCTGATGTGCTGGTGCTTCCGTCCCGCACGACGGCGCGGTGGAAAGAGCAGTTCGGGAGGGTGCTGACGGAAGCCATGGCAACGGAAGTGCCGGTAGTCGGCTCTTCTAGCGGGGAAATACCGCAAGTTATCGGCAAGGCGGGGCTGGTGGTCCCCGAGAAATCCCCCCATCTCCTGTCTTTGGCGCTGCAGCAATTGTACGGCGACCGGGACCTGCGCCGCGCCCTGGGCCAAAGCGGCCGGCAGCGGGTGCTGCGCTATTTTTCCCAGGAAGTGGTCGCCAGGGACACTCTGGCCGCCTATCATCAGTTGAAGGGGGAGCACCTATGAACGTCGCGGTCTTTGGAGCGGGATACGTTGGGCTGGTGACAGGCGCAGTGCTGGCCGAACTCGGCCACCGGGTGATGCTTGTCGACGTGGATACGGGGAAAGTCCAGCAAATTATGCGGGGCATCCCCCCCATCTTTGAGCAGGGCCTGCCGGAGCTGTTGGCGCGGACGCGCGCTTCTGGCCGGCTGGAAGCCACAATTGACCCACAGGCGGCCGTTCCCGAGGCGGAAGTGATTTTCATTGCCGTTGGCACCCCGCCCTTGGCGGACGGGTCTCCCAACTTGGAATACGTGCACCAGGCCGCCCTCGCTATTGGCGCGGGAATGGAGCCAGACCGGTCTTATGTCATCGTGAATAAGGCGACGGTTCCCATCGGCTCAGCCAATCTGGTCAAACTGTGGATCGAGGACGGCTATGTGTCGCGCCACGGCGAGGTTCCGGCCCCGGCGCTGTTCACCGTGGCCTCCAACCCGGAATTTCTGCGCGAGGGCACCGCTATTCATGACACGCTGTATCCCGACCGCATTGTGCTCGGGGCGGATGAAGATTGGGCCATGGAGCGTCTTCAGACCCTGTACCGCCCCATCGTGGCGCAGGCGTTCGCGCCTCCTGGCGAAAATCCCCGGCCGCATGACCGGGGGCCGGTGCCCGTCATTGCAACCGACCGCCTCTCCGCAGAGATGATCAAATATGCCGCCAATGCCTTTTTGTCGACCAAAATCTCGTTCGCCAACGAAATGGCCAACATCTGTGAGAGAGTGGGCGCCGACATCTCCACGGTGACGTACGGGATTGGCCTGGACACACGCATCGGGCCCAAATTTCTGAACGCCGGGGTCGGCTGGGGCGGGAGCTGCTTTGGCAAGGACCTGTCCGCTCTCATCTACACGGCCAAAGAGTACGGATACCAGCCACGCCTGCTGGAATCCACCCAGGAAGTGAATAACGAGCAGCGCCTGATTGTCATCAAGCGCCTGCAAGACGAGCTGAAAACCCTGAAAGGCCGGCGGATTGCCCTGTGGGGACTGTCGTTCAAGCCCGGAACCGACGACCTCCGCGATGCCCCGGCGCTGAGCGTGATTGCCGAGCTGCTGCGGCTCAATGCCCGCCTCACCGTCTATGACCCCGTAGCCATGGACAATATCCAAAGGCAGTACCCTGATCTGGACATCCGCTACGGCACCAGTCCTCTGGGAGCTCTGAAAGGGGCAGAAGCCCTGGTGATTCTGACTGAGTGGGATGAATTCCGGAGATTTTCTCTGGGCACCATTGCGGCCGAGCTCACCCTCCCGGTCATCATCGACGGGCGCAATTTGTACGACCCAGCCGAAGCCCAGCGTCTGGGAATCCGCTACCGGGGCATCGGCCGGTAAGCCACACACAAGGAGTTTATGGTCAACTACCCCGGCCTAAAGGCCGGAGCTTGTGAACACAGGCTGGGTTGACCAGGGACAGCGGTAACCAACCCGCTACGTTTGCAACAGGTCGGTCAGACGCACCGGCGAATGCTTCCTCAGTCCGCCGCTTTGCAAGGCGGGAATCATGTTGGCGAAAGGGAAAGCGCCGAAGGTTCCCGCCGTCCCCACAAGGGGAGAGCCGGTTGCAGACCTTCCCGAGGGGAGATGGGACGAGAGTCCCGCGTTACTAGTGCCCGTAAGGGCGAAGGAGAAAAAATGGCGGTATTTGTTTTGGACAAGAGGAAAAGACCCCTCATGCCGTGCTCGGAGAAACGGGCGCGGCGGCTGCTGGAGCGTGGGCGGGCGCGTGTCCATCGCCGGGTTCCGTTCACTATCCGGTTAGTGGATCGGTTGCAAGAGGATTCCACCCTGCAACCGGTACGGCTCAAGCTGGATCCCGGTAGTAAAACCACAGGGCTGGCTTTGGTGCGGGAGCAGGAGAGGGTGGATTCCACCACGGGCGAAATCCTTCGCACCATCACCACCCTTATGTTGCGGGAACTGAAGCATCGTGGTCCAGCCATCCGTGATGCCCTCGCGCGGCGGCGGGCGTTTCGGCGCCGCCGACGTGGAACCCCGCGCTATCGTCCCGCCCGTTTCCACAACCGGACGAAGCCGCAAGGCTGGCTGTCGCCCAGCCTGCAACATCGCGTGGATACGACGATGGCAGGGGTGACAAGGCTCTGCCACTGGGCCCCGGTTACGGCCCTGTCGCAGGAACTGGTGCGGTTCGACATGCAGCCAATGCACAATCCGGAAATATCCGGGTCCGAGTCCCAGCAGGGCACGCTGCGGGGATGTGAAGTTCGGGAATATTTGCTGGAGCAAGGGGGCCGCCAATGCGCCTATTGCGGAGCCGAACACACCGGGTTCAGCGGGCGGACGGGTATGGGTAATTCGTGGACCCAGATAGCGTCGACAGAAAAGGAGGATGCGGGAATGGGGCAGGCTACGCCTGCCTCGCTATCCCTCCCCGGCCTGAACACCGGGGTTTCCCGCGCAATTGGATGATGAAAAAGATAGTAGCGGGAGTCGATGGATCCACGGCCAGTTATGCAGCCGTCAAAGTGGGTATCCAGTTGCTGGAAGAGGAAGGTGTCTTACTAGCCGTAGACATCAAAAACATTGTGACGTTTTACCGTGATGAGGCGATGGCGGATTTTGGAGCCGCATTGCCCCGCGATCCTGACTTTTTTGAAAAGCAGTGGGTTAAAATGGCGGATCAAGTGCGGGATCAGGTGTTGAAAATACCGAGGCCGCCAACTATTACCGTGCAGTGGCACACAGTAACTTTGGAACCCGGACAAGGAGCCCCCGCCAAGGTCCTCTATGATTGGGCCATGGCGCACAAGGCCGAAGCCATTGTGGTGGGAAGCCACCAGGGGCCGCACCTTACAGAAAACCTTTTCGGCAGCTTTCCCCTGTGGCTGACCTCACACAGTGTATTGCCCACAGTCATTGTCCATCCTCCCGCTGCCGACAGCCAAAAACACCGCCAGGCATAGTAATTGCCTGGTCATACCACAGTTCCGCTTGGGCCTCATGGTTCCCTAAAAGGTCCAGCGACAAATCGGGACGGGGGAGTATTTGAGACTGTGGCAGCTGCACGCTTGCCACAGCCTATGGTGCGGGCATCAGCACGAGCGCGCTGTCGTCAGCCTCAATCAGCGGATCGTGGTTCACTCCCAGCAGAACCTTGTTGTTGTGGACAACTGCCAGCACAACGGCCGCACTTCGGGAACGGGCCATGCTCAAAGACTGGCCCATCCAGTCGGCCGGGACTGGGATCTCCTGCAACAGAGTTTGCTCCGATGTGAGCAGTGACACAAGAAAATCTGCGGCATGCGGGGTTTCCAGGCTTTTGGCCACCGTATGGCCGAGAAGATCCTGGCCAGCGATGCTGTGCGTGATCCCCAGGTCTCTTAATGTCTGGGTTGCTCGCCGGGACTGAGTGATAGCAAATATGGGCACATGAGGGGCGTGACGGGATGATGGCTATAGCGGGAATGGTGCGGGCCCAGTGGTCGCCGCGGTTCGTCGTGCCGAAAGCCGCACCTTGAACAACGCTTAGGCTGTGCGTGTACCGAACCGCACAGAGACAGGCAACTGCCCATATAGTTTATGCTGGCCTGCAGGTTCCGGGGTTTTTCCGCCGGGATTTTGCCGCAGCACTGGGCGGCTATTTGGCCCGGAACTTCACCAAATGCCCGCTTTCGTCCCCGCCTTGGGGCGCGGGGACGAAAGCGGGCTGCCCTTACAGTCCTTTTGACCGCGTAATGCCACCCACTGTCCGGCGGGGGGCCAATTGCATTGTGGCCTACGGTTGGCAGCCGTGCTGATGCGGCCATGCCATGTCCCACAGGTCGGGCAGGTTCATTCGCGGTCCGCCAGGGTTAAGTCTTTTTTCCCATAACCGCGGTGCGGCGTGAAGCCGTTCCCACTTTTCAGTGTACGGCATGAGGGATCTCCCTTGCCCTTACCGGCCTCGTGACGTTTCTTGCGCAATCTCTCTTCACCAAGGTTTGGAAAGCCTGTGCTCGCCTTGCGTCTGCTTTGGCTGCAGGGCTGCGGACTGAAGGGCACCCGTAAGTGTCGTGACCTTCTAAACATAGTCACGCGGCCTTTCCACCCGCAACTGAGGCTTGATCACAGTCGGGCTTTGGCCGTGAGGACTGCCATTCACTGAAACTGGGCCTTAGTAACCGTCCGCGCGCGCCACCACGTTGATCAGGGGCTGATTGGCATAGTCGCGCTGCAGATTCTCCACCAGAATAGCCACAGCCCGGTCCAAATAATCCGGCACGTTGCCGGCTACGTGAGGAGTCACCACCACATTGCGCATCTGGAGCAGAGGATGACCTGCCGGAAGCGGTTCCGGCACGGTCACGTCCAGGCCGGCCCCTCCCATCTCGCCCAGGCGAAGGGCTTCGCATAAATCATCCTGATTGACCACTTCTGCCCGGGCAATATTGATCAGCAAAGATTTGGATCCCATGCGCTGCAGTCTTTTCCGGTTGATGAGGTGGCGGGTTTGCTCGGTCAGCGGACAGGCTAACGTCACAACATCTGCCGATCCCAAAAGGTCATCGATGGCATCAAGACCCCATTCTCCAGATGCCGGGTGGTAGCGCACCGGACGCACCTTCATGCCGAAGGCTTCACTGAATAGGCCAATTTGGCGCCCGATATGACCATAGCCGACAATAAGGTGCGTCTTGCCGGCGAGCGTGTCCAAGGGCACCTGCTGGTCCCGGGGTGTTGTCGGCAGGTTCGGAGCGATCCGCGTCAGGTGCAACAGCAAAGCTATGGCATGCTCGGCCACGGCTTCCTGGCTCAGCCCCTTTACCGTCGTGATCAGCACACGGTCCGGAACATCGTGAACGACGGCATCAATGCCGGCAGAAAAAGTCTGCAGCCACCGTAGATGGGGAAGTCTTGCGCACAACTGGGCAGTGCTGTGTCCGCCGCTCGCGGCCAAGATGGTAATGCGCGGGTCAATAGGTTGCTCTAACGGCGGGGCTTCTTCATAAAACAGCACCGTCAACCCGGGTCGGCTCTGCTGGAGGCGCTCCCGCCAACGAGCGCCTCCGGGTCCTACTACAGCTAATACATCTTCCAAAGCCTTTCCTCCTCCATGCACATGCGGACGGCTGGCCATCCGGTGCTTCTCTGCTCATCCTACCAAAATTTCGGGGGGATGTGGTAGACCGTAAACCCCAGGGGGTCACGCCCAGCGGCGTGAATGCCCGCGCGCATCCCGCAATCCCAGCTGCCTCCGGCACTGACCAGCGCATTAAAGGTCTTATGGCAGATCGTAGCAGAACTCCAGAGTGTTGAATACTCTGGGGTTCTCCTCGAGATCGTCTAATGGGAAACGGTCCAGTAATTGGCATAAAGAAAATCCGTAACAGGATTGAACGTCTTGACTGTGCCATGCACATTGTTGGCATGCACCGAAAATCCTGTGATGCGGGCGTATCCTTGGGGAAACCAAGGCATCCACAGGACCGGGAGGTGCTGTGCCACGAATACTTGATAGGCATCCATGCGCTGCTTGATCTGCGATGCGCTGCCAGGCGCATAAGTGGCTTGGATCAGTTGGTCCAACGTGTTGTTCGAATATCCTCCAGAATTTTCTCCCGCCCCTGTCGCAAAGAGGTTGCCGCCGATCGGGTAGTAATCGAGCTGATGGAGGTCCATCCGGCTCCCCAGTAGCCCATGTTCCATTTAGTGGGTGAACTCTGGGTATCCTCACCGAACAGCTGGTTGACGGGCATTTGCTGCAAAGACGCATCAATGCCTTCTTGGGCCCAATCGCTCTGCATCAACTGGGCGATATGGGAAATCGTGGTACTTCCGGAAGCGTAGGTCAGGGTAAAGGCCAGTTTTTGCCATCCCTTTGTCATGACGCCATTGGTTTTTGTCCACCCATGCTAATTCTAGCATTCGACAATTTCAGACAAGATTCCTGTTGTGGCTAGGGAGCAGTGTTGTGTGCAATTTACCCTATTCCTGTCAGCCTATCTGTGCCTCCATCGAAAGCAGTAGACTGCAGCCGACGAATAAAACGCTGAACTGGCCGGTCATGGACAGCACCTAGACCATCCACTACGACAGACAACAGTATCCCTTCTGAATATTCTTTCTTGTACTGGTTTCCCATTTCACCAAAACGCCTTACACTGTAACCATCACTAGATTCAAGAGGTGGAAGAATGACTTCTCCCGCACTGGATTTACACTACCTAGGGTGGCTGGCGGACCAGACGTTCGGCGCCGAGAGTTCCGAGCATGCCATCAGCCTGGCGCAGTGGCTGGAGCCTGCAGCCGCCCATCCCGGCGACCCCCGGCAATGGCGCCACAATTCCACGTGGAATCTCGTGCGCCAGGCAGTCCGCGCCCACCGCCAGCTAACCGGATGCCTGGACGCTTGGGAATGGCCTTCCTGCCAAGCGTGGTGGACGGGGTGCGGCGGGCCTCGGTGGGATCCCTACAGCCTGGCTATATCCATTGGCAAGCGTCCGCCCACTCACTGGCAGAGCATGTTTATTGAGTTGCTGCACCATCCCATTCAGCCAGGTCTGGCATTATGGGCGTACGGTGTCTGGCGCAGGCACCCGCCACTGCCAGATATGGGTGCGCTGCCCGGCCTTCTTCCTGCGATTGCCATCGACCGCGCTCTGAGGGCGTGCACGCTCTCTTTTGCCGACATGCGGTCCCCATGGGGAGAGGCGTGGCAGGACTGGGTAAGCGCCCCTCCCCCGGAAGTGGCGGAGCCGGAGCCGCCGGGCCGATATCCTACCACTCTTGTCGAAGAGTGGGCGCACGTTCTGGCACAGATCGACACCCTTCCCTTAGACCCTCCCGTGAGAGGCATTCAAATGCGGTGGTTTTAGACAGATATCACCACGGGACAAATTCTGGCTGCGCCGGGACATTTCGGGGAAATTCTGCCCCGTGTAGATCAGGCTGGTGACCATGATTGCTGGCTGGCAGCAGGTGCGGACGAATTGGGAAGGTTGTTGAGCCGCGTCACGGTTATAGTCGGTAGCTGAAGTCAATGATGACATGCCCACCAAATTCTAATCGGGGTCGGAGGGGGACATTGGGCCATCTGGAAAGTGGGGGAGGGTGACACAGACCTTCGCGAAGGCCATCGCGCTTCGGCCCATTTGCATGCTCCCGCCATGGCCTTCGCGAATGCTGCCACCACAGCCAAGCCTAGACCAAGCCCGGGAGACCGCGGATCCTTGATAAACGGGTCGGCCACCTGACCGAGCACACGGGGAGGCAGCCCTGGCCCGTCATCCTCGACACACAAAGCCACGGCGCCCTCCTCTGCGAGCACCGATACGGCAATACGGCCGCCTTCAGGAACCTGCCTGAGAGCATTCTGCAACAGATTGGTCAAAATTTGATCAATTCGGTCGCTTCATTCCTCAATCTGCGGCCAAACGCCGCGATCCCGGCTAGAAATTAGCTGGAAAAATCGCGGAAACACGGGCTATTCAGTTTCGACAATGGTAAAAACTGGGGATCCCTCAGGGGCGGAACCCGTAATCAAAACCAGCCACGTGCCTAGAGCGATGCGTTCCGAGCGCTTTCTTCCCTCCACCTGTACCCTACCCCCCTCACTGTCTCAATATACCGGGGATCATCAGGGGAATCATGCAATTTTCTCCGGAAGCGCGCTACTTCTGCATCAACAGCCCGGTCAAACGCTTCCCCCACATCTCCCCAAATGCGACGCAACAACTCCTCGCGGGTCCAGACCCGGCCGGGCGCGCGCGCCATAGCTGACATCAAGTCATATTCGAGAGGCGTCAAATCCAGCAAGACTCCGCCTTGCCTGACCTGGTGGCGCTCCATATCAATTTCCAGATCCATAAAGGTCCACGACGCGCTTTTGGCGGCCGCCGCTTCCGTGCGGCTGCGGTGCAGCAAAGCATTGAGACGGGCCATCACTTGCCCCGGACTAAAAGGCTTCACAACATAATCATCCGCGTTTTGCTGCAATGCCCGGATGATGTCCGCCTCCTTGTCATTCACTGTCAGAACCAAGATAGGCACGGCCGTGAGATGGCGCAATTTCTCTAGAGAACGCAATCCCGTGCTATCGGGTAGCTGCCAGTCCAGCACGATCACATCTGGCGGAGCCTGCTCGGCCTGTTGGAGAGCCTGGGCGAGTGACGCTGAGGTCGTAGACTGCCAGTGCCAGGCATCCGCATAAGCAGCGATAAGCTCTGCAATGCCTGGATCGTCATCTATAATTTGCAGTAGCGGCATGGATCTCCAAAACCTGCCTTTCTCCAGCCGGCCGTATCCACCGGCCCTGCATCCCCACCTGCGCAAACCGCCGCATCCCGAGCTTACTGAAGATGGGCCCGCAGTTCCTCATGATTTCCCCCCGGGCCAACCGAATCTTTAAAATGTTCAAAGGCTCGCTGCTCGAGAGCACATTGGGCCCGCTGGTCCTCCACAGGCGGCGCAGAAGGGAAACTCCACCACCGCGAAAAACGCGAAGAATATCATCCCGAATAGTCCCATCATGCCAAACCCTAATCCATGATTCATAAACTGCCAAGGCATCATCATCTGCACATCCTTCCTCGTTTCTAAGCCCCAGTATAGTGCGGTGATGTGACTATGAGATGCCATCACTGTCACAGTTGTGTGACAGCCACAGACTGACAGGAACACAGTGCTTTGCTTCAGCCGGTAGGGGACCCCGAAGATCTTTTAATTTCGCCTATCATTTATGGTAGCATGAATTGATTGACCGAAAAGGTTGCTGCACTTCCTCTAGTGATTGCCCCAGGTATCACCGTGTGACAGTCAGTTCGGCTTGCAAGCCCAAGGTCAGCAGCGCTTAAACAAGAAAAGATTCTGGAGGCGACATTATGTCAGAAACATCCGTTTTCATCCCGAGCGGTCCAAACGATTGCGCAAAGTTAGGCCCTACTGGGTGGACTTCCTGTCAAGATGGCGCCGAAGTGGCGATCTACGGTCCCGTAAGCGGTCAGGTGATTGGCAAAGTGCATGCGTACACGACGCACGAAGTCGATGAGGCGATTGAAAAACTGGAGCAGGGGTACCAGACATGGAAACGCACCCTGCTGGTAGACCGGGCTAGATTGCTGCATCAATGGGCAGACAAGCTGCAGGAAAATGCCCCGCAGCTCGCAAATTTGCTGATGTTGGAAATTGCCAAAAATCGCCGGGATTCTCTTGATGAAATTCAGCGTTCGGCAGATTTTATTCACTACACGGCAGAGGAGGGGCTGCGTTTAACGGGAGAAACGCTGTTTGGCGATGCCTTCCCTGGGCAGACACGCGAGAAGGTCAGCATGGTCGGCCGTGTGCCTCTAGGCGTAGTGCTGGCCATCCCTCCCTTCAACTACCCTGTCAACCTGGCGGTGACCAAAATCGCTCCCGCCTTAATGGGAGGCAACGTGGTCATTTTGAAACCGCCCACGCAAGGCGCTTTCGCGGGGATGAACATTACCAACCTGGCTTACGAGGCCGGGATTCCGGACAACGTTATCATAGCGGTCACGGGAGTCGGCCGTGTGATTGGCGATTACCTGGTCGCCCATCCCAAAGTCAATATGATTAATTTTACGGGGTCGACCCAAACTGGACAGCATATCGCCCAAAAAGCCATCATGGTGCCCCTGCTGCTGGAACTAGGCGGCAAGGACGCCGCAATTGTCTTGCCCGACGCCGACATCGACCGAGCTCGGGACAACATTGTGAGTGGGGCCTTTTCCTTTTCGGGACAGCGGTGCACGGCCGTCAAGCGCGTCCTCGTGGTGAAAGATATCGCTGACCAGCTCTCCGCCAAGGTAGCCGAAAAAGTGATGGCTCTGACGGTCGGAAATCCTGAGGACGATTGTGTGGTGACCCCTTTGATTTCAACACAGGCCGCTGACTTTGTGTGGGACATGATTAATGAGGCTATCAGTCAGGGGGCCGTCTCCCTGACTCCGCTGAGACGCGAGGGCAATCTGGTATACCCTGTGGTGCTGGACTACGTCACCCGCGATATGCGCGTAGCCTGGGAGGAGCCTTTCGGCCCCGTTCTCCCCATTATCCGCATTGACGGCGCCGAAGAGGGGGTCGCGCTGGCGAACGCCAGCGAATACGGCTTGCAGGCGGCTATTTTTACTCAAGATGTGTCGCGAGCCTTTATGCTCGCCGAAGAGTTGGATGTGGGCACCGTGCAGATTAACGGCAAAACCTCCCGGGGACCCGACCATTTTCCTTTTGTGGGCACTAAAGCATCGGGCATGGGCGCCCAGGGCGTCCGCTATTCGCTGCTCGCAATGACCCGGCTGAAGTCGACCGTGTTAAATATCTGACACACGCGGGCTTAGCCTCCCCGGCCCCGTGGGGCCGGGGCCATTTATCTCATGACCGGATAGGACAAACCCAGCCTTTGCCGGGTCCTTGTCTTTCACCGCCAGTCAATTTCTTTTGAACTTGGGAGCAGCGCAGATGCGCGTTGAATATTCTTTCAAGTTAATGTTGTATCATGATGAGCGATTATACGCTATTATTCATCATGAATCGGCACAAAACTTGTTTGCTGTAAAATGCGGATGCAGGCAGCATAATCGCCTGACTCGCATGTATATTCACAAAACTATTTCACCAGGAGGTTATCTCTTATGAACAGCCGGAAACACTCGGCGATGATTGTCGGCCTGTCCGCCGCCATGCTGGCGGGAACATTGGCCGGATGCGGCACGTCTACCAGCGCCGCTCCGCCAACCAAGAATATCTCGGATATAACGATCGGAACCCTGTACGCAGGCAGCGGCGCCTATGCCACCTCATCCCTGCCTGAATATGCCGGTCTCAAATTCTGGGCCAGTCAGGCTGACAAATCGGGAGGCGTGTTTGTCAAAGCCCTCAACAAAAAAGTCCCGATAAAAATCGTCGCCTACAACGACCAGAGCTCCGCCACCACAGCCACGAGTCTGTATTCCCAGCTTATTTCGGTCAATCACGTCAACGTGCTGGTGGCCGACTTCGGGTCGGTTCTCACCTCCGTGGCGGTTCCCGTCGCCGAGGAAAACAAGATGGTGCTGTTCGACCAAAGCGGAACCGGGACGACATTCTTTACGCCCAACAATCCCTATATTGTGCTGACCTCGCTGCCCAATTCGGGCCTGTGGCCCGATTCTCTGGCGCAATACCTCATCGGGCAGCACTATTCACGGGTGGCCATTTTGTATGATACGAATGATTTCGACCAGTCGCAGGAACAAACCTTAGTGAGCAAACTCAAGGCCGCCGGCATTACACCCGTCTATAACTCCGGGGTCCCTACCAGCACATCCAGCTACTCGGTGCTGCTGAACAATATCTCCCACGCGAATCCCCAAGCCGTCATTGAATTTGGGTACCCCAATAATGACATTTCCTTCCTGCAGGCATTAAAAGCCAGTGGAGCCCAGTACAAGATGGTGTTCACGGTGTTCCCCGGACAGCTTCCGACTCTCTTCACGACGAGTGACGGGCCTTCCTCCATCAACAACATCTACACATACCCCGCGCCGCCTTTGATTTCCCATGCCCATGTCAATTACGGCATGAACTCCAGCCAGTTCATTGCCGCGTACAAGAAGGCGACCGGCCAGAGCACCAATTTCCTGAATATTGCGGGGTATAATACCGGTCTCATTATCCAGAAGACTTTGGAGACCGCCAATAGCCTGAGCCAACTCTCCTTGCGCCATGCCGTCAGCCGTTTTTCCGGCACCATCGAGACGCTGGACGGAAAATTCCAGATTAATTCCGAGGGAGCCCAGACGGGAGAAACCCTTCCCGTCGGAAAATTCACGACCAACAGCGCAGGCAAGGTCTCTGTGGACTTGCTGACCCCGCTCTCGTAAAGTATCAGATGCGCGCCCCTGCCGGGTGGCAGGGGCGCTTGACAGGAGGCCGCAATGCTCGAATACAGCATCGTCGCAGGAATTTTATTTGGAGTATTTTTCGGGTTTATGGCACTCGGCCTCAATCTGATTTTTGGGGTCATGCAGGTGGTCAACCTGGCGCATGGAGATTTCGTTGTGCTGGGGGGATATTTGGCTGTAATCGCCTATTCAGCCGGCCACATTAATCCTGTGGTCAGTTTGGTGGGGGCGTTTGTCCTGTTCTTTGTGATCGCGTTTGCCCTTTATTTTCCGGTAATTCCCCGGCTCACTCGCTCCAAGGATCCTGAAATGCTGTCGTTGATTCTCTTTTTTGGCCTGTCCCAGATTATCGAGGCGCTGGACGTGATTGGATTTGGCAACAATCCCCGGTCTCTGCCCCTAGCCATTATGGGAGCCGCGCCATGGCATTTTCTGGGCCAGAGCTATCAGATGGCGTGGGTCATCACGGCCATCGTCAGCCTGGTCATGATTGGTGCCACGTATCTCTTCCTGTATTACACCCGGATCGGCTACGCGGCCCGCGCGATAATGGGCAGCCGTGAAGAAGCCGCGGCCAGCGGGCTCCCCGTGGCCCAAACCTCGGCCATCATTTTCGGGGTGGGCATCGGGCTCGCTGCTATGGCGGGGGTGCTAAGCCCCTTCATGATTGGAAGCGTCGACCCTTCCACTGGGCTGGGGCTGACCACGATTGCGTTTGCGATCGTGGTGATAGGGTCCCTGGGCAACCCTTTGGGATCGGTGTTGGGAGGACTCGTTTACGGCGTCTCAGTAATGCTGATGCAGACGTACTTCTCGTCATGGTCCGACCTGGTTCCCTATCTGTTGCTGCTGATCATCGTCTTGGCCAAACCTTCGGGACTGCTCGGAAAAGGGGTGCGCAATGCTTAGTTCAGGGCGCACGCATTTGAGGTCACACCGGGGGGTCAATGCGCTGATTCCGCTATTGCTGCTCGCGGCCTTCTCCCTCGCCCCCCTTGTGTACGCCAACCACGCCGTCATTTTCCAGATGATGGCCTTCATGGTACTGGCCCAAGGAGTGAACCTGCTGTACGGCTTTACCGGCTACCTGCCCTTTGGGTACGTAGGTTTCTTTGGCATCGGGGCCTACGGCATGGGCATCGGCATTGAACTCTTTCACTTGCCGGGACTGGCGGCTTTGCTCGTAGGCGCACTATTCGCCGTGGTGATCGCCTTGATACTATCGCCGCTGCTGCGTCTGTCCGGCGCGTATTTTGCGATCAGCAGCCTGGCCGCCTCGGAAGTGCTGTACAACATTGTGGCGAATCCAGCCCTGACCCACATCACCAACGGGCCGTATGGCGAGTCTCTGGTGCAGAGCTACCATCCCCTGACCAGTTACGTGGCCATGGTTGTGCTCCTCGTTTTGACTACCGTCCTCGTCATCGTCATTAAAAATACGCCGTTTGGCCGGGCTCTTCTGGCCATACGCGAAGATCCCGTCAGTGCCGAAATGGCGGGCATTGCGGTGGTGCGCACCCGGACCACCGTATGGATCTTAAGCGCCCTCATCGGCGGACTGACCGGAGCCATTTTCGGGTGGCACCTGTCGGTGTTCTACCCCAGCACGGTATTCGATTTGAGCATCAGCATCCTTGCGATTGTCTTTACCCTGTTTGGAGGGGGCGGCACTGCCATTGGGCCCATCCTCGGCTCGGTCGTGCTCTATGGCCTGTACAACGCGATTGGCATTTCGGCCCCCCAGTACTTTGAACTCATTTATGGTCTGCTGATCGTGCTGCTAGTGCTGTTTCTGCCCGGGGGAGTCGTCTCACTTTTACAGCGGAGGGGAAGCTATGTCCCGTGAACCACTATTGTCTGTCGAGAAAATCGTGAAGACGTTCGGCGGATTTCACGCACTGGACGGCGTCACTTTAAGTGTGGAGCCCGGAGAAATTCTGGGGCTCGTCGGTCCGAACGGGTCGGGCAAAACGACCCTCATCAATGTCATCTCAGGCCTCTACCATCCGGACGGCGGCCGCGTCCTGTACCGCGGCCGCAGCATCGCCAGCTGGCCCATGCACCAGCGCGCGCGCCAGGGCATCAACCGGACCTTTCAAATTCCCAAACCATTCAAGTCCCTGACCGTGAGAGAAAATGTCGAGCTGGCTTATCACTTCGCACGCCAGGGCGCCATGACCGTAGACAACGCCCTCGATTTTACGGGGCTCGCCCCCTCGGCAGACCGGCCCGCCCAGAGCCTCAACAGCAGCCAGCAAAAGTTGCTTGATCTGGCCCGTGCTCTCGCCATAGGCCCGGACTTGCTCCTCGTCGACGAGCTGGCGGCGGGACTGGGCCCTCAGGAACTCCATCACATTGCTGACAGTCTGCGCAGTTTAGCGGACCGGAGCATGGCGCTGATCGTGGTCGAACACCATTTGGGCTTTGTCAATCAGCTCACGGACCGGGTCATTGTCATGAATGCCGGCAAAGAAATCTTTGAAGGGTCTCTCACCCTTGCCGCCGAAGACGCCACAGTATCCGCGGTATATTTAGGGACATAAGGCGGAGAACCGGCACCACCGGGGGCAAACAGCCCCAGACATCTTCACACAGAAGGGACAGACGATTATGGCGCTACTAGCCGTCTCATCATTAAGCGGGGGCTACGGCACCTTGCAGGTGCTGTCGGACATCAGTTTTCAAGTCGAGCAGGGGCAGCAGGTCGTGCTCCTAGGCGCCAACGGCGCGGGGAAAACCACGCTGCTGAAGACTCTGGTGGGCTTGCTGCCGACTTGGCAGGGCACGGTCGCGTTTGGCGGCGAAGATGTCACAGCAGCTCCCACCAGCCGGCGCGTGAAAGCAGGGATGGCCTTTCTGTCCGAAATGGGGGTGATCGGCACCCTGACCGTCGAGGAAAATCTAAAACTCGGCGCCTACTACCTTCCCGGGTCGGAGGCCCGGCGCCAATTAGACACAATCTACCAGCAGCTGCCCTTGCTGAAAGAGAAGAACCGGCTGGCCGCAGGCAGTTTAAGCGGGGGCCAGCGCAAAGTACTGGGGTTTGCCAAAGCGCTCATGGGCCGTCCTCGTCTGATTCTCATGGATGAACCGTCCTCGGGGCTAGCGCCGGTCATGGTCAACGATTTGCTCCACTTACTGGAAACATACCGGACCGCCGGACCTGCTTTCCTGATCGCGGAACAGAATATCAAATTTTTACAAGGGGCCGACCATGTGTACGTCCTGGACAACGGACGCATGCATTTCGACGGCACTCCAGAAGAACTGGATGCCGATGCCCACATTAAGGCCGCGTATTTCGGCCTCACTTGATCAACGCTCCTGACCGAACCTGCACGGGCGTGGAGAATACTTGGGGGACCTTCCCCGGAAAAGCATCGCCCGTTGCACCACAAAAAAGACGCCGCTTCGCTGTCTTTATCGCGGATGCGGATTCAGCTTTCGCAGCAGCAGCGGCAGAAAACCCTGGTCAAGAGGAAGATTGCGGTAGAGCCAGACGGACCCCGACCAGGTCAGGACGTCCTGGGCGAGGGAAAGGTAATTGCCTTCCCAGTCATAGACGTCATAGTACCAATGCACGGTAAATCCCGTCGCAATGAGGGTGACGGATGCGTATTCAGGACCAGAATCACTGTGGCCCGGCACTAGATTCAGTTGCCAGACATACGAGGGGCTGGCATGAAGTTCCAAGGGGACGGCCTGCTCAAGCAGCCATTGCTGTAAATCCTCAAATAGTTTTTGCACAGGACCGTCGGGGTCCTGCGCCGCCCAACTCGCGACAGCGGCCGATACGTCGCCGTGCTCTGCCGCTTGGCAAAATTCGGGCTGCACGGGAGCCAGCCGAATTCTGGAACTGCGCCGGCGCTGTCTGCTAAACCCGTAGGCGGCCAGGCTGGCCGCCCCGGCCAAAACAAAAGCGCTGGCGGCGTAGGGGCGGGTGAGGGGCCAGAAGAGAAAGGGAGCTGTCCAGAGCAGCCCTTGCCAGAGCCACAGATGCCGGCCGCCCCCACAGGGACCGCCCGAGAGGGCACGCGGGTCGGGAGGGGGGACGTGGGTCAGCCAGCTCACAAAAGCTTGCTGGGCCTTGTGAGGCACGGGATCAGGACCCCAGGCCACTTCCGTCCACTCGCCCTGATCCCACTTTAAAGTCCAGAGCGAGGGAGCAGATCCCGTTTGCGCCTCCCATACCGCCCAGGACGTGCCGGCGCGGATTTTCCACAATCCCGGCAGCACCCAGTGCCGCCGGCCAAAAGGCATGTCGTCACGCGTCCAAATGACCACCCATGTCATGGTGGAGAAATTCCGGTAGCGTCTGACAACCACCCGCTCGCCCAACGGCGCTGCAGCTTCTTGGATTAGCATATTTAAGGACTGCCATGAGGGCCTCATACCTTATCCCTTTCTTCCGGGAACCTGAGCCGCTATCCCGAAGCTTCTTGGCTAGGATTACATCCTATTATTCCCTAAACTCTGTGTCATGGCGCAGCGCGCCGGAGGGTGCTGAGCTTCGCCATCCGTATGGAGGCGGGTTTTGGCTGTGACAAACCGACAAGACTATAGCACAGCTGCTAGCGCTAGAGAATTAAGGCGCGATTAAGATTGGGTTAGGCACCGGTGATGACACTGGAATTGTTCTAGTCAGTGCCGATTTCCACAAAAGGCTATGGGTGTGGCTCTTCCGGAGGGACGAGTCTCACATCATATCACATAGATTTAACTCGTAATTCTACGAATCACTGTCCTAGCACCAGATACACCGTGACAAGCGGCTACCAGACCACGAGAACGCCATTGAGCACCTTAGACGCCTCATAAACCCAGCAGTATGGCAAAGGCATGGACTACATACGTCGCAACCCCGGAGAAACGCCGTTCTGGTATGGAGGACGATCGTTCACCGAGGCGGAGATTGACACGATTCGCCGCATCACCGATGACCCCTGGTGTACCACGCAAAGTGCCATTGCCCGCGCGGTCTGTACGGCCTTGAATTGGACCATGACCAATGGCCAACCGAAGTTCGCCACCTGTCTCAAAGCCTTGCAACAGATGGAAGTGCATGGCGTCATTTGGTTGCCCTTGCCGACCCATGAATCCCGTGGCACCCCTGATGTGACGTGGACAGCCGCCTCGGATCCGCAATCTCCAGTGGCAGTTAGTGGAACCGGGCAGTGCGTCGGCCCAGTTATGGGGCGAACTCGTTCGGCGGTATCATCCCTTGCATAGTGCTCACATGGCGGGGCCCCAACTCCGGTATCTCGCGGTCGTGAACGACCGCATTTTAGCCTGCTTGGGCTTTAGATCGGCCGCGCTCAAATTAGCGGCCCGGGACCAATGGATTGGGTGGACGCCCGAAGAACGGACGGCCCACTTGTCCCAGGTGGTGGGCAATCGGCGGTTTCTGGTGTTGCCGTGGATGCAGGTCCAAAGCCTCGCCTCGAGTTTCTTGGCGGGCGTCGCCCGCCGTTTGCCTGCGGATTGGGCCCGCCGCTATGGCGAACACCCGGTGCTCTTGGAAACGTTTGTGGAGTATGATCGCTATGCGGGCACCGCCTATGCCGCGGCGAACTGGCACCGCATTGGTCGTAGTACGGGACACGGGCGTCTGTCGGCCCCTAAGGCCTCTGCGAAGCCGCTGCGAGATATCTGGATGTATCCGCTCCAACCGAACTTCCGGGCCATTTTAACCAACGGGCGTCGCACCGAACCCGTCCCGCCGACGGCCTCGCGACCACCCCAACAGGCCGCGAGAAAAAAGAAAGGAGCGCCCTGACCATGACGCCGTTCGAGACTTCCCTGGTAGGGGAGCATTCGACTTTTCACACCACGTTCGAGCGCTTTGGCACCTTGATGACTTTTGTGGCCAGCGCCGAAGCGCAAGCTCTCACACATGCCGCATTAGAAATAGAGGTCAGTCGCATGGGGCGCGACGTGCTTCGGCAGGCGATGAGTGACCATTTCGCCCTCCGAGCGAAGAACGAACAGCGTCTGTCCCACGTGGAGGATGCCCAAGGCATCCTCCATACCACGCGAGAGCCCAATCAAACGCGGCCCTTGGTCACGGTCTTTGGGCCCATCGCGGTGACCCGGATCGCCTATCGCCATAAAGGGACGGCCAATCTGTATCCCGCAGACGGCGTGGCCAACCTCCCCCCGGAAAAATACTCGCATGGCTTACGGGAAATCGCCGCCCGCGAGGCCAGCCAGGGCTCGTTTGACTCCGCCGTCGACGCCACCGCGCAGCAAACGGGCAAACGGCAGGTCGAACAACTCGCCCAAAAAGCCGCGGGGGACGTGGACCCCTTTTATACTCAGCACCCGCGGCCGCAAGCGGCCACCCAGCAAGCACTGGTGGTGTCCGTGGACGGCAAAGGGATCGTGATGCGACGGGAAGGCCTGCGACCCAGCACGGTCAGAGTGGGGAAACCTGGGCACAAACTCCAGACCCGGTTATCGTCGGGTGAGAAACGCGGGCGCAAACGCATGGCGGAGGTAGGCTCCGTGTATGGGGTGACCCCAGTGGTCCGCACTCCCCCCGATATTCTGCAACCCCAACCGTCCGATCCTCAGGCCCCCAAGACGCCTGGGCCGAAGGCCCAGGATAAATGGTTGACCGCCAGCGTTGTCGACGATGCCCGCTCCGTCATTAAGACGGTCATGGACGAAGCCGACCGGCGCGATT
>DAIDDL010000031.1 GCA_027309085.1 Sulfobacillus sp.
TTCACGAATACTGACCAAACTATCCATAGTGGTTAGTATAAGATAGTGTTAGACAGATTACAATCAAACTGTTTAAACCCCTTCTCTACCCTGTATGAAATTGCTCCCGCCTTGTCCCATGCTAGCATGATTTGGAGCTGGATGACTGACAGCTATTCGACATTTTTAAAGAGGGAGACGCGAGATGGGCCGTTGGTTTTCCCGCCATGTTTCCTTATCGTCTCAAATCCCGTAAGATGAAATACAAAGGTGGGATCCCATGCTGATACTTCTGCGGGTTTTGATGGTTCTCCAAGGCCTATACGCGGTAACTCACATTATCCGTCTGCACCTGCAAGGGGACTGGCCTTACCGCTGGCATTCAAACACCGAGGAAGGCAAGGCCTGGCTGTTCCACTGGCAGGCCCTGTACCGCACGGTCTATGGATTTTATACGGTGTTGCTTTTCCAGACTGTCGTGTGGCTCGCCCTTCTCCAACATCCTTCCTCTTCGCATGTTGATGTCTTGACCATTTCGCTGTTGTTGTTTACGGGAACCTTTGTGGGGTTGTCGCGCCATGTGCAGCGCCTGGTTTCTCAAGTTTTCAGCACCAAACCATTTCCCCCACCCTCTTTCAACATGCTCTACCGATTCTTAATCCATCCTCCAGTCTTGGAGTAGGTGCGGTATTTCTGCCTGCAGATGACTGCGGGCCATTCCGTAGAACCGTCTTCTGGTGTCCCGCCCCGAACTGCAGACCGCGCTGCGGCTGCCGGAGTTTGTTCCTCTCGCGGAGTTTAAGTCCTCGCGTCTCCTGCTGTGTGATTTTTATCAGTAATACTGGGATGAATGTATACGAACAGGAAGGATTTCTCCTGGTTAAATTCCATCCCGTTGCCGTTGTGAGGTTCGCATTGCCTGGGAGGGCGAACCGGGATTCCGCTGTGGGCCTTGCTCGTTTTATGCCAACGCTCCCACCTTGCGGCGCAGAGAGGGTTAAATACAAGAGATGCCCTAGGCCCTGCGGCTCCCAGTGATAGAAGCAGGAGCTTGGGAGGACAACAGCGAAATTAATGTGTGCACCGTGCAGTCCAACGGCTCACAATCCGAAATAATTCTGTTAAGGAGGAAATGATGTCCATTCCCCACGCTAAACGCATCGCCCATCCCCACCAGCTCCATGGTGATATACGCCAGGACGACTATTACTGGCTGAATAACCGGGAGGACCCTGAAGTCATTGAGTATCTTGAAGAGGAAAACCATTACTTTCAAGAGAAGATGCAGCCGCTGCAATCCCTGACAGACTCCTTGTATGAGGAGATGCGGGCCCTCATTCCCGAAGATGATGATGAAGTGGCGGCGGTGGATGGCCCTTACTATTATTACCGCAGGACCCCGGAAGGCTGCCAATATCCGCTCTATGCCCGCCGCCAGGCCCCCCGCCGTGAAGACCTCGCAGAAGCTGCCGAAGAGGTCTTGCTGGATCTCAATCGCGAGGCATCCGCCGACCAGTTTTATCACGTTACGGTGGTGCGTATGAGTCCGGATCAGTCTCTGCTGGGCTACTTGGAAAACCGGGATGGCACTGACCGGTATACATTGAGAATCAAGAATGTCGCGTCCGGCCAATATTTGCCTGATACCATTCCCAACATCTTTTTGAGCAGCAGCCTGGAATGGGACGCCAGCGGCGCCTATGTGTTCTATGCCAGTGTTGATGCCAGCCAGCGCCCCTACCGTCTCATGCGCCATTACCTGGGGGACAGCCTGAGCGAGGACGTCTGCCTCTATGAAGAGCGCGATGTTACCTTTTCCCTGGAATTAGGCAAAACCCGTGACGGACGGTTTATCGTGCTGAACTCCCGCAACAAGAATACGAATGAGGTGCGCTTGCTGCCAGCTGCCGGCCCGACACAGCCCCTGACCTTATTTGCGGGCCGCCGCACTGGCATTCTCTATGAGGTCGAGCACTGGCAGCACGACTTTGTTGTCCTGACGAATGACCAGGCTGAGAACTTCCGGGTTATGGCCTGTCCTGACACCCATCTCCATATGGAGTCCTGCCGGGAGCTGTTCCCTTACGATCCCGCGCGCTATCTTCAAGAAATCTCTCCATTTGCCGGAGCGCTAGTGATATCGGGACGTGAACAGGGTCTGAGCCAGATCTGGATTTACCGCCCAGAGACATTCACACTCGAACAGCTCTCGTGGCCGGAAACGCTGTACCGGGTCTCTCTCGGCCCCAACCGCAGCTATGATACGGATGAAGTGCTCATTGACTATGAGTCCTTTCTCACCCCGAAAACCACTTATGGACTGCAGTTAAAGACTGGCGCGCGGAATCTGCTCAAGCGCCAGGCTGTTGGCGAAGGTTACGACTCCGCGGGCTATCAGCAGCGGCGGCTGTGGGCTCCGGCGGCAGACGGCACCGCCATCCCGCTGTCGGTGGTCTACCGCGAGGGTGCGCTCGCCAGCGGGCCTGCTCCCGTGATTCTTTATGGATACGGCTCCTATGGCATGAGTATGGATCCCCATTTCGATGCAGCCCAGATCCCCTTGATGAACCGCGGGGTGGTCCTGGTGACCGCGCATGTCCGCGGAGGCTCAGAATTGGGCCGCCACTGGTATGAACAGGGGAAACTGCGGAACAAGCGCAATACCTTTACGGACTTTATTGATGCGGCCCGGTACTTGATTGCCGAAGGAATCACCACCCCGGATTTGTTGGCAGCCCGGGGACGCAGCGCAGGAGGGCTGTTAATGGGGGCGGTGCTCAATATGGCGCCGGATCTGTTCCGGGTAGTCGTGCCGGGGGTGCCGTTTGTGGACGTGGTCACCACCATGCTGGATGCCAGCATACCCTTAACCACACTGGAGTGGGATGAGTGGGGCAATCCGGCCGAGCCGGGCGATTACGCGTACATGAAATCCTACAGTCCCTACGACAATATTGCCGCACAGCCTTATCCCCACATGATGGTGTTTACGGGTCTGAACGACCCCCGGGTCGGATATTGGGAGCCTGCGAAGTTTGTGGCCAAACTGCGGGACACCAAGACGGATGCCCGCACATTAGTGCTCAAGACAGCGATGGGCGCGGGGCATAGCGGATCCTCGGGGCGGTACAACCGCCTGCATGATTTCGCTGAGGAGTATGCGTTTATTCTGGATAAGCTGAACGTCCAGTAGTCTGTCAAGCAGCAGAGACCCTAGGTGCGGCCACCTTCCATGCCGCGCCTAGGGTCTCTAAGGTGTCTGCGGCCCGAGAGCCACGGTGGCGGGTCCATTGCACGGCCGGGCAGCCGTGGGCTGGCCGCCGTGAAAATCCCCGCACGGGCGTCTTCAGCTAGTTTGCCAACACTCCCAATTCAGACAGAAATTCTCGGGCATTAGCCGGCCAATATATGGGATCACGCGGCCGAAAGCACCCGGGAGCGGCGAGCGGGCGGCAGTCATCCAGCACGGACAACCAATTTTCCGGCACTTGCTGAATTCCGTGCACGGCCCCTAAAAGGGCTCCGGCAATGGCGGCATTGGTATCGGTGTCGTTGCCCAGCATCACGCTGCCGACGATCCCGTCTTCCAGTGAGGAGGCATGCAGCAACTGGTAAAATGCATTGTGCAGCGCGACCAGAACCCACCCGCCATGAATATCCGACCAAGGGGGTGGCGTGTCCTGGGCTTTTTGCAGAACGTTTTGCACGTCTGCATGCAGGCCCGTTTGCTGGGCAAAATCCCAGGCCACAGCGTATGCTTGTTCCGCATCTAAAAGGTCGTGAATGGCTGCCGCGACCGTCACCACATAGACCGCAGACGCATCTTGGCAGACTGGGTGCGGGTGAGTCAAGGCAGCATCCAGCCGTGCAATATCTGCCAGCTCACCTGCATTCTTGTCATGGCCCCAGATTCCCAGGATGCTGTGGCGCATCAGCGCGCCATTGGCCTGGCTCTTCTTGTCCGCATGCCGCTGCGCCAGCCGCGCCATCCCCTCAACCCCTTCTTCGTCTTCCCGCCGGGGAATGGCGGACAGGGCGCGGCCCACAGTGTGGCCAATGTCAAATGGGCCGCTGTCATACCACAAGCGGTAGTGTTTAGCGGCGATATCGGGGCTGTAGCGCCCGCCACCCGCTTCGATCAGGCTGTACCCCAAGGCAATGGCCATCTCGGTGTCATCCGTAATTTGCCCCGCTATCGTGCCAAAGACAGGGCTGGGCCCGATGCTGCGCAAGCCGCCGGGGTACTGCTCTTTTAAAGATGCCGCGCTTTTAAATTCGACCTGGCTTCCAAGGGCGTCGCCGGCCATTTGTCCATACCAGGATCCCAAAATACGGTCATTGTGCTGATCCATTCCTATCTGCCACCCTTCTGAATCTCTGCGACGATTCCCTTCCCCATGATAACGGATTAGCGGGCTTTGCACCCAAGGTTTTTGAAAATCGGTCAGGCGTTCCCCCTTCCCCCTATCACGGGAAGAGAGTGGCGCACCCGTCCGCGCCGCTGTCAGCCATGTCTCCTTCTGACCGTGTGGAGGGAATGCGGCAACGGCCTGCGCGCCTGCGGCGCGGGGCAACTCTGTCTGGCACGCTATCCAGTTTCACCGGAAGCCTCATGCCCCAGCAGGATTGGACACGGTTGGCCGTGTGGTCACGGTATGGCTGCATGAGTCTTCTGCAGGGATGTTTCCCGGACCGGTTCTCAGACCCCGCCATGCTGGCAAGCAGGCCGTCCTCATTAGGGTCAAAGGCGGCGCAACTTGGTCGCCAGATGCCTTGAAAGGCCGGGTATTTGACGGTGCGGACCTATTCGGCTAGACTAGCGCAGTCACGAATGCAGGAAGGCGGGATGCCAATGTGGCAATATGAGCGCGACGTGGAGACACAGGCGCGTGTGGCGGCAATTTGGAAGCTCTACAGCGACGTTGCCGCCTGGCCGTGGTGGAATCTGAGTATTGACCGGGTGGACTTGTCTGGCCCTTTCGCTGCGCGAACGGTGGGTACCTTAATACTGAAGGACCACAGGGCTGTGAGATTCCGCCTGGTGGCGGTGCAGCCCATGCAGGGATTCACGGCTGAAGCGGATCTCCTAGGAGCCGCGGGCTTGCTCAGATGTTCGCACACTCTCAGGGTGATTGGGATGGACCGCACCCGCATCACTCATGCCCTGGAAATCCTCGGGCCCGAATCCGACGCCCTAGGGGCACAGATAGGGTCCAGTCTGCAACAGAAAATGGATGACGCGATGGATGCGGTGGCGCTGCAGGCGCTGAGCGACGCCTGACCAATAAAACAATAGTAACATGATCACCTTTATCACCATATGATTTTAAGGCATCATCCGGAATTCCTGAGCGGGCATAGCCGCCATTTCCGGTTGCAATCCATCCAGAAGGGATGATCGCCTTGATTCATGAAAAACAAATCACCGAATGGCAACAGACACTGCGCGGGGCTCCTCTCCCGCACGTCATTAAATGGGCATGCGAAACATTTGCCGGACGTCTGATCGTGGCCACGAGCATGGGGCCGGAAGATATGGTGATCATTGACGCGATCGCAGCCCTGCGCTGCGCGCCGCGTCTAGTCTGTCTTGACACGGGCCTGCTTTTTCCTGAGACTTTGCGCCTGACCGAAATGGTGCGGACCCGGTATCAGCTGACAGTGACGGCCATCCTGCCGGCCGAGACGGTAGACGTTCAGGCCGCGCATTACGGCCCCAGACTGTGGGAAACAGACCCTGACCAGTGCTGCCGGTTGCGAAAAGTCGAGCCTTTACAGCGCACTCTGGCTGGAGCCGAGGCATGGGTGACGGGAATCCGGCGCAGTCAGAGCCATACACGGCGGGCTGCTGAGACCGTGGAATGGGATCCCGTGTTTTCCCTTGTCAAGATCAACCCCCTGGCGTTTTGGTCCAACGAGGATGTCTGGGATTATATCCGGGAGAACAACGTGCCGTACAACCCTCTGCATGACCAGGGATATCCCAGTATCGGCTGCATGCCCTGCACGAGGCCATCTGACGGTTCCGACGAGCGCAGCGGGCGGTGGGCGGGGTCAGGCAAGACCGAATGCGGGCTGCACCGATGATGGCGCCGTCTGCGGTGCTGACCGTTCCAGAAGACGTGGCGGGCGACTTAACATTGCTGGCGTGGGATGCGTATCTACCGCTTACCCATCCCATGACCGCATCAGAATACCTCTCCGTTTGCCAGACAATGCGGCTGCCGGGCGGGTCCCTATTCCCCCTCCCCATTGTGCTGCCGGTGCCAGAGAATCTGGCAAAGCATTTGCACAATGGAGACCTGATTGCTGTGACCGGCGCGTCGGGGTTCCAGGCCCGGGTCTGTGTGCAAGAGGTTTTCAGGCGGGATCTGCTGAAAGAAGCGCGCAGCGTGTACCTCACCGCAGATCCGTCCCACCCAGGCGTGGCCCGGCTGCTGTCGCAAAGTCCTTGGTGCGTCACCGGCGACGTGACCCTGTCTCACCCGCCCCGCTCGCCCTTCGTGGAACCATGCCGCCCGGATCAGGTTAGGGCACTGATTGCTGCGCGCAAGTGGCGCACGGTAGCAGCGTTCCAGACCCGCAATCCCATACACAGGGCCCATGAATATCTGCATAAAGTTGCCCTCGAAATTTGTGACGGCCTATTATTGCACCCCTTGACGGGACCGACTAAATCCGATGACATTCCAGCTGCCATCCGCATGGAGAGCTACCGGGTACTGTTGGAGCGCTACTATCCGCAAAATCGTGTCCTCTTGGCCACTTTTCCCGCAGCCATGCGCTACGCCGGACCGAGGGAAGCGCTGTTCCACGCCATTGTCCGCCGAAATTATGGTGCGACGCATTTCATTATCGGCCGTGATGCTGCAGGGTTTTCCAATTTTTACGGGCCGCAAGACGCTATCCGCTTACTGGAGACGCACGCTGCGGAAATTGGCATTATTCCCTTAGCATTCGGATCCGTCGGGTATTGCCCCCTGTGCAGGCACACGGTGTCACAGCGCACGTGCCCGCACACCGGGGATTGGCTGACCTTGTCGGGAACGGAAGTGCGGGAAAAGCTGCGCTCTGGATGTGGCCTTCCCCCGGAATTCAGCCGCCCTGAGGTGTCAGGGTACTTGCAGGACGCTTTGCGGGAATCTTATGCCGCACTCAGTTCTGGTGGCGGGGGCAGTTCGCCAGGGGGGTGGCTGGGGGATGATCTTCCCAGCCACTGATTCTCGGCTGCCAAAGAATATTCTCTTGGCTGCTGACGAGGACTTGGTGGACCGGATGCCTCAGGCACCCGGTCCACCAAGTCCTCCATAATTAGGCCGTATGGCCCCACCGCTCCAGCCCGGCACACTCTACACTGAAAGGCAAAGGGGGCGGTGAGCATGCATCCGATTCGGCGGGGTCTCGCAGCACTAGTGGTCGGCAGCGGATTGGCTTTCATGATGGTGGGACTTGGTCGGCCTGCGGCGTTTGGGGAAATTCTTCTGGTGGGAGTTATATTGGGATATCTTTTATGGATGTTCAGCTTGCTGGGCACGTGGATATACTGGGGCCGACTTTCCAAGCTCCCATCACCTTACGGCGCGCCGGCAAAAGTCATTTCGTATGGGGAGTACCGCAAGCATCACGCGGAGCATGGCGGCGGGAGCCAGGCGTCTTGACGAAGAGACGCCGGCGCGCCGCCAAGATCGTGCAAGGGATTGGCGGCGGGTGGGCGAAAAGACGCTTGTTCTGCCGGTCCGCTGCTTCGTCAAACCCGACCCTATTTTCGCGCAACCGGAACGGGAACGTTTTTGAGGGGTTGCCGGACGCGCTCGGCGGGCACCCGCCGCAACACCACTCTATTTTGGTCTAAATTACAAGGACAGCAACGCCGAGCTATCAACGGTCTATGGCAACTTAATGGCTCGTCTGTCCCCATCTGGCTCATAAAGTTTCCGCCCTATGAATGTCGATGCCATAGCCGTCAATGCGGCTTATCGGCACAGAAAAACCATCTCCTTAACGCCGTTGCGGGCCAGCACAAAATTCGCATTGGCATCGGAGGGGCAAACAGAGTCTGGACGCTCCCCGCGGATAAATCCGGGGGATTCTTTGCGAGGAACCGACTTACGTCAGCTTTACTCGCAAAGGGTTCGCCAACAGTCCCCTAGCCACTCGCTCGGCATCGAGTCTGTGGTGACTTTTTTATATCCATAGGATATCGCCAGGCCCCTAGCGTGCAAATAGCAAAGATTCGCCTAACGGCGCGCGCCTGATATCCCCATAGCTGAAGCCAGGGGTTTTACGGCGCGTTTGATAACAGGCTGAACCCCGATGCAGCCCTCCGCATATTCTAGAAAACCCGGCACGTCGGGAAGAGATTTTCCGCGCGCAGGAAGCTCGTGCGCGGTGCGCTCAGCGTGCGTCGGGCCCGGGCGGTACGATGACGGTCGGGAGGTGAGCATGAGTGACAAGCCACCGCGGGAAACTGCCGAACATGCCTTCCATGAGGGCGCTTCCCTGATGCCGCCCAGCGACCAAGACATCCGCCCGACGGCTGAGAGCCGCTTGGTAGAAGGCTTCGGCACAACCGCTTTGGCCGGGAGTTACGGTGAGGGGGACCCAGGTCACTGTCCGCCCATACGTGCGTCCTAGATCTTCGACGCTGTGCTCAAGAGGTCCCGTGTGGGCGATCTCTTCAGCGGGGTTGGGAGTAAGGTCCATGTCGATGCTGCCGGCTACAATGGCTGCGTGCGTGTCCTGATGGAAATTGATGGGGTCCTGGATATTGCAGGCCCATATGGCGCTGGTTGGGTCTCCGGCCGCCATGGCCCATTTCAGGGCGGCAAGGCTTGCCGGTGATCCATCCACGGCGACCGCAAAATTCTTCATCTTGGTCTCCTCGCTTTCGATCGTCTCGGTGGTTATCAAAGGCTATTGCGCGTGGCGGACGAGCGCCGTGTGTCTTGGTGCAGCCTGCCGGGGCCTTGCCCCCTGGCAATCACCGGCAAGGGTTCGGTGCGCTCGTGGCCCAAAACCCCCGCCTCTCCTGCCCCTCTCTTTTAGCGGTCAGAACTGGCGCGGGTAGTGAGCGCGCAGGCTGCGTTCCCTCTGATATTGCACGGCCTGGCGGTAAAATTCAAGCAGATCTTCGGTGGACCGGTCCCAACCCCATTTGGCGGCTTCCTGGCGGGCTCGGACAGACCGGATGTGCAGGGGGATTTCGCCGTCCACCAATTCTCTCACTATTTCCCCCAACCGGTGAGGCTGTCCTGGAGAGAAGAGCAAACCGGCTCCACTGGGGTCGATTAGTTCGTGAGTCGGCGGACTTTCGGCAGCGGCGACTGGCAGACCGGATGCCATGGCCTCCAGCAGCACCAGACCCAGTGTCTCCGTCGTTGAGGGGAAGACAAACAAGTCGGCGGAAGCGTAAGCTTCCGCCAGTGCTGTGCCCAAGAGTTTTCCAAGAAAAATGGTCCGGGTGTTGCGGAAGAGGTGCTGCAGTCCCGGCATTGCAGGCCCTTCACCGACAATCGCCAGCCGCAAGCGCGGATTGAGAGAAAAAATGTCATTAAGACGGTAAATGCCCTTCTCTGCGGCGATCCGCCCCACATACAGCGCCAGGATGCAGTCCGGGTGGCCGCCCGTGAGCATGGCGCGCATGCGGGCAGTGCTACGGCTGGGACGGAATAATTCCAAGTCCACTCCGCGCTTCCACACTTGGACGCGGCGAAAATGATGCGCTTCCATTTCTTGTTTGACCCCTTGGGACACAGCCAGATTGACGGATGCCCGGTTGTGCATGGCGCGCAGAATCCCCCAGATGGCAGGCTTCGCAAACCCAAAATGGTATATGCTCGCGTATTTTGCGATGTCAGTATGATACGATTCAACCAGCGGGATTCGCAGGCGGGTGGCGGCGTAAACGCCGGCGATGCCTAGGAATCCGGGATTGACTACATGCACGACATCGGGCTGGAATTCTTCCAGGAAGGCGGTGACACGCGGCAAGGGGATTCCCCAAGGCTTTCCTCCATAGATAAAGAAAAGAGAAAAAGTGGGGACATCTCGGACTGGAATTCCCTCAAACACGCTGCCGCCGCCCCGCGGCGCGATAATCAATACCGTGTGGCCCATGCGTTTGAGTTGGCGCACAGTGGCCGCAACCCAGGTGACCACCCCGTCTGTTGACGGCCACCAGCTTTCTGTCACGACTGCAATTTTCATATCCACCTCGCTGCGCGCTTCGGCCTTGCGACCTTACCTGGCAGGATATTTGTGGGGCGCTGGCAAGCAAGACACAGGTCCGGCGGGATTAGTGCCTGACCTGTGTCCATCCTGAGCGCCTTCAGCTCATCGGCACTTGAGTGCGCACATGCCCTTCGAGGCGGGCAAGGATATCCATGAAGTCCGGGCCCGTTGCTGTGATGCCGTGGTTTCGCAGACCGATGATAGTCCGCTCGGGGTGCGGATCCTGGTCAAGAAGCGTCGCCATAGCCTGCCCCATCTCCACCGTCCCGCACGGATAATTCACGGAGGTGTGGGGAATGCCTTCCACCCAGGCATGGATGTGAATCATGGCGCCAATTTCGGGGTGCGCTTCATAGATCCCCCAGTGCTCCACCGCATCCACCGAAACTCGCAGCGGCTGCGAGCCAGGAGATACCGACAACCGCATGGCGTTGGCTGCGGCATCGTACCCCTTAACGAGGAGAATATCGCGGCTGACTGTGCCGATTTTCCCCTTGTCGACTCCGCTGGCGGACATCCAGAAACGGTGCCGGTCATGGCGGGCGCTGAGATTGCCATAGCTGATGCCGCCGATGCTGAACACATACTGGAGGTGGCGGTAATCAGCGGGCGACAGCATTTCCGATAACGGGTAAGGGGTGGGAAATAGATTCCACGCCGCTAATGTGCGGCTAGCATGCCGCATCTGGTCTGTCACCGCCGTGCCTTCAGCCAAATCCGGGGGCAGGTCCTCGTCAAAAACATTGTCAATCACCAAACGGGATGTGGCCAGCGGTGCGATGCGCTCATATATCGTGCGAAACCACTGATCGGGGTCTTCCGTCGCCTCAGCCGGGTAACACCCCAACTCAGGTGTGACTAGATAAGCCCAGCGCTCAGGATCTGGCCCCCCATAGACGAGCAAGTTGGACAGTGAGCGAAGCAGCAGCGGGTAGGCTTGATTCAGCGGCGATTCGCTGACTGGAGCAACCTCTGCCACACCCACTACAAAGACCGCTTTGGACTGGCGGCGAAACGGGCGAGGCCTGTCGGCATCGACAACATGAAAAACCAGCTCTGCCTCGTCTGACTGCGTGATACTTTCGTGCTCATGAGCGTCCATCACGTCCTGAAGACCGCCGCGCATCATCCTGAGCCACGACGATGACTGGAAATCTCCGTCAAATGCGTACTTCATAACCACACTCCACTCCTTACTGTTCCCATATATTTTGACTCTACCCAAATGGCCTTGCCTGCCATAAGGACCAATGGTTCCGATTTTTGGCGCCCATTTGCACCGTTTTATGGAAATCGCTCATGTGAGGGAGCCACTCCGCAGGCTATTCTCCCTGTACATAAATTCTGTGGATTCCCTTCTGCCACACCGATACGGATTGCTCTGCGCCAGGGTTTGCGTAGACTTCCCCGGTTGGCGCAAATCCTGGTGGAGCCTGGTCCAACACATGCAGATACCGGCGCCTCCAGCCCCATGTGGCCAATTCAAAGGCGATGCCCGCAGCCAGCAGATAGACGGCGATACTGGGGACTTGTATCGCGTAAAAGATCAATGCGCCGATAATGCTCACGACCCCGACTGCCCGGAGCAGCGTGCGGCCCGGAAGATTTTTGTCGTGCTGATCTGGAGCAGGGCTCGGGTTGTCACGTAAAATCTGCGGCAGATTATGAGCCGACGCTCGCCAAGTGCGCCACATCATCAGTCCCGTAAAGATCATGATCGGCGGGGTGAACAACTGCATCAGCGTGGTGAATCCGATGCCCCAGTAAGGATTGATGTAATGCCAAATGTACAGGGGATTGTCACGGGTGGTTTCTCCGATGAATCCCCGCAAAATCGCGTAATAAAACATGGCAGACCAGAATTGATATCCCGGCGGCACGGCTTTGCGGCGTTCAATCCAGAAGTAGCGCAAGATGAGAAAAACTCCAATAAATGAACCCCACAATTGTTCCGGCCAGCGGCCGAATCCCAGCTCCGTCATGCGTCCTAGCACCTGATGGTCGAAAATGTTGCCGATGCGCACCATAAAGATGCCGAGAGCAATTCCCGGTATGGCCCAGTCCACAATGTGGTTGAAGACCAACGGTTTGCGCCGCAGCTGGTACCAAAATGCCAGCACCCCGAAACCTAACGCGCCGTCAATAGCTAGACCGCCATCCCAGATGCGCAGAATCTGCACTGGATCCGTCCAGATCCATTGCGGTTCGTTGGCGAGCACAAATACGACGCGCGCTCCTATAACGCCCCATAGCACCGTCCACAAGAGAATATTGGACAAGGCATCGGGATCCTCCCCTAGTTGCTTGCCCCGCTCTATTAGATAATAGGATCCGCCCAAAATGGCCATCACCATAAAAATGCCGTACCAATGCACCCCAACAGGTCCGATATGAAAGGCGAACTGGTGAAGCTTGGAAATATACATAGGATTCCTGCCTCTCTTAAACATGGGTCACCATGTTGAATTCCTGGGTTTGCACTCAGCACATCATTACACGGGCCGGCAGGATATAGCCTTAACCACCCAAGGCCCCTAACTGAAATACTCCCGGATAGCGTCCTTCGCGCCAAGGAGTTAATGGCTCCATGAGAATTATAGGCGCTTCTGTCCTTCTAGAGAACATGGACGCGGTTTGTCACGGTTCTCATTCCGTTGCCACGCGGTCCTTGAACAAAGTCCGCCCAAAATCAGCGCCGGTCAATCCCTGTCCGTTCCGGCCTGTCCCGATGCAGCCACTAGCCTCTCTGACAGCATTGATATGCTCCACGCCTTGTTCACAGTCTATCGATTGCGTGGACCATGCGCAATCACTCTGGAGGCGCGCCGCCTGTGCTCGGCATCGCAGCGTGCAAAATGAGGGCCGAATTCTTGGAGTTGGAGCGCTGCAACGGCCGCGCCACCTCGTAGCGCGGCCGTTGGGGCCAAGGGGTCGCTGCCCATGTCAGCGGGAGAGTCTTCCCATTCTACCAGTCTCCTATGAGACACGCCACGTGTCCCGGCCCGTGCACGCCGATGACCAGTTGGCCCTCGATGTCTGCCGTCATGCTCGGGCCGCTGATCAGTTTCACTAAGTGCGGGAGGGATCCTGACGCGTGCACCGCTTTCAGTCCTTGGGTGACCGTCTCATATATCTGGGACTGTTTGAGGAGAATGAGATGGCTGGGCGGGAGCAGACTGGCCGACAGGCTGGTCCGTGCCGTCGCGTACAAAGCGACAGTGCCGGTATCCGCTGCCGCCCACGCTGCCCCTGTAATGCCGACTCCCGCCTGGGTCACCAATTCCCGCACCGCTTTTGTGTGGGACTCGCCGTAGAGATTGTTCATATCGTAGAAGACCCCGCCAAACTCCTCACAAATCGCATCCCAAGGCAAGCCTGGTGGCCATTGCCCATTGTCAAAACCGACCACGGCTGGGCTCGTAGGGTCAATCATGGTGCTGAGCACTGCGCGCAGGGAGGTCAGCCAGTCGTTGGGGGTGGCCACGGGGTATACCTGGCCCCCCAACGACTGCCACTGCGTGCTGAATGCCGAAGAATTGTCGGTCATGAGCTACCCCTCCGATGTTTTTTGGCCCAGTCTTCCAAGAAGGTGACGGACGACACGAAAGGCATTGTCCGGGTGTGAAGCCAGCCAGCGGCCAGTCCGACCCGCCTGATGGCGAGGCGCTGGGCCAGCCGTGCGGCCGTGACGGAACGCCGGTATCCAGTTGCCGTGGACCACGCTTGGCCCCAGAGACGGTATTGGGTGCGGACCGCTGCCGGTTCGCGCCTCTCGCTCACAGCGGTTTCCCGTAGGGAGATTATTTCGTGGGGGAGCGGGATATCCATCGGACACGCTTCCTGGCAGGCATAACACATGGTGCAGAGGTGGGACGGGAGTTCACCAAAGGCGTCCATGCCGCCCAAAAGGGGGCTCAAGACTGTCCCGATGGGCCCAGAGTAGACGGAACCGTATCCGTGCCCCCCTACCTGCTGGAAGACGGGGCACACATTCAGGCAGGCGCCGCAGCGAATGCATGACAACACGTCCTGGTACGGCCCGCCATGTATTTTCCGGCGCCCGTTGTCGAGCAAGACCACATGCCACTCGTCCGGTCCTTCCCAGCTCTCCCGGGCGCGCGGCCCCGAAATGATGGTGGTATAAGAGGAAAGCCGCTGTCCCACTCCACTGAGCGCCGGCTGCTGAATAATGTCCTCCAGCGCATCCCAGTCCTGCACGATTTTCTCGATGCCGATAATGGAGACGAGCACGCGGGGCATTGTGGTGACCATATCGGCGTTGCCCTCATTGGTGATGACCACAACAGTTCCCGTCTCCGCCACAAGAAAATTGCCGCCGGTGATGCCCATGTCGGCAGACAAAAAATCTTGGCGCAGTTTATTCCGCGCGAAGCGGGTCAGTTCCTGAATGTCCTCGCTCACCTCTTCACCGGCGTCGGCGACGGTATCGACAAAGAGGCGCTGGATTTGCTGGCGATTTTTATGAGCAGCCGGAGCTAGAATATGTGACGGCTTTTCGTGCGCTAATTGAATGATGTATTCACCCAGGTCAGTTTCCCGAACATCCAGCCCGGCCGCTTCCAACTGGGCATTCAGCTGCACCTCTTCGGTAACCATTGACTTGGATTTGATGACCCGCTTCACTGAATGCTGACGGGCAATCTCCAGAACGTAGGCGCCCACGGCTTCTGGAGTGGCCGCCCGCTTGACGTGCCCGCCGTGGGCGGTGATCTCCTCCTCAGCCCGGTCCAACAGCACGCTCCAATCTTGGATGGCTTCGCGCTTGCGCGCTATCGCCCGAATTCTCGCGGCCTCTCCCGAGGGGTAATGGCGGTAGGCGGCGATGCGGGCGTTGTTCAGGCGGTGGGTCACATGGGTCAGCGTCGTTTGCAAGACCGTATCCTGTAACGCGGTGTCACGGCGGACCGGCCATGGTCGGGGATCCTGGGGCAAGTGTTCCACAGGTCACTCTCCTTTTTTTGCCGACATTTTTTCACGCTGATTGATCCATTCTGCCACGTGCAGCACGGGCCATGAGTCCCCTTCATGCTGCATCCGGCCCGACAAGTGCAAAAGGCAGCCCCAATCACCACTCACGAGGCAGGAAGCTCCAGCAGCCTTTGCCTGCGAGAGAGCTGTCCGCTTGGCGTCCGCCAGCTTGGTCGATACCACCGGTTCCGTCATACTGTAGGTTCCGCCAAATCCGCAGCATTGTTCGGCGTCGGGGTACTCGGCCAATTGGGCTCCATAGGATCTCAGCACGTCGTCCGTCTCTTCTGTAGAACCGAGAATCCGGCGCATATGGCAGCCGTGATGAACCGCCACGGTCTCAGGCTTGACCGCCGGGAGCGGCAGACTCTCTTCATGGTGCAGCCACTCGCCAAATTCCACAAGACGTTCGCCTACGGCCTGCGCGCGCAGCGCCCACGACTCCGATTCTTCTGAGGAATCTCCCCGGCTTTGCCCCGCCCGCCTGAGGAGATCAGGGTATTCATGAATCACCATAGCGGTACAGGAACCAGACAGCCCTATCAGAGCGTCCGCGTCACTGGACTCGAAGACCTCCACAAAATGCTGAGCCATCGCCCGAGCCTCCTGGAGGTGTCCCGCATTGTAGGCAAACTGTCCGCAACAGGTCTGATTCCCAAGCACCTCGACTTGCCACCCATGGCGGTCCAGCACTTCTACGGCTGCGTGACCAGTTTGCGGTTCAAACAGATCCACGAGACACGTCACGAACAGCGCAGCTTTTGCCATGGCACTCCCATCCTTTCGGCCCCTTTTGGGGAATGATTTAAAAGATCTGCAAAGAGCTTGCCGCCCTCTTATTCACAGTACCACAAGCATCCGAGTTTGTGTCCCGCTGCGCACTACGGAGCCCTGCCCGCATTTCCCAGCCTTTCGGGGCGCCTCCCAGGATAGGAACCTGGGCGGGCGGGTTGTCCCGGCGGGCCGGTCAGAGGTGCTTTGTCTGAAGCAGTCAGACACTTATTAAGAGGCTGAGACATCCGGGGCCACAAACCGCGTGGTCTGCTCTCCCAGACCCTCGATGGTCAGACGCACCTCATCGCCCGCTTTGAGCCAGTCCCTCTTGTCAAGGGGGCGGCCAAGAATGACGCCTTCCGGCGTGCCGGTGCAGATGACGTCTCCCGGCTGCAGGGTCCAGACTCGGGATAGGTACGAGACAATCTCCGCACATGAAAAAATCATGTCCCGGGTATTGGAGTGCTGGCGGCTTTCGCCATTAAGCCAGAGAGCAATGTCCAGGGAGTCTGGGTCGGGAATTTCGTCGGCCGAGGCAATGGCGGGTCCCAGCGGCAAAAACTTGTCACATGACTTGCCCAGAAGCCATTGGCTTGTTTTCATCTGCAAGTCACGGGCAGAGACATCATTGGCGATGGTGTAGCCCCAGACGCACTGCAAGGCCTCAGCCACAGACAAATTGCGGGCCTGCTGGCCTATCACAATGGCCAGCTCGACTTCGTAATCAATCTGCGAGGATGCTGGGGGCAAGGGAACCGGCTCCTGGTGAGCGGCCAGGGTATTGGAAAATTTGCTGAAAACCACGGGCGAGTCTGGCAGGGCCAAGCCGCTTTCCTGGGCGTGCCGCCGGTAATTGAGGCCAATGCAGAAGATTTTCTCGGGATGGATGACAGCTGGCCGCCATGTGCACCCCCCCTCCGGCAACGGAGCCGCCATGTCCATAACGGCCGCTTGGCTCAAGGATGACCCCGGCCAGCGGATGAAGTCGTCGGTCGTGCGCAGGGATGTATGATTCCACTCGGATGGGAGGACGGCCCAGTTACCGTCCCGCCTCACTGCCACTCTTGCTTCATCCTTGTATACGATGTTGGCTATTTGCATGCGTCTGCCCCCTGTTTTTGAATTGACAATCTGTACGGTCCGGAGGCGTTTGCGCCTACCCAGCTATGTGGTAAAAGATTGCGGCCAGACATTAGAGGCGCGTGGCCGCAATGCTCCTCCCGCGCTTGTAATGGGGGAGGCATACCCGCACCCCGTCCCTTTTAGTAAAAAGTTAGACTTCTTCCTCTTATTTGGCAAGCGCGATCACAAAACTATGATATGGTGTTCTTCAAATGATGCAAGCGGGTGGCGGGGCGCCAATGCTGAGCGGCCAGCCACCCGCGTCCTAGACAATCAGGAAGGGGCGGCTATAATGCAAAGGTTTGATATTGCTGTGATCCCCGGAGACGGGATAGGTTTGGAAACGGTCCCGGCAGCGTGGCGTGTGCTGGAACTGGCGGGATCTCTTTCCGGACAGTTTTCCCTGCGCCCGCGGACTTTTGACTGGAGTTGCCGGTATTACCAGCAGCACGGAGTGATGATGCCCTCCGACGGACTGGAGATCCTCAAGGATTTCGACGCGATATTTTTGGGAGCGGTCGGATTCCCGCCAGTGCCCGACCACGTTTCGCTGTGGGGCCTGCTGCTGCCTATCCGCCGTACCTTTGACCAGTATGTGAACCTTCGGCCCGTGAAACTGCTGCGGGGCATTAGCAGTCCGCTGTGTGGATATTCCGCCGGCGACATTGACTTTGTCGTGGTGCGGGAAAATACCGAAGGCGAATATTCCAACAGTGGCGGCCGGCTTCGGGAAGGGACACCACAAGAGGTCGTCGTTCAGAACAGCGTATTCACGCGCTATGGCACGGAGAGAATTATCCGCTACGCCTTTGAATTGGCAAAGTCGTCCCGCCGGTCTCTCGCCTCCGCCACCAAATCCAACGGAATAAATTTCTCTATGCCATTCTGGGACGAGGTATTTCATGCGGTCGGACAGGATTACCCGGAAGTTCGGCAGGAGTTGTATCACATTGATGCCCTCTCCGCATATTTTGTGACTCGCCCCCAAAGCTTTGATGTGGTCGTCGGGTCCAATCTGTTTGGGGACATTCTGACCGATATTGGAGGGGCGATCCAGGGTAGCATCGGGATTGCCGCGGCAGCCAACATCAATCCCGAGCGAAAGTATCCTTCGATGTTTGAGCCTGTGCACGGTTCAGCGCCAGATATTGCGGGCCAGGGCGTCGCCAATCCCATCGGGCAGATTTGGACGGCGAAGATGATGGTGGATTATCTCGGCTTCCCTGCCGTAGGTGCGCGGATCCTTGAGGCCATCGAGAACGCTCTGGACCATGGCCGGAAAACGGCCGATTTGGGCGGGACCGACACAACCGCATCCATGACCGGGGCAGTGATGGACGAACTCCGCCAGTTGCTTAGCTAGAGCGCGGGGAGCCTGCGCTAATCGTGCAGCCCCCCCACGGATTTTGGCGCGGATGCCGCCCAGCCGCGATTCATCGTCGCCCACACCAGGAGCAGAGCTCCCACGAGGCGTACCGCTGCGGCAATTCCCGCCGCGAGCGGCACCCCAGAAATATTGAGAGCCGCAATAGAAACGAGCGCCCCCAGCCCTCCCGCCAAGTTGGTCATGATGCCGTAGGCGCTGATTGCCATCAGGCGGGTAGATTCTGGCACCACATCGAGAAGGCGCACAAACATCAGCAGGTTCATTCCGGCGCCAGCGATCCCCCCTAAAATATTCAAGAGGAGCACGTCACCCGTGGATGGCAACATCATGTATCCGACGGGCACCCCCGCGAGCAGCAACGCGGCAAATGGGACCAGGCGGGCCGTCGAAACAGGCTTTTGCAGACGCTTCCACAAGGGCAGTGCCAGCATGGTAGCGGCGCCGTTGGTGGCTGCCCATATCGCCATCCAGGCATTGGTGGCATGCAAGTCAGACACCTGGTAGCGCAGAGACACGGGCCAAAGGAAGATCCACCCAAAATAGAAAACTGCCCCACCGAATACAAATCGCCGGTACAATACATCTTTCCACAAAGCCCGCCATTCTTCATGCCACGTGGTGATGCGCGGGAGCGGGTAATTGCCTACCCGGAACCGGAGGTAGATGGCAACCTCCCCTACGCCTGCAGCCGCAGCGATCAGGTCCAGCACGCCGTAGGCGTGCACCCCCGGGGCATGGCCGATGGCCCACCCACCTAACAGCAGCGTGACAATGCCTATGGCATTCATCCCCCACTGGCGCCACATGACGGCTTGGGCCCGGCCAGACGCGGGAAGCACCTGGCCGAGCAGAGTCTGCCAGCCAATGACCGCCAAAGAGCCCGGCAGGTTCAGCACGATGACGGCTACTAAGAACAACAGGGCGGGATCGGCATTTTTTCCCCAAAAATCCACTGCCGCCAAAAGGACGAAGCCGAGACGGGCAGCGAGAAATAATTGTGCAGTGAATCGCTGGGGCTGCCGCGAACGCAGAAGCCATCCCGTGCCCACGGCAGCCGCGAGGGCCTGGGCGAGATACGGGACGGCGATCATGACGCCTAAAAAAAGGTTGGGAGCGCCCAGCCGGACAATGTTGATACCCAAATAAGGGCTGACCAGCCGCAGCTCCACGGCTTTCAGCAAGCCGTTCCAGACATTGACTTTCTGATTATGCCGGGCTTCAGCGCCAGCATAATCCCCCGTATCGGAATGCGCTGGGTTCTGCTTGTGACGTTTGAGCCACATTGAAGCCCCTCCATTCCTCGTAGACCAGGCTACCCGCGCCGCTGGCGAAATGGCTCTCATTCCGGGCCATCCACCAGAGCCATTTCGTCCAAGCGCGGTTCTCATCATCAATAAAGACTATTCTAGCGGATATTCTCTGGAATATGGCACAAATTTTACCGGAATTACGGGTGAAAAAATCCCATAAAAGGGGCTGGACGCCCCCACGGGTCTTTGGGAGTGCCGGGGCTACTGAAAGCTGGCCCAGAGCCAGTCGAGGAATCCGTCCACGTTGACGGAGGAGGCGATGCGGCAAATGGGTCGGTCCGCAGGACCTTGGGCCACCACCACGGTGCCGCGCAGAGGGCCTTCCCGCACGACCGCAAGGGGCAGTTCGACCCATTCAAATAGGTCTGGGGCATCGACGGCGGCAATAGTCAGGACATCATCGACCGGAAACGCTCCCGGATCGCCCCCCTCTCCCTTGGCCTGCTCGCCATAAAACGTCAGCATTTCAAACAAGAGCTGTCCGACTCGGCCATAAGATTTGAAGCGCGCCACGTCGCGGAGAGGGAGAAGAGCCCGGTGGGCCACATTGATGCCGATCAGCTGAATGTTTTTGCCGTGGCGGAGAACGATATCGGCGGCATGGGGGTCGAGATAGACATTAAACTCCTCAAAACGGTCCACATGGGTGCCTGGCAATGCTCCAAACATGCAGGTGATGCTCTCCCATCTAGCGGCAATCTCCGGGTGGGCTAAAAATAGCACGGCGATGTTGGTCAAGGGCCCTGTGGCGATGAGGTGCAGCGGCTCCGTCTGCTGGTGAGCGTACGCAGCGATAGCAGTCCATGCCCTCTCCCGAGGCAGCGGAACGTGCGGGATATTTGGCGTCCCGCCAAGACCGGCCTCCCCATGAATGTCGGCTGCTTTGATGAGCGGGTAAAACATTGGCCGGGAAGCTCCCGCCAGGACGGGAACATCTTGACGTCCGGCAAGATCCAGCAAATAGCGGGCGTTCTGGTAGGTATCCGCCAGTTTCACATTGCCGCCCACTGTGGAGACTGTGACGACATCGAGCCGTCTGATGGCGATCATTAAGGCCAGCGCGTCGTCGATTCCCGGGTCCATATCAATAATCACGCGAGTCCGCATCGAACGTTTTCCTCTCTCGCCCGCAGTTTTGCGGAGCGCTTGTTTCGGCTCCTGCTTCTGGCCGTTGTTGCGCGCAAAAAGCCGCCCACACCGACAGGGCTATAGGCGGATTTTGCACGCGGCTAAGTCATGGCAAAAACATCTACTGGACAGCGTTGGGCCGCTGGCTCGGTTCCGAAATATCTCCCAGGGCATGGCCGGATTCGTGCGCAAAAATGTCAACCCGGGCCAGGTCGCCGATTGCCACGATGCCGACCAATTTCCCTTGATCGGTAACGGGCAGGCGGCGAATTTTCTTGTCGGCCATCATATCCGCCGCTTCTCTCGCATCGGTTTCAGGAGAGCAGGTCACGACTGGTGTGAACATAATGTCCTTGACGGGAGTGTTGGGACCTTTCCCGTCAGCGACCGCCTTGATGCTGATGTCCCGGTCGGTGATGATGCCGGTAACCTTGCTGCCCTCTACTACCGGGGTGCTTCCGCAGTGCATTTTTTTCATAATTTGAGCGGCGTGCTCAATCGAATCCGTGGGCGACACGGTTGATACTTTGCTGGTCATAATGTCCTTTATCTTCATGAAATTCCTCCTCATCAAGTGATAGGACTAGTATGGACTGGCCGGAAGGTTCGTATGCGCTGTCCTCATCAAGGCCACTGGTCCCGGGTGTGTGCGCTCATTTTGAAGATTCCTGGGTACCCTGCGCCAGGCAGGCTGCCCCCTCCTGGCCTGCTGCCAGCTGCCGTGTCAGAAACCATGTCAGCCCAAATGCCAGACAACTGGTGAGCAGAAGGGCTATGCCGCGAAATGCTGGCGGAACCCATGGGGCGCTGACGCTGTATCCCGTGACCGTGACGGTTGCCAGAAGCCATGCCGTGGCATGCGTCCACGGTTTAGTCTGCAGCCAGCGGCCCAGCGCCAGCACCAGAAATGTCGCAGCCTGGGCGGCCCACATGGGGTTGATATCTCTCACGAAATGGGTGGGAGAAAAGCCGGTGGCGGCATTGAGCGCCAGCCCTACCCCCACCCCGCTGAGCATCGCGGCGATCACAGCGCTGCCGGAAAGTTCCTCGCCCCAAAGAATCAGGGCAACGGTCGGACCGACAATCCCGGCGTTGCGCAGCGTCAACCCGAAGACCCTCCACCACGCCGTTTCTCCAGGCCGCCATAACGCAAAAGCCATCATCGCAGCCCCTTCCAGGACTAGGGCCCACTGAGTCCAGCGCATGGGGACGCGGACGCTCACGACGTCCTTTCCGAGGCTCATGGCTCCGGAAAACAGCAAGGGTCCGCACCAGCTTAGAGCCATGGCCCAGATTCCCACACCGATGATGGGAATCTCCCAGGAATGGGCGCGTGTGACGATGAGATAGGCCAGTTGGGACAGACCGCCAGATATTTGGGGGGCGGCATGCAAGCGCATCTGCAGGCCAATCCAGGTGGACACCCCCGTCACAGCTAGGAGAACGCCAGTGGATAGCCAGACGATCTGCCGGGCTTGACGCGGACTGCGGGCCGCGGCCAGCATCTGGAATTCGGCCTGGGCCGAAAATACGTTGAGGAGGTTCATTCCAAACCATACCAGAATGGTCGCTAGACCGACCCCGCTCCAACTATGCAGGGAAGCCACCAGAGTCGCAGGCACAAGGCGGCTTCCGGCGGAAGATAGCTGAGTGTGGACAAGGGCGGCCGTGAGGCCCAAGGCTCCAAGCATCACCGCCAAATTGACTCCCTGGGTGGCCGCGAGGGATACGAGACCCGCAAACTGAATGTAGATGATGAGCACGATGGTGGTCAGTCCCAAACTGAATGCCAGAGGCCATCCCCATAGGGCGCGGAAAAAGAGCGCGGCAAAGAGTGCATTGGACATTGCGAAAATAGGAAACGTCACCCCGATGATCACGCCGGACAGGCGTTGCACGCCCTTCCCAAACCCTTTGCCTAATAGATCGCTATTCGAGGTGTATCCCATCTTGCGAAAGAACGGCATGAGCAAGGCGACCGAAATGGATAGCAGCGCGACAGAAATGCCAAACCATACCGCCGAAATCCCCACTTCATAGCCCGTGTCGATTTCCACGACAATGCACGAAGAAGTCCATAAGGCGGTTACTAAAACAAAAGTGCTCCACCGCGACAGGCGGTTGCCGCCATTAAAGAATCCGGCAGCGCCTTGACGCCGCCGGGATGCATAACCCAAGCCCAGCATCAGTACCGTGTATCCGATGAGCGCAGTGGCAAGCATATCGCACCTCCTATACTAGTAATACTATATACTTACTCATATATTGGCTCTAAAATCAAGGGCAGCACGCGGGAGATGCCGAATTTCTCCGGCGGGGCGCGGAGAAATTCGGCCGCCGTCTCGACTTTCACTGCTCGGTGCTATAAAATAACGCATATTGATGTCCGCTGCTTCTGTCGTTGTCCCTGTTCTGGTGGGGGAGATGATGCCTGGTGAATGATGATGAACGGGCGTGCATACGCAGCCGATTAGATCGCGCTATCCGGTTCAGTGTTAGGGATGCGGCAGGAATGTGGCCGCCCAAGAGGTTTTTCCGGCGCCAGCGCCGGTGGGCAGCGCGCAGTTTGACACTGCATCTTCAAGAGATTCTAGCGTCCGTCCATCCCCAGTGCATCGTCATCCGGCCCAATGCGAATTTGTGGGAGGGCTGGGTTGCGAACCCTCTGCCGGAAACGCCAGCCCAGTGGCGCTTTTTGATTGCTGCGCGCCTCGGGCATCTGCAGTGGGACAACCACCGCGAACAATGGGCGGTCCAGCCCCTGTGGTCTGTGCGGATGGTCTGCCGAGACCCTCAGATTGCCGCTACTGTTTATACCCCGAATGCCATTCAGACCATTAGGTGGAATGCTGAAGATCACGTCTGGAGTGAGGCTCCTGACCAACCGTGGACAGGGGGCGCTGTCATATCCTCCCTGCAGCAGGCGGTTGCGGCTCAGTGGCTGGACCCCGCTTTTGTGCTGGACTGGCGGCACGGACGGTCGCGAACATGGCGACTGGCGGCATTTTTTGTCAGTCGGAGCCTTATGGTGGCTCTTGTTCTTCGCAGCGCCTTTCAGCGGGGCCTGTAAGGGTGCACCGGAAGCGGTCGGTTAGGCTTCTCTGGAAGGCGAATCGGGCATTAATGCGACGGGCCAAACGGAAATACATGAAGATGAAGCACCACACCCGTCGGGCCCAAGACTGGCTGGGTGGCGTGGCGCAACGCGAACCCCAAGTCCCCGAGTAAGTTTGCGGCGAGCTATGGGAGCCGACTGAGCTGGGAGGTTCACGTCCAGTTCCGGGAGAGACTCGGGCTGCGAGTCCCCGGGTCTAGTGGCTCTTCCATAGAGATCCATGAGTCACGAAAAACCTCCCGATCTTATCAAGAAAGCGCAGGGACTACTGTTTCAAGGATGTCGCGACAATGGCCACGGCATCCAAGCGCGACCACGGCAAATACCCCAGCAGCATGCGCAGCACCGCCAGCAATAGCCATCAAAGGGATCGACAAGACTAACAACCCCGAGAGCGAACCGGCGCCCGCCCTCCGCTCTTTGCGAAATCTCTGCAGAATCTGTCGGCGCTCATGGTGGGGGAGTTGTGCAAGATAGGCCGAGGCCTGCTCAGACGTGCACTGCGTATCATTGGGCATCAGGGCCGGAATTTGTTCCGCTGCATGTTCATCGTAATCGGGCCCCAAATCCCGGCTGGCCTTCAAAATTGCGAGAATATCCTGATTGTTGGGTTGGTCCACATGCTTCTCCTCCCTTTCCGTAGCGGATCTGCCCGATAAGCATTGCCTGTCTGAAAAAGGATGCCATGGACTGTTTCTCCGTGGCCGGTATTTCGCGCCGTTAGCCACCTCTCAATGATCCTGGTTTATGTGCCCTTCAGGGCCGTGGATGGGTTTCCATTCCGCCCCCCAATGGGATGCGCAGGCTCAAGGAATTCTGGGCGCATTGCGTGTGAAGGACCTCACCTACAAGCGAGCGCACGTGCAAAGCCCCAATCCTTTGACGAGCGATCGGCTACGGAACTTTGTTCTCTCCCGCGATGACAGAGGCGGGATTCGGACCTTGGGCGGTTGCCAGGTGGGTGTCTCCTGCGGATAACTACTCGGCACGCCGCCTCCTACCTCCAACTTCCGGTTTCACGGGTCTGGCAGCCCTGTTTTCTTGTTGCGGAGATTAGAAATGCTTCACGCGGTGGGGCCGGAAATCGCCGACTCGTGCACACGCACTAGAGTGGCAGCCAATAGCGACCATCCCACATAGGTCCGTACTTTCTGTTGGAGTACCGCGGTTCCACCGGACCGCGGTACGACGGGAGAGGGCATATTCATTCGGGCTGGCATACGCCGCAAGTTCACAGACTGGGAGGTTTTGCTGGAAATCGCCCGCCGCGTGAGGGCCATGTGCAGGCGGTACGGCGCAGGGGATCCGTCGAGAAATTTTCTCATCCAAACCATGACCATCTCGGTGACCGAGGGGTAACGCCGTAAAATATTGTGCACCCGCTCTTTAGGAAAATCCGCGACGCCCCTTGAGTTCCCCTCTGTCCGGAGCAAAAATGCATTCATCATAACCGCTGTTCCGGCCTGCACGGCCTGCAGGCGAATTTGGTGTCCATCCTCGGCGTTGGCATGGAGCACCGCATTCCAGGCTTTGGAGGGCACACTCACGCGCAACGTACCGGGATGGCTTGTGGCGACCCATTCCGTGCATAAAATAGCCCGTCCGGATTCTTCAAGGGACGCTACTGCCCAAAAAGCTGCATTCTGATATTCTTGGGTCCGGAGATGAGACTCAGCTTCAAGAGAAAAGCGCAAAGAATCACGGGCAGCATTCATACGGTAGTTATTCAATGTCGATACAGCAATGTCGGCCATCATTATCATTCCCCCGTTTTCCATATGGTCTCTGGGGCGTTGGGATTGCCTCGATGCCCTAGCGCCAGTTCCGGCCGCCGCACCGGAGCGCAATATGCAGTCCGGAAAATACCCCGGTTCCCCCACCCCAGGGGCGTACACGTAGGGCTATCCCCCACGGGCCCCGGCTGTAACTCCTATCATAAAATATCTAGCCACCTAACGCCGCTACTCTCTATTGATCGTAAGTGCCATTTCCTAGGGCAGCAATAGGACATAAGGACATATATTTTGAGAAAAAGGGGCCTCTATGGTGTGTCCCGATTTTTCTAACTCCATTATCCGCGTCAACTGCCGCTCGGTACAGCATTGTCACTGCCGTGTTCGGCAACCCCGGGCCGCAGGGGTGTACCGGCGAAGATCCGGTGATACAAGTCTGCACCGTAACTTGTCTGCAAAGGAGCGCCTTCAAGTATTTTGTAGGTCCGCTCTCCCCCATCTTGTCTCTGTGCTCTTAGAAATAAGACAATATCCCGTCCTTGATTGTAGAAATCTTGTGCGAACTCATAGAGATGCGTCACGAAAAATACCTTGATATGCGTATCCATAAATGCTGACAGTATCTGCCGCGCAATCTCTGAACCCTCCCTTTCGTTGGTCGCCGCAAACGACTCATTGAGGAGGAGCAAGGACCGCGGCGTGATATGTTCGACAATCTCGCTGATTCTCGTCAGTTCCTCATCCAGTTTTCCGCTATTCATGGCCGTGTCTTCCCTGCGGCTGTAATGAGTCAGCACATGGTCGCAAACATTGGCGCAGAAAGATGCCGCAGGGACAAACATGCCGCACTGCATCATCAGCTGCGCAATCCCAATGCTCCTTAAAAATGTGGACTTGCCGCCTTGATTGGCGCCGGTGATTACGATGAGTTCCTTATTCTCCGCACACATATCATTGCCAACAGGCGCTGGCTCTGCCCTCAAGGCTAGGCAGAGGTCATAGAGTTCATTAAAGTGATGACAGCGTTGCTCCGGTCCCGAGGGCAAGGGAAAACATGCGGTCAGTGCCCGGTCCGTAAGTTGTTCATGAAGATTCACACATCCCAGGTAAAAGGCCAGTTCGGTCCGCAGCAAGGTGAAAAAACCAAGAATATGATCTGCCGACTGAGCTGCAGCATTGGCCACCAGGTTGAGCCCTTGGTCTCTTAGTGCGGATAGGGCCCTGTCCCCGCTCTCATCGCGGTCGCTGATGGAGTAGGTGTAGGTCAAGGATTTGGCCGCCAGCAGCCGGTGAATCCAACCGGCGTGCACGTCATGAGGACGGCGCAGGATATAGTGGGTACCCCTATTCCCGTCTCCTAATTCGGCGCTGATCAGCATGCCGTTAGGAAAGCGCAAATCGTTCAGACGGGTATTCAGGCTCGCGAAATACTCGTCATCAAATTCCTTGATCAGCATCGCAAAGAACTGCGCAAATCCTTCTGATTCAAATTTTTCGGCTTCTTCTCTGGCGATATTCGCCAGTTTTTTCAGCATGCGGACAAATAGTTCTAATACCTGCACAGACCGGTACAGGACCGAACTCGGTGAATTGAAAATCCCAAAATAAATTTTCCGCTCTTCTTGCATGGATTCTGTAGCGATACCGTAGAGGTTTCGGATTGTTGAGGGATTTTTCAGGCAGTCCTGCAAAATATGCTGTCGGTATTGTATCGTGTTGGGGTCGGTCAAGCTGGACAGCACAGAGGTTCTGGCCACGTCAAAGAGCCACTGGTCTTTTTGTGCCATAGTGTTGAACAGGGTGTTGAGATCCAGATCCTCGACTAGATTTTGTGCATTCCACGGGAGGTTCTGGGCTAGATCAAAATCCCGGTCGGGATGCATAAGCAAAACATTCATGACGGGATGCGCTCCTTTAACCAATCGTAGGTCAGCCGGTGTTTTTCCGCGATGGACAAGGCATAGGACGGGCCGCTGGCAGATTTCCTGACAATTTTATAGGTGCGCACTGCCGGGTTGCTTGGAACAACCGTACTCACCATGCTGACAATGGCGTCACTCAATGAGGACAGCTCTTCAATGAATGTGACGCATACCCCCAGCATATCTTGCTGCAGAATTTCCGCCATGACCTGCTCACTGATAAAAATCGCATCCTGCAGTGTGGTGGACGTGAAAATCTCGTTCATGATGATAATGCTGGAGGAGGATGACTTGGTTAGAATCTCGTGGATTCTGACCAAGTCATCCTGCAATTTTCCACGAAAATCGCCGCGATTCTCTTCCCTTTCAAAATGTGTAAATAGATTGTCGAACGCAAAGACACGGGCTTCGCGGCCCGGAACTGGGCAACCGATGCTGGCCAGATAGTGCAGTTGCCCAAAAGCGCGCGCGAATGTGGTCTTCCCCCCTTGATTTGGGCCCGACACAACGAAGATGCGCTCCTGACGCTCCAGGTAAAAGTCATTGCACACGACACTGGCGCGCTCCGCTAGCAGTTTATGCGCGAGGGCCAAGTCAAAGCCTTCATAGCTATGCACTTCCTTGCCGGGATTCGCAAACGACGGGTAGCAAAACGGCAGTCCCGCCTTTTTGAATATGGCCATATATTCGAGGTAGGCCATATAGAATTGTATTTCCCGGTCAAAAAGCGCTAGCGGACCGTCCAAATAATTGCGGTGTGCCGCGCAATAATTATCCAAGCGTGTAAATACTTCGGAGAACAGCTGGGCGACCAAATCCAAAATGGTGGCTTCCACATGGTTCATGTCAACACCACGGGCCAATTGCACCCGGTAATCTTTTGTGGTCCCGACTTTAAATTTGCTGAAGGTGTCCTGCACCACAGCACTATAATCCACTTCCCCGCCATAACGCTGAACCTGGATGCGGTGGCCTTTGATGAGCAAGCTGTACTGAACGGCCGCCAAATCGGCTTTAAGCTGCTGGGCTTCCTCCCAGAGTGAAAGGAATTCGGGATTTGCCCTGTAGTTCCTGAGATAGTCGCGAAACTCTATCAGGCCGCGGGACTTCAGATCCGCACGAGCCAATTTCTGAACCAGGTCGACAACGGCAGTGCAGTAGGTCTCGATCGCGTCCAAAAACCACCGTTCTGTCTGATGTTTGTAGTAGCCTTTATGCTCCTGATCCAGATAGTGACGCATAGTGCGCATTTTATGCGAAAACAATCCTATCGTAACCGACAGGTTTTGAGCTTCAAGGTCCTGCATGACTTCCTGGCGGTATGTAATCGTCCGGATATCGGTCAGGTGCGTGTAGAAATAAGGTTCTAAATGATATTCCTCCCGATTGGCTGTGAGGGCACCGATAATTTGATCAAGATTGAGGTCCGTGACAAAGTCAGGAGTCTCGGAGTCCATCGGGTCATGTAACGGGTGGTCTTCCGGTTTTTCGAAAAGTATGCTCTTAAATGGCACAGACATAGCCCCCCCTAGATAGTGGCATGGTATCGTCCTAAGGCCTGAAGGTAGCGCCGAAGGTCAATCTGTCCCTGCCTTCGTGGCGCAGCCAAAGGCAATGCGGCCTCTCCACCACAGACGTGCGCCGCGCTGGCGTGCGGTGGTCCGACGGGAATAAACCCTATGGTGGAGGGGGACGGCGTGCTATTTCAGATCTTCTGTGGAGTTCCGTGGGCTCATGGCGTTTGCAGAAGGAACCGGCGATTCGACAATGTCGGACAGACATGAAAAAACACCCCTCTCCCGAGTAGGTGTTATCAGCCCGAATATTTATGCAGGCAGTTCAAAATGTATCCCGGTCAACACCATGACCCTTTATCGTGCCAACAGCAATCTAAACGTATTATGCCAGAGGAGCCCAATCCTTGCAATATCCCAGCGCGTAGACCGTGGCAATAGTGAGCCGGCGTTCGCACGGCAAGGAATTCGTATCAGCACTTAAGAGGCGCCGCCACCGTTCGGGACGCTGCACAAACTCCCATGGGTGGCGGCGGCGCTGGAACTGATTCTGAAAGCAGCCGGTCAGGATTCTGATGCACCGCTGCCAGCCCGCAAGGGCTGCAAGGCGCTGGTCCACCGCGCCAGTTCGACCAGCATGTCATGCGCTGCCTGCTCTGCCGCTTCACTAGGATGAAACGCTCGGGAATCATCGAAATATTGCTGCACGAAAGGGATCTGGACCGATTCATACAGAGGCACCATCTTCAGCGTCGTGACAACTTGTTTCAGCATCTGCACCGCGCGTACTCCGCCGGATACCCCCCCATAGCTGACGAATGCCACAGGCTTATACTGCCATTCGTTAAAGAGGTAATCCAAAGCATTCTTAAGCGGGGCGCTAAAGCCGAAGTTGTATTCCGGCGTGACGAATAGCAGGGCGTCCGCATGGGCGACGCGCTCGCTCCAGGCTTTGGTGTGGTCGTGGGTATACTGATGCAGGCGGGGATGACTGGGCTCATCCATAAAGGGCAAATTGATTTCCACAAGGTCTGCAATTTCTACATCCCAAGAGCCATACTCTGTTGCGCGCTCGTAAATCCACTGGGCCACCGGCAGTCCTACCCGGCCGGGGCGGGTACTTCCAATCACTATTAACAGTTTCGACGTAAAATATTCCCTCCCTGTAATTCTATAGGATATTCTCCCTTCCAGCATACCGGGGTCGAACCTTGCCTGTCAAAGGCTGGTGTGTTCGTTATGGGAGGGTGGTCGGCGCCATGCAGTGTCATCGTCAATTGGCGATTAACGCGCTGTAGGGCGCGGTCGGCTGACCCGTCCCTGCTCTATTCTTACTGAGCGGTTGGGGCTAAGGGTTCCCAAGCGGTCAGGCGGCTTGGCGGGTGACGCTGACAGGACTTCTGACCAGAGTGAAAATGGTGACCCCGCCGATTACCAGCACCATGCCCAAAGACTGGGCCAGACTCAACGATTCATGAAAGAACAAGTAAGCTAAGATCGCTGTGAAAACCGCCGTAAAGTTCAGAAAGATTCCAGACAGCGTAGCCCCAACCTGCTTGACTCCCATGTTCCAAAAAGCCATCGCCAGCACTGTTGCCAGTACGCCTACATAGAGAATAGACCACCAGAAATCGGCGTGCAGGCCATGCAGCTGCAGTCCTGTGGCCATGTTTGCCGGGAGGGTTACCGCCAGGCTGATGATTCCCATCCACAATGTGGCCAACAGAGGGCTGACCGAACGCATGGCGACCCGGCCCGCCACTGAGTAAATGCCCCATGCGGCAACGGACAGCAGCATGTACCAGTCGCCGGGATTAAAATGCATGCGCGCCAGCACCTGCCACTGTCCACCGGAGACCACGACGAGGACGCCAGCGAAGGAGACGGCCATCGCTAGCACCTGCTTCCAATTTATCCGCGTTTTCAGGACGAGATACGCGACAATAGCTATGGCGACGGGATTTAATGTGGAGATCAGCCCAGCATCATCGCTCGAGGTCCGGCGGATGGCCATAAACATGAAGATATTGAATAGCAGCGCTCCCGTCAGGCCCATGATGATGAGAGAGGGCCAGGCCTGTCTGGGCGGCCACAACTGCCGCTCGCGTATCCAGACAATGGGGATCAGCAGAATGACGGCGACGAGCCACCGCAATGATGTCAAAGTGAGGCTTGGGGCCGAAACCACAAGGTATTTTCCCAGCACATAATTTCCGCCCCAAAAAAGACTCGAAAGTATTAAGAGCACATAGGACATAAAGCACCTCCTGGTCCGTTGATGAAAAAGCGAATTCTGGTTAGGATTTGGAGGAGCGTCGCGGCGCACGGGCCAGCCGCGATGAAAAGCCGTCCGCCTACTAAGATGAAAGCCGCGCTATTGGCGGACGCCGTCAGGCGTCCGCGGCGCTTGGTGCCACCGAGTTCCTGGCCTGGATGAGTCCCGTGCCTTCACAGGTCATGACCAATTTTCCCTCCTGATTGACCGTTTCGAAGCGAATGGTGACGGCTCCGCGCGACCCTCTCGCAGAAGGCACTTTACTGACCACCTCGGCGGTCGTGCGGAGCACGTCTCCTGCTCTGACAGGGTGAAGCCAGCGCAGAGAGGATAGGCCGGTGCCTCCCACAGACTGCCGCCCGAGGTGCCCGCTCTCGATCCACTGGCCCCAGACCGCACTCACGGTATGAAACCCGGAAGCAATGATCCCATGGAAAGGCCCCTGCTCGGCGCTGCCTGGATCGATGTGCAGCCACTGGGGATCGTAGCGCCGCGCAAACTGTTCAATTTCCTCGGCGGGCATGGTGCGGGGCTCTAACACAAACTGCTGTCCAATTTCAAATTCTTCATAGTACATTCGTCCACCTGCTGTCTCTAGGTTTTTTGATTCTGGCCGTTGCCCATCAGCCTTGTCGGTGAAAGCCGTCACTCCGTTTTGGGCCTGAGTGGAGGTGGGGCCGTGTGAATGCGTCCTGCATCCGGTTTAGCGCCCCCGGCAAAAGTCCAAGCTTGGCGCGCCGTCCCTGCCGCAGGGGAGTCCATGTCCCATACGGCGCTGTGGGCAGTTTGCTGAAAGCGCGTGGAAGCCTCCCCCACCGTCATGACCGGTGTCAGGCAACAGTCCACGGTCTGGGAGAAGTCCTTCCAAGCACTCCAACTCCGGCTCGCGAATAAGTTGACCATAGCATCGTAGACAGGGTTGTGTGCCACCGCTGGCGCGAATTGCTCCGCAACCCACTGCGGACGGTCGACGGCTGTGCAGAAATTGGCCCAGAATTTCTGCTCCAAGGCCGCTAAGGCGACATCGCGGCCATCTTCCGTGGAGTAGAGATGATAACAGACCCGGCTCCCGTTCAGTTCATCGAGGCCGTGATCTGAATGGGTGGCCTGTTCCACCAGCACGTGGGTGGTTAGCAACCCCGACAGCACGTCGGCCATGGCCACCTCGACATACTGTCCCCGGCCCGTCTGGCCGCGAGCCACGAGAGCGGCCAAGATGGCCTCACAGGCGGCTATCCCTCCCAACAGGTCCGCCCACTGAATGTGGGGCATGACGGGATGGCCCTGGGCGTCGGGCAAAAGCGACAGCACTCCGCTGAGGGCCATGAAATTGAGATCGTGCCCGCCCATCGCACTCATAGGGTCCTGACGGCCATAGCCTTCCAACGAGCAATAGATAACCTCGGGATTCAGCACGGAGGCCTTGGCATAGCCGATGCCCAGTCTGTCCGCCACCCCTGGACGGAATCCCTCGATAACGACATCGGCGGCTTGAATCAGCGCCCAGGCTCGTTCCAGATCTTGCGCATCCTTTAAGTCTAAGACGACACTTGTCTTGTTGCGGTTATTGGCCAAGAATACCGCGCCCGTCCCTCCAATCTGGAGTCCCATATAGCGCGCTGGGTCGCCGTGAGGCGGGTCTTCGATTTTAATGATGGAGGCCCCCATGTCGGCGAGCCGGAGGGTAGCATATGGCCCGGGCAACAACCGGGTAAAGTCAATAATCCGAATTCCTTCTAGCAGCACGGTGCATTTCACCTTCTCACGAGGCCAGAACCGTCGATTTTTCCGCAACTGGCGAACTATACTGTCTATGGTGATTATAAATCACTATGATAAGAGTGGCCACAGCCATTTCCCGGCCATGAGGCTCAAGCGGTTTGATGGGACGTGCCTAAAGACAATGTATGGGGAGGAATGACTGATGATGAACGGGGCTTTAACGTTGCGCGCGATGTTTGAGTATTCGCAAGGACTGTTTCCGAACAAGGATATTGTGTCCCGAACGTCTCACGGCGTATTTAGATACCATTATGCAGAATTCGGTCAGAGAACCCGCCAACTGGCGGACGTTCTTCTTTCCCTTGGGGTTAAGCCGGGCGACAGGGTCGGCACATTTGCCTGGAACGACTACCGGCATTTGGAGGCGTATTTTGCTGTGCCGATGGTTGGTGCCGTGCTGCACACGGTCAATATCAGGTTGTCAGCAGAGCATATCGCTTACATCATCAACCATGCTGAGGACAAAGTGCTGCTGGTCGACTCGACGCTGGTGCCAGTCATTGAGTCACTTCGGGAGCGTCTGCCGAGCGTCAAGGCCTACGTGATCTTGGATGACGAATCCCGGGAGGCTTCCGCAGGGCATTTGGCGCCAGCCTATGACTATGAAGAGTTGCTGAAAGAGGCCAGCGGGGCGCTGCCCGCACTGCCGGACTTGAATGAGAATCAAGCCATGGGTCTGTGCTACACATCCGCCACCACTGGGAATCCTAAAGGTGTGGTCTATTCGCACCGCGGCATCTATCTGCACAGCATGGCCATGGGGCTCGCCAACACCCTCGGTTTATCAGAAAACGACACAGCCATGCCCATTGTGCCCATGTTTCATGCCAACGCCTGGGGACTGCCCTTTGCAGCGGTCTGGTTTGGGGCCAATATTGTCCTCCCGGGGCCTTCCCCCAGCCCTGCCGACTTGGTGGAACTTATGATAGCGGAGCGAGTGACGTTGGCGGCCGGTGTGCCGACCATTTGGATGGGCGTGCTGAAAGAGCTGGTGGCGCAGCCCCGGTCCACCGATTTGCGAATGGTCCTGTGCGGCGGGTCCGCAGCGCCGCTGTCGCTGATTCGCACCTACGAAGAGCGCTTCGGCATTCCTTTTGCCCATGCTTACGGCATGACTGAAACCTCTCCTTTGGTCGTGTTTTCCCGCCTCAAGCGCTCACAGCAGTCTCTTCCGGCGGAGGAGCGCTACCGTATACAAGCCAGCCAGGGCTATGCTGTGCCGGGGATTGAGGTGCGTCTGGTCGATGACCAGGGCGATGTGCCGCAAGATGGCCAGCATATGGGAGAACTGCTCCTGCGCGGCCCGTGGGTTGCTGATAGCTACTACCGCGATGACCGCAGCTCCGACGCCTTTAAGGACGGGTGGCTGCATACGGGAGACGTGGCGACCATTGATGCTGAGGGGTTCATTCGTTTGGTGGACCGGACGAAGGATCTGATCAAATCTGGTGGCGAGTGGATAAGTTCTGTTGACCTCGAAAATGCGCTGATGGCGCATCCCGCCATATTCGAGGCGGCCGTTGTGGGAGTCCCGCATCCTCGATGGGATGAACGTCCCCTGGCATTTGCCGTGCGTCATGAGGGGGACGCGGGTGATGTCACAAAAGAACAGCTTATGGATTTTCTCCGGCCACATTTTGCAAAGTGGTGGCTGCCGGACGACATTATTTTTGTTAAGGAGGTTCCCAAAACCTCGGTAGGAAAATTTCTAAAAAGGGCGTTGCGGGAGGAATATCAGGAGTACTTGAGGAATGGGACGCCGGACAGGCCGGAGTTGTAGGGAGGCGGAAAGGTCCTCCAGCGCCTGAGCCCGTACCGGGTCCGTCAGTGTGGCACCTGCAAGAACGCTGTTGACTTTACACAGGTCTCCTGTGTTGAGCCCCACGGTTTAAATCCCTTGCTGAGGACACTCTGACCACTCGAGGCGCAGCCTCTTGTTTCCTGTTACGGTATACTCAAGAGCCATTGAGCCAGGATTCGGGGACGCGGGTGGTTGGCCGGCAGAGACATTTAGCATCGGCAGGTCCGACGTCGGTACTCGAGCCGGCAACTGGAATCGATTCCCAGACGTGCGGAATCTTTCTTTAGAGCTTCCGCGTCATCCTCTCTACAGTAGGTTTGCAAGTTCTAAAAAGAAATTCCCGCGTGTGGACCGCTTTCTTCAAGACCGGGTCGCTCATTTGACTCTCGATGTTCCCCATGCCCGAATGATGAGGCTTTGGTCCAGCGCCTGTACATGGCCATGCGGGCGGAAAGGTCCCTGACTGGGAGAGATTCTGTCCCTCTACAAAGCCACACCCAAATCTTTTCATGTTGTGATATCGTTTATGCAGGATCAATTTGTAGGGACTCCGTGCTGAGAGGAGATTTGTATGCGTTCACCAAAGAAAGATCGCCAGGACTCTTTGCAGCAGCCCATGCCGTTATGGCAAAAAATTGTGGCCTTGGTGATAGCAGTGGTCTTCCTCTCTCTCACCATGGGCAGCGTTCTGGCATTGTTCATGCGCTGATGCAGTGTCGTCCCAGACAGTGGGACGCACTGCCTAGAACCTTGGCCTGTGCTCATGCCCTCGCAGGCTGATGCATGGAGCCAGGGTTTTTTGTGCATCCGGTGTCCTTTCATGCCGGACGTCCACCAGGCGGGGAGTTGGAGGGTGAAAAGGTATTGCGGGGCACGGGTCCTGTTCAAAAGTCTGGCCGTGATTGGTAACCTATGACCGCGGAGTGATTTTATGCGTGCGCGCCAGAGGCGGCAGCGAGGTGCCCTCAGTGAGGGAATGCTGTCAGGCAGCCAGGCCCACACGGCCAAGAAAGGACATCGATTAGCCCATGCCGGACCTAACGACCACAGCTGCGCCGGCGCTGAAGCCGGGGAGCATCAAGTTTTGGGGCGCTTTTGCCATATCATTTGGCAATATGGCACCCGCTGCCAGCGTGCTTTTTCTCCCGCAAGCGATGGCGCAATTTACGGGAACAGCGGTTCCCCTGGCTTTTGTCTTGGCCATGATCGCGTCATTTTTAACGGCGGCCTCTATTCTGCATTTTGTCAAGCGGTTTGCCTCCGCGGGAGCTGCCTATACCTTCAACAGCGTGGCCTTTAACAAAGTCTTCGGGTTTCTGTCCGGGTGGATGCTGTTCCTGGCCTATGGACTGGCGCTGCCCTCCAACTTATTGGTCTTCGGATATTTTTCGCAAGGCTTTACCGCACAGGTTTTTGGGATCCGCATATCATGGCTCATTTTTTCTGTGGTGGCTCTGGCAGCCGTAACATACCTGGTCATCCGCGGCATCCGCACATCGTCGCGGGCCGACCTGGTGCTGATTGTGCTCGAGACCCTGATCGTTGCCGCCCTTGCCGTCTCCATCATCTGGAAGGGTGGGGCTCACGGCAATACCTGGGCGGTGTTCTCGCCCGGGCGCGCCAAAAATGAGTGGGTGGGCATCGTGTTTGGCATGCTGTACGGCGTCGGCGCGTTTGCTGGCTTTGAAGCCTCCGCGACCGTGGCCGAGGAAACTCTGGAACGGTTCCGGACCATTCCTGCGGCTATATTTTCCACTATTGCGATCGGCGGTGTGCTCTATATCCTGGTGGCGTACGCGATTGCCATCGGGTACGGTGTGGGCAACGGCAGGCTGCTGCAGACGGCCTCCCTTCCCTTAAGCGTTCTGGCGATCCGGTTTGTCGGGCCTTGGATGGCGGTTGCGGTGGAACTGGCCGGGATGGCTTCAGCGTTGGGGATTGCCCTAGCCAGTGCAAACGCCAGCGCCCGCGTGATTTACACGATGGGGCGGGATCACGTCATCAGCTCGTGGTTTGCGGCGGCCCATAAACGCTTTTCGACGCCACATCACGCCATGCTGGTGATGGCCGGGGTATCAGGCCTGTTGATTGTGGCGCTAGGACTGTTTGTCAAACCCTATCCCGAAGGCTTCAGTTATCTGGTGGCCGCAGCAGATGTTCTGGGACTGACGCTGTACGTGTCAGTCAACCTGGCCTGGGTGAAGATGTGGTGGAAGGACAGTCAGCATTATCACATGGGGTGGGTCGTGGGAATCCTTCCCTCTCTGCTGGGAGCTCTGGTGATGGCTATCCCCTTGGCATCGACCATTTTCCCGATGCCGCCGTGGCCTGTCAATTTGTTTCTGTATCTCACCTTCGCATACATCGCATGGGGTCTGTTGACGGCCTGGCGACTGAAAATCAAGCATCCAGAACGCCTTGCGCAGGCAGGGCGTTCCCTCTCGTCTAACGACTGAGCGCATGCGCTTTCAAAAAGAAGCAGAAATGCGGCCCCTCTCCGCGCGGATGTTTTGAAAGTCAGCCAAGACGGGCGGCAGGATCTCGCAAACCCTCACCCCGGGGGGGCGAGGGTTTGCGCACTGGTTTTTGGGGGATGGGATTTCTGAGATCAGACTTTGGGTCCCGGGTCTTTGGCTGCCGTGATGCGCAGCAGTTGGTCGAGAATGTCCTGCGGGGTCGGCGGGCATCCCCGGATAACCACATCGGGCTCCTTCAAGGAGCCGGCGACTCCTCCGTGGCTGGCGTACGCCGCCTGGAATACCCCGCATCCCGCTGCGCAGTCCCCGAGCGCAATGAGGAGTTTTGGGCCAGGCACTGCTTCCCAGACCTTGCCCAGCGGCCTTAACATTGTGTCGGTTACCGGGCCCGTTACGACCAGGGAATCTGCATGGCGCGGTGAGGCGACAATGTCTATGCCCTGCTGCTGAATGTCGTAGAAGCGGCTAGTCAGCGCGTTGAGTTCCTGTTCACAGCCGTTGCAGCTGCCGGCATCAAGGTGGCGGAACTGTAAAGACTTCTGGGCTCGTTTCATAGGTTCTCCTCTCCCGTCTTCTCTAGTCACCGGTCATTGCAGCTGTAGCATAGCTCGAAGCTCTTGTTGATCAGGGGGAAATCCCCGACTGCCGTTCCGGAGACGGCCAGTGCCAGCACGGGCCAGTTCCGGAAAGTTGCCGGTCTGATATGATAGCGGGTCACCTTTCCGTTCTCCAGGGCCACCACGTGCACATTAAGGCCATGTGGCGACTCTGTAAAGGCCACCGTCTCGCCGCAAAGGTCTTGAGGAGGCTGCCACTCGACGTCTTGTGCGGATTCCTGGGAGAGTTTGGTGGCCAGTTTGCGCAGTAGCCGCCACGACTCCTCCACTTCATCCAGACGCACCCTGAAACGCGCCGCAACATCCCCATGCGCATCGGTGGACGTGTGAACCGCGAGATCGTGATACCACGGACTGAGTGAGCGGGCATCAAAGGCGAGGCCCGAAGCCCGGCCCGCAACCCCTTGAGCGCCCAGCCTGTCAGCATCTCCCCGCTTGACTGTCCCCGTGTCCCGCATGCGGTCCTGGAAGCCGTGGTGGCCTTCAACGAATGTGCGCCACCCCCGCCATGTTTGATTCACGTCATCGATCAGTGTGATCAAATCGGCCATTTGCGCTGTGGCTGTCCAACCCGGGGTGATGGTGTCAAAGAGCAGCCGGTGGCCGAAAAGGCTGAAAAGGCCCCGCTGCCAGGTTTCCTTCATGGCCAGGGCGCGCTGATTGGCGACCTGAAAGCCGACACCGGCCGGTATTTGCGCCAAGTCGTTCAGATGGCTCAGGACCCTCTCCGATTCGAGAAGCAGCACACGCTGCCGCACCAGGGTCTCGGAGGGCTGGTGTCCGGCTAGCTGTTCGGCAGCCATGGCCCAGTTGGCTTGGTGGGACACCGTGTCCGCCCCGCAAATCCGGGAGACTAGAGGCGGCACCAAAGACAGGTCCAGACCCTGGAGCGCGGCTTCCACCCCACGGTGATTTTGGAAGAGGTGCAAATCCATGTGCAGCACATTTTCTCCCATAATGCTGAATACAAAATGACCAGATTCAATAATGCCGGCATGGGTGGGCCCGACTTTCATGATGGTGACCCCCTCCCCTTCCACTTCCCGGGCGGGGTTGTCCGGCTCTGCGTCTTCCCAGACGGGAGTCCGTGCAAGATCCGCAACCAGGGGGTGGAAGTGCCTGGGCCACCTGGGGGTGCGGATAAGGGGCCGGAGGTCGGGGTGGTTCACGGGAATATACCCAAACAGATCGTGAATCTCCCGCTCATCCCACGCCACTTCGGGAAGATGCGGGCTCAATGAGGGAAAGTGTTCCCCCCTACACAAAAATGTTGCCGAAACCACGCGGCCGTCCGGCTCCAGCCAGTGGCTCCTTATCTGCCTATCTCGAAACGCTGTAAGCGCCAGCAACTGAGCCCCCGATTGTTTCTGCTGACGGTTAAAATCAATCCATCCCGTTTCTTCTAAAATATTTATCGGCGTGGCCATCAGTGCTGGCCTCCTTCCGCTGTTGCCGTTTCTGGCCCGGACATTTTGCTGGCGCTCTCCCGCGCGGCCAGGCCTACAGCGGAAGGAGAGACGTCGAGTCCTCCCCACAATCCGCGCAGCAGGTGGTACAGCAGGGCCGCGAACGTCAGGACAAGGGCCGCCGTGAGTATAATGAGCAGAGCCAGAGCATTGTTCTGCCACAAGGCTTGCAGGATCATCCATTCGCTGTAGGCCAAACCTAAAGGCGGCAGCCCAGCCAAAGCCAGAATGCCTGTAGCCCACACCACAGCCAAGGTCCGGTGATCCCGGGCTATTCCTGTGATTTTGTCTAGACGCTTCGAATGGTAGACCACGGACAGGTGGCCGCCCGTGTAAAACAGGGTGGACTTGATCACGGCATGAAAGGCGAACTGCAGCAACGCTGCTGTTTCAGCCCAGGGGGTCCCGATGCCAAAGCCGATGGCCATGATGCCGACCTGCTCAATGGTGGAATATGCCAAAAGCCGTTTGATATCGCGCTGGACCAATAAAGCCAGAGAGCCGACCACCAGTGACAAAGTCCCAAATGCCAGCAACAGGTGCGGGCCGGAAAAACTCACACTGGAAGGCAAGGGGACGGCCTGGATGAAACGGACAATGGTGATGAGGCACAGGCCCAGCAAGAGGCCGGACAGCAGGCCGCTGACAGGAGACGGAGCCTCTGAATGCGCATCCGGAAGCCAGGTGTGGAACGGCACCATGCCCACTTTGGTGCCTATGCCGCTGACCACAAAGATGGTGGCCACCTCCCGCACAATGAGGGGAATGTGCCGGTAGACGTGAGCCAGGTTGGAATAGTTCAGGGTGTTCCAGCCCATGGCCTGGTACCGCAGGCTCCCATACACAAAGATAATGCCAATGAGCCCCAGCGCCAGCCCGACGGAGGCAATCACAATGTACTTCCATGCGGCCTCCAACGCCCGGCGGGACCCCATTTCCACAATCAAGGCTCCGGATGCCAGCGTCGAGAATTCAATGGCCAGCCAGGCCACAGCCAAATTGGATGCCAGGGCAATGGCAATCAGGGCCGTCCAGAACAGAGGCCACCACACGTAATAGCGGCGCCGGCGCATATTCGGGTGCTCATGGCCCCACGGGATGCTGTCCCACGCGCTGGTGGCAGCGATCAAATTGACGATCATGACTAAAATGGCTGGCCAATTTCCGACCAAGATTCCCTGATACGACAGCAGTCCGGTGCCAATTAGAGTGACGCTGACCCAGACGGCGATGATTTCCGGCACCCGCGGCCACCGCAGATAATGGCCCGCCAGCGCCAGCACTATCACCCCTAGAGGTCCTGCGAAGTATTCTACATTCATATGCTTACCCCCTCAGCCGGCGCAGTGCCACAATGTCGGTCGATTTGAATTGCCGGTGGATGCGGCGGCTCATCCATACCAGAATTGCCGCCGCCACCAGCAGGTCGACCAGCATGCCCAGTTCCATAAATGTCGGCAGCGCCCCGGCGACGGACGCGGCCAGGACCACCAAGCCGTTTTCTATCCCGACGAGGGCCGCCACCTGGGACAGCACGTGACGCCGGCTAACTACCATTAACAGTCCCAAATGGATGCTCGCCAATCCGTAGAAAAACAGCGCGCGGTGCAGGATCAGCCCGCTGGGACTTAGCAGCTGGATGACGTGGCCGACCGCCAGCACCAGCCCCGCCGCTACAAGATAGGCCCAAAATGGCAGCGGCTGGTCCTGGCGGTACTCGGTGGGCCACTGGCTAATCACCCGGTGCATAGCGCCGGGGATTACTCCGGATTTGACGGCCAGCGTGGCGAATCCTATCCCGAGGGTAGCCGCTGTCAGCGGCCCGGATGTCCACACCATGACCGTCAAGGCCAGTCCTTCGGCGGCTAAAAACCACACGCCATGGGTCATGTTGCGCGACCACAGCAAGCCGCAGGCCGCTAAAAACACAAAGAGTCCGGCAGTAGCCATCTTAGGTGATCCCTCCTGACACGACGAGATAAAAGGCTAGCATCCCAATTCCAGCCGCCATAGCCAGGTATGTGGGCACTTGGAAATAGCGGAGTTTGGCAAAACGGCTTTCCACCCATCCCAAGCCCGCGCTCGAGATGAGCACCTCAACCAGCCTGAGCCCCAAATTGGCCCAGGGGGACCCGAGCTGCGGGCCCAGCCAGACCCAGCCCAGCCCGATTATCGCCGTGAGCTTGATGGCGATGCCCAGTTGGGACTCGGCCAGAAATCGTCCGTTGTATTCCAAAATGGTAGCTTCATGCATCATGGTCAGCTCCAAATGCGTGTCGAGATTGTCGACCGGAAGCCTGCCCGCTTCTGCCAGCACTACCAGAGCGTAACTTAGTGCAGCGAGCCCCCATGGCAGCACGCCCAAGGTCATGCGCTCCAATTCCGGCGCGATAGGCTGAATGCTGGTATGCCCGCTGAGGACCCATAAAATGCCGAACGATGCGAGCAGCGCCGGTTCAATTCCCGTGCCTAACGTTGTCACCCGGCTGGCGCCCAGCCCGCCAAATGTGCCCGCGCTGTCCATCCCTGCCAGCCCTAACCAAAATCTCTCCAGAGCCAGCAGGAAGAACACAGCCAAAAGGTTGTGCGGCCAAGCCTGCGGCACCGTGCCGCCCCAAGGGATCATCGCGGCTATGACGAGCAGTGCTGCCAGACTAATGCTGGGGGCGAGACGGAATACCCACGAACTATACTGGGGCACCGTTGTCTCTTTGTGCCAGGTCTTGGCCAAAACCCAGTATCCCTGCAGCACGGAGGGACCTTTCCGGCCCTGCAGACGCGCTTTAACTGTCTGGGCCACGCCTACGAACAGCGGGGCCAGCCCGACCGCGAGTACAGTGCCAATGATTTGAACCAGCCACAACACGACGCACGCCTCCTTACGATGTCAATGCAACGCCAACAGCATAATGCCGATGGTCACAAGCAGATAGCTCAGGTACAGCCGCACGGGGCCAGCCTGGATGCGTGTGCTGTACTGCGAAAGGGTCCAGGCCAGGCGGTAGCCGGGCCGGTAGAGATACCGTTCCCAGGTCGGCGTGGTGCCGCCCCTATACACCAGCCGGGCCGGAAAGTCACGCGGGTAGCGGCCCGCACGAGCCAAATTGCGGTGCGGTTGGTAAATGAAAGCAAATGTCGTCCGCACGGCTTTCGTAAAGGATGAGGACGAGAACTGCATGGAAGGGGCTGCTTCCCTCCCGCACGCCCATCGCGGCACTTCCCGGGCCTCCCAGAAGCGGGAAAGCAGGGCCAAGCCGGCGGCGGCTGCGACCAGTACGACCGCCAGCGTCAACACGTGCAGAGGCAGGAGCACCATCGTGGCGTGCACGGACAGTCCCGGTTCCAGACCGGCGATGATGCGGACCATCGGGCCGGGAAAGATGCCCAGGCCCAAAGACGCGAGAGCGAGCCCCAAGATGGGCCAGCTCATGCTTTTGGGGACGGCTGCCTGTTTCACCTGCTGGCGCGGCTGTCCCAAGAAAATCACCCCGGACGCTTTAACGAAACACATCCCAGCCAGCGCGCCCGTCAGTCCCAGCACCAATGCCACACCGAGGGCAAAGACCCCCCACAGCGCGGGCGAGTGGCTGACAATAGACAAGAGCCCCCGGAAAGTCAGCCACTCGCTGATGAAACCGTTAAAGGGAGGCAAGGCGCTTATCGCCATTGACCCCATCACAAATCCGATGGCCACCGCGGGAATCGTGCGGACTAATCCTCCTAAGTGTTCCATGTCGAGGGTGCCGGTGTGCTGTTCTACTGCTCCGGCGGCAAGAAAGAGCTGACTTTTGAAAATGGCGTGGTTGAGGGTGTGGAAGAGGGCAGCCACCAGTCCGATCACCGTCAGGGTGGGACGGTGCCAGTCAATGCCTAAGTCCATCACCCCCAACCCCAATAGGATAATGCCAATGTTTTCGATGCTGTGGTAGGCCAGGAGTCTTTTCAGATCATGCTCCATGAGGGCATAGAGCACTCCTAGCAGGCTTGACACGGCGCCTGCCGTCAGCAGTACGATTGGCCAGACCATATTGGTGGTTCCCAAGTCTATTAGCAGAAATTGGACGATCCCGAAAATGCCGAGCTTGATCATGGCGCCTGACATGAGGCTGGACACCGGAGCGGGGGCAACGGGGTGAGCCCGGGGCAGCCAGACATGAAAGGGAATCACCCCGCTCTTAATGGCAAAGCCCAGGCCCAGCAGTCCGAAAATCCAGCTTTTCATTCCCAGTGGCAGAGACTTTGCCTCGGCTGCCCAAACCGTGAAGTGCATCGAATGCAGCTGCGCGGCCATGAGCAGGAATCCGGATAAAATGGCCATGGCACTCAGTTGCGACATGACAAGATAAATAAATCCTGCCTTGATTACACCCGGACGGTCATGATGCGACACGACGAGAAAGAACGAGGTAATCGCCATCACTTCCCATGCCGTCATAAACACCCACACAGTTTGAGCCGTCATCACGCCAAGCATGCTGACGAGAAAAATGGGTAGCCAAAATGCCGTGGCCGCCTCATCGTGCTGGCGGTATCCAAAGCGATACCAGGATGACATGGCGGCTACCACTCCCAGTACCAGCACAAACCATGAACGCAGAGGTGTCAGTGCCAGCTCCGGGCCGGAGAGCGCCGGTGTCCATGCTCCCCAAAGTCCCAACACCGCAATCCCCAAAATAGCCAAACTTAACACCAGCGTCAAACTGGTCGACAACGTCCGCTGAAAAGCGAATCCCGAGACAATCAGCCCACTTACCAAGACCCAGACAATCAGCATTGGTGCCCCTTCTCCATTCTGTGGTGTCGGCCGCAGTGCGGCCGTCCTTCACTCTGACTGTCGATTGGCTTTCAGCAGTGAATTCATATTTTCTACTTGATTTTCAAAAATGGTGCGGGCAATATCGAGCAGACTGAACACCAGTGGGTCCCGCACCGTATAGAAGACGTTGGTCCCGCTCTTTCTGGCGTCGACCAGGTGATGCGAGCGCAATACGGAGAGCTGCTGCGAGACTGATGACGCCTCAATGGCTAGGGCCTGCTGCAGTTCGGTGACGGTTTGTTCACCGGGCCTCAACAGATCTAGGATCCGAAGCCGCACCGGGTGACCGAGCGTCTTGTAAAGTTCTGCTTTAAAGTCGTACATCGCGTCCGTAACGGTCCCTCCCCTCCCTGTTATCATACTGCAATCAGCATAAATGGAAACATTCAAAGTTTATCAGATTAAGATATAAGAATATTCATGCCCAACCGCGAAACCCCCACCATCCCGTAGACAGCGCCGCCAGTCAGGGCGTTGAGTTAAGAACATGCGACCAACCGCTGGGCGTATCCCCTTTCCTGTTAACTGGGCTGTTCTTAACCGTCTTGGTCATGTCTCCTGCTGGATTTCCCTCTAACTGTCCACTCAGGGCATCGTGGTGGCGCCATTTCTGTGGGCGGCCTGTGTGGTCGGTTGAAATCCAACAGCCCCGCAATCCGCGGGCTGCATACAGGCTGTGGACGCGTTGCGCCCGCGCACCGCTAGCACTGTCGGCGGAACCGGGGTTGGCAGGGAATTCTGGACGTTATCTGCTAGAATACCCAATGAAGCGCGGTTGACGCGTGAGGAAAGGGTGGATGTTTTGACCGAGGGCAGGCCGGTGCCGCCGCAAGCGCTAAAGTGGGGATTCACGCCAGCCATATTGCTGTCCGTTGTGCTGAATCCCTTGAACTCCGCCACTATTTCCGTGGGGCTGGAAGTGCTACTGAGAGCCTTGCACAGCGGGTCCTCCGGAATTACGTGGATTGTTTCAGGATATTATCTGGGGAGTGCTGTCGCACAGCCTATCATGGGCAGCCTGGGGGACCGCCTGGGTTACCGCAAATTTCTTTACGTCGGTCTCGCGCTGGTGCTGCTGACAGCGGTGCTGGCTCCTCTGTCTCAGAATCTGTGGGTCTTTGTAGCGTGGCGAGTTGTGCAGGCGGTGGGCACTTCAATGGTTTTTCCCAATGCGATCGGGCTGGTTCGGAGGTGGCAGCAGCACCGTATGCCGTTGATGCTGGGATGGATTGGCATGGCGGCTGGCATTGCACTGGCGGTCGGGCCGGCAGTGGGAGGGTTGCTCATAGCCGAATTTGGCTGGCAGGCAATATTCTGGCTGAATATCCCCATAGCGTTGGCCGCCGGGCTCCTGCTGTGGCTGAGTGTGCCGGATGACGCTCCGGAACAGGCAACGGTCAGCCGTGGCTGGGATTTGTGGGGCAGCAGTCTCTTCAGCATTTTGATGGTGCTTCTCCTCCTGTGGAGCACCGGGGCAGTGCCGCCTGCGATGGATGCGGCTTTAGGCGCTGGCGCGGTAGCAGTGCTGGCCCTGTTGATTACAGTGGAATCCCGCCAGGCCCGCCCTGTTATTCCCGTACGGTGGTTTAAACACCCCATATTTTCGGTCGCTGGGGCCGTCACTGTTGTCACCAACTTGGTGATGTACATCGCTCTTTACGGTATTCCGGTGTTGCTGGAAACCAGACGGCATCTCTCGGTCACCGCCAGCGGCTTCATGCTGCTGATTTTTGCGGGAACCATGGCCCTAGCCTCCCCTGTGGGAGGACGGGCCGCCCGCCGGCGGGCGCGCCGGATGCCGGTGCTCGGAGCCAGTGGGATTTTGGTGGTGGCATCTTTAATACTGTGGCTGGGAAATAGGGCGCCGGTTCTGTGGGTTGGGGTGGCGCTCGCGCTCCTGGGATTAAGTTTTGCTGTCAGCAATGTGCTGTTGCAGCAGGTGGTCCTGGAATTGGCGCCTGCGAGCCAAGCGGGCAGTGCTTCCGGTCTCTACAGCTTATTGCGCTATGTGGGCACCATGGCCTCGTCCGTGGTGATCGCCGACGCCTTCAGGAGTCCAGCCTCTATCGGAATTCTGTATGCCAGCCTCGTTGGGGCCAGCAGTCTGAGTTTTTTGCTGAGCTTTCTCATGCCACGCTACCGGGCCGTCAAGGCACCGGGCCAGTAGAGGCCTTGGTACGAAGGTGTGGACACAATAGGGCGACATCCCGGCGGTTGCTGGTGGCCTCGGGGAGGCACAACGCCGCGCGGCTGTCCCTTTCGGGCTCTAAGCCCAGAGGGGACAGCCGCGGCGCCTAGGTCAAACCCGTGGATGCCGGGTGCTCGAATTTAAGGAGAAATTTCGTCCAGTGTCTGACCCCGGGTTCTGACCCCCCACTGGGCGATAATCGCGCCGACCACCAGGAACCCGATAATGAGGGCAAAAGCCCGGGTCGGATAGTTCTCCGTGGACCAGCTGTACGCCATTGGCATCCACAAATTGAACCCAAAGAACAGGACAACCGCTCCCACCATGCTCCATGATACATTCGTCAGCGCCACCACCATCAAAGCTCCTCCCACAATGGTGAGCGCGGCCGCAGTGGGCAGCCAGGTGCGGCGTTCCAGCCTCTCGCTGTAACGGTAAGCGAACGCTGCGCTCATGATAAATCCTATGCCGCCCACCGCCGCAATGAGGCCGGCCTCCGATGGGGGAAATTTGAGCGCCGTTAAAAGGGATGTGAGGCCTGCGGCAAAGGTGTAGACGGTCACGTAACTGAAAACCCAGACACCCAATAGACCCAAGCCGAGTTTGTCTGTCAACGCTGCGGACATACGGATAATGCGGACCACAATGCAGCCGTGGTGATCGCAA
>DAIDDL010000032.1 GCA_027309085.1 Sulfobacillus sp.
TCTTGCGCAAGTGGGAGCGAGAGCCGATGAGAGTGTGACGGTAGAGGTTTTTAGAACCCCCCGGCTTTAGCCGTGGGCAGGTTCAGAGGCATGGCTTCCACTGTTGTTTTGCTGTTGGTGGTGCTTCTTTTTGTATTTCCCGCACTGTTGATGTGGCTGTGGAATCTCACCTTGCCGCAGCTCTTTGGCTGGCCCCGTTTGCGGTACTGGCAGGCTTTCCGGCTGCAGTTGATTTCAGCTTTGCTCTTTGGTGCGGCCCGCTTCATGTAAGGCGGCTGGGCGGGCGCCCTGCTCCGTGAGGAGCGCAGACTGGCTTTCCCAGGGCCTATCGGCGGATGACCTTCCAGCGAAGCGCCGGGGGAAGCCAATAGAGGGGCTGTGGAACGGCTTCGTCCCGTTAGGCCTGACATCCCATCTTCAGCATACCGGGACGAAATTCCTCAGTCGAATTGAGCTGGGTCTCGACCCAAGGACCAGACTGGCCTTGTTGTCTTGAGGTCCCCTGCGCATCTGCCAAGCGTTTGCTTTACTCCCGCCCGAAACTGGCAAACCACTGGCCGTGTCTGTAGTGTTCGATGGCCTGCTTCACATAGGGGCTAGTATTGGTTGGCAGCCGGTGGGAGCGAGACCACCGTAACTCACCGCATTTGTGGTCCCCACTCCAACGATTCCCTGCCACAAAGAAATCTATCCGTTCGTCCCGCCCGTCGGTGCATTACGCCGACTACCTCCAAGTCCTATGGGGCAATCCCTATGCCGCATTCTTCTTCGGCTTCCCGGATCATAGCCGACCTGGCTGATTCGGCGCCTTCATATGTCCGGCGGGAACGCTGTAATTGCCGTCCTCATATCCGGTATTGAAACGCCTCAGCCAACAAGGCACTCCCCTGGGACTCGTCAAGATATCATTGGGGCGTTTCGAACCTCGTCCGCTCGGAGGGAATTATGGAAATGGCGGCGCAAATTCCGGCTGTGCATTCCCTGAATTTTTCTCTTGCAGTGGCTCAAGAGGATGGTGGTACACGCTTTCAGGCAACATTCAGCCGCAGTTCAGGCGAGATTCAGGTGGCGCTGGTACACTCCTCCTTGAGGAAAAGGGGGAGAGTTATGGCTGTCTCACGGGTGTCGCGGAGATCGTTCGGTCCGTTTTTCTATGTCGTGGCGCTGCTGATTGCCTTAGCGCTGACGGTCCGGCTGAGCGTTTTTGCTGTGGATGGCGGGCAGCTCAGCTCTTACGGGCTGCCGTCCGCGACCATGTTCGGCATTGATGCGACCCACACCCCGGTCCCCGGCATGATCCAAGAGCCTTTGGATGTGCACTGGACCTATGACGGGGGTGCGGTCATGAATCCGGTGGCGGTGAGAGGGGTAGTGTATGGCGGCACCGTCACGGCGCCGTATATGGTGGTGGCGCTGAACATTAAAAATGGCCGGCCGCTCTGGACAACCGAAATGACCAATCAAGTGATGACGATGCCCCTGGTGGTTGGCAGCACGGTGTATGTCGGCACAGGCAACAGTTTGTTCGCCCATGTGCCGGCGGCGGGACACAGTGCCGTGCGCGGCACCGGGAGCAGCAGTCTGGTTGCCCTGTCCACCAAGACCGGCCGGATTCTCTGGCAGGACACCACCGCCGGGGAAGATATGCCGACGCCGGTGTTCTGGCATGGGAATCTGTATGCCGTGGGCGGTTCGGACCAGCTGATGGAAATCAATCCCGCCACGGGTCAGATTATGCGCACACTGGCTATCCCCAGCTATGTGAGCATGTCCTCACCCGTGGTATCGCATGGCCTGTTGTATTTTGGCGGAGCGTATCCGTATAATTTTTACTCCGTCAATCTGACCCGGTGGAGTGTGCAGTGGAGCACCTTGATTCCCGGGGCTTCTGGGGCGGTGGATGACTGCCCGCCCCTGCTGGCAGGAAACAACGTCTATACGGAAGCTGTCAAGACCACGGGTGGGCGCAATGAATTTTATGCGGTGGACCTTAATAGGACAACCGGTCAGATCGTGTGGCAAAGAGCCTTGGGGTCGGGCCCCTTGCCCTTTTCCGCAAGCGGGCGGGCCAGCAATGAGTCGGGAATTCCCGTATTTCACGGGGGCGTCTTGTACCTCGGCAACCCCATCACGAAGACCCTCTACGCGCTGAATGCGCATACCGGTGCCGTGCTTTGGAGCAACGGGCTCAATCACCAAGGAATTACCCAGGCTCCTTTGTACGTGGACGGGCAGCTGTTGGTAGGGGATGGGGGCGGAACCCTGTGGGATGTCAACGCACAAACCGGGCAGGTGATCAACAAGACAGCAGTAGGAGGCGCCTTCATGCCGAGCATGCCGCTGTTGATTGGACAGACGTTGATTGTGGGCACCCGCGCTCCGGCTCTGGATGCCCTGTCTCTGAAGACTGTGGCCCCGTCGCTGCGGTAGGTGAAATGCCCGCCTGACCGCCAGGCCTGGCTTCGGCAGGAGAGCCCGCCAATCCGGGTAGAAATCACTGGGTTTTGCCCGGGGAATGCCACTTTCACGGCTGAAGCAGCGCGCCGCAGACGTTTGTGAGCGGAGCCCATGCTTGGCATACTGTCAGTGGAGGCGATCATATGGGCACAATGGATCCGCACCAGGCGATACTGTCATGGATAGCGGAATATGGGGCAGAGGGCGTCAATGCCGGCTGGCTTTTAGTGGGGCGCCACAGCCAGGCTGAGCCGGAGCGCGCAGCGTTTCATCTGGTGACTGGGACAGGGGAAGACACCACCTATACTTTTGCCATGCTGGATGAGCTGACCGCGCGTGTGGCGGGAGGGTTGAGAGCTTTGGGGGTGGGAGCGGGCGACCGGGTGGCAGCCCTGTTGCCCAAAGGGCTGCCGCTGCCGCTGACGGCATTGGCCGCCTGGCGTCTGGGGGCAGTCTACGTGCCGCTGTTTACCGCGTTTGGAAACGAGGCGGTCAGCTACCGCTTGTCAGACAGCGAAGCGCGGGTGGTGGTGACGGATGCAGCGAACCGGCACAAAGTGCAGGGCGGGGCAGGAGCGCTGGTCGTTGTGGCGCCGTCGGCACAGTCGGACCAAGACCGGTCCTTTGACGATTTGCTGGGCGCGGAGCCTTACCGGACGTGGACGGCGCGCAAGGGGTCAGACCCGATGATTCTGCTCTATACTTCGGGTACGACCGGGCAGCCCAAGGGAGTGATTGTCCCTATTTGGGCTCTGGCCGCATTTGAAGCATACATGCGCTTCGGGCTGGACCTGCAAGAAGGGGACCGGTTCTGGAACCTGGCGGATCCCGGCTGGGCCTACGGCCTGTATTTTGGCCTCATCGGCCCCTTGCTCTTAGGCCAGGAGACACTGGCGTATCAGGGGCCGTTTGAACCGGAGCAGGTAATGAAGCTGTTGAAGGAGCACCACATCACGAATTTCGCTGCAGCCCCCACCGCATTTCGCGCGATGCGGGCGTCCGGACTGCAGCCGCAGCAAACGGACCTGCGGGTGTTGTCCAGCGCCGGAGAGCCCTTGAATCCCGAGGTCAGCGTGTGGGCGGAAGAAATATTCGGTCTCCCCATCTTTGACCATTATGGCCAGACCGAGTTGGGCATGGTGATCAACAATCATCACATGCCCGCATTGCGCCGGGATATTGTACCCGGATCTATGGGAGTGGCCATGCCGGGAATTAAGGCGGCCGTGGTGGATGACGGCGGGCGGGAGGTTCCGCCTGGCCTGGAAGGCCACGTGGCCATTGATGCCAAGGCGTCGGCGCTATTTTGGTTTGCAGGGTATTACCACGCTCCAGAACGTACCCGGGAGCGCTTTACGGCAGATGGGCAATACTATCTCACGGGAGACGACGGCAGCCAGGATGTCGACTGAAACTTCTTCTTCTCTGGCCGGGGTCACAATGATTTTTTCGGGAGCGAGCCCATGGCGCACCAGTGCCTGCCCGACTTGCACCGCGTTCCATGCATGGTAGACATCATACGGTGCCAGGTGCGGATGCCACCGGTCCACTGTCGCGTCCACGTGCAGGCGGGCCAACCCTTCCTGAAGCCGCTGTGCCGACATGACATTCCCCCCGGTGGGAGGCGTGTCGGCGGGCACGATCAGTCCCACTCTCAATATAACTTCCATCCTTTCGCCCCGTCGCGGTTTCACGGTATAATTGCGGTCAGCAATGTTTTCGATTGCACGCAGTTGGTCCCCTAGATAAACCTCCCGGTGCCGCTGCAAAAATATCTTTCTGCTGGAGCTGCGGCCCCCCTTCAGGGGTTGTAGCTCCTCCTAATTTTCATTGCGGCGCCGCAAGGGAATAGCGTTACTATAAATTGTATAGTATTATAAGTCAAGTGAGGTCGCTTTCCGTAGTGGAGCTTGGGATGTCTGCAGCGTCAGCTCCTTTCGGGCTGTGTGCATGCCAAGAAGGTGAGGAACTGGGCTGAATCACCGGGTTCCGGTCGGAACGATTCTATCAGGGTCACCACCATATTCGGCAAGCGTTCACCAATTCCGTGAGTCCTGAGGAGGTAGTTTCATGTCCAAACGCATTGTGATTGTCGGCGGGGATGGCGCCGGGATGAGCGCGGCATCACAAGCGAAGCGGCGGGACCCCTCGCTTGTGATCACCGCTTTTGAAAAAGGCCCAGTGGTCTCTTATTCCGCCTGCAGCATTCCCTATTATGTGGGCAACGTGGCTCCCTCTATCCAGGAGCTAATTGCGCGCACCCCAGAGGAGTTTCGGAGCCTCGGCATTGGGGTGCGCACAGGTCATGAAGTGATGGCCCTCGATCTCCCGCGCCAGCGCGTCGCGGTGCAAGGAGATGGCCGCATATTCTGGGAAGATTACGACGAACTGGTCCTGGCGACCGGAGCTGTGCCCATTGTGCCGCCATGGCCGGGGGTGGGTGCTGCCGGAATTTTTCGGTCAAAACTCTGGCGGATGGCGACCGGATCCGCAGGGACATCGAGGAGGATCCTCCCCGCACGGCGGTCGTGGTCGGGGGCGGCTATATTGGATTGGAAATGGCCGAAAACCTGCGCCATTGGGGCATCGAGACCACTTTAATGGAGCAGCAAGCCCAGGTCATGCCGGGGTTCCTGGACGCCGACATGGCGGGCCTGGTCTCGAGGCGCTGACGGACTGTGGCGTCAAGGTCTCCCTGCAGGAAGAGGTCGTGGGTTTTGACAGCGCCCACGGCCGCGTGCAGGCCGTCGTCACCCGCCACCGCACACTGCCCGCATCGGCACCACCGAGGTGGCCCGCACAGGTCTCACGCTCGCCCAAGCCCAAGATCACGGGATTGCGGCCCGGGAGACCCGGATCCAGGCCGAGACAAAACTCGGCTATTTTCCGGATGTGTCGGCCATGACTGTGAAATTAGTCGCCGAAGTGGGAACAGGCCGGGTTCTGGGCGGGCAAATTGTCGGCGGCAGCAGCAGTGGCAAACGGATCGACACCATTGCCACGGCCGTAACCGCGCGCATGACGGTCACCCAGGTCGTGGATCTCTCTCGTACGCGCCCCCCTTCTCGGATGTCTGGGATCCGGTGCAAATTGCGGCGCGGACGCTGGTGTCCAAACTGTAGCCCACTCATGTGGCCACCGGCAGGCACACGCTTGCCGGACAGTAAAAATTAATGGGGGAAACAGGCAGGAGTATGTGGCAATCCCTGCTCCCCTCCGCTTGGTCAGAGCGAGAAAGAAGGAGATATTTGTGGAGAAAATACCGCAGCTTCCCATTGCGGAAATGGCATTAGACGTGTGGTACGAAGGGCCCGGCTTTGTGGTGGCCGACAAGCCGCAGGGCATGAGTGTGCATCCCGGGAGCCCCGAGGGCAACCACACCTTGGTCAACGGCCTGTTGCAGTCCAACCGTTGGCTGGCCGAAATGGAAACCAGCCACACGCCCGGAGTGGTTCACCGATTGATGCCGGGAGACCGCGGCTTAGTCGTCGTGGCTAAGAGCGACGACATGGCCACGGCGCTGCGCGAGCTCCACCGAGACCACGCGCTCACGTTTTCCTACCGTGTGCGCCTCCCCCAAGAGGTGGTCCCGCTGCCCACAGCACTGGTGACCGTGCGCGACCACCAAGTTTATGACCAGGTGGCTGTGTGGGATATCGACAGTCCCCTTGGCGATACAGACCTCTTGCGCGCCGAATGGCTGGGTGATGTGAGCGTTGAGGCTTACTTTGTGGCTTACCGCGTCGACATTCCCGCCCCGGATAAACGCGTTCAGGTGGGATTGGGAGACCGGTTGTGGCTCCCGGCGATTGATCTGTATACGGTGCCTCCCTGCAGCATCTGCAACGGGACGAAAGCGCTGCTATCCTCCTACGGCTTTGGCTACCGTGATCACTCGCTAGACAACGACGCCGCCATCGCGGAAATGCGCCGTCTGCGCGGCCCAGAACGGGGGATTCCGGTGATTTTGATCAACGGCGTAGTTTCTGTGGGATTTGACCGCCACCGCCTCAAGCACACACTCGGTCTCTATTAATTAAGACTCGTGGTCCAAAAGCCGGGAGCGCCCTCGTATGAGGCGCTCCCGGCTTTCCTGTCGACTTCCCGGGGTCAGTTGTCCGGCAGCCAATCGCTGTGCCGCACCTGACCTGTTGTTGGCTAACGCTTGCAGCGATGGGGGGGCGCTGAACCGATGAAGTGTAGGATTCTTCTGGTTCGACATATCGCCAGCCGTAACGCGCACAAAGGTTCTCTAATTGGTTGCGGAGTTGCCCGTGCGGAATCTGCACAAAGTTTTGATTGTTCCGCTTGCTTATGTTCAAGTCACGTTTCCAATCGGGATTGTAACCGACCACGATTGTCCCAATCTCATTAGCACGGCAGTAGTTTGCAATGTACCGCGCCGACTTCATCATGTAGTCTCGCACTTGATTGTTGCGATTTATCGTAATACGTGCCATCCGCTCAGAACGCGGTAACTTTTGCTGATCAAGGATAGACTGCAACTTTGCCATACGCACGTTGTACTGATGGTTGATAGATTTTAGATGTTTTCCGTCGAGGATGAACGACGACCCATCGGTACTGTTTACACATGTAGCGAGATTATCCAAACCCAAATCAATGGCGAGGGCCTTGTCTTCCGACCACGTCGGTTGTGGTTCTTCCTTCACGTCATAGACGAATTGCACTTTGAAGAACCGCGCTTTCTCAATCGGCAGGATGCGAACTTCTCATCCGCACATCATGAAAGCGATACTCGCCTTTCTTCGCCTTCTTGAGTAGGTTAAAAAAGGAACGGAATGAGCGGTCGACTACTTTGAGAATTTGCTGGCTCACACCGGCTTGCAGTAAAACGTAATTCTCGTTATCCTTCACGGCCCTATAGGTCGACTCGTAGCGCAAATACCGTCCTTCCGCAAAGAAATACTGGCGGATCGAATACAAGCCAACGTTGTAGAGATTCTTCGCATACCGGCACATTTCCCGCAAGGCTTCGTATTCACTTTTGTCGAGTCCCTTGATTTGGTTACTCTGTGCCAAGTACACATTCGTCACCTTCTTTCTACATAGATAGGATATGCCAAGTGGTTAGTGTGTAAATACCAAAAATTCCCCTGACGGCGAGCGTCTTATATCCCCATAGCTGAAGCTAGGGGTTTTACGGCGCTTTTGATAATTTTATAGGACCGGACTATAGGCGCGGCCACCGGGGAGCGGCGGCCTATCCGTAGGGAGGATTTGTAGTCTTGTGGGGGACAAGCGGTCTGCGGGGTAGTGAGCGCCCGAGGGGAACCCGGCGCATGCTTGGCAGAAGTGGGCATGGCGGCTTGCTCTTCTGGATTTTACCGGCATATTTCGCTGGCTTCCCTGCTATATCTGCAGTAAGGAGCAGGGGATGGGCCTCAGGCCGTTCTCGACTATAATGGGGGGTAACAATTGCTGAGGCAGCATGAGGGGAGCGATGGGGATGACTCTGCGCCAATTAGAATTCCTGATCGGGATTGCGGATCTGGGAAGCATCTCTGCTTGCGCTGAATATTTCGGGGTGACCCAGCCGGCCGTGACGAACCAGATTTTGCAGCTGGAAGAAGAATTGTCGGCCCCACTCTTGATCCGTGGCGTCCGTGGCGCCACGCTGACAGAAAGCGGGAAGAAGGCTGTCCTCCAGGCCCGGACAGTGCTGCAGGAGGTTAAGCGGATTCCCGTGAGCATTGAAGAAGCGAGAAATGCGATTGCGGGAAAGATTATTCTGGGAGTGAGTCCACTGTCGCCCGTGTCCATTCACCATTTCCCGAGGATCTACCGGCCATTTCACAGGGCCTTTCCCGAGATCCGCATTGAAGTGCTGGAAAACGAGGCTCTCCACCTGGCCGATCAGGTGAGAAAAAGCCAAGTGGATTTAGCTCTGACGCCCCTTCCCCTGTTTACCACCAAGGTGCAGTTTGAACCGCTGTGGAGCGAGGAACTGGTGGTCATTTCCAGCCCGGACGAAAATCTCGGGGACCCCGTCCCCATGGTGTCGCTGCGCGATAGCGATTTTGTGTTTATGAAGCCGGGGTACAGCGTCAACCTGACCGTGGCCCGGTTGGCCCAGCACGCTGGCTTCGTGCCGCGCATTGTCAGCGAGGCCACGAGCATTCATGCTCTCTTGGGATTTGTCGCCGCGGGCATCGGCATCGCGATTGTCCCGATGGACACCGTATCCTTGGAGGCCAAAGCCGGGCTGATCCATGTTGCGCGGCTTGTGCCGAAGGCCCACCGCCGTCTGGCCATGGTCTTTCGGGACCGGGAGGAGATCAGCCCCGCCGTCGAAGTCTTCATGCATTATATCCGCTGCTATTCGGAAGAGGTCCCGCACGACCGTACCCACTTGATGGTGGACGGAAGCCGTTAACTAGTCCTGTCTGGGAACATGTTTAGAGGGGCAGCCGGGGAGGGAACCTCATGGGGACCGCATTCGGGGAACTCGGTGTCACGCAGTCGCCGCTCTGGGCAGAGAACGGGTGCAGCACAGAAATTCGTTCGCGCTTTACCCAAGGGACCAGGGAATGGGAGATGGTTCTGTGGGTCAGCGGCTCCGGGAGCATCGAAGGCCGCTGCGGCGGCAAAGTATTTGGCCGCGATGTGCATGGAGTGTACCGGCCCGGAAACGATCTGGAGGTCCGCCTGGGCGGCAGGATGTTCGGCGAGACATTGCGCCTGGCCATGCAAAGCCGTGCGCACATCTCGGGACGGATTGTCGGCATGGGAGATGCCATTGGCGCGGCCACCGTGAGCAATAAGCCTGTCGTCGCCATTGAAGGCGACAGCGCCTTCAGCGGAATGGAAATCGAAACGCTGTGCCGCTATCACCTGCCCGTCGTGATTCTGGTCTTCAACAACGGGGGGATTTATCAGGGTGACAAAGTCGGCACCGCCCCCTCCCCCACAGGATTTGTGCCGAATGCCCGCTACGACGTTCTCATTGAGGCATTTGGCGGCCGCGGCTATCACGTGGAAGATGCAGCCGGGCTCACCAACGCTCTGACCGACGCTCTCGCCGCGGCGGAGCCCGCTTTGCCTTATCGACCCGGCGGCGGGCACCGAGAGCGGACATATTCAGAGCCTCAATCCGAAGAGCGCTCTGTCGAAGTGAAGACGGGGAGGGTGCTCGGGAACAGGGCAGCTGGCCCCCTAGTCCTCCCCCGAAATTTCTAGAAAAAAGGAGCGGCTTTTATGGATTTTGATCTTGCACACTTCTCTGCCCAACTCGTACAGTCCATGCCGGATGCTGTTGTCTACGCCGATGCGGGGGGGAAGATCCGGTTCTGGAATAGCGGCGCTGAGCGAATTTTTGGCTACGCCGAATCTGAGACTCTAGGGCAGACGCTCGATATCATCATTCCCGAAAATCTCCGCCGGCGCCACTGGGACGGGTTTGAATCCACGATGCGTTCGGGAGAAAGCCATTACGGGGCGGGGGCGCTTTTAGCGGTGCCGGCGGTCCGCAAAGACGGGGCGCGGATATCGGTAGAATTCACCATCGTGCTGTTTCGCGGGGAATCCGCACGGATGGGGGGCATCGCGGCGGTCATGCGGGACGTCACCACGCAATTTGCAGAATTGCGGGCTCTGCGCAAGCAACTCGCGGCAAGAGGGCCATCTTAGATTCCGGCCAGTTTGCCGCGAATGATGAAGGCATGCCGCTGGCGCCGCGGGCCGCTGCCTCCTCAGACAGTGGCCTGCTTTGCTGTTTGCTAGACAATGCTGAAAATGGCAGGACCTCCCGCTATACCAATGGAGCATGTTGCCGTAAAATGAGGAGGAAGAGGTGAAGGCTGCCGCGTGCTGCGCTTGCAGCCGTCGCCAGAGCATAGAAGGAGAAGGAGGGTTAATGCATGGCCACTGTCATCCGCAAATCCGAACGCACCAGGCTTAGCACGCCTTTAGTGCGCAAGAACGGGCAATTGCGGCCAGCCACATGGGAGGAAGCTCTTCAGCGCGCCGCGGAACTTTTTGCTGGCGTCAAGACTCAGTACGGGCCGAATGGGCTGGGAGTTTTCAGCTGTTCCAAGTCCACCAACGAGCTCAATTACCTGGCATCAAAATTTTCCCGAGTCGTCTTTGGCACGCACAACATCGATTCATGCAACCGGACGTGACACGCTCCTTCGGTCGTGGGTCTCACGACTGCGTTTGGAAGCGGTGCCGGCACAAGTTCTTATGAAGATTTTCACCATACGTCCTTCATTCTCCTAGTGGGGTCGAATGCGGCGGAAGCCCACCCCATTATTTTCCACCACATTATGAAAGGGGTGCACAACGGAGCGGAGCTGGTCGTGGTGGACCCTCGCAAGACGCTGACCACCAAGCGGGCCCACGAACATGTGCAGGTTACGGTCGGGTCGGATATCGCGCTGGTGAATGCGATGGCCCATGTCATCATCCGTGATCACCTGTACCGTGAGGACTTTGTCAAACGGGCTACTGTAGGGTTTGACCAGTTTGCGGCTAGCGTTGCCGGGTGGACCCCTGAGCGCGCGGCAGCCATCACCGGAATTTCCGCCGAGCGCATCGAATCCTTGGCGCGCCGCTACGGCCAGGCGCCTTCGGCCATGATCGGCTGGACGCTCGGAATCACCGAGCACCACAATGCCGTCGACAATGTGTTCTCCCTGATTAACCTGGCGCTGCTGTGCGGCAACGTGGGGCGGCCAAACGCCGGACTCAACCCCCTGCGCGGGCAGAACAACGTCCAGGGCGGAGGCGATATGGGGGCACTGCCCAACCGGCTGCCAGGCTTTCAAGACGTGCTCGACCCGGCAGTTCGGCAGAAGTTTGAACAGGCGTGGGGCGTGCCGCTGGCTGACAAACCCGGGTGGAACCAGACGGAAATGTTTGAGGCAATCGACCACGACAAGATGCGTGGACTCTATGTGATTGGCGAAAATCCTATTCAGTCGGAAGCTGACAGTGACTACATGCGCCGCCTGTTCAGCAAGCTCGATGCCCTGGTGGTGCAGGATATCTTTTTGACAGCCACTGGAGAAATGGCCGATGTGGTCTTTCCCGCCCGGGTGTCCTTTGCCGAAAGTGAAGGAACTTACACCAACAGCGAGCGGCGCGTGCAGCGTGTCAAACCCGCGCGCAAGGCTCCGGGGGACGCGCAGGACGACTTGTGGATTGTGGCGTCTTTAGCGCGGGCGATGGGATATCCCTGGCCAGTGCAAGGAGCCCAAGAGGTCTTTGACGAAATGCGCCACCTGACCACCAATTTTCTGGGGATGACCTATGAGCGCCTAGAACAGGAGAACGGCCTGCAGTGGCCGGTGCCGGAGATGGGCCACCCTGGCAGCAAAGTGCTCCACGAACGGCTGTGGGCGCCGGAAGTGATGGACAAAGCGGCCTTTACCCCCGTGGAGTGGTCGCCGCCGGTGGAACTGCCCACTCCCGACTACCCGTTTTTGCTGACGACAGGCCGGAGACTGGCGTTCTTCAATACAGGAGTGCAGTCGAATGTCTATGACCACCCCCATAAAATTGGCGAGTGGATGGAAATCCGGGCTGAGGATGCCAAGGCGCTCGGTATGGAAGATGGGGAAGTGATTGCCGTGATTTCCCGGCGCGGGCGGGTGGAGGTTCCGGCCTACTATTCGGACGCGGTCATGTCCGGCACGGTGTTTATGACTTTCCACTTTCCCGACGAGGTGATGACCAACAGCCTGACGATTGACGCGACCGACCCGAGGTCGGGCACGGCGGAATTCAAGGCCGCCGCTGTCCGCTTGGAGCGCCTGCAAGATTCGCGGGCAGAAGGCCTGTAAGGGGCCAGAAACAGAAAAGAGGGTGACGGGTGGACACTCAAGATTTAGCCATCAATACGGAGGTCGCGGCGCTGCTTCAGGGAATGCCGCGGGACCGGTCTCAGCTTTTGCCGGCGCTGTGGCGGGTGGTGGACCGGTATCAGGAGCTCACCCCGGGGGTCATTGACGCCGTGTCCCAGAGTCTGAACATTCCTTACGCGGAGGTTTATGGGGTCGCGTCGTTTTACACGCTGTTCGACAATGCGCCAGGAAAGGTGCCGGTGCATATCTGCACCGATGTGATGTGTGCCCTGCAAGGAGCCGGGAGCCTGCAAGAGGCCGCAGAGGACGCCGCTTTAGGACGTCCGGTGGCGGTGCGCGAATCCGCCTGCCTGGGGCAGTGTGACCATGCTCCGGCGGCGTGGATTGGATCGCAGGTTATGCGCCGCGCGACGCCAGAGGCGGTCCGGGCTGCGGTGAAGGCGGTGGGTCATGAATGAAGTGCGCCGGCTTCTTCCGGACCTGCGATCCGCCTCAGGACCTGCATCCCCTGAGCGGCTGGCAGAGCGCGGATTCGACCAGGCCCTGACGAAAGCGTGGGCGATGAGCTCCCAGGCCATTATCGACGAGGTGACGGCAAGCGGGATCAAAGGCCGGGGCGGGGCGGCATTCCCGACCGGGCTGAAGTGGTCGAGTGTGAATAAAGCCGAGGGGCAGACCAAGTACGTGGTGATGAACGCGGATGAAAGCGAACTGGGTACGTTCAAAGACCGGGTGCTGCTCGAAGAAGACCCTCTGGGCGCCCTCGTGGGGCTGCTGATTGCGGCCCATGCGGTCGGGGCGCGCAAGGCTTTTTGCTATATCCGCGGGGAATACCGGGAAGTGGAGCAGATGCTGGCGAAAGCCATCGACACCCTAACGCAGCTGGGTTGGGCGGGGCCGGGCCGCATCGATGTGGAGATTCGCCGGGGAGCGGGAGCTTATATCGCCGGAGAGGAAACAGCCCTGTTCAACAGTATTGAGGGCAAACGTCCCGAGCCGCGGGTGAAGCCCCCTTTTCCCACCAACAAAGGGCTGTGGGGGTCTCCGACACTTATTCAGAATGTCGAGACGCTGGCCAATGTGGCCATCTTATTCGCCCATGATGCCCAGTGGTTTGCGGAGTATGGCACGAAAGCCACTGCGGGGACCAAACTGGTCGCGTTAAGCGGCCACATCCAGCGTCCCGGCGTGTACGAAGTGCCGTTTGGAATGGCGCTGGCAGACATTTTGAACGCGCCGGATTTAGGGGGCGGGGTGGCAGGAAGCGGACGGCTGCGCGCTGTCCTGTTAGGCGGGGCAGCCGGGACCTTTCTGTCTCCCGACGAAGTTGCTCAGAGCCAGCTGGATTACGCGTCTTTGGGCGCTTTCGGCGCCAGCATCGGGTCGGGGGCGGTTATGGTCTTCGATGATACGGTGGATTTGCAGTGGGTTTTGACCAAGCTCGCCCGCTTCTTTGCCGATGAATCCTGCGGCCAGTGCGTGCCCTGCCGCATCGGCACGCAGAGGATTTGGGAGATCGCTGAAAAAGGCGGCTTGTGGACCAGAACCGAGGACTTGCGGGAACTGGGCCAGGCTATGCGCGATGCGTCCATCTGTGGTCTGGGCCAGACAGCGCCCCTGGCGCTTTTGTCGATTTTGGACCGGCCTGGGCTGAGGCAGGACGTTTAATCCAGAAAGGGGAACGAATTGACAATGGGGAATTCCGTAACCCTGCAGATAGACGGCCAGCCGGTTACTGTGGCTCAGGGCACCACCTTGCGCGCCGCCTGTGATGAGGCGAACCACGCCGTGCCCACCTTGTGCTGGCACGAGAATCTGACTCCCGCCAATGCCTGCCGGGCCTGCGTGGTAGAAGTCAAGGGATCGCGCACTCTCGTCGCGTCATGCTCCCGGGTGGCAGAAGACGGCATGGAGGTGCAGACTGCCAGTGAGCGCGTGCTGAATGCCCGGAAGGTAGTCGCCGAACTTTTGCTGTCCACCTCGGATGCCTCGCTGGCGCCGGACCTACTCAGTCTGGCGGATACGTCGGGCGCCAATCCAGACCGCTTTGGCGGCGGCGCGACGTGGCAGCAGCCTGTGCGTGAGGACAACAATCTCTACATCCGTGATTTATCCAAATGCATCTTATGCTACCGCTGTGTGGAAGCCTGCGGGGATGACGCGCAGAACACCTTTGCCATCGCCGTAGCCGGCCGCGGATTTGGGGCGCATATTGATGCCGGATTCGGGCGCGACCTGCCTGAATCGGATTGTGTGTATTGCGGCAACTGTGTGGCCGTGTGTCCCACGGGAGCACTGATCGGGAAGACCGAATGGGATTTGCGGAGCCAGGGACAGTGGGATGAGAGCAAAATCACCCAGACTGAAACGGTCTGTTCTTACTGCGGGGTGGGATGTGAATTGGACCTGCACGTGATGGACAACCGGATCGTCAAAGTGACATCCCCGGCAGATCATCCGGTCACCCATGGAATGCTGTGCGTGAAGGGCCGTTATGGCTACGAATTTGCGCAGAGTGAAGAGAGAACCGATTAGGACCCGTTAGACCGCAGCACTGTTAATGCCAGTACAGGGAGAGTTCCATGCGCTCCCCGCTGTGATGGGCGCCGCCATGTGCCCATCACAGCGGGGAGCGCTTTAGAATTCTGAGCGCCTGCCCGGCGCTCAGCGGAGCCAGCCAGTTTCTGCCTTCCTCCTGGCGTCTTCCGTCTTCATCAGGACATCGCAATTTTCCGGCAGTCACAGGTAGGCCGGCCGCGCATCATTGAAGCTTTTCGGGAAACTGCCCATACCCCCGGCCCAATTGGCGCGTCGCCACGTCCCATCTCATATCCGCCGGCGCTTGGGTTTCCTGCCAAGAATTGTTATTATGTAATGCTATGGGCTGGCGCCTCAGGGTGAAGAGTGCGGTATCATGCAATTTTCTCTATCGGTCAGCACTGGGGATCTATTAGGATCACACGAGACAACTGGCGCTGACCCGGCATGGGCTGCACAGCTAACGGGTGAAGGGAAGAGGGATCCTCATAGAAGTCTTTGCACAGGTCGAGGGAACAGGCAGTCCCGTAATTTTTCTTCCGGGAATGGGCTGGACGGCAGAGTCCGTCTGGCCGCTTCTAGCACTCCAAGAACGTTATGCTGTGCACGCCCTCGATCTTCCCGGACTGGGCCGCAGCGCCCCGCTGCCCCGGGAAGCGGACTGGGACCAAATAGCCGGCTGGGTAAAAGGTTACTGTGACGGTCAGGGATTTTCCACGGTCCGCGTGATTGGACACTCTGCTGGCGGCCTCACGGCGCTGGCGTTTGCGGACCGCTTTCCGGAAAGAGTCCACCAACTGGTGCTGCTGGATGCCGGATACCAGAAAATGTCCAGATTTCCCACAAACATTTCCAAACCTCTGCGCTATTTGACGCCGCTGTTGAGCCTCATCGCGCACAAAGGGGGCGTGGAGTGGGTAACGCGCCTGGCTGAACGGTCCGAACCGCGCGATGTCAGCCCGGAGGGCATGGAGAGACAATTTCAGACATTTGTTCAGGAAGAAAATCTTGTGGTAAGCCGCCTTCTCCGCGAGGCTTTTTATGCGGCCATGCGGGAGGTCATGGTAACTCCTGCCGGTGTTTCTTATTTGATGGCGCTGTACCGGGCCAACCCGGTTCAGGCGTTCAGCCACCTCAAACCGCCCACATTGCTCGTCGTGCCGGAGGCTATGACGAATCGCCCGCCCTTGACGGCGATCGATGAGCTGGGACTGCCAGTGCTGCTGTATGAGGTGCCGGGCGGGCACTTTGTCCACTTTTCCCACCCCGAGATCACTGGGGTGATCCAGGATTTCTTTGATCACTGGAGTTGACAGGTCTCCTGCGCGTTTTCGTCATATCTTGGTGTACAGCTGTGCGGTCAGACGGGACCATTGAGCGGAAGTTGGGCAAGCGGCCTATTGCGTCGGCAGATAATTCTGTACAATAGTAGAGGCGGCGGGCACTATGATAAGGCTGCGGCGCTTGTGGCCAGCCCTGCCTGATTGTTTTTAATTGGGGCGCAGGGCCTGTAAGGTGCCGCCCGAATTCTTTCTTCGCACTATGCTCCACGGGCCACAGCGCGGTGGAATCACTCTGGCGAAGGAGCGTGACACCCTGAACAATCTAAAAAAGCATCTGACTCTGTTTGATTTGATTATTATCGGCGTGGCTGGGGCAGTGGGAACAGGAGTGCTTTTCAGCACAGCAGGCATGGCCGCAGTTGCTGGGCCAGGAGTCGTGCTGGCGTGGCTGATTGGTGCCGTCATGTATCTTTTTGTGGGGCTCACTTATGTCGACCTCAGCCACCTCTATCCAGAGGCGGGCGGGCCATCGCGGTACAGTCTGTACAGCTATGGAAAGACGACCAATATGATTAACGCCTTTGCCGATTTGATTTGGTATCTGTTTATTCCGCCGGTTGAAGCGCTGGCCACCGTGGAGGGGCTTAATTATTTTTACCCCCACTTCATCAATTCCCTGGGCAATCCGACCACGGAGGGCGCTGTGCTGGGCGTCGTGCTGATGCTCTTGTTTCTCCCGTTCAATTACTATGGCGTGCGCATGTTTGCGAACTCGACCAATGTGTTCGGCACCGTGAAGCTGCTGCTCTATGCATTGGTTGGCATTGGGTTTTTGTCGTTAGCGCATTACAGAAATTTTACTGCCTACGGTGGGGTGGTGCCGTTCGGCGTCAGTGGACTTTTTGCAGCCATCCCGTTGGGCATGTTTGCTTTTGGCGGGATCCGGGTGATTCCCGACTATGCGGAGGAAGTCAAACATCCCGAAATTATCGGCAAGGCGATTTTGTGGTCTGTCCTCGGGCAGACGGTCATCTATGTCGTTCTCAGCATGGGATTCCTCACCGCTCTCAACTGGTCCCAGATTAAGATTCACCCTGGTTCCTGGGGAGCGATTTCGACCATTGCCGGCAATCCCTTCTTAGCAATTGCCAACGGGGGGCATATCGGCTGGCTGATCTTCCTGACCGTCATCATCGCGGTCATCGGTCCCTTTGTCACCGGCTACATCTATCAGGGCGCGGGCAGCCGCATTCTCCTGGCGATGGGCCGCACGGGCCTCGTGAGCGCAAAAATGCAGGAGCTGAGCGAACGCTATGCCATCCCCATTTGGGCTCTGCTGGCATTCACCGTCATCGGCGCGGTGGTCGCCTATATTGCCGCGCCCCTGCCGTCGATTTACAGTCTGATTACGGATGCAGTGGTGGCAGGCTACTTGGGTTTCGCCGTCAACCCGGTAGTCATGCTGGCTTTACGGAAAGAAGGCCGGCCTGGCAAACTGAAAAACGGCGGACTGGTGGCCGTGGTCGCCTTTGCCTCCGCCTCTCTCATCGTGTATTGGAGCGGGTGGCCTTCTGTGCCGTACGCCACCGTGCTGCTGGCAATTGCCGCTGTCGTGTTCGGCTTGATTTACAAGGTCAAAGAAGGATTTGTCAACGCCGTCTGGTACATCGTCTATGTGCTCTTCCTAACGTTCATGACATATGTGGGCGGGGTGGGAGCCCTTAAATGGTTCAGTATTTATACGGGCAGCGCGGTCGTTGTCGTGGTGTCTCTGGTGCTGTTCCTGCCCTGGGGGGTGGCGTCGAGAATGCCCCCGCAGGTCAACCCTGACGTGGCGGCTGGCGGTGGTTCCATAGACGGCAGCGCTTCGTGAGCGGAGCCTCGAAGCGGCCGGGTCAGCCTAGCGGAATCTTCTGCGCCAAAGGGGCGCGGACTGCAATAAGCAGGTCGTATCCCATAAGTTAGGCCGTGGGAAGCGGGGCATCATGCACCCTGGGCTGGCGCAAAAAGGTGGGGACGCTGGTTTATGCGTCCCCACCTTTCTGACTCGCGCAAGGGCTCGCAAGAATCCGGGACATCCAGGCCTTCACGTGTGTTTTCATAGGACCACTCTAGCAGGAATCGGCCAAAGTATGCAGCCCTAATTTTCATGGTGATTCTCTTGGCATGACTTTATTGGTCAAAAGCCGGGTCTTCCGAATATGTACAACCATAGGTTGTCATCAACGCCTCTCTTTGGTGGTTTCGGGCGTCCAGCACTGCGACGTTGGCTCGCTTCGCGTGTGTTGGGCAGATACCCTGCACGACCGCGGCAGTACCCCCGTTCAGGCGGTTCACCGACGGTTAGCCCACTGCCACTCATGCTGTAAGAGCCACTGCTTTCGTTCGAGACCACCCCCATACCCGCCTAACTCGCCATTAGTGTTGATGACCCGGTGGCACGGAATCACCAAAGCGAGCACGTTGGCGCCATTAGCACGGGCTACGGTCCGAAACGCCGTCGGCCGCTCAATGATCCGTGCGATCTCTCCATACGTTCGCGTCTCACCCGGGGGTATGGTACCCAGCGCGACCCACACATCGGCGATGTCCGCAATGCGCCGAATACATGGCGGGACCGGCTGCATATCACCGAACAGAAGACCGGGAAGACGAAAGACTTCCCGCTCAGCGCGAGCGCCAAAAAAGCGTTGGCCACCTACTTGGCCACCCGGCCGGAGGCGCACGCGTCCGATCCGCTCTTTCCCTCCCGCAAACACGGACGGCCGTTGCAGCGCGGCCAGGCGTGGCAATTGCTCCGGGAGGCCGCGCAAGCGGTGGGCGTGACGGATCCGGTGGGGACGCACACGTTGCGGAAGACGTTTGGGTATCATGCCTATCAATCGGGGGTCGATCTCGCGGTGATTCAGCAAATTCTCAATCACAGCAGCCCCGGCACGACGCTGGCGTATATCGGCATTCGCCGGGAAGATCGGGATGCGGTGTATTTGGGGCTGAATTTATAAGAGGCCACTGTGAGGGTGCCTCTCTAACTTAACCGGGATCTAGGATGTATGAAACATTTTAGCCTCAAGAGGTATACTACATATATCAGGGGGAGCGTAGACATGAACACGAAAGCCATTGAGGATCAGGTCGTTGGCAATGTTGTGACCCATTTTCCTGAAGTCGAACGCATTATTCTCTTCGGATCACATGCACGGGGTGATGCGCGTCCTGATAGCGACTGGGACTTTCTGATAATCATGCCGTCGCAGGAGCGACCTACTCGTCGGGGAATTGCCGTCAGACAAGCCGCACGCATTCGGGGCATTCCTATGGACTTTTTGGTGAGAACCCCCGCAGAGGTTAAGGAAGGGTTTCCCATGATGGCTGATGACATTTTAGGCGAGGGTAAGATTCTCTATGAACGCCGCAGTTGAAATATGGATGGCGTATGCCCGTGAGGATCTGGAAGTCGCTCGCCATGCGGTGTCGGTCGGGTGGCTCAAGTCAGCATGCTTTCATGCGCAACAATGCGGAGAAAAATGGTTGAAGGCACTCTTGACATATCATGGGCAGCCTTCGCCGCGAAGCCATGACTTGGATTATCTGGCTGATTTGCTCGAACCGTTCGCAAAGAATGTGGCTGTTATCCAAGAAGTACTCTGGTGTTAACGGAATACGCCGTGTCATCCAGGTATCCCCATCGTTTGGAGATTGATGTGGATGAGGCGACGCAAGCTGTCATTTATGCTCAACAAGTACAAGAGTGGGCCGAAGCTCACCTAGTCACTTCGGGGGATTAATTTGGCACGCCAAATCAAAGAAGTCGGACAAAAAATCTTTATTTGGCCAAACCGTTCAGCCCCACTCACGGCATCGAAGAATGGCAACCGCAGTTGCGGTTCGCCACCCCCAGTGGGAACCCGTTCAGGCCCTACCCGAACCCCTGGATCGGCATTCGCCGGGAAGACCGGGATGCGGTGTATTGGGGGCTGAATTTGTAAGAGCGTGCAAGATCACCGACGCTCGGTCACGCCACGGTGGCGGTAGACGGGATAGAGCGCTGCACGTTCCACAGGCCGGTGTCCGGTGGGCGAGAAGGTGCGCAGAGACGGGTCCTCATGGGGCCTGGCCTATCCTCCGCCAGGATACGCCCGCACTAGTGGTGTGACGCTCCGCTATGGCAAAGGCTGGTGGGATGGCCAAACCCCGTCCTCTATCCCTCCGGCTATTCCGGGCGGTCGCCGCCGTCCCCAGTGCCTTCAGTCGCGCCTCGGCTAACCGCACTTGCGCTTGTCCCAGTTTCACTAACTCCGCGATAACTGGAAAAATGTTTCGGTCCCCAATTCAATAGCCGCCTCCTTGTCTAGAACAAACGTGACGTTCGGATGCATCTGCAGAAAACTGGCCGGAACGCGAGTCGAAACTTCTCCCGACAAGGCGCGCTTGACGGAATGGGCCTTGTTCCGTCCAAAAGCCATTAAAATAATGACCTTGGCCTGCAGAATCGACTGAATCCCCATCGTAATCGCCTGCGTCGGCACCGCTTTGGGCTCAGAAAAGAATCGGGCATTGGCTGCAATGGTGTCAGGAGACAACGTGATGACATGCGTTAAGGTTTTTAAAGAAATATCCGGTTCATTAAACCCAATATGACCATTGCGGCCAATGCCCAAGATCTGTAAATCAATGGGATACGATGAGATAATGCGATCATAACGCTCACATTCCGCTGCCACGTCGGTGGTTACACCGTTGAGCAAAAATGTTTGATCTGCCGGAATATCGAGGTGCTCAAACAGATGACAATGCATAAATTGATGATAACTTTGGGGATGACCCGCCGGCAGACCAACATATTCATCCAAATTGACCGTTGTCACATGGGAGAAACTTAACCCTTGTTGGTGAAATTCCACCAATTGCCGATAAAGATTGACCGTCGTCGCGCCTGTAGCCAAGCCCAAAACCGGGTTGGCCTTAGTCGCCATCAAACTCTCAATTATCGCCGCAACGTACACCGTCGCCAGATGTTCCGTATCAAATCGGTAGATTTTCATCGTGTCACCACCACTTTCTTGAAATATCGTGCTGGCTCAAAGAGTTCGTCAACGAATCGCCCTCCCATCGAGAAATCTTGCTCGTCCTTAATGGCCTCGTAGCCCCTGCAAAGCCATACTGCGGTGACCCACCGGTGTTTTCATAAAATGCCTTGCGCTCGGTACGTCACTGTCAACCAGATGTGTCACGCAGTCGAATTCCGTACGGTCACGCTCACAAACTGGTACCGGAGATCAGAGACGGTTGGCGCACCTACCGCTATATTCATCGGTGGCCAACCTGCCTCGCGATCTCTTGCAGCGGATTCGCAGTCAACTGCTGCAATTGGGCGGATGCCCGACAACAGGGCTTACCCGTCATGGAGTATCTCCAACAGGGACCCCATACCAGCTCCCTGCGACCTTGCCGGCTACTGAGAAGAACCAGACGATGGATAATGAGTAGCGTTCACGCGGCCCTGCACTACAGAATCGTCGGGGGTTTTGGCCGTGATCTTGCCCAGCCGACGTTCAGGATAGGCGGACTCGGTTTCCGGATCTTCCACCATGGTAACGCGGTCCATAAAGGCGCAGATTGGTGGATTACAGGAGCTGGCCTCATTAAAATCGCCGACGATGGCGTAACCACGGACCGCAATTAAGCCCAGCACACAGGGCATCGAAAATTTTGCCTGATGCGTGGCCGCGGCACGCGCTGGCTCGAGGACGTCTATCCGCACGATGGACATGCGCGGTCACGGTAAGAATGTCCTCTGCTTTGAGGTGATAGGTCTCCATCCCCTGACGCACGGCGTCGGCAGAAGGATGCGTAGGCCAACAGGACGTATGCCATTTCAGCGACGTCTCTAAAATTGCCCACGGGTCGCCTAATCCGTGACCCACCGCGTCGGACGACCGTCGCGTTCTAAGCGTTGGTCTCCTTCTAAAATCCGGCGGGCAGCGCTTATGCCCCATGGAGCGGTATAACGGTGAGCAACCCGTCGCTCGCCGCTTTGGCCGTATGCAGTTGCTTGGCGTGGGGCTCAGCATTCATTCTTCATCCCGATCACCAACGCGGTGGTTACTCTTACGTTCAGTGGTCAGGAACTAAGCTCCTGCAGACCCTGGCCCACGATAGTGACTGCCCAGACAGTCAACGCAATCGCCAAGCTAGGTCCGAAGATCAGCCAGGGAGCTTGTGACAGGTAATTGACATTGGAACTCACCATAAAGCCCCAACTTGGCGCCGGGGGCTGAAGACCCAGCCCCAAATAGGCTAATGAAGCCTCCACGATAATGGCACTGCCCACATCCAATGTGCCGAGGACCAAAATGGGTTGCAGGATGGACGGTAAGATATGTCGCCACAGAATGCGCATCGATCCGGCCCCTGCGGATTGGGCAGCTTCCACAAAAGGCAGGGTGCGCACCGTCAGAACTTTGGAGCGCACCACGCGGGCAAACTGGGGACTAAAAATCACGGAAATGGCAAAAATCGCATTCACCATACCGGATCCCAGAATAAACGCCAAGGCCAGCGCCAGTACCAGTGGCGGAATGACCAAAATCGCATCCATGAGCCGCATGAGCATTTCATCCAGGAGCGAGTGTGGCCAATAGCCTGCAGCCAATCCGATGACAGTGCCCGCGCCAAGCGCCAATCCTACGGCTCCCATACTCGCTAGCAACGAGGCATTGGTGCCATAAATAATCCGACTGAGTACGTCCCGCCCCAAGGAATCGGTCCCGAATAAATGATGCCACGATGGCGGCCGAAGAGCGCTCGCAAAGTGCGTGGCGTTCGCTGGATAGGGAGCGATCCAGTGAGCTCCCAACCCGGCGCAGACAATACCGACAATCAATAGGAGACCCATCATGTTAATGGGGCGGCGCGAAAATCGGCGCAGCATCCGGTGGCGGATATCGGGTGTTGCGGTCACCTCTTGGCGAGGGTCAGGAATGGTAACCGTTAACATAACAGCCTCCTAATGGTAAGAAATCCGTGGATCGATCAGGGCATAGACCGTATCCACCAGGAAGTTTACGATAATTACCATAAAGGCCATGGCCAGGATGCCGCCTTGCACCACAGGATAATCTTTGTTGAATATGGCAGTCACAATTAAGCTGCCCATGCCGGGGATGGCAAAAATTTCTTCAATGATGACCACGCCTCCCATCAATAGTGCGAGTTGCGTGCCCAAAAACGTGAGACCGGGAATCAGAGCGTTTTTGAAGACCCATTTCCACAGGATTCGCCGTTCGGAAATCCCCATCATTCGCACGGTGCGAATGTAATCACTTCCCGCAGCCTCCATCACCTCCACGCGCAAGACCCGCATGAGCGGCCCCGCCAGACCAATGGCCAGGGTTAGCCCTGGCACCAGATAGACGAGAGGATTAATCCATGGGGAGATACCCGTATGGGCAATGCCGGCAATTTCCATCCAATGCCAGCGAAAGGTAAACAGATAAATAAACACGAGGGCAATGACGAATCCGGGAAGAACGACACTCAAGGTGGCAATGCCAAGAGACAGCCGATCCCAGAGGCCCCCGTGATGAAAGCCGGCCAATAATCCAACAGGGACCCCGATGATGACCGACAGTATCATTGCTACCAGTGACAATTCGATGGTGCGCGGTAGACTTTGGAAGATGAGATGGATGACGGGTTCGTTGTAAATAAGCGAGGTTCCCAAGTGCCCCATCAATAGCTGGCCCAGCCAGTCGCCGTACTGGTGCCAGACAGGCAGGTTCAAGTGTAGCTCTTGGTCCAGCCGGTGCACATCCGCGGGACTAGCTTGCACGCCCAGAATGACGAGGGCGGGATTGCCTGGAACCAGGTGCACCAGGCTGAAGACAATGGTGGCCACGAGCCAGGCGGTCACAAGACTTAAAAGCAGGCGTCGCACGACGTACTGAACCATGGTCTTCCTCCTTCGGACCTCCTCGGTTGGGATTAGTGGGACACAGACACACGTCCAAGATAGAAATACTGGGTGGGAAAATTCACAAATCCATGCACGGTGTGGCCCACGCCCAGTAATATAGCGGGATTGATTAAATCGACCATGGGCACATCGCGGCTCATCCGTTGCGCCACTTGCTGATAATCTTTTGTGCGGGCCGTCTGATTAGGTGTCGTCAGGGCGGCATTCATCAAGTGATTCACCACGGGGTCGTTGAATCCGTTTTTAACCACATTGACGGACGATTCATCAAAGATGTAAGACACGGAGTTTGGGTCCAGGGACCCGCTCATATTGATGAAGTTGGCCTGATACGCGCCGGAATTCAGATTCGTCAGGTATGTGGACAGTGCCAGCAGCTGGATATGCATCGTAATGCCCACTTTTGCCAGTTCGGATTGCAGCACTTGGGTTAGCGTAATGTATTTGCTGGTGTTCTGCGCCTGGACGGTAAACGTAAATCCTTGGGGATTGCCCGCGGCGACCAGTTCCTTTTTGGCTTGGGCGGTACTGTACGGCACAGATAAATGCGGATCGTATGCCCACGATGTGGGAGAAAATTGGCTATAGGCGAGGCTGCCTGTGTTATGAAATACGAGTTGGCGGATGACCGCGCGATTAATGGCATATTGAACTGCCCGCCGGTTATGCACGTTGGCCAACGGACCGGACGCCGAATTCAAATTGAAACCAAACCAGCCTAGACCGGGCACCTCGCTGACATGGGCCGTGGAGGACTGGACCTGACTCAATTGAGTGGGATCCAACACGTCGGCAATTTGAATTTGGCCATTGTCCAGCGAATCGACCAGAGTCGACGCAGACAATATCGGATCGAAGATCACGGTGTTCAACAGCGGATATCCGGTCTTCCAATAGTGGGAATAGCGCGTTAACGTTACCGCGCCGTTGGGAACCCAGCTCTGGAAGGCAAAGGGTCCGGCGCCCACTGGATGGGAGCCAAACGAGGCACCCTCTTTTTGAATCGCGGTCGGCGACGCAATCATCCCGATGGGGCCGGTTAAATTATCCATGAACGGTGCAAATGGCTGAGAAAATGCCACGGTCAACTGAGTTGGGCTATTGACAGTAATCTTCGATACCGGGCCTAAATTGGAAACCTGCACGGACGCGGTGGCCGGATTTAGAATCCGTTCCCAATTGTATTTGATGGCCGTTGCAGTAAACGGTGTCCCGTCTTGGAACTGAAGCCCTTTGCGTAAGGTAATCACATACTGCAGTCCGTTGGCACTGACGGAGACGTGAGTGGCCATGTTCGGGACGATTTGGCCTGAGGGAGAGACTTGCAACAGGGTCCCGTAAATATTATCCATGATCTGCTGGTCCAAGAGCGTATGCGAGGTGGCAGGATCAAACGTTTCATAGGTCGTGTAGGTTCCAATAGTGAGGGTTCCTCCGGCATGAGTGGCTGTTTTGGTTCCTGCCGTCGGGGACGCACTGGAATTTGTGGTAGATCCACAGGCCGCGAGAAGCGATGCGCCCAGAAGGCAGACGAGAGCGCCCGTGACTTTGTTTGTGATGGTCATTTTTTCGTTCATCTCCTCTTTCTTGGTTGGTTTGGTCTCAAGTGTGGGGGGGCAATTAGGTGCCCTCCTCCAAAAGCGCGGGGGATTGGGGCTGGGATCGCCGAGCATCAATAATCTGTCGGGCTAAAGCGGTGTTGCCGCCGAGCAAGGGATTGGCAGCCAGGGCCGTGACGATATCATCGCGATGCCGTGATTGCACCGCTTCGACGGTCCGCACCTCGAAGTTTTTCACCGTGCGCATCAAGTCCAGGCACGATGCCGGCGGGGACTGGGTGAAGGGCAGCGGCACAATCCCATGACGATCAATATAAGATGTGCATTCGATAACATCGGAGGCGAATCCTGGCAGGATGCCGTGGGCGGGGACGTTGACGATTACCGGATGCGTCCCCATGCCCAGAACACCTTCCATCACGCGAATGGCCACTCCTTCATAGCCTTCACTGGCAAACAGGGAATCGGGATCCAGTCCGCGGGGGAATGCGCTGCCCGTTTCCGTCGCTAGATAGGAATTAGACCGGCGGGTAATCACTTGCCCGTACTCGCGCCATGCCTCCGTCAGACGGCCGACACGGACGGTGTCATGAAATGGCGGCCAAAAGGCCTCGGCCTGGTCACGAATGACTTCGCCCCGGGTCTGTTTGTCCTTCAGACGGGCCAAGACTTCGGGAGCCTGTAGATAAAAATACACATATTCCGTAGGCAGCGCACGGTTCTGTTGGATGTAGGCGGGGTCAAAAAAACTCAGGGGTCGGATAGCCTGTTGCACAGCTTTGAGATGATCCAGAAGATCAGGCAGCAGATCATGGCCATTGGCCCAAATTCGTTGAAACCAGCCCAAATGGTTGAGTCCCACCGATTCCACCCGAAGATCCTCCACGGCGAGCTGCAGAAAGTCTGCGATTTCCATTTGGAGGTGGTAGGGGGTATCACATACTCCGACAAATCGGTGGTCTCCGGCGCGTGCGACTGCCTCGGCGACTGTTCCGGCCGGATTGGTGAAATTAATGACCCAGGCATCGGGGACGATCCGGCGAATGTCCTCCATATACTGCAAGGTCACCGGGATACTGCGTAGAGCCATGAAGAATCCGCCCGGACCTACAGTTTCTTGGCCCAGCACTCCGTTGTCCATCGCAACACGTTCGTCAATGGCCCGTCCTTCTTCACCCCCTACGCGGTAAGTCAGCAGCACAAATGCGGCGTCACGGCACGCTTCGAGCAAGGAGGGCTGAGCGCGCAGAATAATGGGACTGCCCAGCAGATCCGCCACATACTGTCCCATCGCCAGCATGCTGGCAAGTCGGTCTGAAGAGACATCATACAGGTCGATGCGGTCAATCCGCAACGACTGCACGTGTTTTATCAACCCATACAATAGGCGGGGCGTGCGAAACGCTCCGGCGCCGATAATGGTGAGCTTTACGCCTTGCGCCATGACGGCGACACCCCCATTCTTAAAAATTCCTCGACTTCCTGCCATGTGGGCGCACCGGTACTGCCGCCCAAAGCCGCGACTGTTTGCGCGGCGGCCCAATTGCCGATCCGCAGCCGTTCGACTAAAGGCAGACCGCGCAGCTGCGCGGTCAAGTAGCCAGTGGCAAAGACGTCTCCGGCTCCTGTGGCATCGACAATCACACAAGGAGCCGCCGCGGCTTCGGCATACTCTCCGTCCACCAATGCCACCGCCCCTTCTGCTCCGCGGGTAATGACCACATTGGAAATCGATTCCCCGAGAATATACAAGGCGCGCTGAAAATCAGTTTGTCCCGTGGCGAGCAGAGCTTCCGGAACGTTGCACAGCAATATGTCCGTCCACGGAAACAATTGCGGCAAGGCCCGGGACGTCAGAAAATCTGGTTGCCACGATAACATCATGGCAACGGTAAGGTGATGTTCTCGGGCCAACCGCGCAATGTCATGGGCGAAGGGATGGCGTGCTGCCAGCAAAACCAGGCCATCTTGGTCGGGCAAAATCGTTTCGAGTGCCGCGAACGGATTATGAAACGGCTGGGTGTAGGAAATAATGCCGCGGTCGCCGTTCCAATTTAACGACACCGCGATGTTTGTGCGGCCGACAGCCGGTGGCGATATCACCTGCACCCCGTCCGCCAGAAGTTTTTGCTCCAACGCCGTACCCAATGCATCATCGCCCAGTTCTGTCACTAACTGGGTAGACAGCCCTAAGCGGCTAAAGGCAGTGGCACTGATAGCATAACCGCCGGGAGCCCAGGAGGCGCTGTGGGCATGAATTTCTTCGCCGGAGGCCGGCAAGCGGTCCATTTCGGCCATAATAATATCCATGAAGACGGGGCCAACAACGATGACGGGAGTCATTCCTGCAACCCTCCCTCGTGAGGATGTAATAGGTGCCAGGCATTGGTATGCAGAATGCACTGGAGATCCCTATCCGGCATACCGTTATAACGTGCTGCCCGGATCAAATCAAGAAGATAGCGTTCTGCAAATCCCCGTGGAAAATAGCTGGAGTCTGTGCCGAAAATAATGCGCTGGGGGCCGAAGGTTTCGTAAGCCTTGCGCAAGAGTGATTCTAGGGTGACCGTGTAAGGCATCCAGCGCATCCATTGATTGGACCCGGAGGTGTCCACGTAAATATTCTCATTGGCCCAGCCTAATTGGAGCAGGTCACCCCAATAGGAGGTCCCGAAGTGTGGAATCACTATGGGCAGGGTCGGGAAGTTCCGCGCGACAGGATCCACCGTCAGGGGATTCATACGGTCATGATAAACAATCCCGCCCCCGCCGCCGAGAATGCCGAAGTGAATCAACAGCGGCACGTGGCGTTCCGCAAGGAATTCCCAGATAGGCCAATAGGCGCGGTCTTCAAAAGGTTTTTGCAGGCGCGGACCAAACATTTTTAGCCCGCGAAGCCCCCGTTGATCAATATCCTGGGTGATTTTCACCAAAGCCTCAGGGTCATCCGGACTGACATGGGAGAAGGCATAAATGCGGTCAGGGTATTGTTGTTGAGCGGCACTCATAAAATTTGCTCCGGCGCCGGTCACGAAGACCATACCGTCTAACTCATAACGCTCAATTTCGTTAATCCACCGTTCTAATACCGTGGTAGCGGGAGGAATGGGAGTTTCCGGAGTAGGAAAATCCCAGGACTCCAACATCCAGCGGTAACTGCGCTGTGAATAGGTGAGGGCATCGGCTGAGGCTCCGGAGGCGCGTGTTGACCCCTCTGCGGACTCCACTAGAAAATGCACATGAAAGTCCAGGACTTTAAACGGATAATTGTGTGTCATATAATGGCTCCTTAAAGAAAGTTCTCTTGTTCTCGAAGATGCTGGCGAAGCTTGGACAGCACTGCATCGCGCAGGTGGCTGAGATGGACGACCATAAGCGAACCTGCCAGTTCAAAATCTCGCAATTCTACCGCCACAAAGATTTGTCGGTGTTCTTCGTTGAGCGCGCTCATCACGGCGGGATCGAGCGCTAGCGATCCCATCGCGCGGGCGGTTTGATCTACTAATACTCCGAGTGCCGCCCGTTTGCGGGGCTGAACTATCGATCCGTATAAGCCATGGTGGAACGCGATTTCGGGATCGACTGCATGACTCTGCGGCCCCTCCGACGGATCCCGGCTCTCCTGAGAGAGAGAAGGAACGGGAACGTTCGCCAATTGTGCCGTCAAGTCTTTCTCCAACAAGATGCGAAATTGGAAAACCTCCACCATGTCTGCCAGAGTAATTTCGGAAACCACATAGCCCACCCGCACGACGGCACGCACCATACCTTGTAGGGCCAGCAGCTGCAACGCTTCCCGCACTGGGGTCTTGCTTACACGCAGTTCGGCAGCCAATGTCTGTTCCTGAACAATTTGTCCGGGAGTCCATTCTCCATGCACCAGCCGTTGGTGTAGATGATCGTAGACATCGAGTCGAGATAGGCGCCGAGCGGGGTGTCCGTCCGATTGGTGCTCCATTACATACTCCTTTAAATATATTTACGAGATATCATCAATATGTTCTAAAGGGAAGCAGATGTCAAGAGGCAATTTTACGAATTCATTCATTAACCTGACGGGAAATTAAAGAATGGGGGTGTATTCTGGGTCGTGTTGTTAAGACAAGTTTTGCCGCGCCACCTCAGATCCGTCCGTGGCCACCAACACGGGGCAGGGGTCCCTCCCAAGACCTTGTCAAGTACCGGAAAACACTGATGGTGTATCCCTTTTCTTCTCGATTGGATTTTTTCTAGCGGGCGTGGCAAAATAGCGTGAGATCTACAACAAGGCATATATTGGGATGAATTAAGGCGGAAAGAATGCCACAGGAGAGAGGGTCCGGGGACTAGGGGTCTGTGTATCATTGGAACTAAAAACCGGAATAAGAGGCGATTCTCTTGGAAACACGGTCATATCCCGTCGGTGATCCGTGTTGATGGCATCTTTTTCGAGAAAAACTCCGTACCATCAAGCTTTCCCGTCCCATATTGAAACCGTTATGGAGCAACGGTTTCGAGCTTATTCCGATTTTTGGTACGGTTGCTACACAAACCCATGGACCTTTGGTACATGCTCAAACGGCAGCAAGCCTATGTCGACCTTGGCGTCGAGTACTTCGATCAACGCGACCACGAACGGGTCGCGCGCCAGGCCATTAAACGCCTCGAAGGCCTCGGTTACCATGTCACGCTGAACCCCGCGTCCTGAGCGAGTGTCCGGCCCCGGATCCGCCGACAAGGCCCGGGCTTGAGTGATGGTGGCTAGGTGCCCGTTTCTCGGGGGAATTTTCCGGAACAGCTTGATAGTTTGCTGGAGAGAACAGAACATCCACCAAGCAACCCGCCCATCGCAGTGGCATAAGATTGCCCGGTTTGCATAATGTCATTGGTATTCGTCACACCGACACCATAGCTACTCTCAAACGCACAGATGGCTAGAACAGCCTTAGTATCGACTTGATGTACCATGGCTGCCAGATTTACTAATGTTTCCAAGTGTGCGTAAACTGCATTGCGCCGGTTTATAATTGAATCCCGAAGAGTGTCAGCAGTGTCGCTGTCAAGATAAGAGCCGACAGGATGACGGCCGCCCACGCCAGGTGGTTTGCTGTTGCGGATTTTGGTGACTCCTCGGCTAATTTCATAGCAATTTCTTGGAGGCTGTCTACCATCGCCCGTTGAATCTCTCGATTTTCTGCTGCCTGCTCGGCGAGTTCCTCCCGCAACTCTTGCAAGTGATGCACCTCAGGACGTTGGAGTATTCCCGGAGTAAATCTCGGTATGTTAGGCGCCTCGGGGTGCAATGGTGGGAGTTCTGGAACTTTGATCGTCGATCTCATCCGGATTAATTGGTCAGTAAACTTTGTGAGACCGGACAATTCTGCGAGTTTAGGGAAATTATTCGCTAATGGACCTATGGAAGACCTAAGGTTGGTCTCATAGCGCGCCTTCCACGTGTTAACAAAGCGCTCGAAATAGTTGGTACCGGCAGCATTGGCCAATTCGTCACGGAATGTGTCATCGACCAATTTGTCTAACGCCTCTGTGATCGATGAATCGTTAAGGGTCGCGATGTCAGTGGGTGGGTGCCGTTAAATCCGGACGCAGAGACGATCGATGATGGTCATCGGATCCTGGCTGATCGTGGCGAGGAACGTGTCCACCGCGGCGATAATGGCCTGCACAGACTTAAAAAACACGTGGTAAATGACGGAGGATTTCAGCCAGCCCCATAAGCCTTCGATCGGATTCAGTTTAGGACTATAGGGCGGCAAAAACAGCAGGGTTAACGTCTCCCGGTGGTCCGCTAGGAATGGCTGAATCAGCTTCGCGTGGTGAATGCGGGCATTATCCAAAATCAGCACGAGGCGTTCTCCGGGATAATGGGCGACGATCTCCTGGAGAAAATCGAGGAATTCTTTGGCATCATATTGGGTCGCATGACGGCAGAGGATGTCGCCGCTCTCATAATCCAAGATGCCCAGCAACTTGTCACCCCAGTGCTTCCCATAGGTGGGGATCACCTTTTGCTGACCTTTCGGAAACCAGGTGCGGCCGATGGCTTGGTAATCGCGAATCATCGATTCATCCTCAAAGAGGATGTGGTCAATGTCGCCCTGCAGGAGGCGTTGGCGTTGCTTCTCAAAAGTTTCGCAGAAGGCGGCTTGCTTCTCGGGATCCGCCTTCGCCAACGTATAGGTGGAGCGTGTGCACGCGAATCCCAGACGATAGAGCAGGTGGCGCACGCCACGTTCGGAGAACGTGACCCCAAACCGATCCTGAATCAAGCGCCGCACCAGCGGCGCCGTCCCATTCATTTCTGCAGGAAAGTCGACGTCTTGTACCAGGCTCTTTCTCAAAGACGGTGATCCGGACCGATTGCGTGAAAGCGGAACATCGCAACAGGCGCGAAAGCGGACTCGCCGGCATAGCACGGCTTAATGACTAGAAGGTGCCCCACGGTTAACCCTCCAAGCATAACGATCACCGGATATGAGAAAGAGCCATGTACCATAGCGAATTCTCGAGGGATTGTCCAGACAAAATTTACCAGTTGCCACGGCGGCTTGCATTTATAAATCTTTATGGCCGCATATATAGATTGCCCTAAAACATTTATCTTCGGCGAAGACTCGTTGCCAGACCCAGAAATGCAGGTGTTGAACGATCACGGGGTCCACATTGAAGTGGTGCCCAAGGCGGGTCATTCAATGGCGTGGGAGAATCCGAAAGGTTTGGCAGACGCCATAAAGAATGGCATTGAGCGAGACTCACGAGAACTTTGAGTGTGCCCTTAGTAGCTGCGGTGCGGTGGGGGATTGGGCCGGTGGTTGACCTGTCGCCAGCACCCTCCGAACTGGATGCCGCATGGCACTGTGTAAATCTGGAAATACCGCGATCCGATCCCCGGCGAATGCCAAATGATTCGATGAGTTGACCATCAACTCAGGGATACCCAGATCGTTACCTAGTGCCCGCAGTTACCAGAAATGTCCTGCACCGCAGTTCCTAAGCCTTCCGGCCGCTTGGCCTTTTCTGATGTTATGGCGCCGCGCGGCGAGATGACGCGCTCCACCATGCGACGAAGCGGCTCCTTGTGTGAGTATTCCGTGGTGAGATAGGTGGCGGAATAACCGGGGCAGGACCGGGCGCCATGACGGTAAGAATGCCGACGGATGGCAAGAGCCTGAGGGATCTCCACGCCACGCAATCCTCAAAAATTCAGGGACCCATGTTCCAAGGCGAGCGAGTTGGACTCCAAATCCGACTAGGGTGGATTCGATTCCCACGGCCTCTGCCAGTCTTTGTCTCATGGGAGAAAGGAGATGTTGATGTGATGCGCGACTGCTCGCCTCTTGTATAAATATAGGCAAACTTTTACGAAACTGTTAAAACCCTCTAGCGTTAACACATAGCGGGACCGCGGCATAAAACTGGGTGGGGAATCAATGTCCCACAGGCGCATAGCTCCGGGGACGTCTTGCTGGGCCATATAGTGGTCATACAGCAACTGGTCAAACTATGTCCTCATGTTCAGGAATATCCTCGTGTGGTCATCATTGCCTTTCCAGTTGTTATCTCTCCAGTATGGATTTCCCCGTTCAACAGCGACAAGATCGCGTCCACAAAAATCGGTAAGGAGACTGCCATCCCTCCTGCTCCTGACCCAGTCGGCGTTTTCCGGGCGAACTTCCGCGGCAGTGGCGGAATGAACCTTAGCAATTTACTGCTAGGAGGTCGAGTTATTCAGCGGGCCTTTCCTTATCTGGCCTATTCTTGTGATTAAGGAACCACGTTGAGCAACCTTGTCCGCCGCGAGAATTAATACGTGATCCTTCCCAGTGGGCTTATTGACCGCTTTCGGGGCGAGGTCCATGAGACCGGACAAGTGCGTCACTACCTCGCTCAGTGTTCTTCTTTTATGACGGCTGCGTGTTTCGGATGGCAGACTCGCTTAGTGGTGGTGGGCAAGTGTCCCTGAGACTCGCGCAGCTGATGCAGCAGGGGATCCCTACGCTGGTCTTGGACGAGCTTATCAACCATCTAGACATCGAGTCCGCGCGAGGTTTTTGCCTGAATCGTCCGCACGCTCTTTCGTGAGCCATGGGGAATCCGTGCGCGGGACTGCCGAGAGTGATTGGTCCCGCTATTTTGGATGGCGCGCGCGGGGTAAGGCATCCAGGCATGACGTTTCAGACCACGTTTCATCATGACAGTACGACAATAGGGGTGTCGATAGATTGGCGAGGGAAGCAGAAATGGTCGAACTTTGACCCGGATGCGCCGGAGGCCGGGCCCTTCATGCGAAATTGTTGCGGGATTTGCCATGTAAAAATTGGAAGCCATTGGAGGAGGGATCGCGCGGGAAAGAGAATAGGGGCGTATCTGCCGCACTGCGGGCAGAGAGTAAATTGGGCAGAGGAGGTTTTCCATTGGGTCATTCATGGTTTCGCATTTCCGCTTCAGGAGTATTGTCCGCAACACTGCTCGGGGTGTCATCGCTGGGGCTCGCCAGCACAGCGGGCGCGGCATCCGCGCCCGCGCGCCTGCCCCCGACCATGCAGCTCGCGCCTCCCTCGGCGCTGAGAGGCAGCGCCAATCTAGGACCGCTCAGCGGACAGAAATCCTGGGGTTTTGGACTGGTGCTGCCCTCTCAGAATCTTGCGGGCCTCCTGGCTTATTCGCAGGCGGTCAGCAACCCCAATTCCGTCGACTACCACCACTTTCTCACCCATCAGGAACTGGTGGACCGGTACGGCCCGTCTCCTGCCCAGGTGGCTCAACTGACGCAGTATCTGACGGCCCACGGCTTCACGGTGCGGCCGAGCGGGCAGATATTGGAAGCCCGCGGCACGGTGTCTGCTGTCAACCGTCTATTTTCCACGACGATGACGGCATTTCAAAAGGGTCCGCGCCATTTTGCCGCTCCGTCGGGGCCCATCAGCGTGCCTTTGGCCCTGCAGAGCGCGCAAGGATTGACGGGTCTGGTTACTAACGACGCCGTGCCCTTGAACACCGGAAAACCGGCTGCCCAGGTTCCGCTCATGCGCTATGCGGCTGCCGGCCCGGGCCCTGTGTCGGGAGGCAGCAGCACGCAGACATCTGGAGACTTTGCCGTCACGGCCCGGCTTTTGTCGCAAGGACCCCGCGTGCCTGGCATGGCGGTGCGGTACCTCATCACCGCCGAGCTGCACGGGGCGCCGGACGTCAGTGCTGCGTTTTCTTCCCTGTCGGGCGCTTTCCAGGGAGCAGGGTCGGTGGTGGACTACAGCGCCACCAATCAGGCCGGCCAGTTTCTCGTCGACTTTACCTTTTCCAAAGCACAGACGACCAGCATGGCACTGACGGTGGCCACCAGCTCCAAACCCCATGCCAAGACTTTGACGCTGCCGCTTCCCGCTGCCACCTTTGTGGGGCCCTCCACTAAAATCGCCCAGGTGTCTTCGCTGTTTGCCGGGTCGGGAACGATTGTTGCTCCGTGGAACCCCGCCAGCAATAGCGTCAATCAGGCCTTTGACGCCACTCAGCTGGCCCAGGAGCCTGTCATCCACGGTCCGGCCCGTCTGGCGGTATTCACGGCGGGCAATGACAGCGCGGTCTCCGAAGCGGATGTCAACCTGTTTGCACAGAAGTTCGGGCTGCCGGCCCCGCACGTGACGATTGCCTACACGGGGCCGAATGTCGCCACGACAGATCTGACCGGTTACGAGGAAGAGGAGAGCCTCGACCTGCAAATGATGGAAACATCGTCGCCTGGCGCAAATATTGAGGTGTATGCAGCAGGCAGCCTGCGCAGCGCTCTGAACCAGGTGGTGAGTCAGGATACCGCCCAGGTATTCAGCATCAGCTACGGGGAGGGTGAGCTGGCCGAATCGGAGGCGGCGCCGGGGGCCCAGAGCGACTGGGACATGCTGGCGGCGGAAGCCAATGCCGAGGGCATCACGGTGACGGTGTCTGCGGGCGATAGCGGGGCGTATGAGGGTGCCGAAGAGGGGATAGACACACCCATGCCTTCCTATCCCGCCAACAGCCCTTACGTCAGCGCGCTGGGCGGTACGGAGGCCTCTGTGAATCCCGACGGGTCTCTGAACCAGAGCGCTATGTGGGGAGGGAATATCGGCAAGGAATTGACGCCGCCTACCCTGCTCTCCTTTCTGTCGATGGAGAACATGATTGCCGGGGGAGGCTACTCGACGTTGGAGCCGGCGCCAGCATATCAGGCAGGACTGGTGCTGCCAGGAGACGGGCGCGGCAATCCGGACTTTTCTTTTCCCGCGTCTGTGGTGACGCCCGGGTATTTTGCCTATTTCGACGGCACGGCCTATTTCTTCGGCGGGACTAGTGCCAGCGCCCCTCTCTTTGCAGGCTGGACAGGCGATCTGGCGCTGGCCGAAGGCAGCGGGCTCGGCAATGTCAATCCGGTGATTTACGGATTGGCGCAGACGGACCCGCAGCCGCTGATTTCCGTAGCTTACGGCAATAACGGGGTGTACGGGGTGACAGCAGGCTATAATGCGGCAACGGGTCTCGGCGAGTTGAACATGGGTGCTCTTCTGAAGGCGGTCGCCGCACCCCCGGCGCCAGGTCCCACGCCCCGTCCGGGACCGACGCCTCCCGCTCCCGGAGGGCCGGGTTCCGGGCAATAGTCTTAGGTGAGGGAAGGGCGGGATCTGCGCAGCAGATCCCGCCCTTCGTTCTCTTCTTGGCTTCGGCGCATCTAACTCTTGATGGGATCCGGGCTACCAGCAGCCAAAGGGGCGTTCACGACAGGTTGCGGAAGACGGGCAGCAGCCGGACCTTCTGCGCCGCGGCAATCCAGCGGGCAGGCAGGATGCGCCTGACCCGTTCATAATCGGAACGGCGGTAGAATCTGAACAGCCGCAGGGACATAAAGAACAGGCCCGTGTACAGGAGGCCTAAAAGGCTGAGGACAATCAGGGTTCCTCCCCTCCCTGCGGGCAGGCGGGCCTGCTGGCTGATAGCGAAGGTCAGGCCGCCGCTGACGGACGCAGAGAGGACAACGGGGCCAATCCATGACCACAGGCCTTCACGCCAGGACAGCCGCAGATAGCGGAGAATGCTCCACAGAAAGTACACGGAGCCAATAACCGTGCCGATGGCCGTGCCCAGCAGAATGCCCACCAATTTGAAGCGGGCGGCAAGGGCGAGGCTGATGGCCACTTTGATGGCTGCGCTCATCACCGCATAGAAGGTTTCCTGGCGCGGCTTGGCTATGCCCTGCAAAATGGTGGTGCCGACGCGGGTGAGGTTATTCACCAAGACCGCAAGCGTCAACAGAATGAGCGCGGTATATTCTCCAGAATAGTGGTGCTTCAGCCACAGGTGGAATACGAACCGCTCGCTGCTCACGGCGAAGATCCCGATGAAGAAGGTTGCGGCGGCTAGGTACCGGCTGGCATCTTCATACGCGGCGCGGATGCGCGCCCCTTCATGGGACGCCTCCCAGGCCGAGACGACGGGCAAGAACGCCCCCATGAACATCGAGGGAAACTGCCGCGCCATCTGGGCAACCTGGTAGGCAATCTGAAACACCCCGGCAGTGGCCGTATTGACGTAAATTCCGATGAGAATGCGGTCGGCTTCGTTCGTGATGCGTCCGGCGATCCGGGTAATCTGCAGCCAGCCGCCAAAGGCCAGCAGGGCCTTGGCGAGGGCCTTGGGAAAGGGCCACAGTCCCACAAACGGGAAAGTCCTGAGAGCCCGGTAGGCGGATACAAAATAAATGAGGCTGGAGACGAGCCACGAGGCGTAGAGCGCAATGACGAAAGATTTCAGTCCCACGTGCTCCAGCAGCAAAAGGATGAGCAACCCGTAGTTCACCAGCTGCCCGATAATGCCGGTGACGGACACCATCACGAGACGCTGGGAGGCCACGGCGAAAGCCCCCAGAGATGAAAATGCTTCCGCCAGAAAGACAAAACCGTAGATCCACCAAATCAGGGGTTTCATCACGGCCCAGTCCGTTCGGGAGACGTGGAACCAGACGGGGAGGTGTCCCATCAGCAGAAAGATCACCGGCGACAGCACCACCGCAAAGGCCCCATAGAACAACACACTGAGAGTAATCACCTGCCGCATCTGTCGCGCATCCTGACGGGTCCGGGCCATGGCCAGCTGGGTCACAAAGGTGCTGCCCACTCCTAAGTCCAGGACCGTCAGCATTTTCACCATGCCAAAGACGATGACCCAGATGCCGTACAGGGTCATGCCGATAGAACTGATGATGACAGGCAGGGCGGCGAACCCGATGAAGAGGGTGACCACGCGCGCTGCGGCCATCGCTGAGGAATTTTTGAACAGGCGGCGTGTAATGGGAGCGCTCATGGGAGCGCCTGCCGGCTTGTTGCAGGGAAGTCTGTCCGCCGCCTCATCATCGCGCCAGGCACCCAGCCAATGTTTTCATGCAATTGTCCATAACGCATAGCATAGGAAATAATGGCGAGATCTGCAATCCGGCAAGGCCGGAGCCTGTTGCCAATGACTTCCGGGCGGTAGAATTGGCGTTACTCTTCGGCGAACAGGGCGTGCAGCATACCTTGGGGATTGTCTAAAAAGCTGCGGGTGACAAAATAGGCGGCGGTGTCTTCGAGACGCACGGCCGAGACGGGATGGCGGTCGAAATCATAGATGGCGGCGCCCGGATAGGAGAGAAGGATGGGGGAGTGCGACGCCGCAATCACCTGCACGCGGCCCGAAGCTTCCCACTGGTGCATGATGCGCAAAAGGGCCATCTGCCCGACCGGAGACAGGGCAGCTTCCGGCTCGTCGAACAAATACAGGGATGGGCTCAAGGACGCGAGCCGGTGCGTGAACAGAGCTAAGAAGGATTCGCCATGAGACCGGCGATGCAGGGACTGGTTTCCGTATGGTCTGTAAACTTCTTCGGGGGAGTTGCCGGGCTCCGCCGCCATAGCGTCAAGCTGGCTGGCGAACTCGAAAAAGCTCTCAGCCCGGAAAAAGAAGCCGTGGGCCACCTTGCGGTTCCAGACAAGCCGGAGATGGGACCCGAATAAGTCAGGAGCCTCCGCGGTGGCAAACTGGTGGTTGCGGCTGCCGCCTTCTACATTAAAGCCGCAGGCGCTGGCGAGAGCCTCGAGCACGGTGGACTTGCCGGTGCCGTTATCCCCGGCGAAGAACGTGACGGGGCGCGGAAATGGCAGACGGTCAAGGGTTTGCAGGGCGGGCAGGGACCAGGGGTAGGCGCTCCGGTCTTCAGGAATGGCGCGCCATTGAATTTCTCGCAAAAAAACACTGTCCAAAGTGTTCCCCCCATAATGAGTCTGCTGCCTTTATTATGGCGGGCCTCAGCCGGGGGGGCAAGGTCTGGCCACAGAACAACCAGCGCGCTTTGACCACACCGCAAGGGGAGAGGAATCCGGGTCTATCTGCGCCGCATCCTTGCGCGGTCGTCAGATTCGTATTGCGCCACAACACTGGCGGGAATTTCCTTGGTATAGTGAGTGGAGGGAAAGTCGGGTATGGTGTCAGCAAGATGAGAGAAGGGATATGTCAATGCCAGGAATCCATGGGGTGCATGTGCTGGGGTCCGAATCTCAGGTTCACATCCTTTGGGATGCCAACGGGGTGATTACGGCAGTGGAGCCCTGCCAGCAGGGGCCCAACGTCTTGCGGCCCACGGTGGGGGATGCCTCTTGCGGGGAGGTTGCGCCCATGGGATTTGACGGGCAGGGCGCCTTGGTCCTGCCGGGATTCGCAGATATGCACACCCATTTGGACAAGACCGGCACCGCTGGGCAGTTTTCTCCCCAGGCAGAGACTCTGTCCGGGGCGGTTAAGGCATTTGCAGAGGTCCGGAATTCCTTAACTCCCGAGTCGGTTTACGTGAAGGCGCTGGCGGCGGCAAAGCGCTGTGCGGATTATGGCACCACGCTGCTGCGAACCCATATTGACTCCTATTATCCCGATCAGGCCCGTCTGGCCGGAGTGCTCACGGCCATTATGGCGGTCAAGGGCCAGGTGCGGGACTCTCTGGACTTGGAGATGGTGCTGATGTGCCCTACGGTGTCTGACCCTGTGTGGGCGCAAGGCCTGTGCCAGATAGCCCCTCAGCTTGCGGCGCTGGGAGGGGCTCCGGGGCTCGCCCCTGATCCGGCCCGGAATTTGCGGTGGATTCTCGATCAGGCCGAAAAATATGCACTGCCTGTCGATCTGCATGTGGATGAGACCTTGGACCCGGACGCCAACTTGCTGGAATTGCTGGCAGACGAAGTGGCGAGGCGCCGATTTCCCTTCCCGGTGACGGCTGCCCATGTGGTGTCCCTGGCGTCCCAGCCTCTGGCGGACCAAAGGCGCGTGGCGCGCAAGGTGAGTGACATGGGAATTCACATTGTGAGCCTTCCCCAGACCAATTGCTACCTGCAGGGACGGGAGAAATTCGGGCAGGGCCAGCGGGGGCTGACAGCCTTGGCAGCTTTTCAGGAAGCCGGGGTCGATGTGGCCTTTGCCTCGGATAATATGGAGGATCCCTTTCATCCTTGGGGCAATGGGGACTTGCTGCAAGTAGCTTCTCTGGCTCTGTATGCAGGCCACATGGGATATGGCGACAGCGAAAAGGTCCTGCGCGCCATTGCTGAAATTCCCGGCCAATTTGCCCGCGGCGCCGGCTACGGTCTGCGGCCGGGCAATCCCGCGGAAATGGTCGTGTTGCGAGCATCCTCTGCCCATGAGGCCATGGCCAGGCTGCCGGCCGAGCGGGCAGTCATCCGCCAGGGCAAACTGATTCATGTGCGCGGCCTGACCAGGCGTTCCGCTCTTTCCTAAAAATCCGCTGCGAGGGGTCCTCCTAGGGGTCCTTGCCGGGCGGCAAGAGAGAATGCTGTTGAGTGAGAGCAGACCATGGGCGGCAGGCGTTTGCACGCAGTCAAAGCCATGCCCCGCCCAATCACGGACGGTAGGGCATGGCTTTGACAAGGGAACGAAGGCGATCTCAGGACTTCAGCATCGGTTTGCCCGGAGTCCAGTCGACAGGACAGAGGCCACCGGCCTGAATGGCCTGCAGCACCCGCAGAGTTTCGTCCACGGAGCGGCCGACGTTCAAGTTGTGAACCACTTCATATTCGACGATCCCGTCTGGGTTGATGATGAACAGGCCACGGTAGGCGGCGCCTTCTTCGGGAACATAGACCATATAGCGGCGGGAAACATCATGGGTCCAGTCGCTGGCCAGAGGATAGCGGATAGGCCCAATGCCGCCTTTGTCCGGACTTTGCTCCATCCATGCCTTATGTACGTGGGGACTATCGGTCGACACCCCGACGATTTCAGCGTCCAAGTTGCGGAAACGGTCATAGGCGCTGGACAAAGCGGTGATTTCTGTGGGGCACACAAATGTGAAGTCATGGGGATAGAAAAACAGCACGAGCCACTTTCCCCGGAACTGCTCTAAACGGACTTGCTCGGTTTCGCCCCCCGGCATAATCGCGGGCATGTCAAAGGATGGTGCGGGTTTTCCTACGAGTGCCACAGTGTTTCCTCCTATGTCCTGTCATTTTGCGTCGCCCTATGGCATCCTGTGCGGCCTGGTGTTTTTCCGGGGCCGGACGGGAAAGAGCGCTCTGTGAGGAAGAAGTCCTCTGCTCCTATTATGAGCTAATGTTGGGTGCCGTTGTCAAATCGGGGGAATAATGGGGAATAAGGTCCCCTTCCCGTCCATGCACTCCCCACTTGCATTGTCTTCGCCGCGCGCGGGCGGTATTCTTATGGCAATGACATTGCGGCAGTGGACGCGAAGGGTGGATGCATCGATGAAGGCTGGGTGGACAAGGTTTACGATTCGGTATAAGTGGCTTGTGATAATTCTCTGGGCGGTCCTCGTTCTAGCCACTATCCCGCTGGCCTTGAAAGTGACCCGCCACCTAACCGCCAATGGATTCGACAATCCCCGCAGCCAGGCCCTTTGGGCGACCAATCAGCTCAGTCTCCTGAATCCACCCAAAGGACCCGACCCGCTGCTGGTGAGTGGTCTGTCCTTTCACGAAGTGGCCATGCTGGCCAAAGAGGCCCGCATTGCCCCGGCTGCTTTGCACCGTGTGGCGCCGAACCAAGTGCTGTACCTGCCAGCCGCGCGGGACACAGTGGCCACCTCCCGCCATCTGGAGGGTTTAGTCGCGGCCCGCCGGGGACACTGGAAGGACGTCACGCAGGGATCCGTAGGGGAGACTGTCGCCAATGACAGCTCCAAGACGCTGGCGCTGAGCGGTGTGTTGGCCATACCTTTTCTCGCGGTGCTGCTATTTGCCGTATTCGGGTCGGTGGCGGCAATCAGCCTGCCGCTGCTGATTGCCGTGGTGGGGTCAGAAATTGCGCTGTCCGTGATTACCTTGGTGGAAACGCATATCCAGCTGTCGGTGTTTCTGACCGATATCGTCACTTTTTTGGCTTTGGGGGTAGGCATTGACTATGCCCTGTTTATCAGCACCCGCTTTCGCCAGGCCCTCGACCGGGGAAGCAGCGTCGATGACGCGGCAGCGGAGAGCATGCGCCACGCGGGGCGTTCGGTGCTGTATTCCGGGGTGGCTGTGGCCCTGGCCGTAGCCACCCTGCTGCTTGGAGGGAACGCCTACTGGCAGGGGCTGGCGCTCGGTGGGGCGGTGGCCATTGCCTCAGTGCTTCTGGCCACCCACTCCCTGCTGCCCGCGGTGATGAGCGTGATGGGGCGCCGCATGCGCTGGGGCGGGCTGTCCCGTATGCCCGACTTCGGGTTCTGGCGCGGCATCGGCCGATTCGTGGTGACCAAGCCCTGGCTGTCTGTGGGCGTCAGCGTGGTGCTGCTGGTGCCACTGGCCGTATTCGGGCCGGGCATGCAGATGCGTACCCCGGCCAATCTGGCCAGCATGCTTCCCGTCAACAGTCCCATCCGCCAGGCCGTCACCTTGGAGCAGAAAATCCAGGGGCCCGGCAGCATAGCGCCTTTGGGCGTGGTGATGAAGTTTTCCTCCCCGCTGACGGCTGCCACCACCTGGCAGGCGGTCGCTCGGGCCACGTCCCATCTCAGCGCCATGAAGGGGGTGAGCCATGTGTCATCCCCAACCCAAATAGGGTTGGCGCCGGCGATGCTGGCGGGGATGCTGGCGCATCCCGCAACTGAGCCCCCGACTGTGAAAACGGGTCTGGCCAATTTCATCAACCCGTCTGTGGCTCCCCATATGGTTGTGGTCTATGTGGTCGCGGCTACAGGTCCGGACAGCCCGGCTACGGCCCACCTGTCGGAGAGCATTGACCATCAGCTCCCCCGGTGGCTGCCGCCCGGCAGCCGGTCTGCTGTGGGCGGACAGGTGCCAATTCTCCGCAGCTTCAACAATCTGACGGCAAGCCGGCTCCCCTGGATTATCGGCGCCGCCCTGATAGTCGCTCTGGTGGTGCTCTCCCTGGCTACCGGATCAATTGTCCAAGCCCTGATGGGGGTGATTTTTGATGCCGTGGTGGCGCTGGCCACGGCGGGGCTGCTGGTGGTGGTCGTGCAGCACGGCCTGCTGGGATTTCAGGCGCAGCCTCTGGATAGTTCCATCACTCCCTTGATATTTGTCCTACTGTTCGGCCTGTCTATGGACTATGAAGTCATCTTGCTGCACCGCATTCAAGAGCCAATGCGCAGCGGGGCCTCCGTCTCCGATGCGGTCTACACAGGACTGTCGACGACCGGGTCCATGATTACCGGAGCGGGAATGATTATGGTCGTCGTATTTCTGTCGTTGCTCGTCAGTCCTTTGCAGGTCATGAAGACCTTAGCCCTGGGACTGAGCTTTGCGGTGCTTATCGATACCTGGATTGTGCGCTCCCTCCTTGTGCCCAGTGTGATCGTGCTGCTAGGCCGCCATGCGTACTGGCCGTGGCGCATCCCGTCCCCGCATCCGGACAGCGGGGACTCCCCCGAGATTGTGGCCCGCCCGGCCAAAAAGGGCCTTGCTGGTCCCAAGCGCACATAGGGACGCTCCTGAAACACTTCCCCGCTGGCCGCAAAGAGGGCAGGTAAAGAGACACGCGTCAGGAAGCTGGCCGTGTCTCTTTGCTTGCGCATCCCGCCCCACAGGGGATATGGCGCACTTAATCTGTCCGGCCAGAGAAAAACCGGAAACGCTTAGGAAAACCATGAATATGGTAGAAACAAATGGCAACACAAGGAGGTATCCGATGTTCACTTTGGCATTGTCAGGGGGGGGCCTCTTGGGCGCAGCCCATTTAGGGGTTCTCCAGGTGCTCGGGGAGAAGGGGCTGCACCCAGCGGCCGTAGCCGGGACCTCAGCTGGAGGTCTGGTGGCGTCCATGTTGGCGTCCGGGGTCAGTGTCGGCGCGATGGTGGCATGGGGACAAGACGTGACGGAGCATCCGTGGGACTTTTTTGATATGAACACCCATGGGCTCGTCAGGGAGATTTGGCCGTGGGACAAAGCACCAGCCACAGGATTGGTGAACCCCGCCAAATTCCTGGCCAGTCTCATCAATTTGGCTCCGGCGGTTCAGGATATCCAGCACTGGAAAATGCCGTGCGCCGTCATTGCGACGGATATCGCCCAAATGCAGCCGGTCGCATTCAGTCCAGTCTCCCGCCTCGCCCCGCCGGGGCCAGGCTGGCGGGTCATTCACGAAGCAGACCTGCTCTGGGCGCTGGGATCGACGATGGCGATGCCGGGACTGTTCGAGGGGGTGCGGCGGGGGCAAGCGCTCTATGTCGACGGGGGCGTGGCCGACACGCTGCCGATCAATTGGGCGCATCAGTTGGCGCCCGGGCCCGTCATTGGCGTGAATGTGGCCCCGACTCATCCCGTCAGCGGGGAGGGTATGGGCATTGCTGATATTCTTTCGCGATCGGAGGCCTTTGTGACCAAGGAACTGTCTGACGTGCAGAACCAGGACTATCTGGCGGTGGTTGTGAGCCCGCCGACGGAAGGCACTCCTTTTTTTGGCTTCGCAGACTATCTTCACCTGATCCAGTTGGGGCGGAAAGCCACCCTCGCGGCGTGGCCTGAAATTCAGCGGGTGTTAGGCGCGGTCTGATGGAAGCTGGCTGCCGTGCACCCGAGGAGTCCCGCCCATACCGGGTTGGGAGTCCTGCCCGTGCCGACCAGCCCGGGCTTTCGGGGGGACAACCCCGCACCGCCACGGGTTAGGTGCGCCACTGGGGAATATTTTCTTAAAAATGAAGCGCATGCACAGGAACTTGCCGGGGCGGAGGCGAATCTTTGCAGCAACAGGCCTGAGCCCCGCCTGACGCGGTTCAGCACGTTTGCGCGGGGATGGAGGGCTCGGCCGCGCCAGAAATTTACACAAGAATTGAGGAACGACCGGAAAGGGGAAAGATCGTGCGTTTAGAAGAAACTTCTGTGCAAGTTGTGCAGCTGCCGCTCAGCACGCCGTTTCGCACCAGTCTGCGGCAGGTGACGGCAGTGGAGGATGTGCGCGTCACCCTTGTTGCTGAATCGGGGGTGAAGGGGGTGGGTTCCGCCTCGCCTACGGCCGCTATTACGGGAGAGAGCACACAGGGCATCGCCGCAGCGATAGAGGACTACATTCTGCCGCTGCTGCGCCAGACGGATCTGGAGGACAGGAATCAGGCTTACCAGACCGTGCAAAAAGCTCTGCAGCATAATTCTTCGGCCAAAGCGGCTGTGGACATCGCGCTGCACGACCTTTACGCACGCGAGGACGGGGTCTCCCTCCTGCGCCACTTGGGCGGAAGTCCCGGGCCTTTGCCGACCGATGCGACGGTCAGCCTGGCGGATCCGGAGGCAATGGAGCGCCAGGCCCTATCTTTGACCGCCCAGGGATTTTCGCAGCTGAAAATCAAACTGGGAGGAAAGGACGGGCAGGACAGGGCGCGTGTCCGCAGAATCCGGGAAGCGGCAGGACCCGGCGTGCGGCTGTGGGTGGATCCCAACCAGGCCTGGTCTGTCCGCGAAACCTTGCGCCACGCTGAAGCAATCGCTCCGTATGATGTCGAATTCATTGAGCAGCCCCTGCCGGCAAGAGACTTGGAAGGAATGGCTGAGGTGCGCCGTCTGAGCGCCTTGCCGATTTGCGCCGACGAAGCCGTCTACGGGCCGGATGATCTCCGGCGTGTGATGGATTTGCGGGCGGCGGACATTCTCAATGTCAAACTCATGAAGGCCGGCGGCCTGACACAAGCCGCTCTCCTCTTATCTTGGGCACACGCCGGCGGCATGATGCTGATGGTGGGCAGCATGATGGAAGGCCCGGCATCGGTGAGCGCAGCGGCCGCGCTGGCTCAGGCTTTTCATTGCCCTTATGTCGATCTGGATGCGGGATACTTCCTGCAAAATGCCAAAGCTGCAGGGGGAATCGGCTATGACCGGGGCATGATTCACTTTCCGGCGGGGCCAGGGCTAGGCATTATCTGGGATGGCGCCGAAGGGGGTCTGGCATGATTCCTTATGTGACGGAGGCGATGCTTCATCCGGAATTTTGGACGGAACAAATGAGTGGGGAGGCAGCCACGGCAGTGCATGACGCCGTGGCGATCAACCAGGGGATGAGCCGCTCCCCAGCTCTTGTGCCGGTAAAGACGGTCGCCCAGGCCCTGCTCGACGGCCATGGCCCTGGGGGATTCGTCCGGGCGCCAGACCCGCTCCCAGATGGGTTCGGCTCCGGTGGCGCCGCGCGGGATGATTCATGCAAAGAAAAGACCCGGACCAATGCCGTGCTCAAGCCTTTTAAAGCGCTGCTCGGATTCGCTGTGCGCAGGGCTGCCTTAAGGTCCTGGCCCACAGAGGGCCAGGTGTTCCGCACCGTTGCTGACCGTGAGTTTGACCAGTTGCAGCAAACCCGCATCGCGGTGTTTGAGCCCGTGGCAATCTTGGGACAGAGCCAGGATGAAGCGTGGTTCCTGGTGCAGTCGTCTATTTACCAGGGATGGGTGCTCCAGGACAGCGTCGCCTGGACGGACTCCGAAATGTTCGCGCGCTTTCAGGCTGTTGGGGAGGTAGTGGTCATCACCAAGCCCAACCAGGCGGTAGAGCCATCGCCTTATGACGGGGACTTCGACCCGCACCTGGCGGGAACGGGCACAATTTTGCCGTGGGCGGGCCACGGCCAAACTGTGCCCAGTCAGGAGAAACTGCACCCTGCGCTCCTGCCCAAAGGACCGGGAGTGAGCCGCGGATTTTTGCCAGCCACCCGGTCCCACCTGCTGCACAGCGCCTTTGGCATGCTTGGGGAGCGCTACGGCTGGGGTGACAGTTTTGACCGCCACGACTGCTCCAGCTTCGCGCGTGATGCTTTCCGCACCCTGGGGATTTTCCTGCCCCGCAATACCGCGGCGCAAGAACAGGCGGTAGGTCCGCGGGTGATGCTCAGCGGATCCTATTCCCAGCGGCTGGCACAGTTGGACTGGGCCCTGCCTGGAGACCTGCTGTTTATGAAGGGCCACGTGATGGTGTACCTGGGACGCGATCAGGGGCGGCCTTATGTGCTGCATGCCTTTGTCGGGTTCCGCCATGAGGGAGTTACTATATAGCTTGCAATAAGATGCACAATGATGCATAATAGTGGTATGGATAAGACCTACACGATTACGGATGTTGCCAGGTTGTTGGGCGTCAAAGTTAAGACGGTCCAGCGGTGGGATCGGGAGGGGCGCTTGAAAGCGGCAGGCCGCAC
>DAIDDL010000033.1 GCA_027309085.1 Sulfobacillus sp.
AAATATTGGCCCTGTCGGGCCATGGGCTTATATCCCCAGGCCTAAAGGCCGGGGCTTTACGCCCTGTTTTGGTAATCGATGCATTACCCGATGAAGAATAACAGCACCTTATGTTTCCTGGTTAAGACCTCACGGGCCCCGCGGCAGACGGTTGCCCGGACCTGGATTTTTTATGGAGCCCCTGGCGAACCCGTTAGGCCCCCCCCTTCTTTGCAATATGCGGCCATCACCGAGCTTTCACTCCAGGTGTTTTAGCGGGTAAATATTCCTGCCTGGCTGCAAAACAGCGCCGCGCATTTCCCTCCGCAGCCGGTCAATTGGTCCTAAACATTTCGGTGAATCCTGCATAGAGCTTATCCCAAATCCCCATCACGCCAGCACTCCATGCCAGGCACCTGTGTTAAAATGTCAATAAACGGGAGTCAGTCCATGAGCCTTTATCTGTTTGCCGCACTCGAAGTCCTTATTATGGCGCTCACTGTCGGCGCGGCCTATTTCGTTTCCGCTTGGGCATTCAAAATAAGAGGATCCGCCCAGATAGCCCGTTCTCAAGCAGACCTGCGTGAAAAAATCGACCAGCAGCTGAGGGAGAATCAAAACCACATGGACCGGATCACGCGCAAGGCCGCATCCATGATGGCACAAGGGCCTTCCGGCTTCCTCCCCGCTCACAAACAGGCAGTCTATCCAGAACTCTACCACAAGCTCTACCGGGCTTACCGCGCCAGCGTGGCCGTTGTCCGCAATATAGCGCCGATATCCAGTTTGGCGCACAACGGATACATCGAAGAAACGCTCCGCTCGGTAGGCGCCTCGAAAAAAGACGTGGCGAGGATCACTGGGCGGGACCGCAGCCTCGCGGGCGATCAATCGATCATCCATGAGCTTAATGCAGCCTATTTCGACCATCTTCACCACCAATGCCAGCGCGACTACACGGCCGCCATGGAATTTTTTGAGGGATGCCAGCTCTATGTCCCTCAAAGCGTTATCGAAGCCGTGGAGTCTCTGGACTCTCTGCTCCACCCCATCGTGCTGAAAATGCCGGGCCAGCAGGCAGCCCTCCAGGAGTCACAGCTCACCACCCAAATCACACTGATCCGCCACCTGCTGCTGGCAGCCCTGAGTCCAGAATCGTAACCAGGGGCTCCCGCCACCTACTTACGGCCGCCTCTCGCTCCATAAATAAAATGTTATGCATTTTTAAAGTAATCCATATTTCACAAATACTATTTCCTCATGTATGCTAGGAGCATAAAAGGCTTACCCTTCAAACGTCTTGACATCGTCAGAATTCGAGCTTATTCCCAAGGAGGAGACATATGAGCGCAAACGACTCGCATAACAAAGACCGGTGGGCTTCGGGCGTCACGCCCTATAAAGAAATGGGTTATTGGAGGCCGGATTACGAGCCGGCCGAAACCGATGTGATCTGTGTATTTCGGGTGGTGCCCCAAGAAGGAGTCGACCCTGAGGAAGCCGCTGCTGCTGTCGCCGGAGAATCTTCCACCGCCACATGGACCGTCGTCTGGACGGACCGCCTCACTGACCTTGAGAATTACCAGGCCAAAGCGTTCCGGGTGGACCAGGTACCCGGCACCGACCAGTATTTTGCCTACATTGCCTACTCGATTGACCTGTTTGAAGAAGGCTCTATCGCCAACCTCTCATCCTCCATTATCGGCAACGTCTTTGGATTTAAAGCTCTTAAGAGTTTGCGTTTAGAAGATATGCGCATCCCCTTGCACTATGTCAAAACATTTCAGGGACCTGCTCACGGCATCGTGGTGGAACGGGAATACCTCGACAAGTATGGGCGGCCCCTGCTCGGCGCCACCATGAAGCCGAAACTGGGACTCTCAGCCCGAAACTATGGCCGGGTCGTGTACGAAGGACTGCGTGGCGGTCTCGACTTTACCAAAGATGATGAAAATATCGGGTCGCAGCCTTTCATGCGGTGGCGTGACCGTTATCTCTACGTGATGGAAGGCGTCAATCACGCCGCCGCAGACACTGGAGAAATCAAGGGCCACTATCTCAACGTTACTGGCGCCACGATGGAAGACATGTACGAACGCGCTGAATTTGCCAAAGAGCTCGGTAGCATCGTCATTATGGTTGACCTCACTGTGGGGTACACGGCCATCCAGTCCATGGCGAAATGGGCGCGCAAAAATGGTTTGATTTTGCATTTGCACCGGGCTGGGCACAGCACTTATACCCGGCAGAAAACTCACGGCGTCTCCTTCCGGGTGATTTCGAAATGGATGCGGCTGATTGGCGTCGACCACATTCACGCCGGCACCGTTGTGGGCAAGCTCGAAGGGGATCCTGATATGATTCACGGGTACTACAAGACTCTGCGTGATTCCACCGTGGAGATCAACCCCACTGAAGGTCTGTTCTTCCGACAGGAATGGGGTTCGATGCCTGGGGTTATGCCCGTAGCGTCTGGAGGCATCCATGCTGGCCAAATGCACCTGCTCCTGCACCACTTCGGCGACGACGTCATCCTGCAGTTTGGGGGCGGCACCATTGGCCACCCCATGGGAATTGCGGCCGGGGCTACCGCCAACCGCACCGCCCTCGAAGCAATGGTGCAGGCCCGCAACGACGGCAAAGACCTACTGATTGACGGGCCCGACGTTCTGCAGCAGGCGGCCAAATGGTCCCCAGCGCTGCAAGCCGCTCTGGACGTGTGGAAAGACGTCACATTTAACTACCAGTCAACCGACACGCCGGATGCCATTCCCACCCCTAGCCGGTAACAGCAGGGCAAAGCAAAGGAGGAACACTGCATGGCTTTCCACTTGACCCAAGGCACGTTCTCGTATCTGCCGCCTTTTTCCGATGATGAGATTAAGAGCCAGATCAACTATGCTCTCTCTAACAACTGGCCCATCAGTCTGGAGTTCACAGACGACCCCCACCCGCGCAATACCTACTGGACCATGTGGGGGCTGCCCATGTTCGATCTCAAGGATCCCGCCGCCATCCTGTATGAAGTCAACGAGTGCCGAAAAGCATACCCTAACCACTATATCCGCCTCAACGCCTACGACCAGAGGCGGGGCAAGCAGACCATCGCGCTGTCCTTCATCGTGCAGCGGCCAGCCAGCGACCCGGGATTTGGCCTACTGCGGCAAGAAGGCGCTGACCGGAGAATTCACTACACTTTGCACAGTTATGCCACAGACAAACCCGAAGGCGAGCGGTTCGCCGACTAAAGCGGCTTGCTGCAAGGTCACTAACCCACAGCCGGACCTGATTCCGGCTGTGGGTTTTCATTTCGTAGGCGCTGGCTGGCCCAAGAGCATTTCCTTGAATGCTTGCGCCGGCGGGGGGAGGTAATGCCCACGCAAGTGCACCACGTACCAATAGCGTTTTAGGGGGAATCCCTCGACCGGCAAAATCACCAGGCGCCCGGCTTCGAGCTCCAGCTGCACCACCTTGCGCGAGATGACAGCAATCCCCAGCCCATTGGCGACCCCTTGCTTTATCGTGCTGTTGTTGCCTAGCTCCATGTTGACACGGTACGCAATTCCGGCTGACTGAAAATAGCGCTCCATGGTTGCCCGTGTCCCGGATCCCGGCTCGCGCACCAAGAACCCCTCCCGGCCCAGAGCCGCAGCATTCACGAGCGGACCCCCTGCGAGAGAATGGTCGGGGTGGGCAATCACCACCAGGTCGTTTTCCATGAATGGGGTGGCATCCCAGTCCTCTGCGTTGTCCGGCACTTGCCCCATCACCGCCAGGTCACTGTCCCTCCCCACAATCCGGTCCATAACGGCTGTCCGGTTGGCCACGTCCAGCATGATCGCCACTTGCGGAAATGCGCGCCGGAATTGCCCCAAATATTCAGGCACGACGTACACCCCGACCGTCGTGTCAGCCGACACACGCAACCGTCCCAGCTCGCCGCCTTTCAGCGCGCCCATCACCTGCCAGGTTTCGTCAATCAGCGCAAAAATTTTTTGACTGTATTCCCATAACGCCAGACCGGCATCTGTCAGCTGAATCCGGTGCCCGATTTTCTCAAACAGCGGGAGGCCTGCCGCGCGTTCCAGACTTTTCACGTGCATCGATACGGCCGACTGGCTGATCAGCAGCTCTTCTCCGGCCCGGGAAAAGCTCAGATGTTTGACCACAATTTGGAAAACCTTCAGATGGTGCAAATTTACGGACCCCACGGAATCCCGATCCATTAAATGCCTGCCCCATTCTGCCACAAGGGAGCATCAGGCAGCACCACGGAGTGGGCCATAATGTGAAAAGACTCGCGCGAAATCAGGTGGGCAAGAGAAATGCTGGCCAGCGAACTGCCCAGGCAGGCTTCAAGCGCCTCCCAAATTTCAGGACGGACACAGTCGTTGCACTGATGCGTGCCGCAATCGCAAAATTCAATCGGCCCCTGCAGCGCGGTCATCGTATCCAGGAGCGAAATATCCTCTGGGGGACGGGCCAGCACAAATCCCCCGCTGGCCCCGCGCACCGAGCGCACCAGCCCGGCCCGCTTGAGGTTCATCAGCAGTTGCTCCAGGTATTTATCCGACAAGTCCAGCTGCGGAGCCATCAGACTGATAGGCATCGGCGAAGTGGAAGACCGCTCGCCCAGAAGGGCCAAAATTCTCAGACCTGATTTGAAGCCCGAGGACAATTTAAACATTGGGCTCCTCCTGGTATAGCGCTGTGCTGAGATATCGTTCCCCGGAATCTGGGAGAATGACCACAACCACCTGCTTGCGGTCCGCATTAGCCAGCCACTTCACCGCCCCCGCTATGGCGGCCCCGCTTGAAATTCCTACCAGGATACCCTCGCTGCGGGCGATCTGCCGTGACGTTGTCAAAGCCTCTTGGCTTGGCACCGCGACCACCTGATCCACCACAGGCAACTCCAGTGTGCCTGGAATGAATCCGGCCCCAATCCCCTGAATCTTGTGCGAGCCAGCCTGTCCGCCGTTCAAAATGGCTGATTCAGCGGGCTCCACGCCGATAATGCGGACAGCAGGGTTCTTGCTTTTCAGATAGCGGGCCACCCCCGTAATCGTGCCGCCAGTACCAATTCCGGCTACCACCGCAGTGACCTCGCCATCCGTGTCCTCCCAGATTTCCGGACCGGTGGTGAGAAAGTGCGCCATAGGATTAGCCGGATTGTCGAACTGGTGCAAGCTCGTGCAGCCCGCCACCTCTTTCTCAAGCTCGCGGGCCCGCTCAATGGCCCCTGTCATGCCCAAGCGGCCCGGAGTCAGGTCGAGCTGTGCGCCATAGGCCTGAAACAGCATCCGGCGCTCGATGGATGCCGAATCCGGCATGACCAAGATACACCGGTACCCCCTCGTCGCTGCCACCATGGCTAGCCCGATCCCAGTGTTGCCTGACGTTGGCTCGACAATGGTCCCTCCAGGTTTCAACGCTCCGCTTTTCTCCGCGTCCTGGACCATGGCCAGGGCGATCCGGTCCTTCACACTGCCGCCTGGATTAAAGGATTCTAATTTACCCAGCACCACAGACCCCGCAGCATGTGACAGGGCTTGCAAGGTAATGAGTGGCGTCCTGCCAATAAGGTCGCATATCGAATCGTAGGTCCGCATGTTCCACCTCTTTTTCTATCGTCTGCTATTCCTATAGACATTGTCGTGATTATTATATCACAGCAAATCACACATATTAACCGAAAGGAGGAAGCCTATGGCCCGCAAGAAGAAGCCTCTCGTCCCCGGTTCTCAATTGGGGTTGCAAAAGTTGCAGGAGGAAATTTTAAAAGAGATCCGCCCGCACCGAACTCCGATGCGCGAGGAATTCCGCGCTATGGCGGCAAAAATTCTGGAACAGAGCGAAGACTCCTCTACTCCGGAGTGATGATGTCCCCCATGTCCTGAACCACGGTGCCTCCAAATTCCCGCACTCTCCGCACCGCTGCCAACACTCCTGCGGAGTAGGCGCTGCGGTCATGCACATCGTGGCGCAGGGTCAGGGTTTGGCCGCTCGCTCCAAAAATCACCGCCTGGTGGGCTACCATACCCGGCAGGCGCACGGAATGCACCGGCACAGTGCTGACGTCGCGCTGCCACGAATCCGCAAGCAATCCCGCCATCCGCCTCGCTGTGCCGGAGGGCCGGTCCTTTTTCGTGTCGGGGTGCGCTTCAAGCACTTCAGCACGGTTGAGGTACCGGCTGGCCTCGAGGGCCAGCCGCTCCATAATCCATGCCCCCAGGGAAAAATTGGCAATAATCACGGCCCCGACTTGGTAGCGGCGGACCATTTCGGCAATCTCCTCATACTGCCTGCCGGAAAATCCGGTCGTGCCTACCACAATGTCCCAGCGCCGTGCAATTGCCTCCATCATGCGCCCGTATGCGGATTCCGGTTCGGTGAAGTCGACAAGAACGGCATAGGGCGCGGTGATGTCCGCCAGGTTCCGGCTCACTATTACAGGCAAGCCCGGGTCCCCCCACAGATCCCCCAGCGCCATGCCCGCATGCGAGTGGCCCAAGGCCCCGGCCAGTTCCATATCACCGGCCCGCATTACGGCGCGGCCCACTTCCTTTCCTGTCTTGCCGGTAGCCCCGGCGACCACCACCTTGATTTTCGTTTCCATCAGATCCTCCTAAATGTTTCCTAAGTCGTATTCTTTCAAGAGACGGCTGGCAATAACCAACCGCATGATTTCTGAGGTGCCCTCGTAGATTTCCGTGACTTTGGCGTCACGCAGAAGCCGCTCCACCCCGTATTCACGCATATAGCCGTACCCTCCAAAAATTTGGATGGCATCGGCGGCATGCTGGACCGCCTTTTCTGACGCGAATAATTTCGCCATGGCGAACAATGGGCGCTGTGCCGGCCCTTCCTCCCTCCGGTGGGCCGCCTCATAGGTCATCAGGCGGGCGGCGTGGAGGTCTGTCGCCATATCCGCCAGGCGCCACTGCACCCCTTCAAACTGCCCGATGGGCCTGCCGAACTGCTGGCGTTCGCGCGCATAGGCCAGGGACCGCTCCAGTGCCGTGCTCATGATTCCGACACTTTGCGCGGCAATGCCAATGCGCCCGCCGTCGAGCAAGAACAGCGCCATGCTGTAGCCCTGGCCCTCCTGGCCCAAACGGTTTTCCTCGGGGACGCTGACATCGTCCAAAATGAGCTCCGACGTCCTCGATGCCCGAATCCCCAGCTTGTCTTCGGGAGGGCCGAAGCTGAGCCCGCTGGCTCCCTTGGGCACAATAAACGCCGTAATGCCCTTTTCACCCAGCGCGGGATCCATAGTGGCAAAGACGATGTACCAGTCCGCTTCCCCGGCACTGGTGATAAAGACCTTGCGGCCGCTCAGGTGGTACTCCCGGCCCGATTTCACAGCACGGGTGCGCATCGCCGCCGCATTCGACCCGGATTCCGCCTCAGTAATCGCGAAGGCCCCAATCGCCGTCCCCCGGCACAGTTCCGGCAATAGCCGCTGTTTCTGCTCATCGTTGCCAAATCGCCAGATTCCTTCAATATGCAAAGAATTATGCACTTCATAAATCACCGCCGTAGCGGGGTCCGCCGCTGCTATCGCCTCCACGACCAGGGTCTGCGCCAGGTAGCTGGCCCCCGCTCCTCCCCACTTGGGATCCACGATCATCCCCAGGTAGCCTTGCCGGCCGAGCATCTCAATATTTTCCCGCGGAAACATAGCCAAACGCTCATATTCCTGCGACTTCAGCGCAATCGTGCTCTTCACGAGCTCCAAAATCGCGTCGCGAATTGCATTTTCTTCCTCGTTCAGAATACTTAGGGCCATTGCACTCACTCTCCTTCGGCCGTGGCCTTAAGCCACTGAGCCATTAATTCCCGTGCAAAATGGGGAGCAGGCTGCCCTTCACGGATTTGGGACACAGACTTTTGCCATGTGTCTTGCAGACGTCGGTCTTTAGCAATGTCTGCCGCAATATCCTGCAGTGCTTGTTCCAACAGATTTTCTGCCTGGTGCTCCCGCATCTGACCCCAAATGGCGTGTTCCACAAGATAAGTCCGGTGGCCGGCGATAGCCTGAGCCAATTCTTCCACCCCTTCACCCCGGTCAGCGGATGTCTTGATGATGGGAGGAACCCACGCTTGCGGGTGCGCCAATCCCAGCATGGACCGCAAGGAGCGGATGGTTCTGTCTGACCCTTCCCGGTCGCCCTTGTTGACCACAAAGATGTTGCCAATCTCCAGGATACCAGCCTTAATCGCCTGAATATCATCGCCCAGTCCCGGGGCGAGCACCACCAGCACGGTCTGCGCGAACCGCATGACGTCCACTTCTGCCTGACCGGCTCCTACCGTTTCAATGAGCACCACATCAAACCCCGCCGCATCCAGCAGGGTCATGGCCCCAAAAGTGGCGCGGGACAGCCCTCCAACATGGCCCCGGCTTGCCAGGCTCCGCATGTAGACCCCGCCGTCGTCCACAGAGTCCTGCATGCGAATGCGGTCTCCCAAAATCGCTCCCCCGGTGAATGGACTCGAGGGATCCACGGCCAGAATGCCGACAGACTGGTGGTTCCGCCGCAGCTGCAGGGTCAGCGCATTGACCAGGGTAGATTTGCCCACACCGGGCGCCCCGGTGATGCCGATAACGTGGGCATTTCCGGCATGGGGAAACAGTCTGCCCACCAAGTCATTGCCGCGCGCCTGCCCCTCATCGATCCACGACAGACCGCGGGCGACGGCCCGGCGGCGGCCCTCCCTGATTCCGCGGTACAGCGTCTCCATATCCATCACTGCATCCCTTTATTCTGCCGGATGTACTCGACAATATCCTGAGTGTCTGTGCCGGGCCCAAATACCTGGCGGACACCGGCGTCCATCATGGCCGGGACATCCTCTTCAGGGATAATGCCGCCGAGCAGGACCAGCATATCTTCCAACTCATTGCCGCGCAAAAGCTCCATGATTCTCGGCACCAACGTGGGGTGGGCCCCCGAGAGAATAGAAATAGCCAGCACATCGACATCTTCCGACAGTGCCGCATCAACGATCTGTTCGGGAGTCTGGTGCAGGCCCGTGTAAATCACTTCCATGCCCGCATCCCGCAAAGCCCGGGCAATCACTTTGGCTCCCCGGTCATGTCCGTCCAGGCCGGGTTTAGCCACCAACACGCGTATCATGCGATTCACTCCCCGCACTCCTATAGTGACAGTCTATGGCATTTGGTCTGGCAGGGTCACAAGTTCGCAAAACCCTTTTCAGTGTACCATTTTCGGACATCAGAACAGACAAAGAAGACTCAAGGCATCTGCTTTTGGGGCGAATCGGAATTTTTGCGCATATTAAACCGCCGTTCGCCGCTCACCATTTTTAATGACGAGCGGCGAACGGCGCTACAATAACCCAGTCAGTTTTTTGGTGAGGAGGTGGCGTCCCGTAAATCGCAGAGCCTAGTCAGTGAGCAGTTGTCCTAGACAGTGTGCCCAGGACGTCCTAAAAGACAGCAAGGGAACGGTTCCCAGTACTGATTTTGCCTGTGTTTCCCTGTACTGCCCGAAAGACAATAAGGCCATCCCGGCACTCTGACCAAAACTGCGCCCGAATGTGTATGGCCAAGATCCTCTTGGGTGGTGTGACCCCGCCCCGGAAAGTCTTCGGAATTGCTCCGGACCTTGTGCGCAATTGGTCACAGAGCCCCTCGGCACACGGCCGCCGGCCATTTCATTCCAGGTGAGGAGCGGCGGAAAATAGGGCATACACTGCTAAAGTCACAGCAAACCCGAGAATAAAGCCAAGTGATGAATCTGCGAAAATGCCCCGGGCCAGGGGGCCCGTAAAAATCTCCGTAGAGGTCGTCGCCAGAGATACACACAATCCCAAAAGCCACGCGATAAGGGCGCTCAGCCGGACATCCGGGATCCGGTAATTCCCTTGAGCGACAATCTTGCGGGAATCCCAAAGGAAGATTGCAGCCCACGGAGCGAGAACCCCCGCAAGCAGAGTCAGAAAGGCCTCGAATGTGCCAATAAAGCTCTGGGCTCTGAGCAGGATAAATAAACTGGCCCCGATAGACAGGACGGCATCGACAAAGATTGTGCGGGACCGCGGAATCTTTACGCCCAATGCCAGCAGACTCATGCCCGAGGAGTATACGTCCAAGATATCGGCCGTAATGATGCCACCGATAGCTACTAGCAGATAGGGAATGGCAGCCCATGCTGGCAGGACGTGGTCGATGATGCTTACCGGGTTGGCGGCGGAATCTAAAGAGGGCATGGAACTGGCCAGCAGAACTCCCAGCCCCATGAGGAAAACTCCGGGGATTACAGCTCCCCAGGTTGTGGCGCCCACAACTTTCCGGTGGCTGGTGCCGGACGGAAGATAGCGGGTATAATCGGATGCCGTATTGACCCAAGAGAGGCCGCTTGCGGCAATAACGATAGACGTTGCCGGAATGACACCCCTCAGCCAGGACCCATCTTTAGCGGACATCAGGGCCGCCCAGTGTACGTGCGGCAACAGGAGGATGAAGACACCGATGGTCATCACTCCAAATAGGTAAGAAAATAAGGTCTGAATCACGACAATGGTAGCATGCCCCAAAAACGCAACCGTAAATGCCACAATAGTAACGACGCCCAGGGAAATAAGGATGGAAGGAGTGCCGAAGGGCATGTGAAACGCGAGAGCCAGTGTACTCTCACTGGCAAACACGGCAATCACCAGCATCACCGTCTCCCAGCCCACCAAATTCAGCCACGAAATCAAGCTGGGCGCCTTGTTGGCCACACGTCCAAAGGACTGGGCCGACAAGACCATTGTAGGCTGGCCAGTCTCCATTCCGGGCAGGCCGAAATGGCCTACGAGCACGAACGAAAAAAGTCCGACGAGCGGAATGAGACTTTGCCAGAACGACAGGCCGAAACTAAAAATTACCGCTCCCACTACAATCAGGGTAATATTCAAATTCCCGGCAAACCAAATCCAGAAAACATTGCGGGGAGATCCCCTGCGCTCTTCCCCGGGAACGGGGTTGACGCCATTTTTTTCAATATGCCAGGCGTTAGTGTGGCAAGATGGATCGTGCGAACGGTGTTCAACCATGAAAAATCCTACTCCTCAAAAGCCCTCTCGGGCAGCAGATACACAGATCAGGATGAAGTGGAACTTTCTGGGAGGCTGGGAAAAGAGTAGAGGGATAAAGCTCTTTTCCTGAGTGATAACACTGTTCTTTGCCGGAATTGCCCGGCCAAGTTCAAGGGTTGGCATCCTGCCTCTCAGCGCTTTTGGCACCCCTAGTGTCCATTTTTCATGATAGCACAGTATCGGGTCCGCTGGCAGGCAAAAATAGTATCCGTTTAAAATCCCCCGTACGCTGGCATTCTCCCTGCAACATCAGTTTTCAATAGGGCGGGTGGCTGCGCCACCTGCGGCGGTGCCCAGAATTCTCTTGAAATTTGGCGCCCGGTGAGGCCATCCCCCGTCTCCGCCATCATGGTCCGTTTACGTTTGATGCATGAGCGACGCCTTTCTTGGTGTCTGAATTATGGCGCAATGTCACAGGCCATCTGCCCAGCGCCACGATGCAAATGACATGAGAAAGACGCCGCAATAAGCAAAGGCCGACACGAGCGGACCATTGAGTCGCCGGCTCTGCGTCCTGGCAACGGAGACAACATCCACACCATGGCTCGCGAGGAGCGCCTCCGTTCGCGGCACGAGGGAGAAAGACTGTGCCGCGCCAGACGCGAGCGTCGGCGTTGGGAATTTAGCCACGGAAAATAGCCATCCCATATTCGGCTCCTGCGCTCCCCGGGGGCTATGCGCTCTAAACGGCTTGACAGCCGTTCTTCCTGCCATCCATCCCATCACGATTTGAGGCCTGCCCATCCTCTAAGAGGTTATTCCACCGGGCTGCCAAGCCGCGTTGTATTGGGATGCCTGCATGTGGTTACAGCTCCCTGCCGCGGACATTGGGAACGACAGGAGGAGACGGCTCGGTGACAGATAATCCAGGCTCCCGTGCAGACCATTCGTCTGTGAGCATTTTCACGTCGTGGGTCAACTGCCGGCTTTTACGCAGCATTTTAAACATGAACCCGAACATGATCAAAAACAGACCCGTGTAGGCCAGAAAGAGAAACGCCAAGTACATTTTCTCCTGCGCAGTCATCATCATCGTAGTTTTTCCTCCTTCGTTTCCTTGGAACCCGTATGCTCGCTCCCGTTCAGGGTCCTGTCCGTGTTCTCACGGCATTTTTCACGGCAGCGATGCCCATCTCCGCATGCAAAAACCGAATTCTAATAACCATCCAGGCGAGAAACAGCCCAGTCAACGCGATCATGGAGACCACCATCGCATCAGCCATCCGGGGATCCATGTTCACCCCGTGCGCGGTAATCACGACGGGGTGAATGGAATGCCACCAGCGGATAGCCATGTAGTCAACCGGCACGTCGGCAAAGGCGACAAGCGCTAGTACAGCCGAATATGCGGCACGGCGGGCCGGGTTGTCTGAACTTTCCCTGAGCAGCAGGTATCCGGCAAACAGCACCCACAGAATCAAGGTCGCAGTCAGCCGCGGGTCCCATGTCCACCAGACTCCCCACGCCGCCCGTCCCCACAGCGTGCCGCTCAGCATGACCATGCTCGTAAAGACGGTGCCGATTTCTGCTGAAGCGGCCGCCCACACATCCCAGGCGAGATTCCGGGTCAGCAGATAGCCGGCACTGGCGGCCGCTGTCACACTGAACGCTAGTGCGACCACCAATGCGGCTCCCATATGGAAATAAAATATGCGCTGGCTGGCTCCGAGCACGCGGTCGTCGGGAGTCCAGATGAAATCCATGTAGAGCGCCAGCAGCATGGTTGGCAGTAGAAGCCAGTACCAGCCATCATGGCGAAAAATTTTTGCCACGGCTATACCTCCCATAAATAGTCATACAGCATCAAGGGCAGGGCCATAAAAATGGCATCGTAACCCATCAGTCCGTGAATCCACAGCCAGGGACTTCCCCTGCCCCGGACCAACATGTCCGCAGTGGCTTGCACCGCGGTGATCATGACCGGAATCTCCAGGGGAATCAGCAAGGTAGTGAGGATCAGGTCCCCCGACGGCATCTGCGCGCCAATCATGGAGAACAATGTCCCCACTTCTACAAATCCTAGCGCGCCGAGGGTCAATACCAGTGCCAGCAGTCCCCAACGCTTTGGCCACGGTTCCTGAAGCAAGGCGAAAAAGATCGGCGTGGATGCCGCCTCGACCAGCACCATAAAAATGAGTGAACCGGCCATCTTGGCTAAATAGACGGCGGTCCTGTCGCCAGGCGCCAGAATCAAGCCAGTCAAGGTCTCCTCAGGCATCTCGTGTCCAAAAATCGTTTTCATGCCTATCATGCCCGCAAACAGGAACGCCATCCATAAAATCCCGGGAAATGCGGCACTGATGCGGGCAGACGGGGAGCCCATGGCAAAGGCAAAGAGAAACACGGTCATAAGCACAAAAGCCATCATGGCTACCCACCGGTCCTTCGTGCGCATTTCCATAGTCCAGTCTTTTTGCAGTATCCACCAGAATTTACGAATGGTGCCAGCCTCCCGCATCCAACTGGTCCTGGCAAACGCTGGCTAGATACTCAGGAGCCACTGCCGAGAGATCGGACCACCACGTGAGCTGGCCGCGGTCCATGATGGCCACGGCATCTGCGATGCGCATGACCTCGTCCACACGGTGGGAAATCATCACGATGCTCCGGCCCGCCCCCTTTATCTCATCCAGCACGCCATCCAGAAGCTGCCGCCCCGCGAAGTCAAGGCCGGTATACGGCTCATCTAGCAGCACGAGCTCCGGGCCGCTGAGAAGCATGCGCGCGATAGCAGCGCGCTGCAGCATTCCCCGCGAGAAAGTTCGTATGGGATCATCTTGAGACCATCCCAAACCCACGCGCCGGAGAACAGCGGCAGCGTGCTCGGCGGGTTGGCCCATTCCCCAGAGCCGCGCGTAAAACATTAGATTCTCCCTCGCACTGAATGCCGGGTACAGAAACGACTGGTGTCCCAGAAACCCTATCCGCCTGTCGCTTTTGGCCTCCTTATCCACCCGGGCGCCGAATCGCCGCAGTTCTCCCTGAGAAGGGGCCCAAAGACCGCTGAGAATTCTCAAGAGAGTGGTTTTTCCAGCGCCGTTGGGTCCCATAATGGCCAAACTTGTTCCGGGCGCCATCGTCAGGGAAATATCCCGAAGAATGGCGGTGTCGCCAATGCTTTTCCCCATGTGTGAGGCCTGGATGACGGGAACCGTCTGACTCACCTCCCTAACTACGGAATCTGGCGGTGGTCCCAGACCCGCTGCAGTGCGGCCACCAATCCCCGCTTCTCTTGTTTGTAGACGTCATCCGGAATCTCTCCCCGGCGGTGTGCAGCTTCCGTGCTGGCGAGCGCCCCCAGCAGCTGGGACCGGAGCTTTCCCATGTCGCTAAACATGGCCCCTATTGGCTTCCAGCGCCAGCTGGCGATTCCCGCCAAAAGAGCTGAGCCAGCCATCAGAGCCACCAACAGTGCCCGGGCCCATGCGGGGCCTGTAAGGCCATGAGGATCAGGGGGGCTGGCAGAAGCGGCCGCCGGGCCCTCCAATACCAGCGGCAGCGACTGTCCCGGCGCCACATTGGTAGTCACATACTCCTCAAACACGGGGCTGTCCGCCACGCCGGGAATCTTTCCCTGATCTTTCAAAGCCAGAGAAGGGTTCAGCACTGCAGGCACGTCTAAACTGCCGGGAACCAGGAGCGCCACCGTACCCGTCGCAAAGTACGCCGGGATAGGGTAACTCCCGGAACGGCCATTCCACGGCACGTCATACCGTACGGCAAACTTTGCCGGGCTGCCCTTCATGACCAGATAGCCAGGTCCCTGCCTGAGCACCGAGGCCGACACCACTTGAATGCGGGCGGCGTGCGCCATAATGCCGGCCACCGGATGAGGAGCGGGCCGCTCCATCGTGACTTGCTCGTAAACGGCTAGATGTCCTTTGGCCGGCAGCATCACGAGCATTTCCAGCCTGATAGCGCTCGAGCCAGCCGCTTGGCTGGCAGTTGCGGGCAACACTGCCAACGCCATCCCTGCCAGCCCAATCCAGACCGACCTCATTGCGGACCCTCCCGCGGTATCCGGGACGATCCGCAATGAGGACACCCGAGGGCCCCTAGATGATCCCCCTGTCCTCCACAGGCGGGACAGTACCGCTGCAACTCATGGAGAAGATCGTCATGAAAACCACCCCCGGGTCTGCTCTCCGGGACCGGCTCAATTGGACGCGCGTCGCGGGCTGTTTGCGCAGGCAGATAAATCAGGGCAAAAACCGCCAAGGACAGGAGAATCGCTAGAAAGTCAATCATGGCCGGACCTCCCATGAGCGGCTGCCAGAATGGACCGGCCACGCCGCTGGGTATCCTCCCCCGTGAATTCCCATGCCCTCACAAGGGCCGCGTCCCCGTGCGGCGGCGCCCCCATGGCCAGCAGTGTGCCCGCCACCAGCACATACATGCCTATCCAGATCCAACTCACCATCGGGTTGACAAAAATTTGGATGGTGGCTGCCTGATGTCCGGGAGTGCCTTCGAGCACCAGGTACAAATCCTCCATCACCCCACTGTCAATGGCCACCGTTGCCACAGGTTGAGCGCTGCCCCGGAAGAATTCGAGACCGGGATCCTCCCGAACAACCCGCCCTCCTCTTTCGACATCCAGCCGCGCATCCAGAAGCTGGTATCCCCCGTGGCTGCTTGTGCCTAGACCCCGGTACATCATCCGGTATCCCCTCATAGCGATTTGCTGCCCCGGCCGCAGAGTCGTCGTCATCGCCAGGTTATTGGTGTGCGACCCCACCACCCCGAGCACGATGATCAGAAACGCCAGATGGGCGGTATAGCCTCCATACCGCCTGCGGTTGTTGTTTACGGTTTCATATAGAGCCAGCATCCATCCCGGAGTCCCAGACCTCCTTCGTGCCCGGGCCGCCCGGTACAATTCCTGAACCATCGAGGCCGCTGCAAACACACTCACGCCTACTCCCCCGCACTGCAATACGGTGTGAAACCCTTGCGTATAGGCGAGGACACCCGCCGCCAGTCCGACAGCCCACGGCACCCCCAAGCGGCGGACAACTTGGCGGAGCCGTGCGGCCCGCCACCCGATAACGGGAGCAGCCCCCAGCATCAGTACCAGGACCAGAAAAATGGGTACGCTGAGGCTGTTGAAAAAATGCACCGTCAACACCACTGTCGTACCAAGCACGGCCTTCGAAATGACGGGATAAAAAGTCCCCACCAGGACGACCGCCGCCAGAGAGGCAAACAGCATGTTAATCAGCAGATAGATGCCCTCTTTCGAAAACGCCGTGGTCAGCGCCATTTTGTCGCGCAGCTGGTCCCTCCGCAAAACCAGCACGATGAGAGCTCCCGCCGCAGCTGTCCAGAACAGCCCGACAAAATAGGGGCCGACTCCCGTACCCGTAAACGAGTGCACAGAATTCTTCAAGACCCCGCTGCGGGTAATATAAGTGCCGACCAGTGTGAGCAGAAAACTGCTAATCCCCAACAGGGCCGTCCACCAGCGAAACATCCCCCGGCGCTCTTCTATCTGCAGCGCATGGAGAAAGGCCGTGGCGGCTAGCCACGGCATTAATGAGGCATTTTCCACAGGGTCCCATTCCCAATATCCGCCCCATCCCAACTCCATGTAGGCCCACATCCCGCCCAAAATGATGGCAGCCGACAGAAACATCCATGAGAACAGCATCCAACGCCTGATCACAGGCACCCATTCCACGGACGGCATCCGGGTCCATAACGCTGCTATTAGATATGCCGCCGGCACTGCCATGCCAATCAGGCCAATGTACATCGCCGGCGGGTGAATGGTCATCACAAGATTTTGCAGCAGCGGGTCCAGCCCCGCGCCGTTGACAGGGTTTCCCGGAACCATGCGAAACGGATTCACCACGAGGTTCGACATGCCGGTAAAGAACACCAGCAGACTCGCCAATATCGGCACCGCCAAAGGCGTCATGCGGTTCTCGCGAGGCCAGCTTCGCCACGCGGCGAAAGCGGTATACAGAGACAGGATCCATCCCCAAAACAGGACGGACCCGGCATCTCCCCCCCAGAGCGCTCCCATTTTGAACAGGAGGGGAAGTGCCCGGTCGGTGTGATTATAGACCGCTTGAACCTGGTAATCTCCTGCGACCATGAGGTATTCTAGAACCAACACCGCGAATGTCAAGGCCAGGGCTATGGCAACAGCTGCCCCGCGCGTGCTTTCCTTGAGGCGGGCTGATTGTGCACGGTAATTCCATGCGCCTATTCCTGCGGTATAAAAGGCACTGGCCCCCGCAAGAAAAAGGGCATAACGCCCCAATTCCGGCATATTCACCCATTTCCACCCCGTTTAAGTGCTGGCATTTGGCGCAGCTGCATAGTGATCTGGGCATTGAATTTCTAGTTTCTGCGCGTCAAACGTTCCATTAGCCCCCATATGCCCTTTCACAATGGCACTAGCGTCTTTGAACTGCTCATTCGGCATCGCGCCATGGTATATAATGGGCAAACTCTGACCTTTTGATACCAAGCGAAAACGGAGAGTGTTGGTGGCGGAATTATACTGGACACTGGGGGCCAGCATGGTGCCCTGAACCCGGACCGCCATTCCTGAAAAACGCCCCATATCCCGCCGGTATTGGCTTACCGTCAAAAAGTAATTCGAAAAGTTGTGCGCACCCTGTATGCCGAGGTAGGTCAACGCACCAAGCACTACAAAAGCGCCCATCTGCAGCCTGAGTTTCTTCGTCATTCTCTGCCCTCTGCTCCATAATCTAAACCGCACTATTTTTTGTCTCCCGCTGATCTTGCGCAAGTTCCGCAAACATGATACACTCATTTCTGCACCTCGAAGAACTTGGAGATGTCGAAGTGGTGGAAATGGCAGACACGCGGTGTTCAGGGCGCCGTGAGCGAAAGCTCGTGTGGGTTCAAGTCCCACCTTCGGCACCACAACTATGTTTTGGGTATTAATTTTGGGTAACCTGTTCATAAAAAAGAACCCGACACCATAAATATATGGTGAAATCGGGACTTTTTATATTGTGCTTTAAATGGCTCATATTTATCGGTCCGGTATATTACGCGATGGCGCGTATCGGGGCCCAAGCCGCAGTAAATGGCCTCCTTCCCATGTCATGACAATGCTACCTCTCTCCGCTAACGAAAAGCTTCCCAAAGATCGACTGCCATCTGAGCCGTGGTAGATTGGCCAGAGATGCAGGCCGTGAGACGGCACTTCAAATATAAATTCACAAAAATTCTGGGCTTTTTCGATAACAGTTGCTCATGATGTGTCTCTGTGGTAAAATAAATTCGTTGTTGATACGCGTGTGGTTTTTCTAACAAATTATTGCACTGTATCATTGTCGGGATGGCGGAACTGGCAGACGCTTACGTTTGAGGGGCGTATGGAGCAATCCGTGGGGGTTCGAGTCCCCCTCCCGGCACCAACATTAAACACACGCTTTGCATCAGAAAAAGGCGCGTGTTCTTTTTTTGACATTTTGCCTTCTGGCGCGGACAACACGGGAAACCGTAAAGTCAATTCTAACGTGTCATCCCGCACCACTACTTTCTCGAAAAAGAGTCGAAACAGTTCGCGTAAGTCTTGCGCGTTCGAGGAATCCGCCACATCAATAGCTTCTGTCGTCACCAAAGTGGCCCAATCGTTCCGCAACGTCTCCATGGCTGCCTGCCAAGAGGAGGCTTCTGTGGATTCCTGGGCCGCCAAAACTTGTTCTTCTTCTAATGCCTGCGCCAATCGGTCTCGTTCTCCTTGGACGGTCTGAAGCATAGTCTGCACCTCTCGGATTACCCCGGTGTCAGTTAGCACGAGAACATTTCGTGTGCCTTGAGCGATTGCGGCTTCCTTTTCTTTTAGCTGAGCTTTAATCCTCTGCATGGTTTGGGACCGCTGGGTCGATTCACGCCGTTGAGTATTTGTCACCTCCTCCAGAACCGCCTCCCATTGCTCTGGAGCAAACAACCGCCGTACTTCGTCTAAAAGAATACCATCGACCGTGTAGGCATCAATTTCCGGTCCAGTACATTGGTCATAACCCTTGTTGCTGCGGGTGCCACAACGATATTTGCGATAGACGGCTTGGCTGCCATTCGCGGCGCCGTGTATGCCGTTGTCCTTGATACGGAGCGCCACAGATACCACACGTGATAAGCCCACTTGTTGGATAGACACTGCGCCCATTGGGATTTCCACTAAACCCGTGTAATCGGTCTCTCGCCGCCGCGATTTGTGGAATGCTATTGAAGACCTCACGGTCAATCAAGGCCGGATGGGTATTCGGTGTCGTGATCCAGTCTTCCGGCGCATTCCACTTGGCATCATGGACCGTATGCTTGCGCCGGCGCTGGCGATTCCAGACTAAATCTCCGGTATAAGCGGGGTTCCGTAATATCGAATACAGAGTGTTTTTACTCCAACTCTGCACTCCCCGATTCCCACGCGGGAGAGGAGCCTGCACAGTATTGAGCCAACTCGTAATGACTGCTAATCCATCTCCAGCGACATATCGTTGAAATATCTCTTGCACATAGGGTGCTGTCGCTGGGTCGGGCTCAAGATCCCCATCTGACGTCAATTGATATCCATAGGGTGCCTGTCCCCCATTGCGACCGCCTTGTTGGGCATTTTCACGTTGACCTTTCACGGTTTCCCGTGCGAGATTCGCCTTGTAATACTCGCTGATGGCGTCCAACAAAGATTCAATGATGATGGTCACAGGATCGTCCTTCTCTAAGGGTTCTTGCACGCTAATGACCGCAATCCCTTCACGTCGAAGGGCTGCCTTGTAAAAACTAGAATGCTGCACGCTCCGCGCAAATCGGTCAAATTTGTGAACAAGAATCACATCAAAGCGATGTCGTTTAGCATCCGTGATCATGGTTTGAAAGCCCAATCGGTCATCCGTAGACCCTGATCGCCCTTCATCCCGGTAAATGTGTTCGTTGGCCACGGTCCAACCGTGATTGAGAATATAGCTACTACACGCTTTGATCTGTGCCGGAATAGACAGGCCTTGCTCGGCCTGATCTACCGTGCTCACACGAGCATAAATAGCGGCCGTTTTAATTTCATGCGTGGTCACGATCTTCACCCTTTCTATAGGCCTGCGACTTCATTGTACGTGACCGCTGGATCAAACGAAATATATAGTGGTCCCAGAAAACTAGACAGTGTGGGAGGTCCTCAAGTGTTACACTGGACACGCTATGAAAAGACATACAGCTACATTCAAGGCCCAAGTGACCTTGGAGCTCCTCAAAGAGGAAAAGACCGTGACTCAAATCGCTGCCGAGCACGGCGTTCATCCCGGGCAATTGCATCGGTGGAAACGCCAGGCGCTCGAGAACTTTCCGCATTTGTTTACCGAGTCCGAAGCGCTCAAACAGGAAGCGCAAGCGCACGAGCAACAACTGGCCGAGCTCTATGGCCAAATCGGCAAACTCACCACGCAGTTGGAGTGGCTCAAAAAAATCTGGGATCGACCCTCTCTCGCGCTGAGCGGGTAGCCTGGCTCGACCGCGGGCGAGGCGCGCTGCCTCTGACGGTTCAGACGGAGTTGCTCGGGATTAACCGCACCAGTCTGTATTACCGGCCCGTCGGGCCGGATGCCATGGAAGTCGCGCTGAAACACCGCATCGATGAAATCTATACCAAGTGCCCCTTTTATGGGTCTCGCCGGATCATCGCCCAGTTACAGCACGAGGGCTATGCCGTCAATCGGAAACGCATTCAGAGCTACATGCGGGAGATGGGTATTTGGGGCCTGGCCCCCGGACCCCACACGAGTACGCCGCATCCTGGGCACACCATTTATCCGTATTTATTACGGGGCGTCACCGCGGCCTATCCCAATCACATCTGGGGGATCGATATCACCTATATCCGCTTGAGGCATGGCTGGCTCTATCTCGTGGCCATTATTGATTGGTATTCGCGCTATGTGGTGGCATGGGAGCTCTCGGAAACGCTAGAACTGCCGTTTGTGCTGACCGCTGCACGACGGGCCCTCGCCACCGCAGTCCCCGCCATTTGGAATCACGACCAAGGGAGCCATTTTACCAGTCCCCAGTATACGGCGTTGCTCTTAGCTCAGGAGGTGCGGATTAGCATGGATGGCAAAGGTCGGGCACTCGACAACATCTTCACCGAACGACTCTGGCGTAGCGTAAAGTACGAGGAAGTCTATCTCCACGACTATGAAACACCCCGTGCAGCGGAGCAGGGATTAACTCAGTACTTTGCGTTTTACACTCACGAACGGCTCCATCAATCGCTGGCGTATGCGACCCCCGCGTCCGTCTACGCCGACCCCGTCGGACCGGATGCCGTCCGATGAGGTCCTGTCCACTGGGGCGATCCCCACCGTCGATCGTCACTAGTGACGATCTCATCCTCGAAGGAGGTGCTGTCATGGATCCCACGCACCGAGACCGCCAGGCCACGTATCGCTTCTGGCACCCACAACTGAATGTCACCTTTCGTTGGCGCTCAGACTGCATACTGGTCAGCCAGGCATTGGCGCTCACCCACCAACACCCGCGGGAGATACTCCTGCGCTGGGCGCGGCAAGTCCTGGACGATATGCCGCCGCACGACCCGAGATCCTGAACCACAACCGTAGGACCATTCATCTCAAACCATCAAAGGAGGGGACATCAGTCTCACACTTAAAGGACTAAAAAATTGTCTTGACAAAGGGGTCCACTTTAACGTTTATCGGGACAACGGCGAATATGCGGCTGCCACTGCAATCATTTCACGCGTTTTTTCGTCCACTACTTCACATCCCTTCATATGCATATAACAATGTGATTATAATACTGATTTAGTCTAATGATAACCTTAGACTCAGACAATCGTAAGATCTGAAACAGTCTTACCGCTTGGTAATATGGCAGAAAATACCAGTTTTAGTGGGTTCTCACTGAAGGGGAAATTGAAAGACTGCCAGCGGCAATCTTGTTAAGCGGCATAGGCTTGACACTGGGTAACGATTCATTCCCGGACCTCATGGTCTGCATTGGCCATGGGCGTGACCGGAAGAAGAAATTCTCGTTGAGAGGTGCCCGCAGGATTGGCATGGGGTCCGACGACAACGCATGCAGCCACTCCTTGCGCATGATCGCGCAACATTTCCAAACCTAAGTCAAGGAGCGTATTAACGCGGGCATCGGCGATGCGGTAATACACGAATCGGCCCCGGGCAGTTGTACTTACGAAACCACAGCTTTTTAGGCAGCTGAGGTGATTTGAGAGATGGCCTTGTCCGATCTGAAGAGCCTGCACCATTTCCCCCACGTTGGCAGTCTCCCGCTGCCGTAAAAGATCTAAAATCCGCAGTCGGATGGGATGACTGAGCCCTTGCCAGAAAGCCGCCATCAAGTCCTGCTGACCACTGTCTTCCTGACCCATTCGCATATGCCTCCTTCTTGACGATTTCTCCGACGTATTGTCCAAATACAATATTACTAGTTCAGATGAGCTTTGGCAACCGCGCAGGCCGCAAGGGACAGTGCTCCTCGGGTAGGGGGTGCGCCCATCCGCAAATTTTCTGCGCGGTCACAGCAATACTGGTGACAGAGTCAGGATATTAATTCCGGCAGCAACATTGTAATATTGTGTTTATGTGATACATTATAAACAAGCGGTGCCGTGGCAGCAGGTTCCATGGGGGCACCACCAGTCGATAGGGCGGTAGATCGGATGACTGCCCAGACAATAAAGTACGCATACTGCTCTTCAACCACTGAATCACGCGGGCATTCGCCTGTTACGCTGCTATTAGGCATACGGGCGCGGGAAATCTAATCAGGGTGCGGACAGCGCCAAAAAAGGGAGTGTCTAGTAATGGATGAGAAGATACAGTACCACATGGATATTCAAGGAATGACCTGCACGGACTGTGAGCATCACGTGACGTCAGCGTTAGAATCAGTGGGTGCCTCACGGATTCAGGCAAGTTTTCGGAAAGGCGAAGCACTGTTTTGGGCTCCGCCCGACTTTTCTGTCACGGCGGCGCGCAGTGCTGTATCACAGGCCGGGTACATACCGAAGACAATGCATCCGGTGGTGTCCAGTGGCAGTGTTTATGAACCATCGCACTCTGATGATGAGTATGACTGGGTAGTGATTGGCTCCGGCAGTGCAGCTTTTGCCTCGGCGATTGAAGCACGGCTGGCGGGAGCCCGGGTGGCGATGATTGAGCGCGGCACTTTGGGCGGCACATGTGTGAACATTGGCTGCGTGCCTTCGAAAACGCTGTTGCGGGCCAGTGACCTGCACCATGCGGCTCAGTCAAATCCTTTTGTGGGGTTGCACACCTCGGCCGCTCCAGCTGATTTAGCAGCCCTCGTGGCTCAGAAGAACCAATTGGTAGCCACGCTCCGGCAGAAAAAGTATGCGGATCTCCTGCCGGAATACGGAATAGACTTGTTCGAGGGGGAAGCGCGCTTTTTGGACCAATCGCGGGTGGCCGTGGGTGACCGTGTTATCACGGGAGGACACTACCTGATTGCGACCGGCGCCCGCCCTCGCATCCCGGAGATCGCCGGAATGCAGTCCGTGGATTATCTTACCAGCACGTCGGCACTAAACCTGACAAGCCGCCCCGACCATCTGATCATTATCGGTTCCGGCTATACTGCTCTCGAGTTGGGGCAAATGTTTCGACACTGGGGTTCGGCCGTGACCCTGGTTCAGCGGGGACCCATTCTGATGCCTTTCTATGATGAGGAAGTGCGTGCGGTGATCCAAGATATGCTGGAGGATGCTGGTATCGAAGTCATTACGGGGGCGTCTTATAGCCAGGTCCAACAAGATGGTCTAAAGAAGACGTTGACTGTCAGCGTAGACGGCGTCGTACGTCATTTACAGGGAGATGCACTGCTGGTGGCGGCCGGGAGAGACCCTAACACGGAGGCGCTCAATCTCGATGCCGCGGGAGTGCTTCTTGGCAGCCGGGGGGAGCCTGTGACGGACCGGACTTTGCAGACTGCTAATCCCAGAATCTATGCCGCGGGGGACGTGACTTTGGGCCCGCAATTCGTCTATGTCGCTGCTGCCGAGGGAAAAATTGCCGTGCAGAATGCGTTGGGTCTCCGGCCGTCTCAGGAAGTCAACCTCGAAGTCGTGCCGGCGGTCACCTTTACACAGCCCGCCCTGGCATCTGTTGGCCTGACCGAGGATGCGGCTGAACATCAAGGGCTGGCGGTCAAGACCTCGGTGTTGCCGCTAGAGGCGGTAACGCGAGCGCTGGCCAACCGCGAGACACGCGGCGTGTTCAAGATCGTGGCAGATGCCGAGGGGGGCCGCATCCGCGGGGTGCAAATTGTCGCGGAGAATGCGGGAGATGTGATCTATGCGGCAACTTTGGCCGTGAAATTTGGGTTGACTGTCAGCGACCTGACCGACACATTGGCACCTTATCTGACGATGGCGGAGGGACTAAAACTGGCCGCCCTGACATTTGACAAGGATGTCAACAAATTATCCTGCTGCGCGGGGTGACCAGTTGCATAAGACAGTTATAGTTTGACAAATCAGGACCCCGGACCCCCAAGCAGTCCTTAGAGTGCTTGGGGGTTAATTGTCGATGCGGTTTCTATATGGGGGGAGTCTCCTATTGCACCCAGCGGCGCTAGGGCGTGCCCGATCATGCCGCTGACCATCCATCCACTCATTTTCCGTCCTTTGTCCGTTGAACCGGTCTGTGTGACCAGGGCGGCCATGTGCGGATGAAATGCAGCATTGCCAAGGCCTGCCAGCATTAAAGCCACTGCAAACACAGCATATGATGGAGCCCACGCCAGTCCTAAGGCATTGCCCACACTTCCAGCGATCAGGCCCCCTACGATAAACCAAGGACCTCCTAAACGGTCAGCCCACCAACCCCACAGTGGCTGCATGGCCTGAGTGGTCAGGGTCAGGAGGCCGGCAAGAAGGCCGGCCTGAGCAACGCCGAAGTGCCAGCGCGGCATCAATACCGGCAGCAATGCGAGGTACAGTGTGGGATAACCGTCATTTATCGCGTGTGCTATGCCCCATATGACGGCGGTTTGGCGGATTCCCCGGCGATTGTCGCGTCCCACTGCTGTCACGTCTTGAGGACCCCCGCTTCTTGACCCTGCTCATAGCGAAGACCAAGAAATCCTGCCTCGGCTAGAGGACGCTCCGCGGCTCGACTACGCTCGATATTCCACCCCTGCGCTGCGGAGAGAAATTCTGTGGGGCCGATGTAAAGACCGCCCCGCACAGCGGAGGGGAAAGTCCGCAGCAACTGGTCGATGGCTGATTGGGTGAAAAAATGCGCACTGCGGTATACGGACGATGAATGGGTTTTGGCCCTGTTTTGGTAGTGTTGAGCCCAAGGCCCGCTGGCGTTGATTAAACCGATGACTAGTCGGCCGTCTGGCTTGATTACCCGCAAAGCCTCCTGCAGCACGGCTGCGGGATCCAGAACAAACTCCAGAGTGACTTGGAGTAGCCCCCCATTGAAATAAGCGGAGGGATATGGCAAACGCGCCAAATCTGCTTGGATATAGCCGGCGGTGCCTTGACTCACGGGCTTCGCGCGCGCTTGTGCCAACATCATTGCGGATTCATCCACACCGGTCATATGACAGCCGTGGGACGCCCAATCGACCGTGGTGGAACCTGTCCCGCATCCTAGGTCAATCAGGTTTTCCCCTGCTTGGGGATTCATTAATTCCCGAACCAGTTCCCGTTCCACTGCGTCGACAAATGCACCCAAAGGCGTCTGACAAAAATCATCATAATGTTCTGCCGTTTTATCGAAAAGCGCCATCGTGATATTCCTCCCCCTTGTTTGGTTCAACCATCTCTGGTCAGCGCACGGCGACTCCAACAGGCTCGGTGTGACTAGAAGGGACAATGGCGACCAGAAATTTTCACCATCCAGGAGCGGGCATCTGCAGTACTGGAATCAGCGATTGGCTAGCAATAGTCAACTCAGCCCGAGTAGTGCTTCTCCCCAGACTCAGCCGCACCAGTCCGCGAGCCAGGTCAGGGGCAATTCCCATGGCGCGCAGCACGGGAGAGCCTGTATCAGAAGAATGATGGCACGCTGACCCAGTACCGGCCCGGATGGCGGAACATGCTGCAAGGACGGATGCCCCTGGCCAGCGGGGATGGGCTAGTGCCAAGGTATTGGGAAGACGGAGCGCCTCTTGCCCGAAGACGCGCAGTTCGGGGATGCTCTTCAATAAGCGGTCTTCCAACGCATCGCGCAATGCGGCTTGCTGCAAAGGCCCGCTGCTTGCCAGCCAATCTTGGGCCAGTCTCGCCGCCGTCCCCAGTCCAGCTATTAGTGCCACTGGCTCTGTTCCACTCCGGTGTCCGCGCTCCTGGCCGCCTCCGGTTAGGAACGGGGGAAGGGGAAGTCCCTGGCGGATATACAGGGCTCCTATTCCCTTGGGCGCATACAATTTGTGCCCTGCGACCGTTAAGAGATCGACTCCGAGAGCTTCTGCATCAACGGAAATCTTCCCCACTGCCTGGGCCGCGTCGGTGTGCACCCAGGCGCCAGCCGCGTGCGCTAAGCGTGCGATCTCAGCTACGGGCTGCAGGGTGCCGATTTCGTTGTTGGCGAGCATGACGCTGACCAATGCTGTGCGGTCATCAAGCGCCTCCCTCAACGCGTCAAGACGGAGCACTCCCTGAGTGTCCGCAGGGATGGTGACAATGTCGGCACCAAGGTGCTGCAAGTCCAAAGCTGTCTCCAGCACTGCCGGATGTTCGATGGCGGAGATAAGAATGCGGCGGCGAGTCGACTGCCAGTATGTCCAGGCCCCGCGCAGAGCCATGTTGTTGCTTTCTGTGCCGCCGCTGGTAAAGATGATGCGGGCGGGATCCGTACCGAGAAGAGCGGCCAAAGCAGCCCGCCCGTTATCAACAGCCTTGCGTGCCGCCATAGCTTCGGGATAGGACGAGGAGGGATTGAAAAAGTGCTCACTCCAATACGGGGTCATCGCTGCCACCACCTCAGGCAAAGCCGGTGTCGTGGCATTGCAATCTAAATAAATAGGCATATCCTTCACGGTGTTCTCAGAAATCATCTTTGACCTCTTTCCTGAATGGTAGGGATCCCACGATGCTCCGTGGTGAGGGCCGCCACATGAAAACCTTCGTGCTGAGATCATCCCGCAAAAGGGCACCTACCACCATTGCGCCCACCAGTGACGCTCAAATGCCACCTTGCCCGCATGCCAGTGCCGTCCCGCTTTGTAGGCGTGAATTGCGGGCATCGGCTCCCCGTAGAAGTTTCCCCGAGCCAAGCCAGCAATGCCTCCTCCCATTTCAATAAAACACTCGCCGACGCCGTTGAAGACGCTGGCGGACCCCCGTCCAGTGAGTCTTTGAGCGATGATCTCTGCGGCCACTTCACCTTGACGGTAAGCGAACACGCCAGCTTTGGGTAGCGGTTTGCCGAGAGAAAGAGGGATCTCTGTAACGTCCCCGATGGCAAACACGTTGGTGGTTGAAGTTTCCAGCGTGTGGCGATTGACCTTGATCCAGCCATCCGCGCGGGCCAAGCCCGCATCGACCACCACCTTGGGAGCCCGGTGTGGCGGCACATAAGCCAAGAGGTCATAGGGGAGCTCGGTTTCATCAGCAAATGTCAATTGGGAGGCCTCGGTGTTAACGCGGACTGCGAGTTGACGAGGATGATAAGAGATCTGGCGGCTCGCCAGGGCGTCAAGAACCGATTGACTCACGACTGGTCCGGCGACGCCCATAGGGGATGGCTCGGCGGCCCACAGGCTGACATCAACCTGGTCGCGTCGGCGCCTTTTACGGAGGTATCCATCGATCAGCATGGCGGCCTCATAAGGAGCCGCCGGACACTTGAACGGCACTCGGCTGATTAAGACCACGATGCGTCCTTGGGTTATGGTTTGGAGGTCTCGCCAGATGGCCTGGGCCCCATCGACTTGATAGAAATTTCCTGGGACATTCTCCAAACCGGGGACCCCGGCAGGGTCCAATTCCGCCCCCAAGGCGATAATCAGCGCGTCCCCCTCCCACCGCGCATTTCCTGCGACGACGGTTTTGGTTGAGGGATCTAAGGAGGTAATTGGTGCCTCGATTATGTGAATACCTTGATCGCGGAGGGTGCCTAAAGGGCGGACCACCTGCTTGGCATCCCGGGTTCCGGTCATGACCCACAATAGCGACGGCCAAAATGTGTGCACCGCATGGTGGTCAAACACCACAATCTCATCGGAATCGGGCAACAGCCTCCGCAACCGGTGAGCCGCTGCCAACCCTCCCACGCCTGCTCCAGCAATGAGTACCCGGGCCATAAAATCCCTCCTTAAATTGATCTTAATACACGATGACTTTGTCGGCCCAAAGCGTCCATGCGCTCAGTTCTTCCATCGTGCTCCGGTGCACGCCAGGGACGAGGGCCGCTTCGCTCAGTGCCCGCGCATCCATACAGGTGCCACAAGCCGCTGCCTCAACACCATGGTGGAGGGCGATTCTGATCATCCGTTCGAGATTGTAGTATCCTTGCGGAACAATCTGGCCCTGGCGTGCGCCCTGCACGGCGTCAGCCATGAAGAACATCCTGATCATGGTCTCAGAATGTTTCGCCACGGCGTTGACGTGGCGCAGAGCGTTGTAGGTGCGTTCCGTGCCGTACGGGGGATCGTTCATAATAAACAGCAGCTGCATAAGGCCAGCCTCCTCGTTTTCTGTGATGTGGTGCAAAACAGCAGGGCAGGAAGATTCGTAAACCCTGCGCATCACGGTTTTCCGCTCCCGTTTACAGCGAATAGCATGGCGGGCGGGAAAAATCCGATATTTGAAATGAAGTATGCACATTTGCCGGGTCGACAACTGATGTGCTTGCCCTAGCCCGATCACGGCGTCTCAGGCGAGATCTTGTCCTTGCGACACCGGAAGCCCCTGGGCGCGCCAATCGGATACTCCCTCGGCCAGGCGGATTGTCTGGAATCCGTGCTGTTGCAACACCTCCACGGCATGCAGGGCTAGAACGCAATATGGTCCCCGGCAGTAAGCTACTACTGTGCGGTCGCGCGGCAGTTCCGCTAGGTGCTCGACCAACTCCTCCAAGGGCAGGGACCATGCTCCAGGCCAGTGTCCCGCTGCAAACTCCTCGGGGGGGCGAACATCCAGGAGCACTAAGTCCTCATCATCCATCCGCCGCTGCAGGCTCCTGGTATCGAGCGGTTCCAGGGCCTCCCGGTCATGGAGAAATGTCTCGGTCACGGCCTGCATGTCGGCATAGTAACGTTCCGCCAGTCCCCGCAAACTGCGAAAGAGATCACAAGTGGCGGCGTCGTGAAGATGATAGATGCGAGCCGATCCACGGGGTTCCACGCGGACGAGTTGCGCCTCTTTGAGATGCTGCAGATGCTGTGAGGCGCTCCCAACGGACATCGCGCTTTTCCGGGCTAATGCTTCTACGCTCATCGGGCTCTGGCACAGGAGGTCCAGCAACTCCAATCGGCGGGGGTGCGCTACGGCTCGCCCCACACGCGCAATTTGTTCATAAATCGCTTCTTTGAATACCCGGTCCGGATCCATCTCTATTCCTCCATAATTCAATGGTTCTATAGAATACAGAAATATGGTAGCATGATCGGCAGCGGGCGTCAATTTCCACTCACTGGAAAAACGGCGCGCGTAGGGAATGTTTGTCACCGGACCAGGCACTGAAAAAAAGACCCGCGGTAAAATGTCAAGCACTATTTTTTGAACCGGCGGGCGCAAAAAAGGCACAACAACCCTAACCGGTTTTAACAACCAGTTATTGTCAGGGAGGAAATGGTAATGGCCTACCGGGCAACGGTGTTACGCTCCGAATCTCCTTCCATCATAAAGTTGACCTCGGGTCAGCAGCCCGAAGATCACGCCGGTCAGCTTGCGTGCCGTCAGCACCAGCGCCCGCTTGTGCGGGTGGTGGGCGGCCCCACTGTACTTGCGGATGTAAAACGCTTCAAAAGCCGGGTCGCGCACACGAACCCGGTCGGCCGCTTCGATCAGGTAATACCGCAAATAGGCATTCCCCGACCGCGTCAGCGGTCGATCTTCGGCGTCCAACGTCCCCGATTGGTGGGCACGCCCAGTCAACCCCGCATATTTCGCGAGGGCATCGTCCGAGGGGAACCGGGCAATGGGGCCGATTTCGGCCACAATCCCGGCCCCGTACACGGGCCCGATGCCCGCTACCGAGGTGACGGTTTGAGGGATGGCCGCCAGATCGCGGGCGATCGCCCGCTCAATCTGCCGGATTTGACTTTCCCAGGTGCGGATGGTGTCCAGATGCATGACCAAACTGAACTGGCGCGCCTCGGTTTCCTTGGGTCGCAGGCGGAAGGCTTTCTGGGCCAAACGCTGCAAGGTGTGGGCGATATCGTCCGGCGCTTTCAGCGCCGCGCCGCCGATTTCGGCGATTTCCTTGGCGACCGTCGCCAAGGGGGTCGTGGCCAACCGATCGGGGGTGTACTCAAGGCCTCGTCAAGTACCGCCAAACACTGACGGTGTATCACTTTTATTCTAGACTGGATTTATTCTAGCGGGCGTGATATCCTGACACTATGCATACGGAATCTGCTCATATTGAGGGAAGAGCTGTCTCGGATTGGCGGACTCATTTGGCGGTCCGGCTCATACGTCCCAATGAACGGGATCGGTGGCGGACGTTGATGGCCGCGCATCACTATTTAGGATTCCGCGGCTTGGTGGGCGAAGCCCTGTATTATGTCGCCTGTCTCGACGACGAGTGGGTCGCTCTCCTCGGATGGACTGCGGCCGCGTGGATGTGTCGGCCGCGCGATCAATGGATCGGATGGACTCGCGCTCAGCAATGGGCGCGCCTGCGCTTCGTGGTCAACAACGCTCGCTTTCTAATCTTACCGGGCGTGCATGTGCCCAACCTCGCCTCTAAAACCCTGGCGCTCAATACTCGACGTTTGGCCACGGATTGGCAGGCGGTGTATGGACATCCCGTCGTGCTGGCCGAAACCTTTGTCGATCCGGCGCGCTTTGCTGGCACGGCTTACCGCGCCGCGGGATGGCAGTATCTGGGGCAAACCCAAGGGTTTGCCCGCCAATCCCACCATTATGTGTACCACGGCCACCCGAAAGCCCTCTGGGTCCGCCCGTTGCGCGCGGGCAGTCCTCAGGGTCTGACGGCGCCGCTTCTCCCCCCCACATTACAAGGAGGTGCTCTCACCTTGGTGGATTTTAACGCCCTGAATTGGGTCGGCCCGGGCGGCCTGCGCGACCGCCTGCACGCGCTCATCGACCCGCGCCATCGGCGCGGGATCCGGCATTCCGTCACCCAAGTGCTGGTGTTAGCTTTAGCCGCTGTCGTCGCCGGCCAACGCAGCTTTATCGCCATCGGCGACTGGATTCACGATCTGAGCCCGGAACAACGGGCCCTGTTCGGGTGCCCCCGCTGGGGCCAGACCTTCAAAGTACCCAGTGAGCCGACCGTGCGCCGGGTGCTGCAAAGAATGGATGCCGATGCCTTGGATATGGTGCTGAATCAGTGGCTCACTGCAGAAGAAGTGCGGGTGGGCGATGCCATCGCCATCGATGGCAAAAGTCTCAGGGGTTCGGCGCACGGCCATCGTAAGCGGCCGGTACACCTCTTGTCCGGGTTAGTGCATCGCACGGGGCAAGTGATCGGTCAAGTCGATGTGGACATCAAAACGAACGAGATTCCTAAACTGAAAGATCTGCTCGAGCCCCTCGACATTGCGGGGGCCATTGTCACCGTCGATGCCCTTCATACGCAAACGGAAACTGCCCGCTACCTGGTGGAGGACAAACAGGCCCATTATGTCATGGAAGTGAAAATGAACCAACTTACTCTCTATAAAACCCTGGAGGCTCTCGACCTCGAGGATTTTTCCCCCTCCCGTCCAAACGGACGATAGAGGCCACGGCCGCATGGAAACGCGTACGGTCCGCACCGCGGCGGTACCCAAGTCTGTCACCTGGCCTCATGCGGGCCAAGTGTTTCGCATTGATCGCCACGTCACGGACCTCCCCGGGGAGAATCCCCGGGATGAAACGGCCTACGGTATCATCGATCTGGGCCCCCAAGTCGCCGATGCGACACGCATCGACACGCTCGTGCGCGGCCATTGGGGCATTGAAACGCGTCTGCATTACGTCCGCGACATGACCTACGATGAGGACCGCTCACAAGTGCGTACCGGGAATGGACCGCGCGCGATGGCCATCCTGCGCAATACCGCCACTGGGCTACTCCGGCGTCTGCAGTTACCCAACATTCAACGGGCTGTCAATCACTTACAGCGCCGACCGGACCAGGTGGCCACGCTCCTCTTGAGCTGACGGCTCCTCCTGGGCCCACACGCACCAACCCGGTCATAGACCCGGTTACCCCCCGTTTGCGCGAGGATTATATCTGACCTCTGGAAACCTGCCTCGCGTACCCCCCGGTGAACATTTAACGGCACATCGGCTTTCACGTAATTTTCACACTAATACTTTGACGTTACCTTTGGACCGCCCCGGTCTATGAATGTGCCCAGTGTCACCATCAAACCTCGGTCACCGCTGGGACGCTCTTTCATCGCACCAAAGTGGCCTTGCGCCTCTGGTTTATGGCGATCTTCATGGTTGGGGTCGATAAAGGCGGCAAGTCGGCCCTCGCGTTAAGCCGTGAATTAGGCCTGTCCTATGTGACGGTCTTGGTGTTGCATCATAAAATTCAGCACGCCATGGCGGAATCAGCCACGGGCCCGGCAAGCAAGGCCGGGGCACGGACCAAGATCCGGTCATCGTGGGCGTGAGTCTTGATGCGAAGGGACACCAGCGCCTATGTCTTTCATGCATCCCCAGATAAGTCAGGTGGGACCCTTCTAATGGAGAACATAGAGTAAAACTGGTGGCTACAGCGCTCCGAACGGGCGGTAATTCTTCGGAATTTCGCGAGAAGTGCGGTGCGTTTCCCTGCTGCCTGACTTATCTGGGGATGCATGAAGTTTTTTCCCGCTCTTTGCACCGCGTCCAACAAGGCCCCCCTGCACAGTTTAAATCCGGCCGTGGTCCCGAATGTCGTAAAACTGGATCAGGTATGATTTTTCCATCAATCCATCAGGTGTCTGATAAGAAGGAGTTGCACGTTGCACACGACATACGACAAGCTCTCGTTCTGAAGGCGATAATCTTGGAAGAGGGCGGTCTCGCATGGATGGATGCGTCTTCCAATCTTTCTTGTTCTTGTGGTGTCGATTTCTCAATAACGTAAGTGACGAACCCGGTGGTCCCGTCTTTATCCATTCAGGTCAGGGGCTCGGCTACCATGATAGAACAGCGCCGCAGGCCAACAAGCGGCGCTGTTCTATGTTTGCTTCCAGCCGGGTGCTGGGCCCCCGCAGATGGGGGCTCAGCAAGTCAGCCGTGGGTACGATCTGCTGGGGTATGATACCCGGATTCCGCTGACCACACATGAACCGGCATTTAGCCTTTGTCCAACACGGGAAGCGCGAGGGCTACCCATCCGTGGAGACTGTTGATAAACCATGCGCGCCGCACCCCACGCAACTCATGGCGGGTTATTGTCTTTTCTTGGATCACACCATGGGAGAGCAAAGCCGCGCGAAGTGTGCCCGCCAGCAATCCGCTGTCACGTGCGGGAGTCCAAAAGTGACCGTCTTGCCAGATCACCAGATTGCCACGGGTGAACTCTGTCACTTCATCCTCTTCGTTCCATAGTAAATGATCAAAAACATCCGACGGCAGCGGGTGATGGTGGTCATAAACCTCCCGGGCGGTAGTCTTGTGAAACATCAGAGGACTGCTTTGGTTAATGGGTGATGCGGCCCAGGCTACCACTTGGGGCTGCGCCGGCACACTCGAAATCAAGGTGGCATCCGTGCCGATTGCACCGATCGGTGATACGGTAATGCGCACCTTCCAGCATCCGGTACGATGAGCCGCTGCCATGGTGTCAAGACAGGCCATGATGTCAGGCTCCGCCGCTGGAAACCCATAATAGGCGGCCGAATCCAGCAGTCTGAACATATGGTAAGATAATAGCCAATAGACCCCGTTTTCGAGGCGCAGGGTTTCCAGCAGGGCAAAGGTTGGACGCTGATTTGTTAGAAACTGGCTTTTTGTCATGGATTCCTGGTATTCTTCTTGCGGGCGCGAATCCCAGGTAATGCCTCCCCCCGTTCCGAATTCTGCGCGGCCCGTCCTCTTATCCAGGACCACGGTGCGGATCGCCACATTGAACACCGCCGAACCTTTCGGGTCGGCATAGCCGAGGCTGCCGCAATACACGCCGCGCGGCGAGGATTCCAATCCGGCGATAATCTTCATCGTGCTTAATTTCGGGGCACCGGTAATCGAGCCGCTCGGAAAGAGCGCGCGCATCACATCCGTCCAGTCCAGGCGGGGTGGGATGTCTCCTTCTACTGTGGAGGTCATCTGCCATACGGTGGGATAGCGTTCCACCTCACACAAGGTCGTGGTGCGCACACTGCCAGTCACGGCGATGCGGCCGATATCGTTGCGCAGCAAATCCGTAATCATAATATTTTCCGCGCGATTTTTCTCGGAATTTTGCAGCCATTGCTGCAGACGGTTATCTTCTTCCAGATAACGGCCCCGAGGGGCTGTTCCCTTCATGGGCCGGGTCAGCACGTGGTTTTGATTCAGTGCAAAAAACAGTTCGGGAGAGGCCGACAGGATAGCCAAAGAGTCGGTTTCTATGTACATGCTATAGGAGGCTTGCATCGCAAAGAGCCTGGTAATAGGCTAAGGGATCGCCTGAAAACGCTGTCCGCATCCGAAAAGTGTAATTAGTCTGGTACGTCAGACCCGCGCGGATCGCCTCACGGATCTGGTCGATCTTCCCAGTGTAGGTAGTGTTGTCTTCATCAGGCACCCATTCGCCCAGACGGTAGATTCTCGGCGCCAAGGCCGTGTCTATAACCGAGGGGCCGCGGGAGAACACCCCGAAGAGCAGAAGAGGCACTGGCGCGGAAGAAGCAGACCGGTGGACCACCATATTGGCATCCAGACCAGGAGCTGCATCATAGGCCAGATAGCCCGCAACCCACTTGCCACTCTTGGTGGCGGCTATGAGCTTATCGAGACACTCGCTAATTTCGTGGAGACGATACGCAACAATAACGTCGTCAGGATGCTCAAAAAGCCAGGGATGCCCCTGCCCAGCGGGAAAGTCCGTTCGCACAAACATCGTCATGGTAGGCATGGATTATTTATACCACACACAGCCAGCTCACACTATGGCGGGGTCTTGTGTGCGCCTGCGGGATTGTGGATAAGCTGGCCATGGCTCCGTCCTTTCATTCGTGACATCCAAAGGCGTTGGGGTCTCCCCTGACCTTGCATGGACGTGCTATGGCCATGGGAAAGCCGCAGATGACAGGCGGTGGTAGGAAATGATGTTCGGATAATGGGCTCTTAGCTTACAGAGACCATCCGCTTTAGAGGAAGTATGGCGCGCAGACGGACAGCCTCCGGCACGCGCACTTCATAACGATCCCACCGGAGGGCATCCCGGATCTTTTCCAGGGAAATCATGTTCATAAAGGGGCAGAGGGCCCCATCATGGGCAGCGACAAAGTTTTTATCGGGATTTTCCTTGCGCAGCCGATGCAACAGGCCAACTTCCGTGGCGACAATGAATGTGCTGGCCGCCGAACGTTTGGCGTGTGCCAGCATGCCGTCCGTGGATAGAACCCGCCCTTGGACTGTGGTGGGAGGGATGGCCAACGCCCGTGTGGTGCACCCGCATTCTGGGTGAATTAACAGTTCGGATCCGGGGTTTTGGCGCACCTTCTCCACCATTCCTTCGTTTTCAATAGCGGCATGAACATGACATTCTCCATGCCAGAGGTGAAGATTTTTACGGCCGGTGATACGGCGCACATGAGCTCCCAGAAAGAAGTCCGGAAGAAACAGGACATCTTGCTCTGGAGGAATGGCATTGACTACCTGCACGGCATTGGATGAGGTACAGCAGTAATCAGACAATGCTTTGATGGCAGCCGACGTATTGACATATGAGACGACGACCGCTTCAGGATACTCTGCGTGCCACTGGAGCAACTCTTCCGGGGTAATCGTATCTGCCAGGGAACAGCCCGCCTCGCGATCTGGAATCAGCACCCGTTTATCGGGGCATAAAATGGAGGCCGTTTCCGCCATGAAATATACTCCCGCCATCACCAACACTTGGGCGGCACTCTGCTGTGCCCAGCGGGCCAGGGCAAGCGAGTCTCCTAGAAAATCCGCGATGTCCTGAATAGGACCAGGCTCGTAGTTATGAGCCAGAATAACGGCGTGGCGTTGTGCCTTTAACATTTCGATTTCATCCAAAAGTGTCATTCCCGATCCCCCTATGTATTCTATTCCTTACCAGACAGTGCCTGGAAGCGCATGCTTCGCCCTTTCTGATGAATGAGGTGGCCTCGCCACCGTGCGTCGCTGTGCGGAGCATCGGACCGGAAGTGCGCGCCACGGCTCTCTTGGCGCTCTAGTGCTGACTGGGCGACCAGGGATGCGAACGAGAAAATCCAGTGGTTTTCCTGCGCGGCAAGGGTAGAGAGGCGAGCACGTGCCCGATCCATGGTCTGCCCAGCACGCATCACACCAAAATTATCGTCCATCATCCGGCCCAGTTGTTCTAAAGCGGTCTCATCAGATATAGTCCACGGCTTGGGAGCGATGAGAGCGCCATCATTCAGCTCCTGAGCGGCCGCACGGTGTCCGGCCAGATATTGTGCCACACGGCGCGCAAATACCAACCCTTCCAGTAGGGAGTTGGAAGCCAGACGGTTGGCCCCATGCACCCCGGTGTGGGCGACCTCCCCTACCGCGTACAAGTCAGCCACGGTGGTCCGCCCGGAAGTATCGGTCCGAATGCCCCCCATGCAAAAATGCGCGGCGGGATAAACCGGCAGCGGGTCAGCAGCCAAATTCCACCCGCGCTGTGCGGCCAGTTGGGCGATGTCCCCGAAACGCCGATAAAGCTCGGCCGCATCCAAATGATCCAGACGAAGAAACGCTTGCGGCTGCTGATAGATGGCGCGGGCCACCTCATCACGCGGCGCTAGTTCCTGTTGCGGATAATCCTGCATAAATCGGTGACCCTGTCCATCCACCAAATACGCACCGAATCCCCGCAGGGCCTCGGTCAGCAGCAAGGCCTGACCGCGCGGCACGCCTTCGTCCAGGACTGTGGGATGAAATTGGACAAACTCCAAGTCTGCCAATGCTGCACCGGCGTCATATGCCAGCCAGTGTCCTTGGCCCAGTGACGAAGTCGGATTCGTTGTCTGCTGCCATAACGCTGCATACCCTCCCGTTGCCAGCACGGTCGCCCCTGCCCACAGGGGAAATGGGGATCCGGAGGACGGCAGAACCCAGATACCCCGGCACGATCCAGAGGTTCCGGTGATTAATTGCACTGCTCGTCCTGTTACCCAGTGAATGCGGGAACTGCGCATAACCTTGCTATAGAGAAATTCTGCGATAGCCCGTCCAGTTAGACCGCCGACCGCGTGCACAATACGGGCGCGCGAGTGCCCGGCCTCCTGTTCCATGGCAGGCGCTGTCTCACCCTGCATTTCAAAAATTTCGCCCCGGATGAGGGGCTTTACGGCCTCCTCCCCGGATTCGACGAGAATCGCGACAGCATTTTCGTGTGCCAAGTCCCGTGCGACCCGTACCGTGTCGTCATAGTGATAACGGTAGTGATCGTCTGGTCCGAGTGCCACTGCTACGCCGCCCTGGGCCCGATACGTACTGCTCTGTTTCCAACCCTGGTCAGGGGCGCAGAGGGTGACGTCTTCAAATTGGGCAATCTCCAAAGCTGTCGCGAGTCCTGCGATACCGGCTCCCACGACCACTACCGGGGTCATCACAGCGTCGCTTCCCAGTCGGCCCCGATGTCAACGTGGGGCGCGGAATGAGTGAGATAGCCTAGAGATATGGCATCCACACCCGTTTCCGCCACCGTGCGGACCTGATCCGGGCGAATACCTCCCGAAGCCTCCACAAATACCTGATGGTCAATAATCGCAACAGCCTGACGCAACTCTTCCATCGACATATTGTCCAAGAGAATGCCATCAACGCCCGCCGTGAGGAGTTCAGGAATCTGATCGAGCCGGTCCACTTCCACTTCCACAAACATTACGTGGGACACCCTGTGGCGTATGCAAGAGACAGCGGCAGAAATTCCGCCCATTGCGGCGATGTGGTTGTCCTTGATTAAAATGGCGTCATACAGGCCAAACCGGTGGTTGGTCCCTCCTCCGGTACGGACAGCATATTTTTCCCATAGACGCTGTCCCGGACGCGTTTTCCGGGTGTCCAATATGGCCACCGGAAGGTCCGCGACCTGCGCGACGGCTTGTTGGGTCACGGTGGCGATTCCGCTTAGCCAGGTCATCACGTTCAGCGCGGTGCGTTCTCCGGTCAGCAGTGCCCGAACAGGCCCTTCCAGAGCGGCAACAGCCTCGTCCGCACCACAAAACTGTCCATCCTCTGTCAGCACGGTGACCCCCACCTCATCGCTTAACTGCCGGTATACCGCCTCCAAAATTGGCGTGCCGCACACTATCAGCGGTTCTCGGGCCTTCAGTACCAAGCTGCCTCTCAGGCTTTCACCGATGGTCAGTTCCGATGTAATGTCTCCAGATCCCACATCTTCTTCCAATCCCCACTGGGCCAACTGATCCCATGACCACTTTTGCATGGCGCACTCCTTGTCACTTGACATGATAGGTGTAGTATACTTGGAGAGATAGCATATGACAAGACATCTGTATTTCCGTGAACTTTCCGTTGCAAATCGCTGTGCAACAGGGGACGGGGCAGCCCGTGCAGCTTTCTACAGCCAAAGAAATTCCTGTTCCTGAACAGTGGATCAGTTGAATCCGTTGCTTCAGCAATATGTACGGGTAATCTGGATGATTGTTTAACGACGACGGGCTCCATTTGACTCAGCGGTGGCCGTGTCCGCCCCCGTCCCGTTGACGGCAGCAGGCCAGGGTTTTTGGAACACTTCCTAATCCAGGCGGATGGCACAGTGCCCATTTCCCCGGCTTCCGGCAGGGCGCAAGAAAAGGCTCTGAGTCATGTTTCTGTGCCCATTTTGCTCCACCAGGCGCCATCGCATGCCAGTGCCCGGGGCGGAAATCAGCAGGCGACGAGTTTTTCCAACCAAGTCGCGTCTCTTCCGAGCCAGCCACACACTGGATTCTTGGGGACTTGGCTGTCCCTTCTTTGTCTTATCCAGACCGTTGTCATCGTGTCTTGGACAGTGCAGCACGCTCTGCTGACCTATCCTCATCGGATGTCTCGTCAAGATGTCTTGATCCCGTCTGGTGAATTTCGCCACCCTCTTAAAATTTCAGTCGTGAACAGGCGAATGCCTCTTGCTAAAAATGCGCAGGCAGGGCATAGTGGTCTTAACGGGAGCTCGGGGAACTGGGCTGAGAGGGTGGATTACCGCCACCGACCGTAAAACCTGATCTGGATAATGCCAGCGGAGGGAAAATATGATTATAATAGTCCCCATCATTTCTCCTTTTTGCCACCTGTTCCATCAGGAATTCGGTCCTCCCGTCTATTGCGATCTGAGGAGGATACACCTTGCCATCCACTGATAAATCCCCATCCAATGCTTATCAGGTCTTTCCCAAGAGCTCCAAAGTCTATCTCCAGGGGAGTCGGCCCGATATTTTTGTGCCGATGCGGGAAATTGCGTTAGATTCCGGCAGTGGCCACGGGACTTTTCGCGTTTACGACACGAGCGGCCCCTACACGGATAATGCTATCACCACGGATATCCGGCAGGGACTTCCTGTGATTCGGCGGCCTTGGATCTTGGACCGGAACGATGTGGAAGAATATGTGGGCCGTTCCGTGCAGCCAAGAGACAATGGGCGGGGCGAAGCATCCCTGTTACCGTCGCTCGAACGCCGGCCGCTGAGAGCCAAACCGGGGCACATTGTGACGCAAATGCATTACGCGCGGCAAGGAATCATTACGCCGGAAATGGAATTCATTGCCCTGCGTGAGGGATTCGATCCCGATGTGGTGCGCCAAGAGGTCGCTAGTGGACGGGCCGTTATTCCTAGCAACATTAATCATCCCGAATCCGAACCCATGATTATCGGACGGCGTTTTCATGTGAAAATCAATGCCAATATTGGAAATTCAGCCGTGACTTCCTCCATTGACGAGGAAGTCGATAAGATGCGCTGGGCCACATTGTGGGGCGCCGACACTGTGATGGACCTCTCTACCGGCCAAAATATTCATGCCACGCGGCAGTGGATTATTCGCAACGCGCCGGTTCCTTTGGGCACCGTGCCCATTTATCAAGCGTTGGAAAAGGTCGGAGGCAAACCGGAAGAGCTCACATGGGACCTTTATCGGGATACCTTGATTGAACAGGCGGAACAAGGAGTCGACTATTTTACGATTCATGCTGGTGTGCGCTTGGCCTACATTCCCTTAACGGCCGACCGGGTGACCGGTATCGTCTCGCGCGGCGGTTCCATCATGGCCGTGTGGTGTTTGGCGCATCACCAAGAGAACTTTCTTTACACCCGCTTCGAAGAGATTTGTGAAATCATGAAGGCCTACGATATTGCGTTTTCCTTGGGAGATGGATTGCGGCCGGGGTCGATCGCCGATGCCAATGATCGGGCGCAATTTGCTGAACTGGATACTTTGGGAGAACTGACGCAAGTGGCTTGGAAACAGGACGTACAGGTCATGATTGAAGGGCCGGGTCATGTACCCATGCATAAAATTCAAGAAAACGTCGAACGGGAACGAGAAATTTGTCACGATGCACCGTTTTACACTTTGGGACCGCTGACGACCGATATCGCACCCGGATACGATCACATCACCTCAGCGATTGGCGCCGCGATGATCGGGTGGTACGGCACGGCCATGCTGTGCTATGTCACCCCCAAAGAACACCTGGGGCTGCCCAATCGGAACGACGTCAAAGATGGGGTGATCGCCTATAAAATTGCTGCTCACGCGGCTGATCTTGCGAAAGGCCATCCGCAGGCCCACGGCTGGGACAACGCGTTATCTTTGGCGCGCTTCGAATTTCGGTGGATGGATCAGTTCAACTTAAGCCTGGATCCCCAAAGGGCCTGGGCTTTTCATGATGAGACACTTCCGGCGGAACCAGCAAAAACTGCGCATTTTTGTTCCATGTGCGGACCCAAGTTCTGTGCGATGCGGATTACCCAAGACATTCGGGATTGGGCTCAGCAACATGAAGTGCCACCCGAATCGGCCTTCTGGCCGGGCATGCAGGAAAAGGCCAAGGAGTTCCGCCAAAGCGGCGGAACCTTGAACGTGGAAGGGAAGTAGCTGGAGTGTTGTGGGGCTTAATCGACACTGCCCGGTTTGATCCGCGCCATTGGCGGGATTTGCCTGCTGTGGGAGTATCTCTTGACGGGTTATGGCTGCGTGGACCCGCTCTATCTCCTGCTGAATGGCTCGAGTGGGGTCAAGCGATTGCCCGTCTCATTCCGCAGGTGCCGCTTTGGATCGGAGGAAATGTTCTGGCAGCGCGGGCACTGGAGGCTGATGGGCTGCAATTGCCCAGCCATCATCTGGCAGCACGGAGAGTACGAAATCAATGGGACCGTCCTATCGCAGCCTCCGTTCATTCTTTGGAGGAGTTTGAACGGCACTGCGAAGCGGATTGGTTCATTTGGGGCCATGCTTTTGCCACACGGTCTAAACCGGGAATGTGTCCCCGCTCCCGCGCTAGTTTGGAGGCCATTTTAGAACGGACGGCCCACCCTGTGATGATTATTGGAGGCGTAGACGCGTCCACTGTGTCGGAGGTCGCTCACTGGGGGGGATCAGGAGTGGTGGTCGGTGACGGAATTTGGCAACAGTCTAATCCCGCCTCGGCGGCAGCCGTCATCAAGCACCTTTGGAACCAGGAAACACGGGGAGGGACACCAACAGATGACCTTGACAGTTAACGGCGAACCGAAGGTCATTGCCGCCGTGACAACGGTTGGCAATCTATTGGACCACTTCGGGGTATCGCATCAAACGGTTGCGGTGATGGTCGACGGCGTAATCATCGCTCGCGAACACGTCGGGAACACGTTATTGCGCGAAGGGGCTTCAATAGAAATCATTCGTTTTGTGGGAGGGGGATAATTATGCCGATATTGGAGGACAGTCCGATTCAGGTCGGACCTTATACGTTTCATTCTCGTCTCTTTGTGGGAACCGGAAAATATGCCAGCAACACTCTAATGCAAGATGCCCTCGCTGCGTCCGGTACTGAACTAGTCACTGTGGCGCTACGCCGGGTCAACTTGTCCCGTTCTGACGAACCTTCACTATTAAATTTCGTGCCGCCCTCCGTCAAAATTTTACCCAATACCGCGGGCTGCTACACCGTGGAGGATGCGCTCCTAGCAGCGGACTTGGCCCGCACAGCCGGAATCGGCGACTTAATTAAACTCGAAGTGATAGCGGACAGCATGCTTTTGTGGCCCGACCCGATCCTAACCCTTCAAGCCACGGAACGATTGGTGGCAAAAGGATTTACGGTCATGGTCTATACCACACCGGACCCCATATTGGCCAAGCATCTGGAGGACGCGGGCGCCGCTGCCGTGATGCCTTTGGGCTCTCCTATCGGATCTGGACAAGGGATAATCGATATCGAAGCGATTTACCGCATCAAAGAACGCGTCACGCGTGTACCCGTGGTCGTGGATGCAGGAATTGGGGGAGCGGCCGACGCGGCCGTGGCTATGGAAGCCGGGGCGGATGCGGTACTGGTGAATACCGCGATCGCTTTGGCGAAAAATCCCGCGGCCATGGCCGAGGCCATGAAATGGGCCGTGATAGCGGGACGTCAGGGATATTTGGCAGGACGCATGCCCAAGCGTCGGGTGGCCGAGGCATCTTCTCCAGAATCGGGACGCGTCGAGGCGTATGGTGGATTGTAGTCCGGTGATTTCGGACAAAGAACGGGTACGGCGCCTGGTGTCGCTGCCGGGAGTCAAACCAGAGCGGGTGGCGCGACTGCGAGACACGACCGTCGCCATCGTCGGAGTCGGCGGCATTGGCCAGGCTGCCGCACAGCATCTGGTGGCGCAAGGGGTGGGGCGTATCATACTCATCGACCCTGACCGGGTGGAAGCGCATAATCTCTCGCGGCAAATCTTGCTGACGCCGCCCATGGTGGGCCAATTCAAAGTGGATGCCGCGGCCGAGCGTCTATGGGAGCTCTCCCCCACGGTGCAGATTGAACAGCGCCGGGACCAGCTTGATGAGGCAAATGTCGACGCACTGTTGCAAGAGGCCGCCATTGTGTTGGATGGGGTGGATTTGGGACAGCCGCGCGAGGTATTGAACCGCTACGCCATGCGCTCGGGTAAACCGGTATTTTTTGCTGGAGCTACCGGGTATGAAGCACAAGTCTTTGGTGTCCACGGCGGGCAACCCTGTTTGACGTGCTTGTTTGGATCCGTGGCGGATGTAGAGGATGATTGTGCTGCGACGGGTGTGCTAGGACCCGTTGTAGGTATGGCGGGGCTGGTGCAGGCGCAAGAAGTGTTGAAATGGGTGCTGCAGGTGGGCCAGTCCTTGGTCGGGCGTTTATGGCAATGGGATGGATTTTCCGGGTCTACGCGCATCATTGCGATTCCATCCCGCACGGACTGCCCAGTATGCAGCCCGGCTCATCCCCAATGAGGAGAAGAACAGGGACCGAGTGACTGACCCTTTTCAGCCTGGGATGGAGAGTTGGCTTGCGAGAGAGAAAGCCCTCTCCCAAGACCTCACGGAAGACCGGCCTTTTGATTAAAGGGGGTATGATGATCTTGGCGGATACAACCGTGGATGTGCTCATCGTGGGCGGCGGAGTGATTGGCTGTGCTCTGGCCTATGACCTTGCGGCAGCGGGGATTGGTGTGAAACTGTTGGAACGGGATACGGTGGGAGCCGGAACATCCTATGGTGCCGGCGGCATGTTGGCACCGCAAATTGAATTCTCCGAAGGCGGCCTGGGCTTGGAGTGGGGGTTGCGATCTCTCGCTTTATACCGAGAATGGGATCACACTATCTGTGATCGTATCGGACTCGGATTGGATCTGGATCTTTCCGGGGTAGTGCGGGCCACGGAAGGAGGACCAGATGAATTAGGAGCGTTGGCCGCCCGCCAAGTCCAGATGGGGCACGTGGCCCGATTGCTGGATGGTCCGGGCATTCGCGATTGGGCACCCGGAATTAATTCCGAGGCGCAATTCGGACTCTGGGTGCCTGGGGGACAGGTGGACGCATGGCGGGCCACCCGGGTCTTGGCTCAAGCCGCGGCCAGCCAGGGGGCGATGATCCATACCGGTGTGACGGTTACCGGTTTAGAGGACGGAGCCGTGCTGACTTCTATGGGGCGCTTGGAAGCACAGTACATTATTGTGGCCGCCGGTGCGTGGATTCCTCATCTCTTGGATTTGCCCTTGCGGCCGGTAAAGGGGCAGCGCCTTTTGGTCGAACTGCCTCAATTGCTGGCGCGGGCGCCGATTTTTGGAGACAGTGTCTATGTCGTGCCCAAGGCGGGCGGACGCTATTTTTTGGGGGCGACCGAAGAATCTGATGGAGGCTATGACCGTCGGGCGACCTTGGCGGGGTTGACAGCAGTGGGAGCGGCAGCTGAGCGATTATTTCCCAAACTCGCTCAGGCAGAAGTGGTCGAGCAATGGGCTGGTCTTCGGCCTGTATTTCCCGATGGCTTGCCGATGATTGCGCCTGCCCCTCAGTATGACCGAGTGCTGGTAGTGGGCGGACATTACCGGCACGGCTTTCTTCTTGCACCGGTCACGGCGCGCGCGGTGCGGGATTGGATGATCAAGGGAACTCCCTTGCCCTCCGATTTTTCTTACAATCGGTTTGACCAGGCTGAGAAGGCTGTGACTGAACCGCCAAAGAAAGACGCGCCAGTATCTGCTGTAAGTGTCTCAACGGCTGCCGATGTGTTGCGGGGAGAAGTCACGATTGCGGCCGATCCTGCTGTAGTCTACCGAGTCTTTTGCGATCCTACTCATTATCCTCGACTGATGCCGGATGTCCAGCAAGTGGAGGTAGTGAAGGCGGAATCAGCCTATCGCATTGTTCAGTGGACAGTCCACTATTTCGGTCAACGGATTGAGTGGACGGAACGACAAACATGGGATGGGCGGGAGAGTCTAGAAGGGGATCTGCTTGCGAGCAATTTCTTTGAACATTATCGCTATTGTGGCCGTGTGACTCGCGACCCTATCGGCAGCATAGTCACCATCGAAGTAGAAATGACGTCCCGGCGTCGGGGACTGGTGCTGGCAGCTGCCCGGAAAATATTAGCGCAAAACCTTCAAGCTTTTTTGCATGCACTGAGACAAGAATTGGAAGCCGTGGCTAGAGAGTCCTGAGACGCTGTTGGTTGCTGGTTGTTTTGGATGGCTTAGGTATTCCACCATCTCGTGCCCAATTGTGAACATGCATCCCTAGATAAGTCAGGTGGGACCCTTCCAATGGAGGACATAGAGTTAAAACTGGTGGCTACAGCGCTCCGAACGGGCGGTAATTCTTCGGAAATTCACGAGAAGTGCGGTGCGTTTTCCTGCTGCCTGACTTATCTGGGGATGCATGATTTTTTAACCCTGATACCCGCGCCGTTCCTTGCGGTGGCGCTGGTGGGACGCCGCGTGTAACGCGGCGTCTAACGTCCCTTCGCACAATAGCTGCCGCCCACGAGAGCGCTGACCGATCCGGCCCCACGTGGCCCAGCATTCCCATGTGCCCCACAATGTGGGCTGGAGGCTGATGGTATACCACCGAAAGGCGTTGTGCGCGGGATCAAGGCGCGTGCCGGTCCACCACGGCATGCCGCCCTCCTTCCTGCGGCTGAAGGGCCGCGGAGCACGCCTGGGCGATGCGCCACCAGACCCAGCGGGAGGCACCGGAGGCTGCGTCCAGTTGATCGAGGCAGACCCGGAGCAATTCGTCCGCGTCTTCGGTCCGCAAGCGGACAGAGACCGCAGGCAGAGGCGGCCGCCGGCTCATCAGGGGGCCTCCGTGGTGTCTGCCGGGGCGTCGTCGCCTTCCGGTCGTGCGTCGGGCGTCTCTGCATCCCGCACCTGCCAAACGATCTCACTCCACGCCCGATCCGATTGTCCCCAAACGGTACAGACCGTGAGCCAAAAGGCCCGGTCCGGTAGATCAACGCCGGGCCAGGCACACACCGCTTGCAGATAGTCGGCCTGGTCGGCGCGCGATTGCGTCGGAAAGATGGTGGCAATCTGATCAGCCCATGCGGCGAGAATCGTCGGGTCACAACGCCGGGTCTGCATGCCGTGGCTCAGGGTTTGCCAGAGGGGCCGCCAGGGACTGGTGGGATCGCGCTGGGCGTGCCAGAGAGCGGGGGCCGGAATCCAGCGGCCCGTGGTAGGCGGCGCGGTCTCGGAGACTTGGGGACCGAGTGCCGCCGTGTACTGCGCAAAGAGGGTGTCGGCATCGGGAATGGCTCGGAGGCACAGACGATCTGGCGTCAGAAGCGTCGTGAGGAGTAACTGGCCTTCGGTCCAGTCGAGTGTGGCCCGATCCGTTTGTGGCACGGTGAGGGCGCCACGTTTCTGTAGAGTGGTCAAGGGCATGGGCGAGAGCGGTCCTTTCACGGAATTTGACGATAGTATATCACACCAAGCCT
>DAIDDL010000034.1 GCA_027309085.1 Sulfobacillus sp.
AGTAAGGCGTCGAGCGATCCCGTTTCACCGGTCTCGCCCCATCGGCCCCGCGCATCGGCAATGCTTAAGGTAAAGGTCTGTCCATGCCTCCATGTGAACCGCGCGCGGTTCACTTTGTCGCCATCGGCATCTTGGGAATAGATCACGAGATGTTGTCCCCGCTTCGTGACCTGCAAGTGGGTCCATTGCAGCGCCCGCAAGCGGGCGCTCACGTTGCTCCCATAGGCTTCCAGGATAATCGGATTCATCTTATGCCGCCTCACCTTGCATGGGATAGCCCCGGAAGGTCCAGTGGAAGGGATGGCCTTCGCCGCTATTCCATCGGGCAATGAACGCCATGACGCGGTCCTTCAAGTCCTCGGTCGAGGTAAAACTTCCGTGTTTGAGCGCCCTTTTATAGACAATTGAAAAGAAAATTTCCACCTGATTCACCCATGACGCATGCAAGGGCGTGTAGTGAAACTCGAACTTGTTCCCATGGCGGGCATTGAACGCGGTCCAGCGGTGGTCTGGGCCTTCCTTGTGGGTATTGAGATTGTCCCACATCACAATAATGCGGCGGGCGTCTTGATTCTGGGCCGCCAGATGCTCCATAAAGTCGAGGAGGTCGTCGGCCGTGCGGCGCACCCGACATTCCGCATAAACCGCTCCGGTGATGATGTTAAAACTGGCCAATAGCGAGAGGGTGCCGTGGCGAATATACTCATATTCGATGCGCCCCGCCTTTCTGACTTGGGGCATCTGGGTTTCGTATTTGCGTTCGTTGGCCTGCATGCCCGTTTTCTCATCAATGGAACAGACGACGACATCGTCGTCCCAATCCGTGAGGTATAAGTCCACGATGTCATTCACTTTCTCTTTGAAGTGAGGGTCAGGACTATGTAACCACATTTGCGTTTTATGCGGTTTCAAGCCCTCTGCTTTCAACGTCCGCACGACGCTCGACCGGCTCATCGCGAACCCGTCAACCGTTCGGTTGACCGTCTCGGTCAGGTTATCATACGTCCATAAGGTTTGTCCCTCCCAGCCATAGTGCTTGGGGACATCGCACGCGATCGCGAGGACCTCACACCGCTGCGCGGCGTCGAAGTGGTAAGGGGCGCCGCTGCGCGGCGCGTCGTCGAGCCCCGGCACTCCCAGAGTGCGGAAGCGCTCACACCATTTTCGCACGGTTTTCACGCACACTCCCAAAGCCTGGGCCACGGTATTTGGGAAGCAATGGTCTTCCGCCACTTGCCAGATCAGGGTCGCGCGTTGCTTGAGCCGATATTCCGTTTTGACGCCACGCATCAGGGCAAACACTTGTTGGCGCTGCTTGGGATCGAGTTGAATAGCCAAGGGATGGCGAATAATGCGAGAGCCCCTCCTTATCCACCGTGCCGTTAAGGGCTAAGGCCAGCATAGCGAACCAGGAGAAAAAAGTCCAGCTTTTCCGTCGGTATATATAGAAATACGCGGCTCGGCTATAAGACGTAATATTCAGTATTAATAGCCAAAGGAACGGACTTCTGGCATGAGGTAATAGCGTTCCCAGACTTGCTTTTGCCGCTCCAGATCCTCTTTCTGGTCGTGGCTCGATACGCGGGCATAGGTCACGGTTTTGCGAGGCTCGGCGTAGCGATGAAACCGCTCAGCCGCAATCGAGCCCAGTCGTACCGGCGATATCCGCCCGCCGTCCGTTCAGCGGGCAACACTTTGCCCTCCCGTTCCCAGCGGCGCAATGTCGACGGGGTCACGCCGAGAAATGCCGCCGCTTCGCGAATGCCCACCAGTTTTCGATCCATGCCAAAATTAATACATAACCATAGGTAAACTTTTAGGAAACTGTTAAAACCCTCTGACAGGTTTCCGCTATCCCTCCCGCGCCAATGCTTGTCTTCACCGCGTTCCGGATGCGCGGCTCTCGATAGGGCCGATGCGGCTCTGTGACCGGAAATCGTCATACTCGCCGTGCTTGTTGCCCTTTTCTGCTCTCTGTTATCACACAGACCTTTAATAGACAAGCCTCGGGACCGCATAGAAGTGCCTGACCTCGTCAGAGAACTTAAACCAACTCGATAGCACAGGTCTTGGCAGCCGCGGCCAACTTCGCATCGGCGGTGGCGATCGGGCATTTCAGCCGTTGGGCCAGTTCCAGGTAAGAAGCGTCGTAAACGCTTAACACGCAGTTTACAGCCATGCTCACCAACCCATCAAGCGTTCTCGCCACTAACGCTGGGTCTATCTCGATAGGCAACTCCTTTAGGAGCCGCACCACCAGCGAAAACTGCTCTTCGTTGAGCCGACCACGCCGCATACCGACCACGAGCGCATTGGCCACCTCGAGAGGCCAGATGGACGGGACGATAGCCGTCTCTACCTTGAAGCGATGAAAGATGGATACCGCGTGATTACTTGATTCGTCGGGAAAGCACCAGGCCAGTGCCACGGAAGCGTCGAGGACGAAGGCCATCAAAAACGCCGCCCCTCTTCGATTAAGTCCCGAAGACTGCCACCCGGCTTCAGCGATAGGCGCAGGCGCTCGAACTCTTGCGCGATAGCGTCTACCGACATCGGCTGTGGACGGTACGGCTCGATTTTGGCTATGGGTCTCCCCCGGCGCGTCACGATGATGGTTTCACCCTGTTCGGCCGCTTCGAGCAACTCCGCGAGATGGGTCTTAGCCTCGTACGAACCGATCTGTCTCATCTTTTAACCCCCCGTAGACTGGTCTTAAAACTAGTTTAACGTACCACTTGACAATGCGCAAGCGGCTGCGCTATCGAATGCGTTGGGCTCCGACGCGTCCCAGCCCAACGGGTAGAGTAGGAGGTGTCGTCCCGGACCGCGGTAGGTAAAGAGGGGTCTCGGTCTACCTTGGGCCGCTGGATCGCACGAGACAGGTCAGGCGCTCCGGGACGGAAACAGGCCAGAGCGGCCGCGCCGAAAATGTCCTGATTTCTCGCCATGTCTTGGAACGCTTTGTGCACCGCCAGTCCTATGCCTTGGTCAGCAAATCCTCCACAGGAGCGTGGCCGAACTTAAAGTCGCCGGTAGGCAAAATTCCACAGGATTTCGGATCCTCAGGCCGGCCATATCTGCAATAGAATGGTTCACCCGGAAAATCTCTACCGAAATTGCTCCGGCACGGATCACTTCGCCCGGTTCCGACGCGCTCGAATTCGGATGCAACTGCACATGGTGTGCGGGCTATTTGGTCTCGACAATGCCCATCGTCATGGGTGTGCCGTACCCGGGGATAGACATGCGCTTCAAGAAATACGGGGTCTCCCAATGTGCTCCTCATGGCCGTGCGTTAGAAAGATTCCCCGGAGACGGTGGCAGTTTTCCATGAGGTACGTCATATCCGGCCAGCACGTCAAAGCAAGGAAACCCGAGACCACAGTCAATCAGGATAATATCCTCACCACCATACACCACCGCTGCAGATTTTTGCCGATTTCCCCGAGACCCGAAGGGGAATAAACCGTAAGACACCGCGTGGAACAACTGCTTCCATTGTGTGGTCTCCTTTACGCAGCACCGCATCGCTGTGCCTATCCGGCTAGCCAGTCGAGTCGGTGCATCAACTCCGCGCTCTCAGTATTGAGGCCCCGGATTTCAATCGTTTTTGCATGAAGCCGATACTTCTCGACGATTTTTTGAATGCCGATGACACCGGCGTGATCCCAAACATGGCTGTGGCGAAAGTCAAGAATGACGCTGTCTGGATCCCCAGCCACATCAAAAAGGTCCACAAAGGGCATCATGGTTCCGTCGCCCAGCGAGTGAATCTCCGCATGGATCCTCGTCATCTGCCATCCAAAGCCGACGGCGCTGAGGATCACTCCCAGCAGCACCCCCAGCGCCAAATCGTTGGTCACGACGACGGTGACGACTGTCGAAATCATGACCACGGCATCGAAGCGGGGAATTTTGTGCAAGTCGCGCAGCGACTTCCACTCAAACGTGTTGGTGGCCACCATGAACATCACTCCCACAAGAGCCGCCACAGGCACCACGCTGCCCCATGCCCGGAGCACCACAATCAGGGTAATCAGAAAGGCGCCGGCAATGAATGTCGCCAAACGCTTCCGACCCCCTAATTCCACGCTGATAATCGTTTGACCGGTCATCGCCGACCCTGCCATCGCGCCAAAAAATCCGGACGCGAGATTCGCGACTCCCTGTCCCCGAATCTCGCGGTCCTTGTCGCTCTTAGTCGAGGTCATATCGCCCACCACGGTAGCGGTAAGCAAAGTCTGCAAGCTGCCCACAACGGCAATCGGCACGGCATAGGGAAAGACAACTGCCAGCGTGTGAAAGGACACCGGAACGCGGGGAATATGAAAGTAGGGCAAGTGGCCGACCAAATGTCCGATGTCTCCGACATTTTGGAGATGCCATCCGAACACCACAGTCAAGATGGTCATGAGGACGACAGCCGCTAACGCAGCAGGCACGCCTTTGACCACCCGCGGCAATCCGTAGACAATCAGTAAAGTCGCAGCCACCATCCCGTAAGCGAGTAGGCCGGCGCCCTCCAGATGGGGCAATTGCGCCATAAAGATCAAAATGGCCAGGGCATTGACAAATCCTGTAATGACGACCACGGGAACAAACCGGGTGACGACTCCCTGCGGCTAAAGCCGGGAGCTTCTCGGTTCATCGCGGTGGCATGTTCTCCTGCCGCTCCCCGAAGGCTCCGTCCGAGCCCGAAAAATCTGGTGTTACCCTACCAAAGCCCGTTGCAGGATGTTATGCGCCGCATTGATGTCGCGGTCATGCCCGGTTCCGCACTGGGCACAGTGCCACGTGCGATCCGCCAGCGTGAAATCCGTCTTGCGGTGCGTACAGTGCGGCGTCGTACACTCCTGACTCGTATAGCGCGGGTCCACGAGCACCCCCCGACGACCCGCCCTTTCAGCCTTGTACGTCGTAACCGGCACGAGTTGCCCCTCCCGCATCGGCGATGCTCTTCGCTAAATGGTGGTGCTAGAAAAAGATTGACGGCAAGAGATCCGTTTCGTATTATTATGGCGATAGTGCTCACCACGCCTAGCGCGCAAGCGATGCGAAAATCGGTGAGCCATTTGCTTTCTACAGGGGAATATAGATGACTTATAGTGTGAAACCCGCGACCACCATTGATCAGCAGGTGGCCATTCTTAAAAGCCGGGTCTGGTGATGGCGGACGAGGCTGACGCCAAAGCGATCTTGCAACGCATCAGCTACTACCGCCTTTCGGGATATCTCGTGGAATACAAGCGGCCAGACGACACCTACCTGCCAGGTACCCGGTTGTCAACAATCTACGCGATTTATGAGTTTGACCGCCGCTTCCGCAACCTTTTGCTTGGGATAATCGAACCCATTGAAATTTCTATTCGCACCAAGCTCGCGCAATACCTTGCGATCCCCTGGCATATCGCGACCCCACCTACTTTGTGGAGGCCACCACACATGCCGACCAATTGGCGATGATAGACGCCGAGATTGCGCGGAGTCGCGAACCGTTTGCTGATCATTATCGGAAATACTATGGAGGCACCTTTCCGATTTGGGTGGCGGTCGAGATGATGTCCTTCGGGTCGGTATCGAAAATATATGGCAATATGACCCGTACCCATCGCCAGCTTATTGCTAAACCGCATTACGGACTGCACGAAAAAGTTATTTCCCAGTGGCTGCTGAGTATGGTGACGGTGCGGAATGCCTGCGCGCACTTTGCCCGTCTGTACCGCCGGACTCCCACGTTTCAGCCTAAGATATGTAATGACGACCGCTCAAACGTTCCGACGCCTCAGTCCTGGTTCACCGTCCTGATGGCGGCACGACACCTCTATGAGCCGTGGCCTGACTGGGGACATTTTGTGACGGCGCTGGAAACGCTATGCGACGAATATGACGGGGTCATCAACGTCAGTGCCATGGGATTCCCGCCGCAGTGGGACCGCCTTTTACGCGTTCTTGTCGACGCCACCCCTAACGAGACCCTGCTCCGGACACAGGTGCACTGCTCAATCGTGGTGACCGTGTTGGCAGACCTGAGCGAAATCAGCAGACATCATTTAGCGTATAGAATTTTTAGCTTTTACCGCGTAAAAGCTACCCGATATTAGTGTTAGCAGTATACAGGGTTTGTCTCTGCAGCGCAACCACAGAACCGTATTAGCGATGCGTCTGTCCGAAGTCCGGTCTCTCCACAGGACACAGCAAACAGCTTTGGCCATCCATTTCCGGCCAGATGTCCTGCAGCCCTGGTGCCATTTGATTTTTGTCGGTAAAAGCTCTACAATAACCTCTATTAAGACCTTCGGGGCGTGGTGAGAGGCTTTTGGCCTCAATTCCCGACCGGCGGTAATCTCATGAATGTGAGCAGCCCGCGAGCCATTATGGCAGGAGTCCGGTGTGATCCCGGCGCCGACAGTACAGTCTGGATGGGAGAAGGTTGTAGGCCTGTGTGTATTGGCCTATTACAACTTTGCCATCCCCCGAATGTGGGGGATTTTTTGTTATGGGGGGAGAAATTTGAGCAGTCCAATGATGCGCCGCGCGCTGCGGCTGGCTGGCCGGGGACGCTACAGCACATCCCCCAACCCCATGGTGGGCGCAGTGGTGACAGATGCCTCGGGTCAAGTCGCCGGGGAAGGCTATCACAAGCGGGCTGGGGGGCCTCATGCCGAAGTCGGCGCACTGGCCCAGGCAGGAGCCCGGGCTCAGGGAGGCACTTTATACGTCACCTTGGAGCCGTGCAATCATACGGGGCGCACCCCTCCGTGCACCGATGCCATTATTGCCGCGGGAGTCGCCCATGTTGTGGTGGCCATGACGGACCCTAATCCTGAAGTCAAAGGCGGGGGAATCGCCCGGCTCAGGTCCGCGGGCATCACCGTCGAGGTGGGAGACGGTGGGGAGGAAGCAGCTTCGCTCAACCAGGCTTTTGTGACATGGAGCCAGAAGCGCCGACCCTTTGTCACCCTGAAGGCGGCAATGAGTCTGGACGGGAAAGTCGCCACCAAAACCGGAGATTCCCGGTATATCACTCACGAGCAGTCTCTGGCTGTCACGCATACTCTGCGCCGCCGCCACGATGGCATATTGGTGGGGGTGAACACAGTTCTCACAGACGACCCGGCACTGACGTACCGGGGACAGGCTGCGGGTTCTGACCCCGTGCGGGTTATTCTAGACAGCCAGGGCCGCACCCCCCCGTCTGCCCGCGTTTTTTCCCAAGACTCCCCGTCGCCCACACTGGTCTTCACAACCGCACAGGCATCCGGTTTCTGGCAGCGGGAGATATTTTCGGCGGGCGGCGAAGTCATTGAAGTGGCCGCCAACCCGTCGGGTCGGGTCAGCCTTAATGACGTGCTGAGCGAATTGGCGTTGCGGCACCTGCTGTCCCTACTCGTGGAAGGGGGGCCCACTGTTCATGCCGCGTTTATTGCCGAAGGTTTGGCCGACGAGTGGTACGGCTTCATCGCCCCCCTCATCATTGGCGGGCAGGCGCCAGGACCCGTGGCAGGGACGGGCGCAGCCACCTTGCCAGACGCCTGGCGACTCGGGCCTCTGGACATGAAAAGGCTCGGACCCGACGTGCTGGTGCACGCCCGCTTCCTGCCTGCAGACCCTATTTCCCAGGAGGAGAATGCCGAATGTTTAGCGGACTGATAGAAAGTGTGGGCCAACTGGCCGCAGTGCAGAACACGGGGGACCCCCATGCCCGCACCCTCACGGTGGAAGCGCCGTTCGCCGCATCTTTAGATCTGGGAGAGTCGGTGTCCGTCAACGGCGTGTGCCTGACGGTGACCGCCCAAACGGACCGTTCCTTCCAGGTGGAGTGCACCCCGACCACCTTAGCCATAACGACTTTGGGCGGCTTGCCGGTCCCCCACCTGGTCAATCTCGAGCGTTCGGTCACCCCGTCCACCCGCTTGGGCGGCCACTGGGTGCAGGGCCACATTGACACTCAGGGGAAGGTGGAAGCCGTAACCCCCGAAGGGGAAGCCCGCCATATCACCTTTTCCTATCCCCCAGAATTCCGCGGACTCATCGTGCCCTTTGGCTCCATCACCGTCGACGGAGTCAGCCTCACCGTAGTATCGGCAGAGCCCGGCCGCTTTCAGGTCACTTTGATTCCTTATACCCAGAGCCACACTACTCTGGGAGCTCTTGCCCCCGGCTCCGTGGTGAATCTGGAGTTTGACGTCTTAGGCAAATATGTCCAACAGCTGTTAGATCCCTACGCGGGTCAGGAAAAGAGGCCAACGGTCCAATGACAGAAAAAAACCTGTTAGAGTTCAATACCATCCCGGAAGCGCTGGAAGCCTTGCGCAACGGCGAAATTATCGTCGTAGTCGATGACGAAGACCGGGAGAATGAAGGAGATTTAGTCATGGCGGCCGATTTTGCGACCCCAGACGCCATCAATTTCATGGCCCAGTGGGGACGCGGACTGATCTGCGTGCCCATGACCGGAGAGCGGCTGCAAGAACTCCAGCTGCCGTCCATGGTGGGCGCCCCGGATGAGTCGATGGACACTGCGTTCACCGTTTCCGTGGATGCCCGCCAGACCACTACCACCGGCATATCGGCTCATGACCGCGCTGCCACCGTGCGTGCCCTCATTGACCCGGCCAGCCGTCCCGAGGATTTTGTCCGTCCCGGCCACTTGTTCCCGCTGCGGGCTAAGGACGGCGGTGTGATGCGGCGCCCGGGCCACACGGAAGCCAGCGTAGACCTAGCATTTATGGCCGGCCTGACGCCCGCCGCCGTCATCTGCGAGATCATGGATGACAATGGCACCATGGCGCGGCTGCCCCGGTTGCAGGAATTCCGCCGGGAGCACGGACTCAAACTGATCACCATTGCCGATTTGATCCGCTACCGCCGCCACCAGGACACGCTCTTTGTGCGGGAAGGCCGCGCTCAACTGCCAACCCGCTACGGCACGTTTACAGCGATTGCCTACACGGAGAAAGAGACCAAGGATACACACTTGGCGCTGGTGATGGGGGACGTCTCCAACGGTGACCCGATGTTGGTGCGGGTGCATTCCGAATGTCTGACCGGGGATGTATTCGGCTCCAAGCGCTGCGACTGCGGCGATCAGTTGGACATGGCCCTGCGCATGATTGCCCAAGAAGGCCGGGGGGTATTGCTGTATATGCGCCAGGAAGGCCGGGGAATTGGACTGGCCAACAAAATCAAAGCCTACGCCCTGCAGGAAGCCGGGTATGATACCGTCTCCGCCAACCAGGCGCTGGGGTTCCCCGCCGATTCCCGCGATTACGGCGTCGGGTCGCAAATTCTTGCGGATTTGGGTGTGCGCGACATGCGCCTTCTGACCAACAATCCCAAAAAGTACCACGCGCTCGACGGATACGGCTTGCGAATTGTGGAGCGCATCCCCATCCACTCCGAGCCGCGTGAGGAAAATGCCTTTTATCTCGAGACAAAAAAGGTCAAAATGGGACATTGGATGGACTGAGAGTCCGCCCATTGCACCCTTGAAGAGAAAGCGAGGTCTTATGCCTACCGTGTCAGAACACCAAGGATTTCTCACCACCTATCCAGGACAATCCTGGGCCATTGTGGTCAGCCGCTTCAACCAGCGGGTCACGGACCGCCTGCTCGAAGGGGCGGTCGACACCCTGATCCGCCACGGAGTGCCTGCAGACGATGTCGACGTGTTCTGGGTTCCGGGCGCGTTCGAGATTCCCAACCTGGTCAACGCGCTCAGCGGCCGGAAATATTCCGCCATCATCACTTTGGGCGCCATCGTCCGCGGGGAGACTCCCCATTTTGACTTCATCGCCTCCAGCACGGCGGGAGCCATCTCTGATCTGGCCCGCCACAGCGCCATCCCCGTCATTTTCGGAGTGCTGACCTGCGATACCATGGCGCAAGCCGAGGACCGCGCAGATGGAAAATCCGGCAACAAGGGCGCTGAGGCGGCTTTAGCCGCGATTGAGATGGCCAACTTGTACCACAGACTCCAGGACTAAGACTCCGGGGCGTAACCCCCGTTGGCCAGCCGCAAGCTGACCTCTCCGCTGATCACAGGAATGCAGCGGGACCCTTGCCGGATAAGGAGCGCACCATCTTCGGCAATGTCTTCTGCTATTCCTGTAATCCGCCCAGAGGCTGCCCAGGCCTCCACTTCCTGCCCGAGCGTCACACTGGCCCGGCGCCATGCCTCGGCCACAGGCGCATTGCCCTCGCTCTCCCACCGTTCGTACCAAGCCTCCAAAGCCGGGGCGAGCGTTCCCCACAGCCCCTCCCGGTCTATCTCCCGCCCGGCTTGCTGGGAAATGGTCGTCGCCTGGGGAAACTCCTCGGGCACGGTGCCGCGCACGTTGATGCCCATGCCGACAATAGCCCAGGGACGGGGATCGGTGCCCCCTTCCACCAGAATGCCGGCGTACTTCCTGCCCCCCATGACGGCGTCATTGGGCCACTTCAGTCCAGGGCTCAGGCCCGTCAGCGTGCGCACGGCATCTGTGAGCGCGACCCCCGCCAACAGGCTGAGAATGCCGCCCTGCCGCAGTGGCGGGGGATAGAGAAGAACTGAGACATACAGTCCCTGGTCCGGAGGCGACCACCAAGCCCGTCCCATCCGCCCCCGGCCCGCCGTCTGCCGGCCCGCCACCACCGCCGCCCCCGCCGGCACCTCTTCCTGGCGCATCCTCTCCCGCAAGACCTGGTTCGTCGACCCAACACTGTCCAGCCGTGTCAGGTCCTTGCCCAGCCAGCGGCTAGCCCCGAGACGGTCCATGCGCTCCCCCTCCTGATCCCGGCCAGTCCATGACCCGGACCACCTCCTGGCCTGCCACCTGCGCGAGCAGTCCGGACACCTCCCCCACTCCCGGGATTGTCAGCCCGGGGGCAATTTCTGCCAAGGGTGCGAGGACGAACCGGCGCTGCGCCATGCGCGGGTGGGGCACCTGCAGTACTGGGCTGTCCAGCACCAAGCCCCCGCAAAGAAGGACATCTATATCCAGCGTGCGCGGCCCGAACCGTTCCAAGCGCTCCCGCCCGCAAGCCTGCTCGGCTGCCTGCGCCTGTTTCAGCACCTCCTGGCAGTCCCACACGGTCTCGAGGCACACCACCGCATTGTAGTAGTCCGGCTGCGGCGGGCCGCCTTGCGGTGCGGTCCGGTAGATGCCAGAGCGGCTTATAATCTGTCCCGCCCGCTGCATGAAAGACAGCCCTTCGGCAAAACAGGCCAGCGGATTTCCCAGATTTCCGCCAAAACTGAGATATACCTCACGCATCGCGCCAGATCTCCACTTCGACGTACCCAACCACCCCATCCACCGGCGGGGCCATTTTCCTCACCCGGACGCCCACCTGCACCACCCGCGGCGAATCCAGCACTTCCTGGGCTATCCGGTCCGCCAAGGTTTCCAGCAGGTTGACCGGGGACGCCGCCATGACTGTGTTGATCCGGCGCACCACGGCCGCATAATTGACGGTTTCCGACAAGCGGTCATCACGGGCAGCCAAAGTGGTGTCGAGTCCAATCTCCACATCAACCTGAAAAGGCTGCGGCACATTTTTCTCATGGGGCAGCGCGCCGTGTTTGGCCTGGTACTGGAGATCATGCAAGCGGATCCAGTCAGTCATGGCGCTGCCACCGGTCTGCGACCGCTACAGCATCACGCGTTGCGGCCACGTTGTGGACGCGCACCACATCCACATGGTGCGCCGCCGCCAGGGCGCACACTGCGGCTGTCGCCACATCCCGCCCGCCAGCCGCCTTCCCCGTCAGGGCGCCGAGAAAGCGCTTGCGGCTCGGCCCCAGCAGCATGCCGGCGCCGAATCCTGAAAACGCCGCTAGATGCTGCAGCACCGTCCAGTTGTCGTCCCCTCCGTAGGCAAATCCCAAGCCTGGGTCCACGAGGATGCGGTCCGGGTCAATCTGACTGTCCTCAGCCCTCTCGAGCCCGCTGGAAAAAAATTTTTCCATCTCGCCAATATCCACCGCGCCCGGCGCCCATGGCTCATGGCGGTTGAACATCATGACCAGCCCCGCATCCGTCCCGGCCAGCACCCGGATCATTTCCGGATCCCCGCGCAGGCCCTGAATGTCATTGATGATATCGACTCCCAAATCCACAGCGCGGCGGGCCACTTCCGCTTTTTGGGTATCCACTGACAGCCGCAGCTTTGGCCACCGCCGCCGGATCTGGCGGATGGGATCTTCCAACCTCTGCCATTCCGTGTGGACATCCACGGCTTCGTAGCCAGGGCGTGTGGACTCCCCGCCAATGTCAATAATGTCTGCTCCGGCCGCAATCAGATCCTCGACCTGGGCCAACGCCTGGGCGGGGTCCATAAACTGGCCGCCGTCGGAAAAGGAATCCGGGGTCACGTTCACAATGCCCATCAGCCAGGTTTTGTGCCCCAGATCCAAGGGGCGGGATCCGCAGCGAAAGACTCTCTTCACCAAGGACTGGCCTCCTGCCCGCTCTGCCGGTCATAGACAACCCGCCCAGCCACAATGGTCTTGTCCACCACACTGCGAAATTCAAAGGGATGGCCTGTCCAAATCACGACATCCCCGTCTTTGCCCGGATCCAGGGAGCCTATCCGCTCTCCCACCTGGCAGAAGTCCGCCGCATTTTGGGTAATGGCCTGCAGGGCTGCCGCTTCCTCCAGTCCTTCCCGCACAGCCAGCGCCGCCGACACCACCAGGTACTGTACAGGCACGACAGGATGGTCGGTGATGAGCGAGATCTTCACCCCGCGCGCGGCCAGCATGCCGGCCTGCGCAAATCCGCGTTCCCGCACTTCGGGTTTGACCCGCGCCACCAGGCCCGGCCCCAGCGAGACGGGCACCCCATACGCAAGAAGCTCGTCAATTACCTTGAATGCCTCTGTGCCGTGCTCAATAATTTGCTGCACCCCAAATTCCCGCCCAATGCGCAGGGCGGTCAGGATATCGTCCGCCCGGTGCGCATGCGTCCGCAGGGGGATCTTGCGGTCCACGACGAGCAGCATCGCTTCATGATCCAGGTTGCGGTCCCCGTCCGGGTCTTTTTCCAGGTGCCGCCGGTAGTTCAGCGCCGCCACAAAAGCTTCCCGCAGCGCCTTGGCCACCCCCATGCGGGTCATGGGGAATTTCTTGTCTGTACCGTAGACTCTCTTGGGATTTTCCCCCATCGCGCTTTTCATTCCCGACGGCGCCTTCAGGATCATCTCGTCCATGGTCCGCCCAAACAACCGCAAAGTGGCCCCTTGGCCTCCCACAACATTGCCGCTGCCCGGGGTGACCCAGGCTGCTGTGATGCCGCCCTGCACAGCGTCTCTCAGTGCCACGTCAGCGGGGTTGAAGCCGTCCACGGCGCGGACACCCGGGGTCAGGGGATTGGTCATCTCATTGCCATCGGCCCCTTCCCGCCCTTCCCCGTCACTGAAGACGCCCAGGTGCGTGTGGGAGTCGATAAAGCCGGGCAGCACGTACTGCCCGTGCGCGTCAATCACCCGCGCGCTTTCCGGCACGAGCACATCCTTGCCCACGGCCACAATCTGCCCCTCATCGTCAATCAGCACGGTGCCGTTCGGGACCGCTCCCCGGCTGATGGTTTCCACCCGTCCTCCAACAATTGCCAGCATTTCCATCCCTCATATCCCTGTATAATAGCGGCACGCTGCGCGCGTGTGCGGGGGCGTTGCCCCTCTCCCGCCATCATACACCGCTTGGGCTCACGCGGGCAAAATCCCTGAAGGCGACCGCTCACCAGTGCGGGCCGCGCCAGACCCACCGGGTTCCCGGGCGTAAATTCCAGCGCACGATGCGGTACTCGGCGTTTGTGCTCTGCAGGAGGTATAGAGAACCTGTGCTGCCCACGGTGCCGTACACCACGCTTTTCACCGGCACCGTGCGCACTTTCAGCGTCGTCGTCCGCCCGCTTGGGGTCACCATCACCACCAGGGAATGTCCCGGCACGTTTAGATTGATCCCCATGTAAATCCAGCCCAAACGGTTAATCCCGAGGAACTCGCTGTGCACAATGGGCTCAGGGGACAGCACCGGCATCTTTCGCAGCAGGCGGTCCTTGCGGCTATACACCAGCACTTCCCGCTGATAGCGGTCGCCGCTGGCCGCTTCAACGTAGAGCCAGCCGTGCGGTCCCGCCTCAAAAGAGCGTACGACCGCACTGATAGGGTAGGCGGCATCCACCTGAAGCGGACTGTCCCACTGGCTCCGGGCCATATTGATCACTCCCAGCAGCCTGCCCTGGGCGTTATACTTGGCCACCCACATTTCCGACTGTCCCCGGCCCAGCCGCACCCCCTCCAGCAGGAGATTGCGGCCATCCGCCGCCAAGTGCCATATCGCCTCGGTCTGCCCGGGCGGCACTGTCAGCTGGATGATCTTGGAGACGCGCCCCCCGAGAAGGCGGTACACCGCCAGCTGCTGATTATCCACAAAATAGAGCCCCCGGCTGGCATAGACCAGATCTTCGATGACAGCATCCGGCACCGCCACCGTGCGCCAAGTCTTGCCCGTTTCCACAATGCGGTGCTGATATGAGTCCGCAATCCAGAACCGGTGTTCCGCGTGCGCGAACGCCAGAGGCCCATACCGCTGCCCGTCCAGGCCTTTGGCGATTCCCACGTCCTGCGGCCTAGATCCAAAAGGGGCGCTCCAGACCAGAGCCGGGTTGGGGTCGAGATGCCAAAATTGCACCCGGTGCACTCCCCTGCCCGCCGCCAGCGCCATCAGAATCCCCAGTACCGCTATCCCCAGTCCCGCTTTTTGCCTGCGGGATAGTTTTTTTGCCACGCGCCGTCCCCTCCTCCTTCACGCTATGCGCGAAGGCGCCGGGACATGTCCCTCTTTGGGATAGCCCCTGCCCGTGTGCTGGGCAAGGTGGGACATGGGCAAGGCATGTGGCCTTTGTTTTTCATGCATCCCCAGATCAGTCAGGCAGCAGGGAAACGCACCGCACTTCTCGCGAATTTCCGAAGAATTACCGCCCGTTCGGAGCGCTGTAGCCACCAGTTTTAACTCGATGTCCTCCATTGGAAGGGTCCCACCTGACTTATCTGGGGATGCATGTTGTTTTTTGCCCCAGCACCGTTAAAATAAGGGAAACAGGCACGGGGAGGGCTGCTGCGGCAGCCCGGAATTTTTGTGCATTTTTGCCTGAAGGTTCGTTAAAAGAGGAGAAGCGCTTACGCGTTACCGACGACATGTTCCCGGCGCCAAGCCGGTGCCTGCCCTGCCAAGCCCTGAAGGGCAGCCGCAGTGGGAAGATTTTTTCAATCTGCTGACAGACCATATGCTGGTCGGCGTAGACCTGCATACGGAAAGGTTTCTCTACACCAACGGGGCCTTGCAGAAAATGCTGGGTTATTCCGCTGAGGAATTGCAGTCGCTCTATGTGTGGGATGTCCTGTCTGAACCGTACAAATCCATGATCCAGTCTTCTGTGGCAGCGGGGCTCCACAACCCGGGGCACGTCACCGCGACGCTCATCAGGGCGGTGAGGAAAAACCATGAGCCCCTGTGGCTCCAGGCTTACGCGGCGTCTGTGAGCTATCACGGTCAGACTGTGCGCATTGCCAATTATATTGACGTCACGGAGACCATAACCCTCAAAGAGCAGATGGACCAGGAGGCCGCCGCCTTTTACCAGGCGCTTGACGCCATCCCCACTCCAGTCGTCATCACCCGGGAAAACTTTCTCTATGTCAATCCGGCGGCGGTCGCGTGGTATGGCTATGAGCGGGAGGAATTCTACCGGATGAATGTCTGGGACGTTCTCGACGTCCCGGACGACCTGCTGCACCGCATCCAGATTAATATCCGCCGGCGGCTTGCCGGGGAATCCTTCGCGGAAGAGTACCCGCCTCTGCGGATCAAGGTGCGCAGCCTGCAGCCCGCATGGGCCCTTATCTCGTCCCGCACCTTGTGGCACAACGGTCAGTGGGTCATTCTGGTGGTGGCCTCCGACGTGACGAACACCGTCTTGAAAGAGCAGAATATGCGCCAGGAAAAAGAGCTCTACCGCGCCTTGTCCGAAGTCGACAGCCTGACCGGCATTTACAACCGCCGCATGTTCGACCACCGCCTGGCGGCCGCCTTGAAGGCCAGGGCGGCCAGCCAGGCGTCCTCATGGATGCTGATCATGTTTGACCTCGACAATTTCAAACAGCTGAACGATGCCTTGGGCCACCACACGGGCGACCGGGTGCTGCAAGAGGTCGTCCGCGTCGTCCGCGCAAACCTGCGCGGCAGCGATTTTTTTGCCCGCTACGGGGGCGAGGAATTTATGATTATCTTGCCCAACACGTCCATGGAGGCGGCCTGGCAGCTGGCGGAGCGGCTGCGCTCCGCCACTGGGCAGCATGATTTCCACACCGGAGTCCCTGTCACCATCAGTCTGGGAATGACTCCCTGCCAGCCCCATGATACCCCCGCAGATACGGTCCACCGGGCCGATGCTGCGCTGTACCGGGCCAAAAGTCTGGGGAAAAACCGCGTGGAAACCGATTGAGGACAGCTCAGGCGGTCCCTTGCGCAACTCCGTACCGCCCCATGCGCTGGTGCAGGCTCCAGGCACTAGGCTTGTCAGGGGGATAGGTATCCAGCACCAAGAGGTAGTCGCGGGCCCTCGTCAGCGCCACATAGTACAGGCGTTCCCGCTCGGCCGCAGCGCGCAGGCGCTCTTCGCCGTCGAGCGCTTCCCAGTCCCGACTCTGCAGGTCCCCGGCAGCCATCGCCACGCGGCCACTCTCAATCCGCAGCCCCGGGTGGGCATGCGCCGGTGCCGACTGCCAGTTGGCGACAATCACGACTGGCCATTCGAGTCCCTTGGCCCGGTGCACCGTGAAAATGTGCACCGCATCCTCGATGTGAGGCAAAGCGCCCTCCTCTTCCTTGTCGCGCTGGCGGACTTTCTTCTCGAGCCACTGGCAAAACCCATCGCTGCCCCAGGCATCTCCCAGATCCCGGCTTAAATCCGCCATTTTTTCCAAGTTGGCCTGAGCCCCCCTATCCTGTCGCTGCTCCAGCACGGCCGGCAGCGCGCTCCAGTCGTACAGGGCCCAGAAAAAGTCTTCTGCCCGCCACGACCACCACTGGCCGCGCCATTGGCGCAGCTGGGCCAGCGCCCTCAACACGGTCTCCGCTCCCTGCCCGCTGTCTTCAAGATACGCGAAGGTCCCTCCCCGCTGCTTGTGCGCCGCCAGTTCCGCATGGGATATCCCCACCCAGGGCGAGCTCAGCCAGGCTGCCGTGTGGAGCGCCTGCTGCGGCTGGCGCAGGGCCGACAGCAGCTGTTGAAATCCCCGCACCTCATCGCGCTCGAAAAAACGGATGCCGCCTTCCGGGGCGACAGCCATGCCCGCTTGAGCCAGCGCGTCCTGATAGATGGCCATCCCCGTCCGGCTCGGAATTAAGAGCGCCACATCCCCCAGCTGCGCCGGGCGGGTGAGCCCCGTTTCGGGGTCGGCAATATTCAGCTGGCCGGACCGGACATGGGTTTGCAGCCAGGCAGCAATAGTCCGCGCCTGAAAAAGCCTCTCGTCGTAGGCGTTTTTGTCCACCGGACCGCCTTCCACCAACAGCCTGCACACTCCGTCCGGCGGAAGAAACGGCGCCAGCGGCGTGTAGGGCGACACGTAGGGCCGGGCCGGGTCGAAATGGTCTGGCCAGTTGGCCGCAAACAGTTCATTGACTGGCCTGATGATTTCTGGGCGAGAGCGGAAATTCTGAACAATATCAAGCAACAGAGCCCCTTCCTGCTGCAGTTTTTCGCGGACCCTCTGGTAAGTTTCCACACTGGCCCCCCGGAACCGGTAAATGGACTGCTTCGGATCCCCTACCACGAAGAGCGAGCCTGCCGGCACCGGGGCCTCCGTCCAGTTTCCCCGCCACGCCGGGCTCAGCGTGCGGACAATAATTTCGGCCTGCACGGGGTCGGTGTCCTGGAACTCATCGACCATGATCATGTCGTACAGGCGCTCGTGGCCTGAATCCTGCCGCAGAAAATCACGGGCTTCCCAGAGCAGGTCATCAAACGTCAGTTGCCCGCTGCGCCAGCGGGCAGCCTTCCAGTATGGCAGGAAACTTCCCTGCACAAGGTCCAGAAATTCACTCAGCAGGTAGTCGGCCAGCGCCTGCCGGAAGGTGTCCACCGACTCTTTGAGAGCGGCGACCCATGCCTTCTGCTCCACCAAGGCGGCCGGATCTGTCCACTTCTTCCGGTTGCCTTTGGGAGCGGTGAGATTCCACGCGCCGAGAGCCCGGTACCACCCGTCTGGGGGAAGCGCCTGCAAAGACAGGCAGAACCGCCTGATCTCCTGCATCTGCAGCCAGCCCTGGTCATCCCTCTGCGCAAGGCTGACGGCCTGGCTGAGCCTCTCTTCACTGGCGGCGATGACCTCTTCCATCCAGGCTAGGCCGGGTTTGAAAGCCCGGTAGGGAGGGACGTCGGGCTCGCCGCTCAGAAATTTGGCCATGCTTTGAAAGCGCTCGAAGGGCAATCCCAGGGTGAGCAAATCCTGAGTGCGCCGCGCGGCACCCTGGTCCGTCTGAAGCCAATTCCGGAAGGTCTCAGCAAAGAGCTGGTCCTGCTCATAGACATCCATCACCCGAAAATTCATCGGGACTGAGGCATGGTGCCCTGCAGTTTGCAGCAGGCGCATGGCAAATCCGTGGATCGTGGTAATGGCCGACCCCGGCAGCAGGTCCAACGCCCGCCGCGCCCGGCGCCCCGCTTCCGTGTCGCCGGCTTCTCCCGCCACCGTCTCCAGCCGCGATGCCAACCGCGCCCGAATCTCCCCGGCAGCTTTTTCCATAAAGGTAATCAGCGCCATGCGCTCAATCGGAATCCCACGATCCACCAGCGCATAGACTGTCCGCTCCACCATCAAAGTGGTCTTGCCCGTGCCGGCCCCGGCTTCCACCACAATATTGTGCGCAAAATCCGTAGTAGCCCGCTCCCGCGTCTTTTGGTCGACAACCTGATTCACCTGCACTCCCCCCTGACCCATCAGTCCTCCCATAGTGTCCAGTACTCTTGGGCCCGGCTATGCTTGCGCCGGGCTTCCGACTTGATGTCCGCAGGGCACAGCGCGGTATAGGCGCACAGCCGGCAGGGATCCTGGCTGAGACTCGGCAAAGGCAAAAATTCACCCGCCTGCATGCGCCTGGCCATCTGCTCCAAAATCTCCCCGACCCTGATCTCGGAAAACTGCGCCAAGTCCAGGGATTTCTGCTGAAACTGGTTCCGCCAGGATACCCCCAACAGCCGGGCGCTGACCGCCGCCCGGGGGGCCTGCTGCTGCACTGCCTGCCTGTAGAGCGGCATCTGCAGATTGTCCGGACGCACTTTGTTGGGATCGGGCAAAGTCCCGGTCTTGTAGTCCGTGATCTGGATCTCGTCCGTGTTCCACCCGTCGATGCGGTCAATTCTCCCCGAAAGCTGCCAGGTGACGGAACCCGCGGCTGCTTGGAATGCGACCGGCTGCTCCGTGAGCAGCCCTTCAGCCTTGTCTGGGCGCACCATGGGCCAGGCTTGAAGCATTTCGCGCACAATATCCTCTTGGACATGGCGCAGCACTGGGCCCACAATCCGGTCCACCCCGGGAGACTGCCCGCACGCCTCCTCCACCCAGCGCCTCACCGCGTCCGCTGAAGGCTCCTGGCCACTCTTGGCCATTTTCTCCAGAATCCGGTGAACCCACTGGCCGCGCATGGACGGCGGTACGGCAAACGGCTCGACCACGGCCTCTTCGGCGATACCCAGCACCCGCGCGTAAAAGAATGCCAAGGGACAGGTGCCGAACTGCTCCAGCGCGGACGGCGAGGACGCCATTCCCGCCACAGCGCGGCCCATCTCCCCGCCAATCACCCCCGTAAAGCGGTCGAAGCCGTTGCGGTCCGAATGGCTCGCATACCACTGCGCAGGACCCTGGTCCCAGTCTGGCGCGCGGGTAGCCACAGGCAGCAGCCGGAGCACGGGCTCTTCCTCATCCTGGGGGTCAATGCCGTGAGGCCAGCGTCCGCCATCTGGGTCCGCACCGAGCCACCATATGTCATGAGCGCCCGATTCTGTCAGCAGGTGCAGCAGGTGCAGGTCCTGTTCACGGCCGTGGGCCGGTCCCGGCAAGCCAAATTCCTCCGCCAGAGCCGCCGGCCACAACGCATCCGGCGCCGGATTCCTGGGAAACACCCCATCTTCTACAAAGGCCACAGCCATCACCTCTGCGGTCAGCATGCGGGCGCTCACCCCGTGGGCCCAGCGCAGCCCTGACCCACGCCCCATCTGCGGCTGCCGGAAAGGCAAGAGATCCCAGAGCTCCCCCAGCACCGCCACGGTCGGTCTCCACTGCCACTGGTCATACACTACCCAGTCGGCGGCCGCGGACAGCGCCTGCGTCAGGTCGGCCATACGGTGAAACCGCGCAGCTTGCTCCACCAGTCGCGCGACTTCCCCCCAAGAGGCGGCCCGCGCCAGCTGCCCCGACCACTGTTGGGCAAACGCCCAGGCTTCCGCTCCCGCCACCCCCTGGGAGGCCATGGCCTCCAGCCAGTTGAATCGGTCCGCGCCGTCATGCTCATGGCGCACGATCCTCCAGAATGCTCCCCAGAGGTTGCGGGCAAGGTACTGGGTGCGGGTATCCTCGGCCATGATCTGGCCGCGGCGCCGGGCATACCGGATCAAGGGCTCTGGGTCTGGCGCGCCGACCACCAGCAGCGCATCTTGTCCGGACAGGGACTCCATCTTCCGTACCGCCTGCTCCAGTCCTGACGTGCCGCGGCGCACCCGCGCCCCATGCTGGCGCGAAGGGGGCGGACCGCCTCCCAGCTCTTCCACATGGGCTCCCAACTGTCTCCAAAGGGCGACCCACGGCTCCGCTAGGCTGTTTTGGTGTCCTTGCATCCAGGGCGTGTAGACGGTGGTGGGATACCGGGAAGCCAGAGCTGTGATAAACTGCCACTGGGAGGCGTGCGCCTCCGCGTAGCCATAAAGAGCTAGGGAGCGCCAGGGACGGTGAACGCTTGCCGCTTTGGCTGCATACTGATATACCCTAAACTCATCGTAGACGGCCGCCGGGAGCACCGCTTCCATCCACTCGAGAATGCGCGGCCAGGCGACGCCGTCGAATGCCGGCAGGGAAATATGCCGGCGGCGCAGTTCTAAAGCGTGGCGGACGGCGCTAAGATAGATACCCGGGACGTCAGCGGGCATTGACGCGCCCAGGTCTCGGGCCAACAGGTAGGCTAAGGCTTTTTCCATGCCGATAGGGGCCACCTGCACGCCCTCTGGCAAAGCGGAACGGGCCAGGTCCCATAGGCTCATAATGTCCCACGGCTCTGTGGCGCTTATGGCCTGCAAGCGTTCTTTAAGAAATCGTCCCAACGTCTGGCTGGGAACCAGGGTGGCCCCCAGACCCTGTATGCCGCGGGAGTCGTCGAGCCACCGGTCAAGCAGTGCCGGCGGTGATCCGAGCACTAGTGTCACCAACACCGTACACCTCCCAGGCTTCATGGACTTTACCTGTTATATTCGTGCCGCAGGGAAGAATCCCTGCAAGAAGCCGGGGCAGAAAAGAGGCGGCTCACCATGATTCGCATGATTGCGTGTGATTTAGACGGCACCTTGCTCGACCCGGAGGCCAGGGTGCGCCCCCAGGCCGCCAGCCATCTCCACCAGCTGTGGGAGCAGGGTATTCACATCGTCGTGGCCACGGGCCGCAGTTGGCGCACCGCGTTGCGTGTCCAGCAAGATTTAGGGATTGCCGGACCCATTTTAGCGCACAACGGCGCGTATGTATTCGACCCCTCGAAAAGCCATCCGGATTTGTACCGGCACGGCGTGCCGGCATCACGGAGCCAGGAAATGATGCGCTGGGGGTTCCGCCACCAGGCCCAATTGCGCTGTTACCTTGGATTTCAAAAACCCGTGCTGTTCACCCGGTTTCCCGAGGACTATGAGCCCTGGCGCAAGCCGGAGGACCGGATGACCTCGGAGTCTGTCCCGATTGAGTCCGACCCTATGGAGATCCTCTTGCTCGGCAATCACAAGGTGGACCAGTTTATCGACGATTTCGGCTGGAGCGGGCCCGATTACGAATTGACGGTTTTTTCCCATCTCGGTTACCGGGAAGTCAATATCTGTGCCCCGGGGGTGACCAAAGCCGAGGGCCTGCAGCATCTGGCCCAAATGTACCACATTGAGGCCAGCCAGGTGCTGGCCATCGGAGATGGCCAGAATGACATTCCCATGCTGCAGTGGGCAGGGGTCGGCGCCGCAGTGGGAGAGGGACTGGAGGCGTGCCGCCAGGTGGCCGACTATGTCAGCCCCGTGCCCTGCCCCGACCCCGTGTCCGCAGCCCTGTTATGGGCCGAGCGGCAGAGCCTGTTAAGCCCTTTCAGCGGCAAACAGGGTTTCTAACAGGCCGAGCCCCGAGCTGTCCAGCATGGCCGAGGCCAGGGCCTCGATGTCCACCGAAGGCGGGCGGTCGGCATCCAGCGTGGGGACGGTCTGCCTCACCCAGTCATAGACTTGGCGGGTCCTGGGCGCCATGAGGCCCGGTCCGAGCAAGTCTGCCGCCTGTGCTCCGGCAATCAGTTCGATCGCCAGCACCCCCCGCAAGTTCCCGACGATGGTCAGCGCTTTGCGCCCGGCTGTCGTCCCCATGGACACATGGTCTTCCTGATTGGCCGACGTGGGAATTGAGTCAACACTTGAGGGATGCGCCCAGACTTTGTTTTCCGACACCAGACTGGCCGCGGTGTACTGCGCCAGCATCAGTCCCGAGTGCAGTCCGCCGTGGCGGGTCAGAAACGCCGGCAGCCCGGACAGACTGGGATTGACCATGCGCTCTATGCGCCGTTCGCTGATGCTGGCCCACTCCGCAGCCACAATGCCGAGATAGTCGAGAACCAGCGCCAGGGGCTCCCCGTGAAAGTTCCCCGCCGAAATCACCTCGCCCTCTTCCGGAAACAGCAGAGGATTGTCGGTGGCGCTGTTCAGCTCGCGCGACACCACATCCAGGATATGGCTGAGACCGTCCCGGGCCGCGCCGTGGACCTGGGGGGTGGCGCGCAGGGAGTAGGCGTCTTGCACCCGCAGCTGCCCGGGCTCCGTCGTGAGCTGGCTTCCCGCCAGCATGCGCCGCAGGTGGTCCTGAACCGTGGCCTGCCCCGGGTGCGGGCGCACCCTCGCCACTGCCGGGTGAAACGCCATGGGAATTCCCCGCAGCACATCCACACTCAAGGCGGCTGCCGCATCGGCCCAGTTTGCCAGCCACTGGGCCTGCTGTCCGGCCAACACTGCCAGAGCCCCCATCGCCTGCGTGCCGTTGATTAAGGCGAGTCCCTCTTTGGCTTCCAGAATAACGGGCGCAAGCCCTGCCCCGCTGAGCGCGGCGGCCCCCGGCTGCACCCGCCCGCCATGCACGGCCTGCCCCTCTCCAATCAATACCAGCGCGAGATGCGCCAGGGGCGCCAGGTCTCCGCTCGCCCCCACAGATCCCTGGGAGGGGATGACCGGCAGCACGTCCTGGTTGAGCATATCCACCAGCAGCTGCACGACTTCAGTGCGCACCCCGGAATAGCCTTTGGCCAGAGCGTTGGCCCGGAGCAGCATCATTCCCCGCACCACGGCTGGAGAAAAAGGCACTCCCACCCCGGCGGCATGGCTGCGCAGGAGGTTGACCTGCAGCGCCTGCCGCTCTTCGGCAGGAATCACCACGTCGCTGAACCGCCCAAATCCTGTCGTCACGCCGTAGACGTTGCGCTCTTCATTCAGGTAGCGCATCACCATACGACGGGAGGCCGCCATCTGGATGGCGGCCTCCGGGCTCAGTGCAACGGGGCGATGATTTTCTGCAGTCTCGTAGGCTTGTCTAATGGTCAGGCCGTCGCCCGAAAGGATCACGGTCGGCATATGCATTCCCCTTCCTGAGTCAGGTCAATTGTCTTGCGGCCGGATCACAGAGGCCGCCCGCTGCGATTCCTGCAGATGCTCCGCGCGCGCCTGCTCGATATCCTGCAGTGTCAGAGCCATGGCCGTGTCCACATAGTCAAAAATGTCAATGCCGCGGAAAAAGAGACTGTTGTAAGCGTAGGCCAGCTCCTCGGGATTCTGGAACAGACCGATGAACTCCCCGATTTCCCGCTTCTTGGCGCGTTCCAGATCCGCTGCGGTCAAAGGCGCCTGCCCGAGGGCCTGGGTCAGTTTTTCCTCCAGCAGCTCCGGCTGCGGCGTCTCCCCGCCCAGGGCACTGAAGCCAAAGGTCGTGGACCCTCCATACCGGGCATAAAAACGGTCATTGATCAGCCCCTGGCCATAGAGATCCTGGAAGAGCGGAGAGCTTTTCCCGCACAGCATCTGCCACATCAGCCCGTAAGTGAGTTCCTGGCGGAGCAGTGCCGGGCCCGTAAGCCCAGTCCGCGCATCCTTGTAGCCCATCACAAAGAGAGGCATGGACACCACCATGGACTTCTCCACATGCTTCTCTTTCACCCCGGCAGGCTCAGGCGGGTATACCGGGACCACCGGTCCCTGGGCCCCGTACCCCTTCGGCTCCTGATTGCGCCGCACCTCGGCAATGATCTGCTGGGGGTCCACGTCCCCTATCACCAGGAGAATCATATTGCTGGGATGGTAAAACGTGCGGTAGCACGTGTACAAGTCCTCGGGGGTGATGGTGCGGATGGATTCCACACTGCCGGCAATGTCGATGCGCACTGGGTGGTTCACATATAGCGCGCGCATCAGATTGGAATGCAGGCGGTCTCCAGGCATATCCAGGTACATCCGAATTTCCTGCTCAATGATGCCCTTTTCCTTGTTGACATTGGCCTCCGTAAAATACGGGCGCTGCACAAAGTCGAGCAGAGTCGTCAAATTTTCCATCACATGGCTTGTCGTCTGAAAGAGAAAAGTGGTGGAGGTGTAGTCGGTGTATGCGTTCGATGACGCTCCCAGCCGCGCAAAATCATCAAAAGCGTCTCCGCCCCCCTCTTTCTCGAACATTTTATGCTCTAAAAAGTGGGCAATGCCGTCCGGAACGGTCACGACCGCCTGCGTTTTCGGATCATGAAAAGCATTGTCAATGGATCCATAGCGGGTGGCAAACGTGGCAAAAGTCTTGTGAAATCCGGGGCGGGGAATGACTACCACCGTCAGCCCCGACGGCAGCACCGCCTGGATGCGGCGCTCCCCAATCTCTGTGTTCTCAAACGTTTGGGTCATCAGGCTCACTGGACACTCTCCTTTCCCGCTGCATCCCCGTCTTCCGACTGGGTCAAAAAGAATATCGTGTCCAGGCTAACCATTTTGGCCACCGCTGTGACCTGATCCAGGGTGACTGCGCGCAGGGCTTGGATCAACCCGGACCCGGACAGGCCACCACCCATCAGAGTATGTTCCAACTGCCGCCCAATCATTTGACTGGCGCTGTCTTCCTCAGACAAAATGTCATTTTCGAAGGCCCGCAGGGTAAACTCCCACTCCTGGTCGCTAATGTCACCCTGCGCCATGGCGTCCAGCTGTTCGCCGATAATGCGCACCGCCGGGTCAAAATCCTCGAATTCTATTCCCGCCCCCACCAGCATCGAGCCGATGGCCGCGTCCAGCCGGGCATAGGCGTAATAGGCGAGAGATGCCCGCTCGCGCACATTGAGGAACAGTTTGGAGTGGGGGAATCCCCCTAAAATCCCTGCATACATCATGAGCGCAGGATAGCGGGCATCCGTCATAGTGATGCCCGTGTGGTACCCGATGTCGACCTTGCCCTGGCGGACATCCTGGCGCTCGATCAGCGTGCGGTTGTGAAAACGCTGGGTATAGGGAACGATGGGCGCAATCCCGGCGGCCGTCTCCCCCTGGTAGCCCGACATAAACTTCCGCACCGCCTCAGGGTCCACATTTCCCACTGCGAACAGCACAAAAGGTCGGGTTCGTCGCACCTGCCGGTAATATGCCAAAAGACTTTCCGGGGTAATCCGCTCTATATCCTCCGCCCGCCCCAGCTTCCTAAGGCCAAACGGCCTCCCGTCCGCCATCTGCTCCACCAGACGGGTCAGGGCATACTGCCCTTTGTCATTGATGAGAGCCTGAATCTGCCGGCGCAGCAAATCTTTTTCCTGTTCCACCACCGGGGCGCGGAACCCCTCGCCCTCCGTGAGGGGTTGGTCGAGAACTTCCTGGAGAAATTCCAGGCCCAGCGCCAGAGTGTCAGGATGGCCCGGCAGGTATTGCCCACTGACAATTTCCAGATGGAAAGACAGCAGCTGCTTGTCGCCAATCTTACCCACATCGGCCCGGAATGCTGCTCCGTACAGTGATTCCAGCGTCTGTTCCATAATTTGAAACGTCGGCCACTTTTTGGTTCCCCGCTGCATGACATGAGGAAGCAGCGCCCCTAGCGCGGCTTCCTCCTGGCTCAGCTGGTTAATCCAGAACGCGTGCAGTGTGATGGTCTTGAAACGGTTGGTAGGGAAACAATACCACCCCGTGCCGTGATGCATTTCTCCCACAAACTCTGATTCCTCCGCAATGGACAAACAGTCCACTCCTTTCGTGCTGATACCATAAGAATAGCCTGAAAGCCCATGAAATATCACGGGCTTTCAGGGTTGTCCCGACTAAATGGCGACTTCGCGTCCCTTGACAATGGACTGCAGTTCATCCGACAGCAGCGTCTCTTTTTCCATGAGGGTCAGCGCAAGGCGGTTGAGCGTCATGCGGTGGGTCATCAGAATGTGCTTCGCCCGCTGGTACTGCTCCATCACCGTCTGCTGCACCTCGCGGTCGATGGCTGAGGCGACGTCCTCCCCATAATCGCGGTCGCGCCCAATGTCCCGGCCCAGAAACACCTGGTCCTGTTTCTCCCCATATGTCATGGGGCCCAGTTCATCGGACATGCCATATTCGGTAATCATCTGCCTCACCATCGACGTCGATTTCTCCAAGTCGTTTTGCGCTCCGGTGGAGATTTCGCCAAAAACCAGCTCTTCAGCGGCCCGGCCGCCCAAAGCCATGGCAACCTGGTCCAGAATCTGGGACTTCGTGACCAGGTAGCGGTCTTCATCCGGCAAGGGCAGCGTGTAGCCCATGGCCATTCCCCGGGGAATGATGGTCACTTTGTGCACGGGGTCGCCGTGAGGCACCAGCATCCCGACTAGGGTATGCCCGGACTCATGAAAGGCCACCGCCTTCTTTTCCTTCTCGCTGATAATGCGGCTCTTCTTTTGGGGTCCAGCCATAATGCGCTCGGCGGCCTCTTCGAAGTCGTTCATGTGAATCGTGCGCTCGCGGCCGCGGGCCGCGAGCAGCGCCGCCTCATTAGACAAATTCGCCAGGTCCGCCCCGGTGTAGCCGGGGGTCCTCTTGGCGATCACGCCGAGGTTGACATCGTCCGCCAAGGGCTTGCCCCGGGTATGCACCTTCAAAATCGCTTCGCGTCCGCGCACATCCGGCCGGTGGATGATAACCTGGCGGTCAAAGCGTCCGGGACGGAGCAGCGCTGGGTCCAGCACGTCCGGGCGGTTGGTGGCGGCGACGACAATAATTCCCTCGTTAATTCCGAAACCGTCCATTTCCACAAGCAGCTGGTTCAGAGTCTGCTCGCGCTCGTCATGGCCGCCGCCGTAGCCAGCGCCGCGCATCCGGCCCACCGCGTCAATCTCGTCGATAAAGAGGATGCAGGGCGCGCTCTTCTTGGCCTGGTCAAACATGTCCCGAACCCGCGATGCCCCGACCCCGACAAACATTTCCACGAAAGCCGAGCCGCTTTCGGAAAAGAAGGGCACACCGGCTTCCCCGGCCACTGCCTTCGCCAGCAGGGTTTTGCCGGTGCCCGGAGCCCCCGACAGCAAAATCCCCTTAGGAATCCTGGCACCCAATTCCAGGTACTTTTTGGGGTAGCGCAGGAAATCGACGACTTCCTGCAGTTCCTGCTTCTCTTCCTCCACGCCGGCCACGTCCGCAAACGTGACCCGGTTATGATCATCCGTATGCAGCTTGGCCCGGGATTTGCCAAACTGCATGACCCGGTTGCCGCCTCCTTGCGTCTGGCTGAAAAAGAAATACAGCATAAACACAATCAGCAAGAGGGGCAGGATATTGCCCACCAGGCTCAGCCAGAATGAGGTTGTGGCCGGCTTCATGATATCCACCGCCACATGCTCACCGGTGAGGGTGTTCGACAGAGAGGACGTGCCTCCCGTGGGATACGTGGTCTGAAACTTCTTTCCGGTGCTGGTCGTCGCGTAGACCACATGAGTTTGGGGATCCACGCGGACACGGCTCACCTGCCCGCTATGGGCCATGGACATCAGACGGCTGTATGATTCCTGTGTCGTTGTTGACGATTGTCCGCTCATCAATTCCCACAACGTGACAATGAAGAGCACTGCCAGAACAATGGTCAGTCCTCCCCTAAGCCATCGATTCGTCAAGAAACGGCCTCCTCTCGCACTTTTGCGCCGCAAGCGGCGTGCATGGGCCAAGTTGCGTTATTATACCACAATATTATATTCCTTCTGATGCCGGGAAATCCCGCGTGAAATACTGAATCCGCACGCAAGGCGCCTGAATTTCGCACCGCACCGATTCAGCCACGGCCAGCCCCACCACGGCCAGCACCCGGCTGTTATCATTCTGGTCGACAATCACCGGCCACTGGCGGCGGCGGGCTCCGGAAATTTTCTTGTCCACAAAAATATCCTGCAGTTTTTTGTGATGCCCCGCCATGCCTGCCGGTTCCATACGGTCTCCAACACGCCAGGGTCTAACCGCCAGAGCCTGCCCGTTTTCCAGGCAAATATGGGAAGTCCCGGGCTCGGGCCCATAAAACAGGCCGGGGGTCACCACCAGGCGGTCTTGGCTCCCCAGCAGGACCTCCCCGGACCTGGGCAGCATCTCTTTAGCTGTCCAGGTTTTGGCCGCATCACGCTCTGGCTGGCCCACAAGCCACCCCCCGGCGGCGTCGCGGCTCACCTGCACGCCGCCAGGCCAGCTGGCGTAGCCAAGGCGGGCCTGGCGGATGTGGCGGCGGTCCACGCGCAGGCCATGGGCCTGCGCAATCTGCTGCAGGATGTCGGCTTGCACGGCGGGCAGCAGAGTGGAAAACTCCTTGGGCATCCGGACCACGTCCGCATCCAGACTGACCGCCCAGTCCTCAACAAATTGCGCAGACTGGCGGCGGATCACCGCGTATTCTTCCCCAGCCCGAACCGCCAGGGACGCCAGGGCTTCCTCCACCCGGGGATTGAACCGCTGGCGCAACAGGGGCAGGAGCTCCCAGCGGATGCGGTTGCGCAGCCAGTAAGGATCCCGGTTGGTGGGGTCCTCGCGCCACGGCACACCCTTCGTCTCAAGATATTCCCTGAGTTCCCCCGGGGTATAGGACAGCAGCGGGCGCACCACGTCCCCCGCCCGCTCGCGCATGCCTTGAATCCCCTGAATGCCCGTTCCGGCAATGATGCGCATCAACACCGTCTCCGCCTGGTCGCGCTGGTGATGGGCAACCGCAATCAAGGCGTCGGAGGCCGAATGCCGGCAGTACTCGCGCAACGCGCTGTAGCGTTCGCGCCGCGCCGCCATTTCCCATGACTCCCCCCGGCGGCGTGCGATGCGCAGCGTTTTCACCTCCACCCCCATATTCAGGCGCTCATCCAGCACCCGCACCACCCACGCGGCGTCACCGGCTGACTCCGGCCGCAGGCCGTGGTCCACATGCACCGGCAGGATCGTCACCGGCCACTCGGCATTGACCTGCGCCAACAGGAAAATCAGCGCCATCGAATCCGCCCCGCCGCTGACCCCGACCACCAACGTGGAACCCGGCTGCCAGAGCCTGCGCGCGGTCTCCAGAAATCTCTTCTCTAGGGTCTCCCCACCCATATATCCGTATCCCCACGTGATTTGGCATACTCTGCAAATTCATGATATACAACGGCCGTTCAGTAGTCTATCCATTCTGTCTGTGATTAGAGCGCCACATGACGGCACCGGTGATTTTTCCGCCTTGTCCCCCACCGGTTGCAGGGCTCCGCGGTTCAGCGCCGGGAGGCCTTGATGGGCTGGGGAGTGATCCGCTGCCACTCCCCAAGGGGCTGCCCGTGAGCCGGCGCCGCTGCCTTCTTCCCGTGCGCTTGAATCTGGACCACCATCACGGCGGCATCGTCGCGCCCGTCTTGATCGTGTCCCAGCATATAGCTCAAAATCATTTCCGCCATGACCTGGGGTTCTGCGCTCGGCATTTCCTGCAAAAATTTGGCCAGAGTTTCTTCCGCGTGCGGGTCGGAGATTTCAAGAGCCCCGTCCGTGACCATCACCAGCACATCACCCGGATCCATCGTATGGTACACCGGCTCCACTTGCACTTCTTGCAAAATTCCCACAGGCAGCGCGTGCGAGCGGATGATCTCCACGTGGCGGTTCCGGCACAGAAAAGTAGGCGCCGCCGCAACTTTGACGATTTCGGCTCCCCTCCCCGCCCGGTCTACCAGCAGAAGGTCCAATGTGGCAAAATGGTCTTCCACTGACCTCAGCAGCAACGTGGTGTTCACTGCGCGGACCGCCAGCATCTGATTGAACCCCGCCCGCAGCAGCTGTTCCAGCAGGGCCACGGCGGTACCGCTCTCCCATGCGGCGCGGGGACCCACTCCCATGCCGTCAGAGAGCGCAAACACAACCCGCTCCCGGGACAGCTCGCACACCAGTTCGCTGTCGCCCGTGACCACCCCTCCGCGCCGCGGCCGCTTGGCAACGCCGGCCCGGCAGTCCAGGGCAGGCTGGGTCTTCTTGACGCTTTCTTTAGGCCCTGTGTCCATGGCCAGATCCTGGGCCATTTCTTTGATCAGGGAGGCCAGCCCATCAAGCTGGCGCTCGGCCAGCGCCCTCGATTCTTTCACCCGCAGCCGGAAGTGCGCCCGCTCCCGCTCTTTGCCCAAAGCCAGGTTCGCCGCCTGCACAACGGCTTCGGGCCTGATGCAGCGTTTTTGAAGGTCCCGGCTCAAATCGGACACCGTCAGCAGGTCGTCAGACCCTGGCGCCGTCAGATCCAGAATGCCGCGATATGACCGGTAAAATTCATCTTCCCAACAGGAACGGTAGAGAGAGCACTTGCGGCAGACTTGCGCTACCACCGACTCCACTAGATTGGTGTCCGGACCGGGATCCGCCTCTTCGATCTGAAAGGCGCGGGCCATCTCCTTCATCACTTCCGCAATCTGTTCCATCCGCGCAGGCAGAAGGTCGGGCCGCTCTCCCGTGACCAGCACGCGGACCCAGGTTCTAGCCTCCTCCACGAAGGATCCCGGCACAGCCTGGAAAAGCACACTGGCCGTGCCTAAAGACACCCACAGCACGGTCATTTCCTGGGGCAGGCGCACCAAGACCGCGTACAGCACAATCCCTGCCATCAGTCCCACCGGCGCCAGCCGCCACTGCCGGGAAGCCAGAATCCCCGCCAGAAATCCCCCGGCCACAAGGATCCCGAGACCGCCGCCAGGACCCGTGCCCCGGACGGCTAAAGTAAAACCCAAAGTCGCGCCGGCCACCGCCCCTCCGGCTGGGCCATTGAGCACGGCCGCTCCCAGAATCAGCAGGCCACCCACGACTAAGCTCGGAGCAAAAGGGCCAAACTGCCAGCCCTCCAGTCCGGCAATCAGCGAGCCCGTCGCCGCCAAGCCAATGACCAGAGTCGCCTGATTTCCCTGGCCCGTGTCCAGCACCTGGATTTGCCGCACGGCCGCCCAGTAGAGCAAGAGAGCCCCGACACCGACCAGTCCCGCTATAATCAGCTCAAATCCGCTGACCCCCCTCCCCGCGAGGTAGAGTCCTCCGGAGCCCAAGGCCACCAGCGGCCACCGCATCCATTCCCGGCCGGCCCGGTGCCACGGCACCGGGATTGCGAGCGCCATGCCGCAGATCACGAGGCCCGAAATCCAGTTGATGCCCAGGACTGTCCCCGCCAGCCCGCCCAGCAGCACCGCCCCAAATACGTAACGCCACCGGGGCCATACCAGCACCAGCACAATCCATAAGAACGGCGCCGCCCGGTGAAAGATCATCGCCTGTCCCAGGACCAACCCTACCAGCGCCATCACGACCCGAGCCTTGCGCCTTGCGCCCTTTCCGGTCTCCTGAACGTCTGGCGCCGGTTCTTTTGTCCCCATCGCCGGCATATTCATTGATAAGGTTCCCGCCATCTGGTGTTCCTCCCTCTTTACAGTTCATTTGGAACCATAACAGAAGACAAGAGGCACAATCTGGAATTTACTGCCATTTAATTCCAATAGTTTCTCGACACAATGGGAACCAAATCCCAAAATTGGGACACCCTCTCCCGGGCATGAAAAAACCCCCTCACACCCTAAGTGAGGAGGGCCGGAAAAACGGAAGAGCCTCTGTCAGATCTCCCGCCTATTTTATAGAGGAGTTCGAAACGGCGCTCAGCTGGTCCACCAGAGAACGCAGGTAGGCCGTCACATCATCTCTCAGGTCGTCCCGGTCCAATGCCGCCTCAATCGTCGCCTTGATGAATCCCAGCTTCTCCCCCACGTCAAACCGCTTGCCCTCATAGGCGACGGCGATTAGCCGGCCTTGGCGCGCTATCACGTCGAGTGCGTCGGTGAGCTGAATCTCTCCTCCGGCTCCGGGTTTGATGCCTTCCAGCACCGCAAAGATGCCGGGGTCGAGAACATAGCGTCCCATAATCGCCAGAGGGTTTTCCGGCGCCTTGTCAAACGGCGGCTTTTCCACCAGGTGGGAAACATGAAACGCGCGCCCGTCCACCGCCCACTTGCCATAGACAATGCCGTAGCGGCTGGCCTCTTCGCGCGCTACCGGCTGCACTGCCACGACAGACAAACCGGGCTTCCAGTGGTCAATCAACTGCTTGAGAACCGGGGGGTGGCCCTGCATGACGTCGTCACCCAGCAAGACAGCAAACGGCTCGTGACCCACGTGGCGGCGGGCGGAGAGGACCGCGTGCCCCAGGCCCAGCGGCTCTTTTTGTCGAATAAAATGCAGGTCTGCGAGACGGGAGACATTCATCACCACTTCCAGCAAATCGGTCTTGCCGCGGCTCCGCAAATATTGCTCAAGCTCGGGAGTTCTGTCAAAATGATCTTCAATACTGCCTTTATCTCGTCCGATCACCACCAGCATATCATCAATGCCGGACGCCACGGCCTCTTCCACAATATATTGAATCGTAGGCTTGTCGATTAGCGAAAGCATTTCTTTCGGCTGTGCTTTGGTGGCCGGGAGAAACCGGGTCCCTAAACCCGCGGCGGGAATCACTGCCTTTTTTACATTCTCGTTCATAGCCTTTCCTGCCTTTCGTCTCAGAATGTGCCCGGTCTATTCCCCCGGGGGCGGCGGGGCTGCCCTACAGCAGGTGGTCGTGCTGCCCTTCCTTTAGGGCCTGAACGACTTGGCGGACGTCTTGGCTGCGGTCAGGCGACAAGATGAGGACCGCGTCCTTGGTTGCCACCACAAACAGGTCTTTGACACCGATGAACGAGACCACCGGCCCTTCGCTAATGGCCGTAACGTTCTGGCTGTCCACAAAAATCGCATGGCCGCGGGCCGCATTCTGCTCATCGTTGCGGGGGAGATGGCGTGCCAGCGCCGCGAATGTGCCCACATCGTCCCACCCGATATCCGCCGGCAATACGAAGACATTCTGAGCCTGTTCCATAATGCCATGGTCCACGGAAATCTGCGGAAGCTCAGGAAAAATTCTGTCCAAACCGTCCGGGTGCGCCACCAGTTCTTCAATGCCGTCGGCCAAAACGGGAAGTTGGATGCGGACGGCGCCGAGAAAATCTCTGGCCGTAAACGCGAACATGCCGGAATTCCACACAAAATGTCCCGACTGGACCATCTCCTGGGCCGCTTCCGCCGGGGGCTTTTCAATAAACCGCTTGACGCGGGCAATGCCGTGAGCCACTTCCTGCCCCTGTTCAATATATCCGTAGCCTGTCTCCGCATGGGTGGGCACAATTCCGAACGTATAAAAGCCGCCTTGCGTTTCTGCGGCAGCCAGAGCCATTTCAGCCAGCTTTTGGAAGCGCTTCTGGTACTTGATCATGTGGTCTGACGGCAAAACCAAAAGCACGCCGTCCGGGTCCTGGGCGTAAATCTCTCGGGCAGCCCAGGCAATGGACGGGGCCGTGTTGCGGCCAACTGGCTCCCCCAAAATATGGGAGGCGGGAACGTCCGGAAGATTTGTCTGAACCTTCTCCACATAGTCTTGGCCGGTCACCACCCATGTGTTGTCAGGGCCGATAAGGGAACGGACCCGGTCCCTCGTGCTGCGAATCATGCTGTGGTTGCCCATCAGCGTCAGAAACTGCTTAGGATGCATCATGCGCGACAGCGGCCAGAACCGCTCGCCACGCCCTCCTGCCAAAATTATCAACCAACGTGCCATAGTGTGTGCGACTCCTTAGGGCGCCACCGCCGCCATTGCTGTGGATTCGGCCTGCGGTCCTGAGCCGTGGGGCGGGCTGGGGACTGTATGCGCATCCTTGTACTCCTTCTGTAAATGTAACATATTCACCCCGGGCTCGGCCAAGCCCACAGCATTTTCGCAGCTCTAAAGCATCAATCTGGTCCAAAGCAACAATTAAAGCGCGGAATTCTTTGGAAGACCAGGTAATTCCGATGCGGATCAGGCATCTCCGAAATTCGAGGGACCGGAACCCCCACGGGGCGCTGCCGTGTTCCGGCAGAATCCGGGCGGAAATGCCACGGCACCAGGTGTACCGTGCCTCGCGCCAGCGATGTGAGAAAGCGACCCAGATTCACCAGATCAGCCGCAGCGGACGGGGTCGGCTATATTAGCCAAGACGTCTATACGTAAAATTGATAATCCATCATGTTGCAGGATCTCAAACCCGGGACCAAAAAAACGCGAGACTGAATGTCGGCTTCAAACACCCAATGAATGGGGCGGTGTGAAGACGAGAATTTGCAGCAAAAATTACGCGCACGGGGATGAAGCCAGTCCGATTACCGCCACGGCCGAGTATTTTCGGTGGCAATGGAGAGCAGGTTCCCCGTCCCCGACCAAACGATTGCCGACAGCCAGTGTGATGGCGTTTACGGTCTTTGTCTCTCAAAAACTGGGCTTTTTCCAGAAACCCGGCCGTGGCTGTTAGTCCAAGGCGAGTTGGCGGCGGACTTGCCGCGGTCGCAATTCCCGGGACAGAAACGGGCGTGGCGTTTAACGCGGCGCTAATTGTCTCGTTCACCCATAGTTTGCCGCCAGTTGTCCGATCATGGTGCGAAGACGTTGCACGGCATCTCCAGGGCGCAAGACCACCAGTCCCGGAGGATTAAAGAAATGGCGCATATAAACGTCACAAGCCAGTGCGTCGGTACGCGCAGGGCGGCGGCTACTACGTGAATGTCTTGGCGTGAGCATACGGGGCGACGTGCTCCATGTCTGTGGTATCGAGATCGGACCCTAACTGCAGACACTGCGGCCACAGCGTCTCGAAGATTGGTAAGGCCCGGGGAATTTTTTGCGAGAGGTTGCGGCGGACCTCTTCGGGCACGAGCGCGGAGGTCCATGCCTCAACTAAGCCCAGTTCAGCCACTTGAAGCAGCGCATGAGAGGCTTCGTCCGGCGATGCACTGCCTGCAATAATGACATCCGCGTCAAGAAACACTCGGAGAGATGGCATCAGGTGTGATCGGGGGACGCAGGTTCTCCGGCTCCGTAGCGATCCTGAGCCCATGCCGTCAACATGTCTTGTACGGAGATGCGCTGCAGCACGCTCTGCCGCCACTTGTCTGGCGAGTTCTGTCACCACCGGGACACGAGAACTCATGATGACAATGCCGTCCCAATCCATTAGCGTTAGGGGCATGTTCAGCGCAAAGCCATAACGCTGACGCACTTTTTTGGGTAAAGTGACTACTCCACGGTCCCGTATTTGTACGTATATTGTTGCATGACATCAAGACCTCCAGTCTTTAGACAGAGTATACCTGCAGAAAAACTGATGGCAAGCTTACTCTCTTCCTTTTTGCGAGTGGGGAGTGCGCCTGTGCGAACTGGGTGGCGCTCGCTCCTATCTGGTCGCGTTAGATCACCGGAAATCCTGAAATGGCGGTGAGTCCCCTATAGCCGCCGAGGCCTGACGTTACCCAGCGGCAACGATCATCAGCCATTTGTACCATCCCCATAGATGGTGTTCATAAGAGAGGGGTTGATTGACACAGAACCCGGGAATCGCAGCGGCAGCAAATATGAGTTGACGACTTCGGTCACGGTGTCTAGAGAAACCGGGTTTGACACCACCACGAACACGGTGCTCGCAAGCTATGACATCCGGCCCGATCTCTCATATTGACCAGCACGTCGGGACCGGACCAGCCAATGGTGGCAGTGGTCTCAAGGCAAGCTATGCCCGTAATTTCCTGAGTGATGACGGTTTCAATGGCGGTGTCGCCATAGCCATGGCATGAAGTTTCCCCCCATGCATCCCGGCTTGCGGCGGCTTTCCCGGAATTCCCGCCCCTTTGCATCAACGGGACGGGCCCAGAGTATATAATAAAGGGAACTCTCCAAGGGAAGGGGCGGGGCTTCGTGTTTATGAACAGTTATGACCGGTCGCTGCAACAAATCAAGGACCGGGTCAGTGTGCTCGGTCAGGACGTGTCCGCCATGCTGGAGCAGGCGCTCGCTTCCCTTTACCGCCAGGACAGGGCCTTGGCCGCTTGGGTCTTGGAGCATGATGACCCCATTGACGATGAAACCAACCAAATTGAAGAAGACTCCCTGCAGCTCATCTCTTTGCAGCAACCGAGGCAGAAGGACTTGCGCATCCTAGCCGCAGCGCTCCGCAACGTGAGAGATTTGGAGCGGATTGCTGACTACAGCTGTGACATCGCAGAAGTCACCGAAATTCTGGCAGGCGCTCCCTATTTCAAACCGCTGAACGACATCAGCCGCATGGGGGAGAAAGCTCTGGCCATGGTGCAGCTGGCGCAAGAAGCCGTCAGCAGCCGCGATCAGGAACTGGCGCGGCAGGTGTTCTTGCGTGACGACGCCGTGGACGAGCTCTACCATGCTCTCCATGATGATATGCTGCGGGCCATGCACGAAGATTCCCGGGCCATTGAGCAGGCCAGCTACCTGTCTCTGGCAGTCCGCTATCTGGAGCGCATTGCGGACCATGCTGTCAACATCGCCGAAATGGCGGTGTTTGTGGAAAATGGGAACCGCCGGCCTTTCCGCCGCATCCCGGACGGAGATAATGTCCATGGTCAGATCTGAACCGGGAGTCTGCTCATGACCGCAAGCTGGATCTCTCTCGTCGGCGGCATGGCGCTCTTTACTTTTGGCCTGTCGCAGACGAGCGACAGCCTCAAAAGACTCACCGCCGGCTGGCTCAAGTCTCTGCTGCTGGTCATGACCAAAAATCCTCTGGGCTCTATGGTGCTGGGCCTGAGCGCCACCATGCTGGCGGGCTCATCCAGCGCGATTACCGTGATGGTGGTGAGCTTTGTCAGCGCTGGGCTACTGGAACTGCGGCAGGCGCTGGAAGTGATATTGGGGGCGGCCATCGGCACCACCTTGACGGTGCAGCTGATCTCGTTCAATTTCATCCGCTACGCCCCGCTGCTGGTGTTTGTCGGGGTGGTCATCGGAATCATTCAAAGAGGGCGGCCCAATGCCTCCCTCGGCTCGCTGACTCTCGGGTTTGGCCTCATTTTCTATGGCATGATGGTGATGATTTCCGCGGTGCGCACTTTGTCGGGCGTCCCCCAAGTGCGAACCGCCCTGGCCGCGGTGGACCATAACCAATTCATGGCTTATGTGCTGGCCATGGTGTTCACGGCGCTTATCCAGAATTCCGCGACCGTTATTGCCCTGGCCATCACCTTCCGGATTCACGGCCTCATCGGTCTGCCAACGGGCCTGATCATTGTGCTGGCCGCCAATGTGGGTTCCACCGCAGCCGCCCTGTACAGCGCGTGGCTGGGAGGCTCCCGCAGCGCCAAACGGACCGCAGCCGCCTACTTTCTAATGAAATTCACCGCCTCGCTGGCAGCCGTCCTGGCTTTGCCATGGCTTGAAATGGCCGTGCGGGCGGTCGACAGCTCTCCTGGCCGGCAGCTGGCCGATGCCCACTCGCTCTTCAATATCGCCATGGCTATCGTGTTCGTCCCGTTTTTAGGACCGCTGGCCCGCCTGATGGAGCGCATCTTGCCCGATATCCTGCCGGAGCCCGTCAGCGTGCTGCTCGACACCGACTTGCTGGAAGATCCTCCCGAGGCGCTGTCCCGGGCGTCCTCAGAAATCGTGCGCATGGCCCGGATTATTGACAGCCGCATTTTCGAGATGCTGACAGGCTACCTGCAATTTCCCAGCGAGGCGGATTCCCGCACCATGCGCCAAGCTGAGTCTGACGTGGACCTGCTCCACCACGCTGTCACCCACTACCTGTTTCAGCTGGGACGGGAGACGCACCTTGCAGGCAGTGAGCTTTCAGGCCAAGTGCGCCTGCTGTATCTGGCCAACCACCTGGAGCACCTGTCCGACACTGCCATCAAGGTCATCAACACCCGCGACAAGCTGGTGCGCCGCAGCTTTGTCTGGCCTCCCTCATTATGGGACGACACCCGCAACCTGCTTGAGCGGCTTCGCGTCCAATTCGCGCGGCTTGCTCAGGCCATTGCCCAGGATGACGATGAGCAGGCATTGCAGCTTGTCCAGGAAAATCCGGAAATTCTGCGTCAGGAAGGCAAGATCCGCCTGAGGATCCTGACGCACGTCGACGAATCCCAGCTCCCCTTCACCTCGGCCCTTCTCGAGCTCTCCGATGACTTGTCGCTGTTGACCGGCCGCATCGCGGCGGTTTCACGGGCTTTGCTGGGAATCATCTGACGGGCAAGGCTCTGGCCTTCGCAGAAGCGCCAGCAAATTCCCGGCCACGTCGTCTCCCAGCCATGGCAGCTTGCTGTCCACGTGCCAGCGGGTGATCAGGGCAAACAGCAGTCCCAAAGCCGCCTGCGCCAAAAACTCGGGAGCGATGTCCCGGCGGAACTCCCCCTGATCCTGCCCCGCTTGGATGATCTCCACCATCTGCTGGCTCATCACCTGGCTCAGCTGCTCCTGCAGCACCGACTGCACCTCCGGATGAGTGGAGGCGTGCGACAGCATCTGGAAGAGAATTTGCCGGTTGAGGGGCCGGCTGTACACCGCCAGGTATTCCTTGACCAGCATCCGGATAGTGTCGCGGGGCGAGTCGCCCCGGCTGCTCTGGAGAACCTGCTGGACTTGCGCCAAAGGCGACGCCTGCCGTATCACCTCAAGAAACAGGCTCTCTTTGTCTTTGAAATACCAAAAAATCAGGCTGGTCGTGGAAATCTGCGCTTCCCGCGCGACATCCTTAATCGAGGCCTTGAATCCCTGGGCGCCAAACGCCTTCTGCGCCCCTTCGAGAATCTGCTCCCTGGTCGAACTGTCCTTGGCCACGGCCTTGCGCCATCTCCTGTCCGCGAACTGTTAAGACCTATATTGTATCACGCGAACAAAAAAGGGTTCCCGCGCCGTTCCAGGCCCGGCCCAACGCACAGATTTCGCTCACACGGATATTCAATCATGAATGCGTCCCCTGATCTTCGCCGCGGTGAAAGGTGGGCTCGTATTCCCGGGCGGGCGCTTAGGACAGGCCCAGTGCGGGTCACTGCGGTGGTTCCCGAGAAATGCAGGACCTGCCACGCCCGGTTGCTCTCACCGCGCCGACTGCGCCATGATGGGTCCTGCGAGGTCCCTACTTTGCCGTCACCGGAAATAGGTAGAACTGAGATGACCAACCCAGCCGCACCAGCAAAGTCAGTAATCTCGACTCATTTCTCTGCGTATGAAATGCTCCCAGTTCAGCCAACATATCCCGGAGGTGATGACAACGTGGCCTACGACGACTCTGCGGCGCTCAAAGATATTCAGGCCCTCGTGAAAAATCTCCTGCAGACCCTGGAAGCTTGGATCGCCTTGCAGCAGGACGGGCCTCTAGCCCTGACCCGCTACACCCCCGATGTGCCGGCCGCCTATAACCGCCTCAAGTCGGGATTCGGCACCAGCCCCGATGTGCTGCTGCGCTGGCTGCAGGTCCCCGCCTGCGCGCCGGACAAAGTGCTTCTGGCCAGCATTGACGGGTTGTCTGACACCCAGATGGTCGACCAGGACATTGTGGCGCCCCTGCTGCAGACCCACGCCGACCCGGCGTCGTGGGGCGAAACCACGCTCACCCCGGGCCATATCCACGCCGAAACCTCATGGGACACCATCATTCAAGCGCTGGCGGCGGGAAACACCTTGGTCTTCGCCCCCCATTTTCCGAAAGTCTGGGTGGTGGATACCGTCACCTACAGGCAGCGCGCCATCACCCGCCCGCAGACGGAAATCAGCGTGCGCGGACCGGAAGATGCTTTCAACGAGGTGCTTCTGACCCAGATGAACCAGATTCGGCAGCGCATCCTGGACCCGTCCCTGCGGTTTCACCAAATTGTCCTGGGGGAGCGCCAGCACACCGCTGTCGCCGTGGCCTATCTTGACGGGCTGACCAATCCCGCGCTCGTAGAGACCGGCATTGCCCGGCTGGATCAGGTCAAAATTGGGGGCCGGGCCAACGCCACCATGATTGCCGGACTGATCCGGGACCACCCCCGGTCGATTTTCCCCACCATCCGCCCCACGGAACGGGTCGATGTCGCCTGCTGGAGGCTGCTGGAAGGGAAAATTGTCATACTGGTGGACGGGGATCCCTTTGTCCTCATCGCCCCCGCGCCCCTAGCCGACTTTTACCGCACCGGGATGGACTATTCCGACGTCTGGTACGACAGTTCTTTTGTGCGCATCATCCGCCTGGCAGGCTGGCTGCTAGGGGTCTATTTCCCCTCGCTGTACATTGCGCTGACCCAGGTCAACACCAATCTCGTGCCCGCCGCTCTGCTGGAAATCACCCTGGGCAGCCATGCCGCGTTGCCCTTCTCCCCTTTTGAGGAAGCCATCCTCATGGTCCTCATTATTGAGGTGCTGCGGGAAGCGTCCTTGCGTCTGCCCAAACCCATGGGCACGACCATCGGCATCATTGGCGCCATCGTGGTCGGCACGGCGGTGGTCCAAGCGGGATTCGTGAGTCCCCAGATCATCGTCATCATCACCCTCACCGCTCTCAGCTTCTACACCGGTCCCGTGTACGACCTGACGGGCTCCTGGCGGCTGATCAACATGGCGCTGCTGTTTACATCTGCCATTCTTGGTGTATTCGGCATTGTGCTCTTGACCATGGCGCTGGTCGGGTCCCTGACCCAGATGACCTCGTTTGGCGTCCCGTACGTTGTCCCCTACGCGCCTTTGCGGATAAAGGACTTCAAGGACTACCTGGTCCGAGCACCGTGGGTGGACTTGCGCCAACGGCTCAACTCCTCGCGCCCCCTGGACGTCACGCGGAGTCGGCCTGGCACTGTCCCGGAAGTTCCCCACCTGCGCAAAACTCAAAAGGAGAGCCCGTGATACGGACCGTCAAGGCCGCGCGCACCTGTCTGGTCCTGGTGTTCTTGCTGCTCTCGCTGACGGGTTGCTGGGATTCCAAGCCGATTGACCACCAGGGCATTGTGCTCATGATGAGCATCCGGGCGGCCCAATCCCCCGGACAGTACGACTGGCGCTTTGTGTTTCCCAATGTCACGCTCTCGCCGAGCTCTCTGAGCGACATCAAACCGGGCGAGGAATACTACGACATCAAGGTCATGGCGCCCAACTTTGCCACCGCCGTCATGCTGGCCCAGGAAAAATCCGCGCGCTCCTTGTACCTGGGCCAGCTCGAGGGAATCGTCTGGGACAGCCGGCTGCCCTTCAGCCATCTGTGGCCCCTTCTCAGCGCCGTCAATGCGGCCGGTACGATTCCCAAAACCTATTGGGTCATGACCGCCGACGGCGTGTCGCTGTCCCGCTATATGAATTTTGTCTCGCCGCAGGTGGTGGCGCCGCGCATTGCCCTCGCCGCCTATTTTGACTGCACCCGCTGCTCCCCCATGCAGCTCGGAGAGCGGGGCTGGCAGTTCTGGTCCGACGCCGTCTCCCAAGGCATCAGTCCCTCGGTGCCCGTCGTGCAAATCAAGCAGGGCAGTCTGGCGGTGCGGGAAGTGGAGGTCTATGCCCCAAACGGCCAGGCCGTGGTGTACACCCCGGCCGAAACCCAGGGCCTGAGCTACCTGACTGGGCGGGTTCGGCGCCTGACCCTGACCTTCCCGTGGCACGGGCAAATGGTCAGCTTAGCCAGAGTCAGCGACCGCCGCTCCGTGAAGACGTGGCCAACGCCGCAGGCGCTCGACGTCCGCGAGACGGTCCACCTGAATGCCTTCATCGACGAAGTGTCGGGCCAGAACGCGGTGACCCTCAGCGATGAGCACGCCATTGTCCGCCGGGCCGAGCACGATGTGCTGGGGCTGTGCCTCTTAGCGATCAACCGGGCCAACGCCACCCATACCGATCCCTTCGGCTATGCCCGCCCCGGCGACTGGTTTCACCCAAGAGAGGGCTTTCGTCCCATAAAGGCCACGATCACCGTCATCCTCACAGTCAAAGGAGAGGGGGTCGTCCGGTGAGAGTCTTCGTCGAATCTTCTGTGGAGCCCATCGGGCCCCTGGAATATTTTTTCCTGGTCACCTCGTCCATTGTGACGGGTGCCGTCTACGTCTGGCCGCAGGCGCTGATTTCGGCCTCCCATTCCCAAGCTGACTGGGCCGTCGTGGGCAGCGTGCTGATGGCCCTGATTATGACGAGCCTCGGCATGATCTGGATTCAAGTCTCCCCGCCAGGCATTTTGGTGGATCGGCTGCAGTTCGCCTGGGGGCCCCTGCGCTGGCCGCTCCTGATCATCCACGCCCTGCTGTGCCTGCTGCTCGACACTGCCCTCCTCACGCTTTTCACACAGATGCTGGCCACGGCCTTCTATCC
>DAIDDL010000035.1 GCA_027309085.1 Sulfobacillus sp.
CACCCGCTGGCTCTATGCTGGCGGCTTCGGGGCAGGAAGAATCATGAGATCACCAAAGATCACATGATTTATAGCAGTGCTGCACCTGGTCAACCAGGTGATGGTGTTTCCCTTGGATTTGCTTCTCAGAAGCCAAGACGCGCCATATCTTGAAGCGGTCACATCGGTGGGCAGGGTGCTGGCTTAGGAATTAGAGACATGCATCCAGTTAGTAGTCCCGAAGAATGAAGTGAATTGCGCTATGGCGACAATTCCTTACGCCCGGCCAGCCGGAGCCCCGCCCGCCTCTAGTTAATCGGGACAACGGCCTCATATTAAAACGACCAACACCCCCGGATCAGCTATTCCGGGGATGTTTTTTGCGCAGAGAATGGCCCGTCTTATAGCTCGTCAAGCGGACGCCAATAGGACGCCTTGAGTGCCCCGAATGTACACGGATTATGCTGTTGAGGGTAAATCGAACCCAACGTGCTTCATGGCGAACAAGTTTTTTGGGGATGTGTTGGATGGCTCTATGTGCTTGATGGCCTGAGGGGTTTTCGGGCTCGTAATGTCAAGGACAAAAGTACTGGAAAATTCAACGGCCCGAACGGACCGCCCCGGTCTATGAATGTGCCCCGTGTACAGTCACGATCTCCAGGCCGCGCATGTGTACCGGTGGATCAATATCCCCATCAGCAATGTGAAAGTCATGGTGGATGGTACATTTCACGGGCGGCGCGCCCGACGGCGACGAGTTCCCGTACCGACTCAATCGTACGTATGGCACCGGGATCGCGGACCGTCTCCTGATGGCGGCCTCACGACCATCAGGACGGCTGCTGATCAATGCGGGGTGACGGTGATAGTGCCCTGCATATAGCCGGGGGTGACCATGGGCCCAGCCATTCCCATCGGCCCCGTGCCGCAAGGTGCTATGCATTGCCAGCTATAGGAGCCAGCCGCCGGCATGCGGACCTGCGCCACCACCGTGACCGTTTGGCCAGCGGGGGCGACGGGAATGGGCAGATTCAGACCCGTGGCCGGTATGGTGAAAGTGTGCGCCACGTTCTGGTTGTCCACCGCGCTTTGGGCCTTGCCGTCAATCCTTTCCACACCGCCTATGGTACCGCTGACTTTGTCATCTTGCGTCATCATGAGGGGTGCTGCCCCGCTATCGTGCGAGACAATGGTCAGGGTGACTGTAGAATTCTGAGGCGCTGACCAAAATGCCGGATCATACTTCGGCCATCCTGGCCTGTGGATTTCTTTGCCGGTATAGATGACCATTTTTCTCTGTATAGTGGCGGCCACCACTTTTGTGGGTGGCGGGCATGATGTTTGTGCCCCGCATCCCGCCAATCCCAATACCGCCAAGGCTCCTGCCAGTCCGACTATCGTGTGCCGAGAAGTCATCCGTGGTCCTCCTCTATGTTTTCCTGCTGCTTCTTAGGATACCCTTTTGCTGGGAAGGGCTGCCAGGGCCCTTCGGACTATCTTTGGACGGACCTTGCTATGGGAAATTCCGGCCGTTTGTGTTTTCCTGATGAGACCGTATAATAGATAAGAGGAAGACCTAAACACAGCAAGGAGAGAGAGTATGGAGCAGCATCCTGGGTCAGCTGAAGCGCTTCTGCGGGACAAGGGATTGCGCGTTACCGCGCAGCGGCGTATGGTCCTGCAGTATTTGCTGGATCATGAAGGAGGGCATTTCACAGCCGACCAGATCCGTGACGAATTGCTGCAGATGCTCCCGGAGCTTGCCAAGGGTACGATGTACAAAACGTTGCAGGATCTAGCGGCGGTGAATATTGTTGAATTGCTGCCGACTCCTCAGGGATACGCGCTGTATGGGTTGCGCCTGAGGCCGCACCAGCATTTTTACTGCACGGCGTGCCACCACTGGTTTGACGTGCTTCCCAAGAATATTGAGGCGTTGCGCTTTGATGCGCCGGGATTTGTGATTGAAGGGGTCGATGTCACGCTGCGGGGACTGTGTCCTCAATGCGCGCACAAAGAAGCATCTCCCGCGGAAGTGGCATCTGGAATCCACAAGGACTGAAGGTCGGGGCATGGGCCGGACAAGGAAGATTCCAAGAGAGGCGCCCGCAGTATCTGCGGCGGCACTTTTTTGCATGTGACAGTGATGCCCACGATCAAAACGGCAGCATTCACCACTGTAAAACCGGCAAGAGGGCTTTTCGACACGGCCGGTGTCCCCGGAATCTTCCCCGCCGGGGCGCCTTGTGGCGGGAAAGTACTGGCCATTGAGAGCTAGCGCTAAAGATCAAGGTAAAATGAGGCAGGCCGAATACGTTGATTTCCTACGCCAAATGGGATACGGTTAAAAATGTTTTAATTAAGGACGGTGATTGTGAATGCATCTTGTCATGTGGGCGTACATCACGTATGTGATCACGTTCGTTCTCGGCATTATTTTCTTCTTGCGGTATGATTTGCGGCGCCGGAAGCTTCCGCCCCGATTTTTGGCGGTGCACCTGTTTTTAACGGTGATGACGTTCATTCTGTTTTCGTCGGCTCTGGCTCCTAGTTTACGCCAGCATTACTCGCATCCTGCGGTCCAGTCGGGCGCGAACAGTTCTTTATGGCTGACTTTGCACCGGCATGGTGAATTGCTGCATCATGCGGCGCCTGGCAAGGGGGCGGCACAGTGACCTTGTTGGAATGGACATACATTCTGTTTCTGTTTACAGTCGTGGGAGGCGGTACCCTCTTTTTTGCCTATCTCCTACCCAAACGGAATTTTCCTATGGGCCTTATTTTGACTCACCTAGGATTGGCGGCGCTAACTCTGGTGTTTTTCACGGTGGCGGTATTCCACTAAGAAACCGCAGTGCAGAAATTGTTGAGGCCGGCGCCGCCGGCCTTTTTGCGGTGCGCCCCGGACGGCTGGGGTGATGGCGTTTTGCGGGTCTTCGTCTGTGGCGCGCCAGGCCATCTCAATGAAGGCATCTTGACCCTCTGGAGGTCATTAGCCAAGCGGCGATGCTTCTGGCAGGAACCCGTATCTCCGGACTTTCTGGCATAATGTAGAGGAAGGCAGCAGAAGAAAGGGATGGTCAGATGCTTGAGGCGGTGGCTGTAGCTGTAGACGGGTCGGACGCGGGGTACCGGGCGCTAGATGAGGCCCTGGACATGGTCGGGGGGCGTGGCCGGGTGCTGATGATCGACGTGAAGGATGTCGTCGCCTTCGTGCAGCCGGTGGCCCCGAGTACGTACGGGGGGTCCACGATGGCGAGCCTGGAGACTTTGCTCGAGCAATGGGACGAAAATGCGGCGCAGGTCAGTGCAACCGCGTTGAAGAGGGTCGCAGAGACTCAGGCAACAGCGCAGTGGAAAGTGGTGACGGTGCAGGACGGGGAAGTTCACGCTGCCCAGGCATTTTTGGATGCCGCCCTGGAGGGGAAAGTGCAGGCCTTGGTAGTTGGCCGCCACCAGGGATCTTCAGTGATTGAAGGGCTGTTTGGCAGCTTCCCCCGCTGGCTGGTGACGCATGCCTCTCTCCCGGTCGTCATCGTGCCCCCGCCGCTGACGGGGAAGTAAGCTGTCCCGTGTGGGGCGCCAGGCATGCTGTCCTGCAGGAAAATGCGGAGAAGAGGTGAATGGCTATGCATTCGATTTTCGATGCGCACATTGTGGAATCGAGGAATGTCTGGAAACAGCAGGCGCCCTTGGCGCTGATGATTTCCCAGAGGATCCGCAAAACACCGGACACGGCTTCCGGCCATGTCCGGCTACCCGCTTTGCCCGCGTCGCCAAGCCCGGCACTATTCCGGCTGCCACCGTGGATTGTGCCCGATGACAGGGAAGTGCTGAAGAAAATTGAGCAGGACAGCGCTCAGGACTAAGATGGGCCGACCGTGCCGTGGGAGCCATAGGGGCAAGACACGGGCATTGTGCTACTCCCGACTATTGGATCATTATGGGATTTACCATTTTGCTGGGGACGCGCGGTGAATCCACCGAGGCAGTGCCCCTCACGCCTCTTGCTTAGAACACAATCTCCCAAAAAATTCTCACCCCCCCCCCAAAAAAGGCGTTGACATCCATTGTTTCCCGATATATCATAAGGGCAAGGAAAGACAAAGTCATAAAGCAGGGGTGAGTATGATGAGGATGAATGAATTGTACCGGGTGAGTGAGCAAGCAGGATTCGTGCCTTTGACGAATATCGTGAAGAAAGACGGGGCTTTTGAGGTGGCGCTGGCAGTGCCAGGGTACCGGGAAGACCAGTTGAATCTTACGGTGGAGAACGGGTTGCTGGAAATCCAGGGAGCTATTAAGGAAGAGGATAATCACCAGCAGTACCTTCGCCGGGAAATTCGCCAGCAGTCTTTCCGCTACCGGGTGGAATTGCCGGAGGGTGCCGAGACGGAGCATATCGAAGCGCAACTGAGCAATGGGGTACTGGCAGTGCGGATTCCCTTGCAGGCGAAGAGAAAAATTGCTGTTGCGATTCAGCAGCCGCCCGCAGAAAACGTACTGGCAGCTGGAGAGTCAGGAAGTCACGCCTAATTATTGAGAGAAAAGTTTTTGAGCAACTGTTGCAGCAACGCTTGACAAAGCAGGGAAAAAACCGTAAACTAAAGTCAACGAAAGACAAAGTTAAACATAGGGGTGATTGAAATGATGTTCGATGAATTGTTTCGCCCGCTCGAGCGGGTAGCCTATGCGCCTCTGACCAATATTGTGAAGAAGGACGGTCAGTTCGAGGTGGTATTGGCGGTGCCGGGTTACACGGAAGACCAGATGAGCCTGTCGATTGAAAATGGTGTGCTGGAGATCAAAGCGGACGCGAAAGAAGGTCAGGACACCGACATGTACCTGCGCCGGGAAATTCGCCAGCTACCTTTCCGGTACCGGGTAGAGTTGCCAGATGGCGCACAGGCCGATCAAATTGGCGCTGAACTGAACAGCGGGCTCTTGACGGTGAGAATTCCCCTCCAGCCCAAAACAGTGATTCCTGTCAAAATCCAGACGGTGCCTATCAACAAGAGTCTTGAGGCGTAAAATTTGAGTGAGTATGCGGCTCCCCGCTGCGGTGAACAGTGGGGAGCCGCATTTTCGTTGCGCAGGGACCTCCGGATGGGCGCTGGTGCCAAATCCGTTGACGCTGTTATACTTTATGCGGGTCTAAAGATCGATTGTTTTTCGGCAAGCCTTGATGGGGAGGCAGTATATGTCCACAAACCCGGATGTCGAGCGAATCACCTACTGGATCCGTCTGCTGCACCAGCGAAACGCCGAGGCGGTGGCCCGGGATTTTTCTCCTGACCTTAGAGCGGCCATGCCGGCCCCGCTCCTCCAACTCTCCTGGGATGCCCTGACCAAAAAGGCCGGAGCATTTGAACGGGTGCTTAGCAGCACCACGGATGCCTCTGGCACGGATCATCTAGTGCGTGTCCGCTGCGCCTTCGCCCAAAGTGTGCGCGAGGTGATGCTGGAAGTGGCTCTTGACCACGTTGGCCGCATTCGCGGGTTCTTTGGGCACATTCTCACACGCAATACCGCTCTAACGCAGGCACGCGTTCCGTCTTATGCCAACCCCGGCTACTTCACCGAACGCGATGTGGTCATCGGCCATGAGCCCTGGCTAGTCGGCGGGACGCTCACCTGTCCAGTGTGGGACGGCCCCTTTTCCGGAGCGGTACTGGTCAATACGCACCGCGACCGCAACGGCACGGGCAACATCTTCCGTGACTTGGCATGGGGACTCGCGGCCAATGGCGTCATGGTTCTCCGCTACGACCAGAATACCGTGGGCCACAGAGATAGGGACGCGTACATGGGCAGTATAGACGGTCCTGGTTCCGCCACGGCGCCCCCGTTAACCGTTCAAGATGAAATTTTGGATGATGCCGTCTCCGCGTTGCAGCGCCTCCGTGCCGATCCCGCCAGCAATGGCCATGTGTTTGCCGTGGGACACGGCCTCGGAGCCTATCTTCTGCCCCGACTGGCCCAGCAGTGCGCGGGTCCGCTCGGCTTCGTCAGCCTGTTCGGCCACACCCGCCCGGCCTGGGAGATATCTTTAGAAAGCGTTGCCCATATCATTACCGACAACCCGTCCCAGCTTCGGGCCATACAGAGGATTCAGGACGACCTTGACCGCGTTGGACAAGGCCAATATCAAGACAGTGAACGCCTGGCCGGCCAGTCGGGACGGTACTGGTCAGATCTGCGGGATCACCACGGTCAGCACCGCTTCGCCCCTGACTCACCGATTTTGGCGGTCCACGGCAGCGGCGACGATACGGGCGGAGGAATAGCAGAATTCGAACGCCTGAAAGCGGACCTGATAAGCTGTCCCCGGGCAACGTTTGTTCTATATCCTGACCTGAGTTACTGGCTCAAGGCCATTGAGCGCGGCTATGACCCTCACCGCGATCAGCGGCGCATCTTGCAAGGCCCCGTGGACGAACGTCTCATCTATGATCTGGCCCGGTGGATCCGGACCACTCCCGTGACGGTCTGACCGGTCCGCCGGTTTAACACCTTGGCAAGGATTCCCAAAGCGGGTACAGACCAGTGAGGGAACCGTAGTCGGTGTTCGGCTGTACCGCAAATTCATAGGACAGGGGGCAGCCGTCCTTCCCTTCCCGCCGCGGACCCGCTACCATAGAGGCAGGGCATGGCAAAGAGGAGTGTGTAGAGTGAAACTGGAAACAGGATGGATCGAGTTGGAAGACAAGGGGCAACCTATGTCCGCTTACCGTGCGGTAGGCGAGCGCGAGCCGGAATCAGCGCCTTGCATTCTCATTGTGCAGGAAATTTGGGGGCCGGACGACCATATCCAGGATATGGCCAACCGGTTTGCGGAATCGGGATATCTGGCCGTGGCTCCCGATTTGTATTCCAAGGGCGGCAGGGCGCCAGCTTTGGCCTTTGACCGGATTGAAGCGGTCAAGCGCTTTTTTGACACCCTGCCGCAACAGGCATGGATGGACGAAAAACTGCGCGAACAGTATCTCAACCAATATCCCCACGCAGAAGCCCATGATTTGAAGGAGACTTACACGACCCTTTTCGGCCGCCGGGACCCGGACCAAATGGCGCGCGATCTGGCGCTGTGGGCCCAATATTTCCGCGGTCAGGGCCACGATGTGGCGAGCGTGGGATACTGCATGGGCGGGGCACTCGCCTTTCAGCTGGCCAGTTTGGTGCCTGATCTCAAAGGAGCCGTCTGCAATTACGGCGTGGCGCCCAAGGAAGAGGACATGGCCCGCATCGCCTGTCCGGTCAGAGCATTCTATGGCGGCGAGGACCACCGGATTACATCGCAAGTGCCGGAGGTAGCCAAGACGATGGCTGATTTGGGCAAGGCTTACGAGTACACCGTCTATCCCGGGGCTGGGCACGCCTTCTTCAATGACACCCGCGCGTCATTCGCGCCGGCAGCGGCGCGTGATGCCTGGGCTAAAACTCTGCTGTTTTTTGACGAGGTGTTTACGGAAAAATGAATATCTGTACAGGGGCCACATAGGCCCCTGTACAGATATTTAGATGGAAGGGCTCGTATCGAACAGAACCTGCAGCACTTCCTGTTCGGAAATCGCGCCAAAGTATTCCCCCGTGGGCAGGGTGTGCAGCACCGGTGCGACCTCGGAGATTTGGTAACGCTTGCCGACCAGCGCTCCTTCAAATTCGTGAATGTCCCGCTGTCCCAAAAAGTCGCCGTAAATGCGGCAGGATCGGATCATGCCTTCTTCCACGAGCAGGCGCACATCAATGCTGCCCCCTGGGAATTTCTCATGGGCGGTCAAATTGAAGGCGGGGGACTTGCCCCAGTTCCAATCCCACGTCGCGTAACGGGTCTCGACTAAATTTTGCACCGCCGCCTGGTCTTCTGCACCCCAGGGATAGGGGGGTTCCAGACCCTGGTTATGGTCGCCGATAATGGCGGCCAATGTGCCGCTGAACTGAGCGAGAGTGACATCGGGGGGCAGATAGGGCTTGATGTTGGTCACCCGGCTGCGCACGGATTTGATGCCCTTGCTGGCAATTTTGTCCTGACGCACGTTGAGGACCTGCGCCACGGCATCCAGTTCGGAATCAAAGAGAATCGTGCCGTGGTGCAACAGATGGGTGCTGGTCCGGTACTGGGCGTTTCCCGAGAACTTCTGGCCGTCGATGGTGATGTCGTTGCGGCTCGACAGTTCTGCCTTCACCCCGTAGTGGGCCAGTGTTTCAATGACGGGGAGAGTAAAAGATCGGAAATCATTGAAGCCCTGGCCTTTGGTGGAGACGACCAGGCTGAAATTCAGATTTCCTAAGTCGTGATAGACGGCTCCCCCGCCTGACAGCCTGCGGACGACGGCAATGCCGTGATCTTCAATATAAAGCTGATGGACCTCTTCCGCGGTATTCTGATACCGGCCGATGATCACGGCGGGAGAGTTCTGCCATAAAATCAGGTAATTGTGCGACGGGTCAAGGTGGCGGACGACGTACTCTTCGAGAGCGAGATTGAAGTAGGGGTCGTGCGACAGATTGGAAATGGGGATCATGCGCTATAGCCTTCCTTTCTTCATTTTGCAGTGAGCGCTAGGTTGCAGATACTGCCCTCTATCATACCGCATTTCCCTGGAGGGCAATGATTCTCATTCGCTTTAAGAGGATTCTCAATAAGATGCTACGTATAATGGCGCTGAAGGGAGGGGGAAACAATGAGCAGCAGCGCAGTGCCACACGTCAATTCTGAAGTGGTCCGCCATTCTCCGGCGGCGCGGTCGATCCGCGAAGTGGTGTTCGGAGTGAATGATGGCCTCGTATCGATTACCGGCCTGGTAGTGGGAGTGACGGTATCCAACATGTCTTCCCACCAAATTCTCATCGCGGCGATTGCCGCGGTGGTGGCGGCTACGGTGGCCATGGCGCTGGGGCAGTATCTGGCCACCACTGCCCAAAATGAATACTTTTTGGCAGAGCGCTCCCGCGAGATGCAAGAAGTGCATGAGGTCCCCCATGAAGAAATCGCCGAAGTGGAAGGGATTTACCGGGCGCAGGGCTTTAGCAAGGAACAGGTAGAGATGCTGACTAAACATATTACCGCGGACAAAGACAGGTGGGTCGACTTTATGATGAAAGAAGAACTGGGGATCATGCTGGAGAATCTGGACCATCCCTGGCGTTCAGCCTTCATCATGGGGGGGGCTGTCATTCTCGGGTCGCTGCCCCCGGTGCTGCCGTACCTGCTCATTGCGCAAACCCATGCCGCCCTCGTCTGGGCCATCGTGCTGGCCGTGCTGGCCTCTTTCGGATTAGGGGTCTTAAAGGCCAAAGTCGGCAAGACCTCATGGGTCAAAGGCGGTGCGCAGTTTCTGCTGGTGACCGCTGTGGCCATTGCGGTGGGCATTTTTGCCGGCCATGGTCTGGCGGCCCTGCTGGCATGACCCCGTCAGGTATTTACCAGCGGGCGCTGGCGGATTTGATGGACGAAGAGTGGGAAACTGGCGCCCAGTGGTTTGATCCGGAAATCGCGGGCGCAGCGGCTCTCGTCTACTGGCACCTGCTCGCCGTGGGCCAGAACACGAAAGCCGCGAACGCCCCCTACCCGCACCTGCTGTTCCTCCTCGCCCTGTCTAGCCGTGGGCAGTGAGCTTCGGGCTTTGATCCAGGATTCGGCAGGACACTCTTGCGGTGCAGGTAGCGGAGACTTCCGTCTCCCCTCAGCCGGGGTCCACCCTCATTCCCGCCACAACAGTCCGGGGATCCATACAGGCCGGGGCTCATGGCAGACGGTCTGCTGAGCGCGGGGAAATTAGGCCGGAGCCGCGGACCCGGACAGCGGGCTTGGTGGCGCACCCGCCCGAGCGGGGCAGGCGAGGGCTCCCCATTCTCCTGCCGCCGGCTTTACCTCCGCCCCTTCAACATCCTGACAAGTGAAAATGTTTCAAGATGGCTCGTCAGATCTCCCGCAATGCTTTACGATGGGAGGACTGCAGCGGATTTCCAACCTGAAGCGCGCGAACGTCCGGTGATAATAAATGCAATCAATGAGTACTGGCCAAGTCAAAACAATAATGAGGAGATTAGGGTGCCACAAGAAGAGTGGTCTTTTATGCAAGTGGATGTGTTTGCGGATCAGGCATTGCAAGGCCACCCCGTGGCCGTATTTTATGATGTGCCGGCCTCATCCGGGAATGACGTCATGCAGGCGGTTGCCAGGGAAATGCACCTGCCGGAAACGGTGTTTGTCACGGCATGCGCTGAAGACGCCGATCTATGCCTGGTGAAGATCTTTACCCCGACAAGCGAGGTGCCATTTGCGGGCCATGCGGCCATGGGCGCATATTTTGTTTTGCGGGATCAGGGGCTGGTCGGGGACGGGACGGTTCACCTGGCGGCCTCCGGGGAGACGCTGGCCTGCCATGCAGAAGGCCAGCAGTGGATTTGGATGACGGCGGCGCCGGCCAGCGTCCGCAGCACGAAGATAGGTCCCCGCGAGTTGGCGGCGCGTTGCGGGATGGATGCGGAGCTCATCAGTCCCATGATGCCTCCGGCTGTGGCCCGGACCAACCCAGAGCAGATGCTGCTGTTCGTGGAGAGCGCGCAGGCTTTGGCCGATCTGAACTTCAGCTTGGCCCACCTGGCAGCGCTGGAAGAAGAATGCGGGGTGCAGGGGGTTTATGTGCTGGCCCTCACCGGAGCGGGAAGCTATGCGGCCCGGTATTTCAGCAACGCGCTATCCGGGCCGCAATACACCCTGGCGGCTGGGTCATCGGCCCTGGCGCTTGGCAGCTACCTGCTGTGCTGCGCGGGCGAGACGCAGCCACGGCGGTTTATCATATCCCAGGGAGAAGACCACTTGCGCCCGTCTGAGGTTCACGTGCGTCTCAACGCGCAGACGCGGGGATCTTTGGAGGTCGGGGGGCAGGTGGTGGAAACACTCCGCGGAGTTGTGACACCGTCACGGGCTTAGAGATTTCAAAATCGCTTTAAGCAGGCTTTCGGCAGAGGGAGCGGCGGGACCGGACGCCGACCCCGATGACCCCGATGATCCGGAACCGCAGCCGGGGCTGACTTTGGTGGGGGCATGCCCTTTGATGAAGACCTCGCGGTACGCCGAGCAGCACCCGTTGGCCAGCAGACCCGTCTTGGAGCAGACGGATTTCCAGACCAGACCGGGTGGCTGCCGGAAGTTGCGTTTGGGCTGGCCGGCCAGCGCCATTTTCATAAAGTGGGCCCAAATGGGGCCTGCTCCCCGGTCGCCGGTGAGACCCAGCGGGCTGTCATTGTCATTGCCGACCCATACCGCCGCCGCCAGCTGGGGAGTGAATCCTACCAGCCAGGCATCACGCTGTGCGGAGGAGGTGCCGGTTTTTGCAGCAGCCGGGCGGTTGATCACGGACTCGAGGTCGTGAGCGGTGCCCACCGGGTTCAACAAAGGCGCTGTGAACAGGTTGGTAACCACGTAGGCGACCTGCGGGCTCAGCACCCGTGTCTTGTGGGGGTGATCTTGAAACACCGTGCGCCCGTTCTGGTCGACCACCTTCAGCACGCCGAATGGCCTGACCCGGTAGCCGCCGTTGGCCAGAGTCGACACCCCTCGCGCCATTTGGTAGGGGGTGACATCGGACGAGCCCAGGGCGGTGGTCAGATTGTCCGCCAGAGGACTGGTGATGCCCATCTGATGGGCCATGTGAATCATAGCCGGGGGTCCCACGGTGTCCATCCACTTGACCGCAATGATGTTGTCAGATTCGGCAATGGCGCGCCTGATGGTGAGGGGGCCATTATAGACATGGCCGTAGTTGTGCGGCACGTACCATTTTCCATTCCCGGCAGGGAACCGCACGGGGGCCGAGTCCTTGACACTGGATGTCGGATAGCCGTCATGAATGACGGTGGTGTACAAGTAATATTTCATGCTGGATCCTGGCTGGCGTGAAGCCTTTGTAGCCCGGTCCAACTGGGTCTTGGCATAGTCATCCCCCCCGACCAGCGCCTCAATATAGCCATTCACAGGGTTGATGGCCACGAGACCCGTTTCCGGTTCGGGCACCCCATGCACGTCGGTTGTGCTGGGGAGATACCAGGCTACAGCGTTCTCGGCGGCTTTTTGCATGGTCCAGTTCATGGTGGTGGTGACGGTGTAGCCGCCATCATAGAGATTTTTGCCGATCGCCGGGTCCAGGCCGACCAACTCGTCAGCAATGAATTTGGTGAAGTAAGGCGCGCGGTCGCCCAGGGGCGGGTTGGTGGCCAGATTGAGCGGGGCGCTTTGCGCGTCAAGCTCTTGGCCCCGGGTGATATAATGCAGACTTTCCATGCGCACGAGCACGACATTGCGCCGGGCCAGCGCGATCTGGGGGTGGATGTAGGGGTCATCATAGGTCGGGGCATTGACGACTCCGGCCAGCAGCGCCGCTTCAGGCAGTGTCAGAGTGTGGGCAGAGTGGCCGAAATAGGTTTCGGCTGCCGCCTGCACCCCATAAGCCCCTTCCCCGAAATACACATCGTTGAGGTACATGGATAAGATCTGGCGCTTGTCAAACATAGTGGACAGTTTCAGGGTAATCAGGAGCTCTTTGAACTTTCTTGAAAAAGTCCGGCGGTCGCTCAAGTAAAGATTTTTGGCCAGCTGCTGGGTGATTGTGCTCCCCCCCTGTAAAATCTTGCCGCTGGTGAGGTCGACGAGAGCGGCCCGCGTAATCCCCAGGGGATCGATTCCGGGTTCAATCCAATAGGTGTCATCCTCAATGGCCACCAGAGCATTTTGCATTGAGGGGGGGACCTCGGCGTAGCTCACGGGCATCCGGTTTTGGGTTCCCGTGAGCACACTGACCAAATGTCCGCTCTGGTCATAGATCGTCGTGTCGGCAGGCAACTGGGGCACGGGCAGGGCCAGCCAGGCGGTCGGCAGCAGCAGCGCCGTGGCGCCGACGACCACCGCAGGCAGGCTGATGGCGGCGGCGGTGCTGCCGATATGGTCTGTGATGCGCCGGAGCCAGGAAGTCCTGTTTCGGCTGGTGTTCTTTGCACGCTGGCGGCGGCTGTCCATCGTGTGGAGTGCTCCTTCCCAAAGGATTCTTTTCACCGTAGTATGACCCAATACCGCCAAGCCTACCGCGCCATCGGGTGGAAGCCATTCCGGAATCTGCCAGGCATGGGAGCGGGGCGGGTATTAAGAGAGCGGGCAATGGTGACAATGCCCCTGTCGGATGATGGCGATATTTGTGGGAATAAAGATTGTATTCCTGGGGACTTTTGTTATAATTTGCAAGGAAATTTGTCCGTATAAGGAGGCGCATTGGTGCTCGAAACCCCTAAGAAATTTACCCTGGTCGCTGGGTCAGCAGAAGGCCCCAGCCGCCTCAACGCGTTTGACAATGCACTGCTGGCGGCAGGCATTGGCAATGTCAACCTGCTGCGTGTCAGCTCTATTCTCCCACCCGGGGCAGTGTTGATGCCCCGTCTGGAAATCGTGCCGGGACAGCTTTTGCCTACCGCCTACGGCACTATTACATCGGATTTAGAGGGCGAGCTTTTGGCAGCGGCTGTTGCCGTGGGAATTGGCGAGGACGGGGAATATGGTGTGATTATGGAATTTTCCGGCCGCTGCGGGCGGGCGCAGGCGGAAGAGTCAGTGGCGGAGATGGCGAGAGCGGCATTTCGCCAGCGGCAGCGTGAGCTGAAAAACATTTTGGTCCAGTCCGCGGAACACCGCGTGCAGTCGATTGGGTGCGCGTTTGCGGCGGTCGCTCTGTGGTATTAGGACGGGGACAACACGCGGCAGGGATGGGAAAGGCAGGGACCAACAGCGATGAATACCTGGTTTAGTGAATTGCAGACCCCAGAAGTGAGCCTCGGGCTGAAAGTGAAGAGTGTCCTGTGGCAGGAAAAGACCCCGTATCAAGAGCTGGCGGTGCTGGAGACGCTGTCCTACGGGCGGATGCTGGTGCTGGACGGCGCGGTTCAGACGACCATTCGCGATGAATTTGTCTATCATGAAATGATCACCCACGTCCCCCTGACCCTCCACCCCCATCCTCGCAAAGTGGCAGTGATTGGCGGGGGCGACGGGGGCGCCATCCGCGAGATTCTGAAGCACCCGAGCGTGGAGGAGGCGCACTTGATCGAGATCGATGAAAGGGTGGTCGAGGCCAGCAAGCGGTTTCTGCCGGAGATTTCCGAGGCGCTGGAAGACGGGCGGGCGCATGTGCACCTGACTGACGGCATCCGCTGGGTTAAAGAGGCACGCGATTTCGACCTGATCATTATCGACTCTACGGATCCGGTGGGGCCGGCGGAAGGGCTGTTTATGCCGGAATTTTACCGCAGCATCTACGAAGCGCTCAGTGAGGACGGGATGATGGTGGCCCAATCGGAGTCGCCATTTCTGGAGCCGGACATCATCCAGCGTGTGATGGCCGGTGTGTCCCAGTCATTTCCAGTGGCGCGGCTGTACCTGGCCTCGGTGCCAACGTACCCTTCAGGGCTGTGGAGCTTCACTCTGGGTTCCAAAGAGACCCTGGCTGAACCGCGGGCGGTATCATTTCCCACCCGTTACTGGACTCCGGAGATCCAGCACAGCTGCTTTGTGCTTCCCCGCTTTGTGGAGGAGTTGATCCGGTGACCACACCATTTTTCCGAACTGACCGATTTTTAGGGATGGATGCAGATTTCGCTCGCGCAGCTTGGGTCTATTTTGGGATTCCCATGGATTTCACCGTATCTTTCCAGCCTGGGTCGCGCTTTGGCCCAGCCCGGGTGCGGGAAGCCTCCTATGCCATCGAGACATACTCCATGGCCCAGGACCGGGACTTGGAAGAGCTTGCAGTGCACGACGCGGGCGAAGTGGAGCTGCCTTTCGGCAATGTGGCGGAAAGCCTCCTGCGAATCAACCAGGCGGCGGAAACCGTGCTGGGAGCCGACAAGAAGTTTTTTGCCCTAGGCGGGGAACATCTGGTCACTTTGCCTCTGATTCAGGCCGTTGTGAAGCGCTATCCGGACCTGGTGGTGGTCCATTTCGACGCCCACGCAGATTTGCGTGACGACTACATGGGGGAATCTCTGTCTCATGCCACGGTCCTTCGCCGGGTCTGTGAGTGGATTCAGCCCGGGCACTTGTACCAGTTCGGGATCCGCTCCGCTACCCGGGAGGAAGTGCGCTTTGCCCGGGAGTTTGGCCATTTTTACCCCCAGGAGGTGGTGCGGCCGCTGAAACAGGTGCTAGGAGAGTTGCAGGGGAAGCCGGTGTATGTCACGATGGATATAGATGTGATTGATCCGGCGTTTATGCCCGGCACGGGAACGCCCGAACCCGGGGGAATTTCCTCGCGTGAGGCTTTGGAAGCGGTTGCCCTGCTCAAGGGGCTGAATGTGGTCAGCATGGACCTGGTGGAGACCATGCCTGCCCATGACTTGTCCCAGCGGTCCGCGGTGCTCGCGGCCAAGCTGGTCCGGGAAGCCCTAGTGGCGATAGGCTGAGAGATGGCAGGGGGGATTTGGGTTGGCCCGATTGGATGATGCGCGCAGCGCGATACGAGACAGCATCGCGCAGTGGTTGGAGGACAAGGGCCATGGCGGGCTCGCGGCTGAAGCCTCGGTGGATATTCCCACCGAGGGTGGTCACGGCGACCTGACATCGAGCGTGTGCCTGCGTGCGGCCAAGTCTCTGAAGACTGCGCCGCAGGCTCTGGCGCGGGAGCTGGCCGAATTTTTGGGCAGCCACGTGCCGATGGTGGCTGCGGCGGAAGCTGCTGGCCCGGGATTTCTGAATTTTACGCTGCAGACTCCGTGGCTGGCGCAGGTGGTCAATGATATCCGTGTCCAGGGTCCGGCCTATGGACGCAGTGACACCGGCCAGGGTCAGCGCGTGCTGATTGAATTTGTCTCCGCCAACCCCACAGGGCCTTTGGTGATTGTGAGCGGGCGCGCAGCCGCGGTGGGAGATTCCCTGGCCCGAATCATGAATGCCAGCGGCTACCGGGCAGACCGGGAATTTTATGTGAATAATGCGGGCAATCAGGTGATGAAGCTGGGGCAGGCCATGTTCCTGCGCATTTTGGAATTGCGCGGGCAGGCCATAGGGGACTGGCCCGAGGGAGTATATCCCGGAGAGTATGTGGTGGACGTGGCTCGCCAGTATCTCCAGGCCCATCCGGAGTTTGCGGCCGAGGCCGGCGGCGAAGCGCTTTTCTGGGAGCTTGGCCAGTTTGGGGCGGAATCCTTCCGCAAGGTGCATGAAGCGGTGCTGGCGGCATTTGGCGTGACATTTGAACACTGGACGTATGAAAAGGATCTCCGGGATCAACAGGCTCCAGAGCAGGTGGTGGCGCGTCTCGAGGCGCTGGGATTCGTCCGCGAGGCGGACGGGGCGAAATGGTTTTTGTCCGAGCAGTTGGGAGACGACAAGGACCGGGTATTGGTCAAATCGGACGGCGCCTATACCTATTTTGTTCCGGACGCGGCTTATCATGCCCAGAAATTTGAACGCGGCTACGACTGGGTGATTGACTTGCTGGGACCGGACCATCACGGCTATATTGGCCGCATGCGCGCTCTGGTCACGGCGCTTGGATTTCCGGCAGACCATCTGGAAATTATGATTATCCAGCTGGTGCGTCTGGTCCGGGACGGTCAGGTGGTCCGCATGTCCAAGCGCGGCGGCCAGTTTGTCACTCTGGAACAGCTTATTGATGAGGTCGGTGTGGATCCGGCGCGGTTCTTTTTCCTGGAACGCGCGCCCAACACCCCCATGGATTTTGATTTGGGGTTGGCCGAATTGAAGAGCAGTGACAACCCGGTATTTTACATTCAGTACGCCACTGCCCGGATTCACAGTGTCCTAAGGCAATGGCGGGAGGGCGTCCATGCGGATTTGGTCTGGGAGCCGGCGCTTTTATCCCAGCCTCTGGAGCGGCGGGTATTATTCGCGCTGGCCCGCTACCCCGACATTGTCAGGCGGGCGGCTATGGACCGGGCTCCGCAGTATCTGCCCAAATATCTGACGGAGCTGGCACAGGCATTTCACGCCTTTTACCGCCAGCACCGAATTCTGGATGAGGCTCCGGCCATTACAATGGCCCGCATCGCCCTGTGCGAAGCGACCCTGTCGGTGTTGAGTCTAGGGCTGGGCCTGCTAGGCATCTCGGTTCCCGAACAGATGTGACGTGGTATGGGTCGGGCAGGGAGTGTGGCTGTGCACCACCCCAAGCGGATAAGCCTGCTTGCCGCCGGCGCATGTATTGTGGCTGTCGGGGTTCGGGCAGCGCCCATTATCCGGTATGGGAACGGCAACCTTCATCATGAGCTGCACTGGATGGTTTATGGCTATGACCGGGTATGGTACCGACACCGGGACTAGACGGGGCCCCGGACGGAACCGGTTAAAGGCGTGGCGGGCGAAATAGGTCCTTTGCATGCCACAGGCCAAACGGTCATTGGACTGCCTGTGCTCTCATCCAAATCGGCGGGGCGTTCGCCCTATCCCCCTACTCTGCTCGTTTTGCAAACGTCGCGAACAGAATGTCTTGTCTATGGGCTAAGCGGGGGCCCCTAACAAACGGCGCGGAATGATTTCTGCAGATCGAAGGCCATTCTATCCAACCCACATTGTTTTTGGAGCCAGCGGGCAGATTGCTGGCTCCATGCGTTGCGGGATGTGTCCTGAGATAGGCGCCGGGCCCTGATCTTGGCAGCTTGCGCCCAGCAGTGGAGCAGCGTTAAAAATGGCCTGCTGGCGCCAGCGGCCTGCCGCTATGGCATAATAGGAGGCGTAATTAGCAGGGTTGCCAGGGTCACATGGTCCGCAGACATGTCCAGGGGAAACAGGGGGAAACATTTTGGCCGATCAGGATGTGCTGGAGGAACTGGTCATGGAAGTGGAGCGCTTTGTCCGGCTGGGCTGGAGGTGGCGGGCGAAGGCCGAGAATGCTCCCTTGAATGGCGCAGAAATTCGCGCCCTGGTGATTGTCTACCGCCATAGCCCCATTAGCGCGTCGGCGCTCGCGGAGAAGATGGGGGTCGGGCGTCCGGCAACCTCGTCTGTTCTCAAACGCCTAAAGGACCTAAGATATGTTGGACAGGAAAATGATCCGGCCGATCACCGCCGCCACCTGTTGACCGTCACGCTGGAGGGTCAGATGATGGTTGACCAGGTGCGTGCCACCCGGCGCGCGATTTGGGAGCAGCATCTGAAAGCGCTGTCAGAATCCGACCAGCAGCAGATGCTGAAGTTGCTGCAGAAAGTCAGCAACAGTGCGGGGGCCGAGCCATCAAAAATATCCCCGGCAGGCTCCCGCCGACAGGGGCCGTCTTGCTGACGTGAAATTGCGAGGCCCAAGAGGGCCGGTTAGAGGTCGGGCGCATTATGTCACGTAATTGCGGTGACAGTAATCCGCGGGTCCAACTTGACTCTCGCGTGCCGTGTCCCCAACCAATGCAAAGATCACTAGCCACTGTGGCAGGGACTGACACTCAGAGGGAATGGGCTGCGACAAGTGTCCAAGATCGCGCACGAATTGTATGAAGAAGGCTGGCAAAAGGGCTGGCAAGAGGTCCGAGATGAAGGAGCAGCGAGGAAAGCGGTCGCAATTGCCGCAGCGATGCTCGCGAAGGGGTTGGACATTGGCCTGACAGCCGAGGTCACCGGGCTGTCGAGGGACGCCGTCGAGCGGCTGCGCGGACAGGCACCTAGCTAAATGAGAGCGCGGATTGAGGCATAATGATATCCTGCGCCTGAAGTCTTGGCGGCAGGATATCTATAACAGCAGCGCAGTCCTCTAGTTTAAGGGACGGTTCTGCCCGCAAGGGTTTGTTCGGCTTGGTACAAAGCCAGCATCCAAACCACATTAGCAACGGCTAAGCCAATTTCCGCAGCCATCAAAAGTACTATCCCCAGTCCTGCACTGAAATGGATAATCAGTGCAATCACTATGAAAAGCAGGGCGGCCACCACGCTCACGAGCACCACTCCACCCAGCAGGCCCCAGTAGGCGCCGCCGTGAAAACTGCCGGCAAAGCTCGTACCCCATGACTTCTTGGCAACAAACAGCCCGCCAATCATGCGAATCATCCACGGCACAGTAAAGATTGTCCCCACAATCGCGAGAAGCACTCCCGCTTGGTGTATCAATAAGGTCAGGATGAATGTGGCCATTGCCCAGGCAATGCCGAACAACGCGGAATACAGCAGCATCCCCCAACCGCGGCCATAGTCACGGGCCCCCTGGGCCCAAAACGACGACCAGGTGACGGGCTGTTCTGTGACTGCGGTGCCGATGAGTCCATAGATGCCTGCCATCCAGAAAGGTCCTGCCAGAACGAACAGGACCATCATCCCGAGCATCCCGCTCAAAATTCTTCCGGCATCCTGCAGAGGTTCCGGGCGTCCAGGATGCATCAGCATCGGCAGCAAGGGACCGGCTCCCAAGACTGCGGCAGCCACGATGAGTGCGAGATAGAAAACGACTGTCCAGATCACAGTGCTCCATACGGCCGGAACCATTAAAGTGCGGCGCGTAATCGCCCAAGCTTGACGGATGATTCCTATCAGTCCCTTCTTGCGGTGAATGATTTGCGCTCCACAATATTTTGCTATCGCCGTGAAAAACCCTCTCCCATATGTCAGCGGCGCAGGACGCGGAACTTACGGGCCAAGGCTCTCCGTGCGGCCAATGGCCGGAATCTTAGGCTAAGGGTTCGATGTGCGGAGAAAAAATCCTTCAAGTTTTGACAGGCCGCGACAATTTTTTTCAGGAAATGGGAAGACGAATTCGGTTCTGTGATTTAGCGAAACAGGAATAACGCCAGGCGAAAGAATGGTGCCGCTAATATTCATATGCCGACCATCCCTGACAGATGCTGGAGGATATCGTTTGACGCCCTCGTTTCCAAAGTGGACCGGACGTCCCCTGTCTCTTGGCGTGGGCAGTGCCTGCAGCCGTTTAAAAATTCTGGCAGGGCGCGCAGGATAGAGCCATGAGTCCCTGGTCCGGTTCCGCCGATTACAGGACACGGCCGTGCTTCCATCAGGGAGTAGGGCATGTTCAACGGCACCGTGGAGACGGGCAGCGGGACCAAAAGAAGCCCCCAACGCTTGGTGCTGCGTGCTATGATAGCAGTATGAAAACAGTCACTTGGATATCGGGCGCAGCGGCTATTGCGGCTCTCATTGTCGGGAGTGTCTGGATGGGCTCTCAGAGCGGGCAGTGGCACGTCATCCATGAACACCATGAAAGCCTGACCATTCCCCCCACATGGCATAAAGCGGACCACGGCCTGGCTTACAAGGCACCGGGGCGGAGCCGGGAAGGGATCTGGTTTCGGGCGCAATTTGTGGGAGAGGAAGTGCCGCGCGCGGCAAAGATGCTGACAAAAGTTTCCCCACATATTCGCGAGTGGGAGTTGGTGACAAAACAGCAGGTGACATACTATGCTGTGTGGATGGGAAACGGCGCCAAACGGGCGATCCGGATTCGTGTGCCCATATCCCAGCAAACCCTGGGGCAAACCGTGCTTGGCAGTTGGCAGCCTGGTTGATCACGGCACGAAAAACTGCAAAAACGGCCGGGAATCGGGACGAAATCGGCTGATGGGCTGTTCCGGAGGCTGGGGGCGGGACGCGTCAAAGTCGCCCTGGTGGAAAGACACCCAAATTTGCGCTTCCTCTTTGCTGGCGCAAGACTGAATGGGCCGGTTGCGCAAGGATTTCTTAGCGCGGCGCAACGCTGCTGGCTCATCATGCAAAATGCGCAAAATTACTGGGTGTGTTGGCTTGAATCCTGTCCAGGCAAGGAACTGGGAAGGGAGCGCATTGTTGCGCGAGTGGTTGCAGGCGCGGCAGGCAATCACGCAATTGTCCATGGTGGTGCGCCCTCCCCAGGAAATGGGAAGCACGTGCTCGAGGGTTGAGCCGGGGCCATGGCACCAGGCACAGACGTATCCGTCACGTCGGCGCACCATGCGGTAAACCTTCCGGTAGGCGAGGGGCAAGTAGTTCAGGTGGAGGACGCCATCAACTAGTCGTGCCAGGCCATTCTGGAGGTTTTGCTCGGCTTTCGCGATGGAACAGGGCGTCAGCACGCGTCCTTTCAGGTCTACCACCGGAACTTTTTCCAGAGCCGGGTCGTTCATTCTTTTGCCTCCTGTCGCCTTATTATAACAAAATGGAGGCGGTTGCCCAATGCGGCTGTCCACAGGCGCTGTGGAAAAATGTGCATAACCCGGTGGACAACTTGCAAAAAAAGGTGGCCCGGCCGCTATCCCGGTCGCCGGACCACGCTGAACTTTCCATTCTTGCGGCTGTCCTGCGCGTCGAAGAAAAGGCTGCGGGCGGTTTGCCCGGAAATATCGGTCCACTCTGCTGCCGACAAGAGCGGTTTGAGGGACTCCAACTTCTGCCACTCCTCCATAAAGCGGCTTTCAGCCCCGCCGCTGCCGAATACCAGCCGGGATGGGCCGATTTGGCGCACGGCGTCCTGAAGAAGGTCTAGGGGCACCAGGGAGGTTTCCAGATAGCACCGTGGATGTCTGCGTGCCAGCATGAGCACCTCGTCCCAAAAAGGCGGGATGATTCCCGAATGCACCATAATGACTGGGCTTTGAGGGACTGCGGAGAGAAATTCATCCCACAAGAGGGGCGATTCGTAGCGCAAGGGCATGGGACCCGGACCAGTGTGAATGACGAGGGGGCGGCGGGAGCGGGCGATAACGCCCGCCAGTTCCATCACCGACTGGTCATAGGGCATCAGCCCGTCCAGAGCGGGATAGAGATAGCACCCGCCGGCGCCTCTTTCGAGGAGTTCTGCCAATGCATCCGCCCCGTGCGCCCGGGCTGGCGCCAGGGCGAGCCAGCGGGGATTGTCCTGGGCCATAGCCAGCAGCTGCTGGCCGGCTTCGAGCAAGTCATCGGCTAGAAGCGCGCCCCAGTCGCACAGCACTTTTTTCTCAGCTTCCGGTTCAATAGCCTTCCGGGCGTGGGTGACCATGCGCGCCGGGGGTGGGCTTGCCGGCACGTAACAGGAGACATCGGTCACGCCCAGCTGGATTAGGGGAGCTTGGGGGTCATCCGCCATGAGCAAAACGGGTTCTTCTCCTGCCATGCTCAGAAGCCTCCCCTGGTGGGCGATGAGTGCGCCCCCGAGATAGTTTTGACCGGAAAAACGCCCGATCAGGGGGGCCACGACCACTGTGGCCTCGATTTCCAGACTGTGGCTGACCGCCACCTCCTGCATCTTGTTGCGCTCCGCGATGCTGCGGGGGCTCGCGGCCATCACCACCAGTTCTGGCTGCAAGTTCCGCGCTTCTTGCCAGAGTCCCTCATCGAAAGCGTCGAGCCCCAACAGAATGACAATTCTTCCCCAGCGAGTGTGAATCGCTGTGATGCCTGATCCCGGCTCAAACCAGGGCCTCTCGGTCGGCTGGAAATTGACTTTCGCCTGGGTGCCGACGATGGTGCCGTCCCTTTCGACGACGAGGCCGCGCTGCTGTTTTTTGATCGTGGCTCCGTCCAGCACACGCACTGACCCCGTCACCACGATAAGCCCCAGCTCGCTGGCCGCGTGACTCAGGGCCTGTGTAAAGCGGTTGGGGATCACCTCCACGGGATTGAGGCCCAAAAACCATTCGGGAAAGACGGCAATATCCGCACCGCGGCTGGCCGCCTGGCGTATGGATTCCACGGCGCGGGCCAGAGCCTTGTCCAGGTCCCGCTGGTAGGCCAGCTGGCAAACGGCAATGCGGGGTATAGACATCCGGTATCCCTCCCTTGCAGATAGGGCAAGTTTACCTTAAATAACAATATTTGGCAACTCCTCAGGACCAGGACACATGGACAACATCTTCAGACTCAGGCACGGCCGCGTGGAAGGCACTTTGGGCGAGAATCACCGCTTGGTCCCCCGAGCGGCCGTAAATGGTGCTCGGGCCGTCAAAATGAATATCCAGCGCGGCCAAGAGCAGCTGCGGATTCACCACAGCGGAGATGTGGCGGAATGTGTCCAGCAGGCTGAATGCTCCTTCCTGCAGCCACTGGTCGCGGCGCAGAATCCCGGGCTGAAACGGGAAGGGCTCATTCCAGTGCCAGGGATTGGCGGACGGCTGGGCCACAATTTGCACTCCTTGGGCATCGAGCAGAGGCAGGAGCGGCACAAAATGCGGCTCATCAGGGGTGTGGGGCACCCGGAACCCATCGTAGCAGATAGCTGTGGCGCAGCGGATACCGGCGATGTCGAAAGATCCAAGAGAAGCGTCCAGGCTGCCGGGACTTAAATCCAGCACATCTTCCTGAGTCGGAACGAGATTAACCTTGCGCGTGACATGCACGACTTGCCCAGCCGGATTCACAGTGAAGCTCGTGTTGTACACCCTATTGGAACGGGGACGCATTGCGGCTGTCTGGAAGTCAAAGAGGTCTTCGGGCAAAAGAGCGCTGCCTGCGACGATAAATACGTGATGCTGTTGGGCCAGCCGTGCCATGGCGCTATGCCATATGCGCCAGACTTTGGGAGCAGCCAGCAGGAAAAAGGCCCGCCGCAGCGATGCTGTGCGGTAGCGCGCCATGGTGGCCAGCAGCGGGACAGCCAGGCGCCGCCCAATTCTGGTAAAAGCTTCGTCCATCGTGGCCGCTCCCCGAATGGCATCCATGTTGTCCGCCAGGACAAGAAATGTCGCCAGATCCTCAGGAAAAACGACCAGAGCGGGGACCGCAGGCCGGGTCTTTTTATCGACCGCCGCCATCAGGATATCCAATTTATGGTAAAATGAAGAGGCATTGGAGTAGTCGTTTAAAGTCATATAGGGTTGTGCCGCAAACAAATCCACAGGAGTCATGGCGATGCTCCTCACCGGTGCCAATAATGTCATTGATGCCATTATCTCTCCCCAATCTCCAACGTCAAGAGGTGCGGGAGACGGCGGAATGAGGGTGATGTCATGGAAGACGCGATCGTTGGCTTTTGGAACGAGTGCCGCCGGCTGAACACCGGCCTGGAATTTCTGCATTGGGAAGACCGTGAATACGGCACGGACGGGCAGTTGCTGTCCCGGTACTATGTTGCGACAGAAGTGGGTCTCGTGACGATGGGATTTGCCGAGCCGGTCCCGCCCCTGTGGGTGGACATGCTCGGCGCGAATTTTGCCCAGCGCGTAAAATTTCATTCGGCCAGTGTGATGGCGGCAACGGGCATTCACGAACTCAGAAATCCGCTGGCAGTGCTGGCGGGGTACATGGAGATTCTCGCGTCCGAAAATTCCAGCCCGCTTGTCGCCAAGATGGACGACTTGGTGCAGCGCATCGCGGACGGCCTGGAAGATTTGATGGCGGGATTCGTGTCGGGCTACCCTTATGAGGATTTTGACATGACACTGCTGGCGCGCGAGGTGGCTGACGAGTATCAAACTGTTCTGGCCCGGCATGAAATCACGGTGCAGGTGACGGGAGAGTCTGCACCCTACCGCGGGGACAAGCGCCAACTGCGGCAGGTCCTGCGCAATTTGGTGCATAACGCCGCGGATGCCATTGGGGAACAGGGAACTATTGGGATCGATATTACCAGTAGAGACCATGCGGTAGTGATTGATGTCGCCGATGACGGTGCGGGAATTCGCAGTGATATCCGCCATTTTTTGTTCCGGCCGTATTATACTTCTAAAATAGAGGGACATGGCTTGGGTCTGGCCTTCTGCAAGCGGGTCATAGACAGCCACCACGGTTCGATCCTCGTGAAAGATCTCAGCCCGGGCACCGAGTTTGTCATCACGCTGCCTGCGCAGGAGGCCTGAACCGGAGGTCAACACTCTTCTGTAGAAGAAAATTGCTGGCAAAGGAGAGAATCCCCAATCAGAGGAGGGCACGTGACGGTGGCGCGCCGTGCAGAGCATGGGGTGCCACCGTCGGGTTTGGGGACAAGGATTTATGGAGCCGTTCCGTTCCCGCGCATCGCTGGCCGATGACGCTTTTAATTTTATGGCTGAGTTCCAGAGATACCTGGAGAGCCAGCCCGAGAATATGCATATGAAAGAGACAAGCGCACAGTGGATATTGGAGCAGGTGGCAGCGTCTTATGGGGTGCCAGCGCTCTCGCTGTGGCTGTCCGCGCCGTGGGGCCGCTGGACTTTGGCGGCATCCACCGGGCTGGATCCCCAGGCTCACCAACGTTTATTTGCGGCCCGCGGATCCTTCCGGCATTTGCATGCCGTGCGGGAATCGGGTCAGCCGCTCATAGTGGAAGATTTGTGCGCCCACCCTTCGCTGGCTTTCCGGGCGTGGTCCCGCGTTTCGGGGATCCGGACAACGGCCAGCCTCCCACTGTTTGGGCCCGGTGTGGCGGTCATGGGGGTGCTGACGGTCATGTGGCGCGACCCCCCCGTGCAGGACCGCGCTTTTGGACCGCGCTGGGAAAATGTGGCGAGGACGCTCAGCCTGGGATGGCAGTGGATGAACTTGTGGGAGAGCAAAACCCAAGATGAGGTCGTAAGCCGTGCCGTGACGGGCATGACCGGGGCGGCGGCTGTCCATGTTTTTGGGGGCCGTGTCGAATATTTCAACCAGCAGTTTGCCGAGCTGTTCGGAATGGCTCGCGCCCTGCTCCATCAGGAGTTGGCGGTGGTGGTGAAGGCCATGCGCAAGATGTTTCAAGACCCGGAGAAATTTGAGCAAATTGTGAGCCGGATTGCCGCGAACCGGGAAGAATGGGTGGATCAGGTGCTGGAACTGAAGGGGATTCCCACCCGCTATCTGCGCTGGGCTTCCCGGCCAGCATATGCCAACGGCCACTATCAGGGCCGGGTTGCCGTCTTTACCGACGTCACTGTGCAGGTGATGGCGGAGCGCCACCATGAATCGTTCCTGTCCCTGGCATCGCATGAGTTCCGCACCCCCGTCACCATCATCCAAGGTGTTTCGGAGCTGCTGCAGGTCTTGCCCGGGGCGGACGCTCCCGAAGTGTCGGAGTCCGCCCTCATTATCTGGAGAGAATCCATGCGGTTAGGACGCACGATCCGAGAAATTTGGGGGGCGGCTGAAGCGGCCCGCGACCCCAGTCTTGAAGGCGGGGAGGCTCTGGATTTTGCTGCCATGGCGCGCTCGGAAGTCGACATTGCGCAGCGCATGTGGCCCGAGAGGATATGGCGCTACCGGGGCCCTGAGACATTGCGCGCGCATCTCAATTACGAGATGCTGCTGACAGTCATGCAAGCGCTTTTGGGCAACGCTGGCCGGTTCAGCCCAGGGACGGAAGCCGTGGAAGTGGAAGTGGAAGCCGCTAGGGATACGGTCGCTCTGCGGGTGATGGACCGGGGACCGGGCATCGACCACAAGCTGCGCCAGGACATTTTTGCCCGCGTTCCCGATCCAGCGCGCCGCCCGGCGACCGGTGGGATGGGACTGGGACTGTACCTCACGGGGATGTTTGTCGCCAAGATGGGGGGAGACGTCTCTTACCGGCCCCGTCCGGGAGGCGGGTCGGTTTTCACAGTAACGCTGCCCTGGGCAGGAGTTGACAGCACGCCTTGAACCGTCTCCCAGAGCTTTTCGAGCCGGAATGGTTTGGCCAGCGCAGCGGCGACTCTAGGATGATGGGATAATGTGGCCAGCTCGGAGGACGCGGAGACGAGCACTACAGGGCTTTGAGAAATTTTTTTCGCGGCGCAGAGCCAGTCGCTGCCGAGCATGTCCGGCAGGCGGTAATCCAGCAAAATGATGTCGGGATGATGCACCGCAAGCATTTGCAGCCCCTGTTCGCCATTTTCCGCTTCGATCACAGCCCACTGGTGCTGGCCGAAAACCATGCGGCCGATATAGCGTATTCCAGCTTCATCGTCGATAATGAGGATCGTGGGCATTCCATTGACCTTTCTTCATCCGTCTGGTGCTGCGCATTCATTATCGCAGAGCGCGCATAGATTACAAGACTTGACGAAAGCTGAATGGACTTCGTACGGGGCCGCCAAGGAGCCGCAGGGGAAGTCTGAAGACGGCACAAGCGACCGCCGTTACTTAAACACAGGAAGAGGGAACGTCTTGTCAGCCACGAATATTCTACGACAGGCATGGCAGCAAATCTGGCGGAAACCCGGAAGCCTCGTGATGGCTTTCTGGTATCTGTTCATTATTTTTTTATTTCAGTTGCTGGTGTTGAAAGGACTGGGCAGTGGATTTGAAACATGGCTCAGGGCATTGAATCCGGAGAAGATCGGATCACTGTCCCACTTCCCTCCCCTCCCGCATGGGTTGCTGCCCAAACTGATTTTGGTCTACCTCACAATGTTCCTCATTATTTTTCCGTTTGTGGTCGGAGCCCTGTACGGCGGCATCTCTGATGGACTGAAGGCTCAGGAAACGCTGTCCGGGCTATTCACGTTTTTCCGCTACGGCATCCGCAACTTTTGGGAGAGCCTTGGGGCTGTCGTAGGCATTCTTGTCGGGTCGGGCGTAGCTGTCGCGATCATGCTGCTGGTGAACATTCTCTTTTCGGCCATCACCCACAATGGCGGAATTTTGGGGCTGGTGGGAAACGTCATCGCCACGATTATCACACTGGTGATTATTTTTTTCTGGATGTCCGTAGTGCTGTACTGGCTGGGAGCGATCTATTTTGGCAAGGAGAACGTGCTCGCAGGGTTCGGCGGGGCGGTGGCCTGGGTTGCGCGGCACCTGGGGGACAGCATCCGCCTCATGCTGCTTAATGCGCTGCTGGTGATTGTCGCGACCCTGTTCTTCGGGCTGTTCAGCCTGGTGCCGATTATCGGAGAGTTTTTTGCCCTGGTGCTGTATGCGTTTGTCATCGGCCTGATTGCGGCGGAATCCGCCATTTTCTACCGCGACGGTTCTCAGGGCGGCTCCCCGCCAGTCTTCCGCGCCTGACTTTCTTGACCATTCAGGGCTCGCAACCTATCTTTAGCAGCTTGCGGCACGGATGCCAAGACAGGCTCCTAGCTGCTGAACTGCGGCAGCGGTGTCTATCTGAAAATGGGAGATAGGGCTCACAGCAGGTCCGGGGGAACTTGACCCCCAGGCGCCTGCCGTGCATAGCCCTCTTTTTGCCTGGGAACAGTGAGGGGGAGAGTAAGGACGGCAGGAAAGGCAGGAAGGCCGAAAATGGAAGGAATCAGAACTGAAACTCCGGGAGCGTGTCTGCAGATGTCGCGGCGCGAACTGCTGCGTCAAGCCGCCATGGCATCCGCGCTGGCGGCTGGGTGGGGGATGGTTTCAGGGCGCGCTTTTGCCCAGGGAGGACCGCGGGTGCGCCCGTTGCGCTTTGTACAGCTGTCGGACACGCACATCGGGTATCAGGGGGAGGCCAACCGGGACATTCCCGGCACTCTGCACCGCGCTCTGGACGTCATCCGGAGCTTGGACCCTGCACCCGAATTCGTGGTCGTGACGGGAGATCTGACCCAGGCCGTCGAGAGCGAGGCGGCGCGTCTTGAGCGCTTCAGGGCGTTTCGCGAGCAGATGGATACTTTGCACCTGCCTGTTTATCCCGTGCCGGGAGAACATGATGCGCTGATGGACCAAGGCCAGCTGTATCAGAAGGCGGTGGGGCCTTTGCATTACCGCTTCGAGCGCGCAGGGGTGCAGTTCTTCGCGCTGGACAATGTCTCGCGCGGATTTTTTGTGGGAGATGCCCAAAGGCAGTGGATCAGCCGGGAAATAGCCCGGGCGGATCCACTGGCTCCCACAGTGCTGCTGACTCACGCGCCCCTGTACGACCTCTTTGTGCCCTGGAACTGGTACACCTATGATGCAAAAGAGGTGCTGGCGCTATTTTCCCGTTTTCGGCGCCTCACGGTGCTGTTTGGCCACGTTCACCAGTTGGCGGGGCAGCGTGGGCCGTCTGTCAGCCAGTCAGCCGGTCTGTCAACGGCATGGCCGCTCCCTGAGCCGGACGCGCTGGCCAGACTGGAAAAATGGCCGCAAAGTGCATCTGATCCCGACATGGGACTGGGACTGCGGGTGATTGATGTGGCGTCTTCCGGACAGATGGCGGTATCCAACCTGCTGCTGTCGCATGAGAAGCAGGAGGAGGCGGTGTTATGAGAAAGATGCTGTGGGCGGTGGGTGCGGCGGCAGTGACCTGGGGGTTTTTGGGCCCGCAGGCCCAGGCTGCATTTACCCATCCCTTCCGCTTTTTCGAGCGCCCGCATGCCGAGGCGCCCCGCACACCGCCCAGCGTGCAACCATCGGCAGCCTTGGGTGCCCGCTTGTATGTGCGGGCGTGCGAATCATGCCATGGACCGCGGGGGAATGGAGAGGGATTTTGGCCTCTGCCTGACGGGGAAAGTGCCCCGGCTCTGGACAGTCTGGGACCGTCATCTCAGGCCGCGCTCCACCAGATTATTGGGCAGGGAAAGGGCATGATGCCCGGTTGGAGCCAAGTGATGAACCCCACTGAAATTCGGAGTCTGGTGCTGTATGTGCAGTCGCTGAATCCCCCGAAAAAAGGCTGAGGGCGGGGCCCTCAGCCTTGGCTGGAGTGTGAGTGGCCCGCAGGCTGGTTTACTGTGAGCGCCAAAGAGCCGTCGTGGAGGTCATGCACGATGCAGTTGGTGATGCGTGACAGCCATTTGGCGATTTCATCCCGTTCCCGAACATCCTCTGCATAGAAGATGGGGGCCATGCTCCCGCCAATAGTCTTGCGGTTGGTGGTCACCACCGCAAACATGACAGGTGTTGGAGCGTCAGCCATAATGTCACCCCTTCTTTATTCATATCCAGCAATTTGCTCTGTAGTGTGCCGCGTCCGGCCAGAACTATGCGGGCAGCGCTTTTCATGCACTGCTATACAAGTCCAAGAGGCCCTTAGAGAATAGTTGTCGGTACAAAAAATATGGAGGGGACATCCTGGCATCCTCTTCCATAGACGGCAGGAACCACATGGCGTAACCTGGATGGCGCAAGCTGCGTTATCATTCGTGACGACATTTTAGAGGTGCGGGGGATGCGGGATGAAAAGACTCTGGATTCTTATCTCGGCGGTGGCGCTGGCGGGCACGGCTGGGGTGCTTGCGGCTCCCCATATTCCCCCCTTGGCCGTGATGCGAAAGGTGAGCGCGGTCCGTGACAAGGGCAAGGGAGCTGTGCCGCCTATGCCTGCCCAGCAACGCCCAGCGCGGCCTGGGAAGGCCGCCATACCCCCTGCGCCCAGGATCATTGTGCATACGACCACCGTGCCTGTGTTTTCGGGAACCGACGTCACGGCGATCAACGACCCGGCGGTTCCCAGCATCTTAGCCAGCGGCTATCCCCTCAGCACCGACCCCCTCGCATTCTATTCTCCTGGCGCTTACACCCTGTCTTTTCAACTGCAAGGGATCCTCCGGGGCCGCGCGGTGGTGCTGCAGCTGTTTGGCGGGCCCGGAAATGTGCTGGCCGCGTCCTCATGGGGAGGGCAGGTTGAGGGCGCAGTATTGCTGCCAGGCGCGGCCACCTTGACCAATCTGAGCCAGGACAGCGCATATTTTTCGGTGCGCAGGGGGTCGTCTGTCACATGGTACGTCTATGATCTGCTGAGCGGAAGCGTTCAGCAGATGAGCGGCACTCCCGTAGGGGCCGAGGTGGCAGCGGATATTGCCGGGATTCCCGAGACTTTTCCTGATCCTGTGGTCGTGCCCGGCCCCAGCGCCGTCAGTGCCCCGCCCCCCTCCAGTCTGACTGCGGCGGGGAGTCCGGCCCAGCAGTGTTTGGCCGAGGCCAATGTTCTATTTCGCACCCACGTGCCCTTAAGCGCGGTGGCCTTGACTCAGAACGGCGTGGAGGTCGCGCTCAGCCGCCTTTCCCCAGGGCGGTGGCTGACGGTGGCATTTGTCTCGGAAAATGGCGTCTACGCCCCTCAGACGGTGACCACAGAGGTTGACGGCATGACCCTCACCTACCAAATTCACCTGTCCCAAAGTGGCCAGGCCCAGAGCGTGGTGCTGTCCGAAGCGCAGATTGCCCGGCTGGAAAAACTCGCTGCCCAAAAGCCTTATACGGCTCAGGAGAGTCAGGCGGGCGCCCTAGGGCTCATGCCGCGGAATTTTCAAGGAGCCGCCACAATGCATCCGGGCGCTCCAAAGATCTTGATGACCCAGGGCTCCCAGACTATTTTAGGGCTGACCTATCCCGTAACGGCCGGGGGCCAGACGGCTTTCATTCCCGTGGGCTGGTATTGGTGGACACATGGTCCGCAGACTTTGCCTATTGCTCCCTCTCCTGCCCCGTCCGCTCCGCCCTCGGGGAGCAGTGCTCCGTTTTCTTCGTGACCTGCCGCCGCGCCACAGCGACCGGTCCGCTGGCATGAACAGCGGGCAGGCTAGCGCAGGGACGGGGAACGTTCTGGGGAATCTGTCCACACCGCCTGGTTTTTGCCCTGCGCTTTAGCCTGGTAGAGAGCTTTGTCCGCCCGGGCAATAAGGGACATCAGCGGTTCACCGTCAAAAAGCGCCTGGGCGATGCCGGCACTGACGGTCACTGGCGTGGGGTAGTGCATGGAGAGATCCTCAAGGTGGTACTTCACCCGGGCCAGCCGCTCTTTGAGGGCGGAGCCGCTGATGCTGGCTGGAAGGAGAACAATGAATTCTTCCCCGCCGAAACGGGCGGTCAGCTCGTCCGGGCGGAACAACTGGCGGAGCAGGCGGCCAAAATCTCTGAGCACCATGTCCCCGACGATATGGCCAAAGCGGTCATTCACCTGCTTAAAATTGTCCATGTCAAATATGACGGCCCAGGAGCGTCCCATGTCCTGCGGCCATTTGCGGTAGGATTCCATGAGCTGGCGGCGGTTGGGCAGCCCGGTCAGGTAATCCGTGCCGGCGAGGGACTCGTAGATTCCCAACTGGCGGCGCAAAAGATGCAGCAGCAGGGTAAACAAGACGTAGAATGAGGTCACGAAAAGATTCGAAGCCCAGACGTTGGGCTCATGGGGCGGCCACAAGGCAGAGACCATGTAGCCCAAGCCGAGGGTCAAACTGATGGCGAAGGCCTGGATGGACGGCAGGGACCACACGGCCTCCCAGACAATCACGACGCTCAGAAGAGGCGCTGCAACCGGCAGCCACCTCCACCAGTACATATTGGCCACCATGCTCAGGGCGTCAGCCCACACCAGCACCCAGGGCGTGCGGTAGCGTCTGCGGATATAGGTGCGGGCAGGGAGGTAGAGCGCCCACATCACGGTGGAGGACAGCATATCCATGCGGACAGGGCGATCTGCGGCAATATGCCAGTACACGGCACTCAGTGCGGCGACAAATCCAAAAAACAACCAGCGCGCGTCGTCGCCAAGTTTTCTGGGGTCCCGCTCGTACCGGCGAATCCACCATGACTGCCTCTGGCTCTTTACTTTCATGAGAAGGTTTTCGCCATAACTCGCTGGATTCCTCTTTTTCGGGCGGTGAAAAGCCCGTCAACCCGGCGCACGCCAGCGGGAAAACCAGGGATCCGTCATCATCTGCGCAAAGCTGGCCACGGGCACGGGGCCGAGACGGTGCTTTTGGCGCAGGAGTCGGAGCTGCGGGGCCATCGTCTCCGGATGCGAGGAGGTCGACAGGCTGGAATAATAGTAGTTGGCGGTGATGGCCGGGATCCGTGCAATGGGCGTGCCGAGCCGGCTGGCCCGCAGGATCCAGTCCCAGTCGCTGTATGCGGGAATGTGCGTGTCGAAATAGCCGACTTGGTCGAACACCTGGCGGGAGACGACGAGGGTCGAGGGGATGACGGGGCTGGTTTGGGTTAGCATGCTGGGCTGGTAGGCGAACCGGAAGGGTCTGTGCCACCCTTCCTCCAGGTGGTACAACTCGGCATCAGTGAAGACGATGCCGGCATGGCTCTGCAAAGCTGTGAGCGTGGTGAGCAGGTGATTCGGTAGCCATTCGTCGTCATCGTCTAAAAAAGCGATGAACGGGCCCTGGGCATAGTGGATTCCGACATTGCGGGCGGCGGCCGCGCCCTGGTTGGGGAGGAGCCCGATGGAATGGACCGCAAATGGATACCGGGCAAAATCCTCGCGTGCATAAGGAGTCTGGCCGTCGCGAATGACGAAGACCTCAAGCGTCCCCGCAGCGCTCTGGGCGGCGATGGAATCCAGAGCGCGGAACACGGTGGTGCTGTGAATGGTCGGGATAATGACCGTCACTTCAGGAATCATCCAGCCACCCCTTGTCTTTCTGTCTTTGTTCCTGTCCTTACCATACCACACCACAAAGGGGGCGGGGACAAGGCGGCGAGTGCTAGTCGGGACCGCGCACAGAGTGCCTGTTCCACAGACTCAGCCCCTCGTACAGGCTGTAGACACCGGCCAGCACCAGGCTGTAAGGCACAAACAGCCAAGCCATGCACCCGAAGTAGTGCAAGCGCCGCAACTCCATGACTCCCAGCACCGCCAGGTATCCGAGGATAGCCCACAAGAGGGTGGGCACGGGCCAGGCAAGCACCTTGCCCGCGCCCAGGACAGATGCCAGCGCGGCCCATTCTCCCAAGGCCCGCCTCCGGGCCTTTCTGATGCGCTGGATTCTGAGATGCTCACCGCACAGGGAGAGAGTGTAGCCCCCACACCGGGAACACACCGGAGCGCCGCATTCGCGGCAGGTCCGGGAAGCGCTCTGGCGGTGGCGCGGGCAGGTGGGGATGGGAGGCGCTGGGCGCGGCGGCGGGGGAGTGTGGTGGCCCGGGGGCTCCTTCACCGCGGGTGTCCAGGCGGCGCGGCCGGCGGTAATCTGCGCGTAAGCCCAGTTGATGGTTTTCATCCGCTCCTCTTGCAAGCGGGACCGGGCTTCATCTTCCCGAAACAGATCAGGATGATTTTCCCGCGCTTTGCGCAAATAGGCGTGGCGGATTTTGGCCTCGTCCAAGGTCGGCTGAATCCCTAGAACTGCCCATGGATCGTTCTCCCCCATAATCTCCTCCTGAAGTCAGTATGCCCGAGGGCTCAGGATATCTCTATGATAGCGGGGGCAGACATATTTCTCCTGGGAGTACAGCGCAGGCAAGCCAAGCTCTTAGGCGCACAGCACAGAGGCAGAGCAAGGGGACGGGGACGGGACGCGCCCGCAAACTTCATGAAGCATTAAGCCCCGTTTTGGTAACAGTCTACAAGAATGCGTCATTTTGGCTTCCGCGCCGAGCCGTCTCGCTGGTGTGGCGGGTCGGCAGAGGGAGGCTGTTTTCGCCTCCCTCAGTGTTTGAGGATATTGACATAGCTGACGTGGCGGATACCGACGCCGTAATGGTAGACCATCGTGCCGCCTAGAGAACCGGTCAATGTAATCATGACTACGGCCAAAAGGAGAAGCACCGTGGACAAAGGGGTAGAGCGCCCGCGCCCTGTGCTCCAAAATGACCAGGCCCGGCCGCTGTGCGAAACCGCCGGCGCGCTTTGGGGGTAGTGCGAGTAGAACCGCACGGCTATGGCCAGCAGGGCAAAAACTCCGGTCAGTACGGCGTCGCGCTGATGCGCTCCCAAAAGGACCGTGGTGGCGGGAGTCCAGTGGACGAACTGCTCGGAAATGACGCCCATGGCGGCTGCTATGGCTCCGGCTAAAAACCCCAGAACCGTCAGCCAGAAGCTGCTCCGGTCAAGAAAGTGGTCGGGCGTGCGCATAAAGCGGCTCACAATATCGACAGCTAAGGCCAGATACAGCAAGGCGATGGGGAAGTGCACAACCATGGGGTGAATCGTGTGCGGGAAGAGGTGGATGCCGATACGGATCCATTCGCTCAGAAATGCTTGCCAGAAGCCGGTTATAAATTGCATAATGCCCTCCTAATATTGGTTTGATGATGCGTCTTATTGACATTAGTAAACCGTCCATTGATGAAAGAAGAATGAGAAGGGAGACGAGGAGTGCCGGAATGCCGGGATTCTCGCATTTTAGTGTCGGGCATTGTACACTACACACAAAGGAATATGTTCAATTGCTGGCTCAAAACATAATTGAGGTGGATGATGCACAGGTCTGATGACAATGGCAGGGATGCTGCTGTGAGGCTGAGAGGGTTTCGCCGCACAGGCCAGTTATTCCGTCTCCTGGGAAAGATACGGCCGGTTTCCAAACTGCCCCAGGAGATCTTTACCGACCAGTTGGAAACCGCTGCCGATATTGTCCGTGATGATGTGGGAGTCCCGCACGTGCAGGCCGGGAGCATGAAAGATGCAATGTTTGTGCAGGGCTTCATTCATGGCCGCGAGCGTGCATTCCAAATGGATTTGTCCAGACGCCTGCCCATGGGGCAGCTTGCCGAGTTGTTAGGGGCGCAAGCCCTGTCCTATGACCGTTTCATGCGGCCCCTCAATGTGGCCTACTGGGCTGCCCAGGCGCCGCCTACCTGGTCCGACAATACAAGGGAGTACGTGGCGGCCTATGTGGATGGGGTGAATTATGCGTTCCGCACCCAGCCTCTGCCTCCGGAATACCGATTTTTACAGGTGCCGCTGAGGCCTTGGACGGTGGGTGATACCAATGCCATTATCTATCAGCTGGCGTGGACCCTGAACTCCATCTGGAACAGCAAGTGGGTCTATGATCAGATTGGCGCAGACGGGGAGCTTATGGAGTGGCTCTTTGGCGCGCTGGATGTCAACACTCCGACGATTGTGCCGGGAACCGGGTCCTATGAGGCGTGGAGCGCCGCCAGCGGGGTCGGGTCCAACAACTGGGTCGTCGACGGCCAGCATTCCGGCACAGGCGGGCCGCTGCTGGCCAATGACCCCCACCTGATGCCCCAGCTCCCGTCCATCTGGTACGAAATGTTTCTGGAAGGCGGCCCGCTGCATGTATTCGGCGCCTCATTGCCCGGAGCTCCCGGCATTATCATCGGACAGAATCAGCACATTGCCTGGGGGGTGACCAATGTCGACCCCGATGTGCAAGATCTGTACCGCATTGCATTGGAGCCCGACGGGCTGCATTACGCCGTGGATGGAGAAATGCAGTCGCTGACAGAGCGCGCGGAAACTCTGCACGTGCGCCAGGGGGCGGATGAAACCCTTATGTGCTACGAGAGCCGCTGGGGGCCAGTTATTCGCAAGGACCCTGGCGGGCAGGCGATTGCGCTGGCGTGGACGGGATTTCAGCCCCTGCCTATGGTTCAGGCAGTGTTGCGCTTGGACCGGGCCCATGACTGGGAAACTTTTAATACAGCGCTGGCTGAATGGTGGGTCCCCGCGCAGAACTTTGTCTATGCGGACCATTCAGGCCATATCGGCTATATTGCTGCCGGACGCATCCCGACCCGCAATGGCGGCCCCTGGCGCGGCACAGTTGGCGGCAATGACACACGCTGCCAGTGGACAGGCTGGGTGGAATGGACGGCTATGCCGCGGCTATTCGACCCGCCCGAGGGGTACATTGTGACCGCGAACAACCCGGTGACGGGGAAAGATGCGGATTTGCCTCTCTTTGGGCGCTATTCGTTAGGCGCCCGGGCGCAGCGGATTGAAGAACTGATAAAGCGGGTGCCCCGGCACACGGCGGACAGTTTCAAAGCGATTCAGCAGGACATCTACTCTGGACCGCTCTTTGATCTGGCGCAAAAACTTTTGCAAGGGGACCTTCCCGAATCATGGCGCACTGTGCTGGAGGACTTTGACGGCAATGTGGCGGCGGCCAGCCCGGCCCCGACGCTGCTCTATTTCTTTGCCATTTTCGCGGTGCCCCCGGCGGTGCGCCGCGGACTTGACCAGCCCTTTTTCGCAGGGGCCGCTCCGGAAGCGCCGGGAACCCACCCCTTTCCTGAGACCTTGTGGGAACTGCTGGGGGAGCGTCTGGTCTCTGCGCTGCTGACCCACTGGAACCAGCTGGATCTGGCGCGCGCGGTCACCATGGCCCAAGAGGCGCTGGGGCAGAGCGTGGGGGCGCAGCCAGCCGCCTGGGCCTGGGGAAAGGTCCACCAGGCGCAGATGTACCATCCCTTCACCGCGGTGAAGATGCTGGCGCCTCTCTTTGGGCGGCAGCCATTAGCCATGCCCGGGGATTTGTATACGCCTCTGCAGGCGGCATTTGCCTTGGATCCGCGGCTGCCTTGGCCCCGCCCTGTGTCTTTTATGCCGAGCTACCGGGAAATCATGGATGTGTCCTCCCCCATGGAATCCCTGGCCGTGCATCTGACGGGGCAATCCGGGCACCCGCTGTCTTCCCATTACGACAACCTGATAGGTCCCTACATGTCTGGCGCTTACTATCCTCTAGGCCCCGGCATGATGACGCATCTGTGGTTCATGATGGGGCCTGAGCCCGGCTGACCCGGGTAGGGTGCGCCGGTGTGAACACCGCACCTGGTTTTGGGGCGCGGTAGTGGACTTTCCAGAAATCATAGAGAGTGTGGCGGTCCCAGCCTAAATCCCACGGCACCCGGAACCGGTCTGCGGTATGCGTGTCGACTACCGGGTAGCCGAAGCGGTCAAATCCGACCACGATGGCGGTGTGCACGGTGCGGCCCTGCTCGTGGTAGCTGATAAGGTCGCCTGGCCGCAGAGCGCTGGCTGCTCCCTGCAAGAAGCGGGCGCTGGGACTGGTCAGCTGGGCGTAACTGCCATGGGCGAGCAGCGTGGCCCGGCCGGAATCCTCCATGAACTCCTTGAACCGCCGTGCATTGGCCCATGCTGGGCTGCCTTCGCCATGGCGCCAACTGTATTCCCAGGCCCGGGTTTGCCGGAATCCTGCTGCCGCAAGAGCCTGGGAAATGAAATTGGTGCAGTCCCCTCCTTCCCCGTTGTAATCTACATAGCGCGGATTGTAGCGGCCGCCGTTGCCGCATCCGGGAGCAGCCCCGCAGTAGTGGTTGGCGTAGGTTACTGCTGGGTTGGCCACAGCCCCGGGGCTGTCTTTATGCTGTCCGCTCGACCCTTCGGCTGCGGGTTGGACGGGACCCGGCACCCGCGTGTCCTGGTTGAGAGGGTCGGTAAAGTCATCGGACTGAATGCGCCACTGGCCATTTAAAGACTCCAGCACATAGTCATGCCGGATGCCGAGCCCGAAGGTGTCTGACTGGCGGGGGGAGCGGCGGCTTTGCATGCGGTACTGCTCACTGACCACCGCGAAGACGTGCACCCGGTGGTGGGCGGCAAAACGGATGCCGGGGGTGCGGATGCTGACCTGCACCGATTCAAAGCGCACTTGGCGCGCATTGGCCCAGGCTGAAAGGTATTTCTCACGCTTGAATGCTTCTTGCATGGCATGGTGCGCACTGGGTGCGAAGACTGCCATGAGTTGCGTCCGGTTGCAGGTGAGGACCGCCGCATCTTCTGCGGCTACCAATTTTTGCAATGCGTTCTTGACGGCCTGCTCAGGCGGTGTTAAGGGCACCGGTGAGCGCAGGGCGGTCTGGGGCGGCAGGGCCAGGGCGCTGAGCGCCATCAGCCAGGCGGCTAGGGATGTCGTGTTCATGGCTTAAGCGTGCCGCCGCGAACGCTGCCCTATGCATCTTCCGCCCCAGTTTCGGCTGGGAGACTATGGGAGGCAAGGCTGGGGAGGCTTTTCTTGCCGTAAGTCCCGTATTATGGAAATACGTCACACTTTGGGGATGTGGGCCTGATCCGCGCTGTGCTGTTTGATTTGGACGATACCCTGTATGACCGTTTTCCAGCTATCCGCACCTATGCCGGAAGCTACTTCATCAGGGACTTTGGAAACCGGATGGAGCCTTTAGACGCTGAAACGTTGGCAGAGATGGTGGTCGGGGCGGATGGGGGGCCGCAGCGCAGCGGCAAGGAGGCTATGCGCGAATTGCAAAGGCTGCTGCCCTGGAACCCCGGGCAGGTCCCGTCATGGCGCCAACTGCTGGAACACTGGCTCGAGTTTTTTCCCTACTGCAGCCAGTGGACCCAGGAGATGGAGGATGTCCTGAGCAGCATGAAGCACCACGGCCTGAAACTTGCCGTGGTGACCAACGGGCCATCTTTGGGCCAGAACCGGAAAATTGACGCCCTGGGTATCAGGCCCTACCTGGATGCGGTGGTGATCTCGGGGAGTTTCGGGGTGAGGAAGCCTGAACCAGCCATTTTTCTGGAGGCTTTGGCACAACTTGAGGTCGCCGCCCCAGACGCATGGTTTGTGGGGGACAATCCCGTGGCGGATATTGCGGGCGCCATGGCAGTGGGCCTGGGGACGGTGTGGCTCAGGCGCTACGGCAGACCTTGGCGGGGGTCCTCGCCAGGTCCCGGGCACACGGTGACGGATATCCGGGAGGTTGTGCCGCTGGTGTTGTCCGGACTAAACCCCTGAGACCAGCTCGCATTTAGGTGCGGCGCTCGCCTCGTAGCCTTGTGACCTCAGCCCCGCTGCTCCGCGTTATACCAGAAAAGGGAGCGTGGGGGGTGGGCCGCTTGGAAATGAGCCCGGGATGTGAGACGCCCGCGGGGACTGTGCGCGGCTGCATCCGGGTACGGCCTGGAATCTGCTATCTGATAACGGACCGCACGGACGTTCTCGCGTGTCATTCGCCAACGGCGCGGGTATTTTTTCCTCAGGAAATTTACCAGATGGGGACGGTGTGGGAGGATTGGCTGATTTTTGATTCAGCGGGGATGCAGCGGATTTTTCGGCTGTGGCCGCATTGGAGAGAAGCGCTGGAAGACGAGGGGCGCGGGACCGGCACCGCTGCGGACGGCCGTGAATGTCGGCGGGTCCCAGTCCGGCCTGAGGGCGATTTTCATCGTTTTCTAAGAAAGGGAGGGTAAAACTAAGAGAGGCTAAACCACAAGAGGATGCGGGAAGACTTGAGACCATCGGGCTATGCGCCCCGAGGGTCAGAGTCGTGTAGAATAGGGCTGAGGTTTTCCGCAGCGTGGCCGGGCAGTTCTTTGCTGTTCCGGCACGGTTTATGCGATGGAGGAGGCCAAGAAAGTGGGTCAGGACATGTCGACAACCCGTGAGACATTGCAGGAGTCTCATTCTGCTCCTGTCCGCAATGTCGCTCACGGGGCGTTGCTGGCGTTTCTGGTGCTGCTTTCCCGGCTTTTTTTCGAGGAAATCGGGACGCTTGCCTATATTTACCTGCCGCACGCCTGGGTGGATTCTCCCCAAGGAGAAATACCTCCCCACGGTGGATTGTGGTTTCAGAGCCTGGTCGGAATATGGGCGCACTGGGATGGCTACTGGTATCTGTCAATCGCCCAGTACGGGTATAAAGGGCGCACCGCGTCTAGCGCCTTCTTCCCTCTGTATCCGTGGATTATGCACCTGCTGGGATCCAGCATTTGGGCTGGCGTGTCCGTCAGCATGGTGTGCTTCGGGGCATCGGTGGGTGTGCTGTACCTCTGGGTGGCGCGCGAGTGGGGAGTCCGGGCCGCCTGGATGGCGGTGGTGGTGTACGCCTTCTTTCCCACAGGGTACTACCTTAACGCCGTCTACACCGAGTCGCTCTATATGGCACTGGCCTTTGGGACCCTCTATGCGGCCCGCCAGCGCCATTACTGGGCCGCCTTTATCCTCGCTTCCCTGGCGACCCTGACAAGCATTTACGGAATGTTGCTGGCCCTATCCCTGTTTGTGCTGGTCTGGAAACAGGAGAGGCGGTTCTGGCGGGCGGTCGGTTTCAGCCTGGGGTCGGTGCTGGGGCTTCTGGTCTATATGGCTTTTTTGACATGGCGCTTTCACGATCCGCTGATCTTTCAGTCTGTCCAGTCGGACTGGGGCCGCCATTTTGCCTGGCCGTGGGTTACCCTCTCCACCGCCTTCCATGATGCCTGGGTCAGCTGCCAGGGGTTATGGAACTTCCCTCTGCTATTCCAGTCCGGGCCAGCGCGGGGAGGCGCAGTCAATTTCTATAATATGATTTTCATGGCCGCCAGCCTCGTGGTGCTGGCTGTCTGGGGCTGGCGCCTGCCCTTGTACCTGTGGGCTTACCTAGCGCCAGCGCTCGCTGTCACCTTGTTCTTCCCCGCATATAACCAGCCCCTGATGTCCTTTCCCCGGCTTGTCTACGAAAACTTCCCGATACTGCTCGCGGCCGCCATGGCCCTGGATCGCCACCCGCGGTGGCGCTGGGTCTACTGGGCCGTGTCTTTGTATCTGGGCGCCCTGCTGACGGCGCTCTTTGCGACGGCCCACTGGGTGGCCTGAGCTCTTTCTCCCTCCAGGCCCCTGTGAGGGGTTCTTTGGTGTTAGCTTGTTGAATATTTTTTATCGGGTTATAAAAATTAGTTTATTCATAGCCACCCCTTTGTGATAAGGTATATGTGTTATTTCTCACCGAAAGGAGGGGCTTGGAGTGACTCATGTCAAGAAATGGGCGGCTGTGGCGACTATGGGCGCATTGGCCCTGGCGCTTGCAGGCTGCGGCACGCAAAGCGTGGATGCCTCCCAATGGATGGTGGACCATCCGGGAACCCACACGGTGGATTTGAAGGTAGAGGGAATCTACAGCAGCGCGCAGCAGGTGAATACGTTCGATGGCTATACCAATGGCCAGCTCGTAATTACCATTCCGGTTGGATATCACGTGAACATGGACTTTATTAATAATGGACCTATTCCTGAATCCGTCGGAATTTATAAGAATGATCACCTTGCCTTCCCAGGGGCCGGACAATCCTACCGTCAAGTTATGACATTCCCTTCGGCCGGCCTGGTGCCAGGACAGTCACAGTCGTATACATTCACGGCCAGCCAGGTGGGTACCTACTCGCTGGCAGATGTGCTCAATGGTGACCCCAACCACACCCCGACAAGCGGCGTGTGGGATACCGTCAAGGTAGTACCCTCTGGCAATCCTTCAATGAGCAGCTAGTGCTTTAGAAGTGGAGCATCATGATGGCAACTTAGTGATGGGTATTACTTGACAGGATGGAATGGGTTGGATTAGTTTGTAAAGCGTACAGGCAGGAGCAGGCCTCTTAACTTAGGAATAATTTCTTGTCCCGCTCTCGCGCATTAGTGAATCCCTGTGAGGCGGGTACTGGCGCCCGCAGCAGGAGTGTTGGGACAGGGATGGCTTTAGCCGTGTTTCCCGGAAAATCCCAGAATGTGTCCTGTCGGCACTAACTCTGCGGGCTGCTATGTTTAAATTTTCTGAAAGCAATGCGTGGTCATATTGGGAGGAGGATCCCTGGGTGAGCAAAGTACCGAATGAACCGCCGGTTGAGCCGGAGAAGCCGCAGGAACAAGAATGGAGCCGCCGCCAGTTCCTGGTGGGCAGCGCCGCCATTGGGGTCGCCGGGGCGGTGACCCTGTTTGGCCGGCAGAC
>DAIDDL010000036.1 GCA_027309085.1 Sulfobacillus sp.
CTAATTCACGAAAAACCCATTCTTCCAATAGCGCCGCCCCCTCATGATTGAATAGATTCGCGAAAGGATAGGCACAACCCTTTGCGAAATCTTCCGACTATTATAGAAGGCAAGGACGGTGCTGCACCATTCGTAAGGCTTACTGCGGCGCAAAAGATGGCGGGCCCTTTCTCGGCAGGCGTTGGTACGTATGATACGTCTAAGGCTTGAGCCGTCCGCAGATTCCCTAGGACAATAGCACGATCGCTTTTTCCTCCGCATGACCGTTTCTCGCGGTGGTGCTCCCCTCATCATCCGGACTAGGGACACCCCGACTTCTGTGGTTCGGATGCCCCGCCTCATGATGCGGGATCCTGCGACCATGCCGTTGGGTCCGCTTCACGCAGAGCCCAAGGCAGAAACCGTGTCACCGCTTCCGTGTCTAATGGTCGGCCATTTTGGTGTGCCGTCGCTTCGAGAATCGCGGCGAGATACTTTTGAGGATACAGGCCATTTTGTGCGGCCGTGGCCCATAGGGTCCACAGCATGGCGGCCAACTCGCCGCTCCATTGCGCCCGACTGCCGTAGTAAGTTTTCCGTCCGACTACCGGCGTGCGCAGCAGCCGTTCGCTCCGTAATCCTATGTTTTGGATTACGGAGCTTATCCTCACGAATATAAAATCCTCAGGATTGGCTGCACCTCCCGTAATCCGGGCGATTGTCGCCGGAATCCTGAGGATTATCTTTACCTTTCTCGGCCACGCGGATCTGAACACCACTCGAATCTATGCCGAGCGGTCGTTGGTCATGATGCGAGACGCCATGAGCTCATTTCACCTATCGCAGACTGAGGATGAACAACCCCTCTGGATGGGGTACGAAGAGGAAATGGCTAAATTGTGCGGGATTAGGTAACCGCATAATCCTCAGGATTGCACCAGCAATCGCCCAAATTAGAGGGTCCGCAGCCAATCCTGAGGATTTTATATTCCTGGGGATAAGGCTTCATTATTATCCAAAGCCACGAGCGGATCGGTCAAAAACAGCGTCAAGCCCGCCCATTGCCGCTCCACCGTCTCGAGCACCGCACGGGCCCGCGGCAACAAGTCCGGATCCTGTAATTCCTGGTGCCACAGGGTGGCACTCTCCGTGACCCAATCCCGTAAGGCTGCCTCGGCGGCCTGCCAGTCGGCGGAGCCCACCTCCGCGGCTTGGCGCGCCGCATGCCGAGCATAGAGATCCTGAATCCGCAGGATCCAACGGTAACTCCACGCGCTGAGCGCCTCTACGCTGGCCCCCGCCTGGAGAAATTTGCGGCGAATGTGCGCCCAGCACCAGGCATGCAGAATGTCTGTCACCAACGCCCGATAGGCCGCATAAAAGTCCGTCATCAGCACACGGGGTGGTGCGGGGAATCCCTCGGCCCCCAGGGGGCCGTCAACACCAAATGATCGCGGGGCACTTGGGCACTGCGGGTCGGACCGACAATGAAGACGGTGCTGTCGGCCCCACTAAAGACCCACAACCACCAGCGGTGGTGGGCTTTCCCATCGATTTCGACAAACACTTTCCAGCTCGTTTCGTCCGCATGCCAATGATGGTCGGCGCGATTGCGGGCACATACCGCGTCATAGAGGGGCGGAAGCATGGGGACGAGTTTGTGCAAGGTGCCCACCATGGTCCCGGGAGACACCGTCAACCCTTCCCTTTGTAGCAATAATGCCATGCGATGCAGCGGCAGGCCCAAGAGGTATTGCATGACGACCATCCGCACAATAAAATCGATCGACAACAACCCTTTCGGAATCAGTTTGGGTGGCACCGGCGCCGTCACGATCTGCGGAGTCGGGGAACACGTACAAGCGGGCCGATACCGACGCCGCCGGGTGACCACACGTTCCAGATGGACCTGCCAATCAATCTGTTCCGACTCTTCATGACCCCACGCCGTGTAGGGTCGCCCACAATCGGGACAACATTGTTCAGCCGTGGGGAGATCGTGCACGACCACGCGGGCCGGCAGATTCGGATAGCGCCGGCGCCCATGGCCGGGGGCGCCGGGCTGTCGCCCCCGGCCCGGACGCGGACGGCGTGTCCGCTGGCAGCGTCGACGCGGTCCGGGCGGACCGGGGTTCCGCCTCCGTAATCGGCGGCGCCGCCACGCGTTCGGACTTATGTCCATAGAGTTGCTGAGCCATATCGCGGATTTTCGCCTCGTACGCCGCTATTTTGGCCGTCAAGGTGGTGAGGCCCTGCTGGTATTGGGCATTTTGTTGGGTGAGCTGTGCCACGGAAGCCTGTAAGGCAACGCTCTGTTGAGCACATTCAGCATACGCGGAATCAGAGGAGAGAAAGATCTGCATCCACAACAGCCACATCGTCATATTCATGATCGTAGGTTACACGAGAAATTTGGTGCTGTCCAGCCCTCTCGGAAAAAATATTTTTACGCAACGTAGAGCACGAAACCTCCTCGGTGTACAACGGGTTTACCGAATATGTACGCTCCTTGAAACAATGAGCCGACGCTGTCCCCCAACTAAAAAAAAGCGGGATAAAACCCGCCCTGGGAAATGATGGATGACGAATCCTACGCACCTTTGGCCATAGGATAAGAAGCCCGGCCCTGAGCTGAGGCGCGGGAGTAGATATACCCTAAGAAAATCAAGACCAAGCCCACGATATTCATTACGGGAAGAATGCCCAAGGCTACTCCTTGAGAAGCCATTGTTCCGCCCGTACTTGCAGCAAGCGCTCCGGCTGCTATCAGCAGATTATAGTAGCGCCGAGTCTTCCACCACGACCACAATGCGCCTACGATGACGATGGTGCCACCGACTGATGCCATCACAATATAAAATACCTGTGTCAAACCGACGATGCCGCCTTTCCCTCCATTCAGGGCTAGCCACGATCCGTGAATCGCGGGAGGGGTGGCAATAGTGGAGATAATCAAGGCCGTACCTAACAGGGAAATTGCCCAGGCATACACCTTTGCGGCTTTCTTATTAAATGCCAGATAGGTGGTGCCTACAGACATGGCTCCTACCAATCCTGCCGACGCGATGATATAAATTTCATAGGCAGGAAGGTTCCAGTGGCTGTTGACCGTCATCGCTTCTGCCAAATAGGCGATCGTGTACAGCCCAAATGAAATCGTCCACCACAAATAAAAGGGCGCGTGACGCACCCGATAGCGCTTTACTAGGGCCCCAGCAAACACCAATGCTAAAAGGGCGGCGAGAACAAATAGTCCTGCAGTCATTGTTATCCTTCTTTCTTGTGAGAATTCACAAACCCCGTCAGGCGGCATCAAGTCAACGAATCTATTGCAATTTTATTATAGACCCAGATTGGCTGCTATGGGCATACGGTCCCATTTCACTGGGGCATAGTGGACATCGGCACCATGCTTTTGGACTATTGTTCCGGCGTCTGCGCACAGTGGTTTTGCTGTTTTGGCCCCGGTGCCTGTAGCCATGCCACACCGTGTTGCCCCTCACGGTGAGAAGGCCTTACCGTTCGGATGCTGACGCGGTGAGCGGAGCCCGGACGCAATCCGGCTGCCCGTTGATAGCATAGCCATGCCTCCGTGGAATTTTTCATCTGTGGCTGCTGACAGGCGGCCCCTTTTTGAGGAAGTTCCGGCTTGGACCCCATGTATGGTAAGATAGTGGGCAAAGGTTTTCGAACCAACCCGAATAGGACGTGCAGCTATGGATAATGAAGGAACCAGCGAAAAACTTGTACAGAAAACGCCGGCAACAGATCCGAGCACCTCAGGAGAGGTGCTCGCCGGGCTGGCTGCCGACCCCGACCGCGCCGTGCGCCAAGCGGTTGCGCGCCATAAGAACACCTTTGAGGCCACGTTGGCTGCCATGGCGGGCGATGCGTATGTGGCAGTGCGCTGGGAGGTGGCACGCAACCCGCATACGGCTGCAGCCACCCTGTCTATTCTGGCCAAAGACCCCGAGAAGTCAGTGCGTAAAGCCGTCGCGATGAACAGCAGAACACCCGATGAGGTGCTCATATCCATGGCTAGGGTTAATGCGGCCCATTTGCGGCTGGATATTGCCCGGAGCAAAAACACCTCGGTGGCTGTTTTGGCGGAACTCGCTCATGATCAGGCAGCCAATGTTCGCAAGGCGGTGGCTGAGAATCCTAGGACCAGCGAAAACACTCTGACTGAACTGGCTGGGGATTCTGCTTCTGCCGTGCGTGAAATGGTCACAACCAATCCGGGCACTCCGCGTAGCATTTTGCAGAAATTGATTAAGGACTCCGTCGCAAGCGTCCGCCACCAGGCTCTCTACCATGATAAGCTCCGGGACGTGACATAAGACGAACTTGCCGTGGACCTGAGTGTGGGCATGCAGTCTGACAGCATTGTGCCGGGGCTGTTGTCCACGCCGATCTGGTTATAGAGCGTGGGAGCGCCGGGGTGCAGATGCGAGAAGACGGGATTCCCAGAGGCGAGGTCCTGTTGACGGTGAATACTTGCCCACGAGCATAGTGTGAAAATTCGGCTCCCCCGCCATGCGGGTCTATTCATATGCGATAAAGGGGCTGGCTGTTATCAGGATAATTCCTCAGCGCTTGTGGGCGAATCTGGTATTGCTTGTGGTGACGGTGATTTGGGGAGCCACTTTCAGCCTCACAAAAGCGGCTTTGGCTGCTGTCCCTGTATTTCCTTACTTGGGCATGCGTTTTCTTCTGGCTACCGGGCTAATGCTGATGATAGCGCTAGTCCGCCTGAACAGCCGCCAGCACCTTCGTCGAGCAAAATTATGGGGTACAGGCTCCGCGCTGGGAGTCTTGCTCTTTGCGGGTTATGCGCTGCAAACCTTGGGACTGAAGACGGTTGCACCGGCAATTTCGGCCTTTCTGACGGGATTCAATGTGATTTTGGTCCCGCTTATTGCCATTCCACTGCTCGGCCATGGGGCATCCCGGCGGACGTGGCTTGCTGCCGGGATGGCGCTGCTGGGATTGGCGGTACTGAATGGAGTCGAGTCCGTGGGTCACTGGTCCGCTGGTTCCTTGTACACTTTGGCCTGCGCCGTGTTTCTTGCATTACAGATCGTCTACGTGGATAAATGGTCGCCAGGATTGGACTCTATCGCCTTGACCACAGTGGAGCTCGCCGTCGTGACGATCCTGAGCTTGCTGTTTTCGTTTGTTCACGGTTCTTTTGCTTTGCCGCTGCTTTCAGACTGGCGAAAGCCAGCGGTTGTGACCGCAGTTGTGGTCAACGGCGTACTTGGCACGGCTTTCGCCTACTGGGCCCAGACGCGTTACCAACAGATGACCTCAGCCTCTTATGTTGCGGTGATCTTCACGATGGAACCCGTGTTCGCGGCAATTATCGCCGTGCTGTTTTTTCATGAACCCCTAAAAGTCTCTCTTGTGGTGGGTGGGTTTATGATCGTGTTTAGCATGCTCCTGGCTGATGGGTCCCTGCCGGCGGCGGCTCAAACGTAAGTGTTGCGAGAAGACGGAATTTTCCGGTCTGGAATCCCCTTTTCCGTTCGCGGTGGAAACGCTGTACCTCTCCGATTATCTATGATCACATCCTGGGCCTAATTCCACCGTGGCCGCAGGTTCCTTACTCAGGCGAATGCCAGCGCCTTGGTGAATGGCTGTCCAGGTATCCCCCATTGCATGGCAGATTAGCTTGCAGCAGATGCCTCTGGAACCTGTGTGTTTAGCCCATAGTGCCACTGGCTTCGCCACAAGGCGAAAAATTCCCCCGAGAAACGGGCGCATAGCCGCCCGGGCCTTGTCGGCGGCTGGTGCCCCGGCCTTGCTTCCCGGGCCCATGGCTAATTCCGCCAAAGTACGCATCGTCCAGTTCCAATAAGCCTCCGAGTTGATAGCGGCGGTTGCGATCGGCCATGGCGTGCTGAATTTTATGATGCAACAGCCAGACCGTCACATAGGGCAGGCCTAATTCACGGCTTAACGCGAGGGCCGACTTGCCGCCTTTATCGACCCCAACCATGAAGATCGCCATAAATCAGAGGCGCAAGGCCACTTTGGTGCGATGAAAGAGCGTCCCGGCGGTCACCGAGGTTTGATGGTGACACTGGGCACATTCATAGACCGGGGCGGTCCGTTCGGACCGTTGAATTTTCCAGTATTTTTGTCCCTGACATTTTGGGCACAAAAACCCCTCGGGCCATCGTTGTTGGAAGAGATAATCCCGACACTTTTCGTCGGTGGAAAACTTATCGGCCCACTCCAGAATTGTCATCACAACACCCCCAAACACCCCGTTTTATCTAAATTATAGCAGGGTTCCTCCACTCCGGAGCCCCAACCTGACTTATCTGGGGATGCATGGCGCCACATAGGTGCCCTGCTGCTGTGTGAGCCAAGCCGCAGGGCACGGAGATCGGCGGTGGCGGTGCCAAAAGTCTGGATCGTCTTGCGGGGTGCGGCGTCGTCCCGAATCAACACGCAGGCGACGACGGTCTTCTTATGCACATCGAGTCCCGCACAGCGGGGAAACCCGACGTTCATCGGACAGCCTCCCAAATTCATGCTACTCACATGAGGGCCATGGGGCAAAGACGGGAAGAGAAAGGATTCTGTTCCGCGTGCTGGGCCAACGGCCCGCAACAAGGTGAGGTGCCCATGGCGCTCCGGGTCAAACTATGGTGCGGCCTCGTGAGACCACAGAGGAATCGACCTCCCCATGGGAGCGCACTAGGATATTCGCCAGAGCCAGCGCCTGGACCTGCCGACAGGAGCGGTCAAGCCGGCAGATAAGGGCATTTTTCATGCGGCGGGGCGCGGCGGAGCAGCATGGGAAACTATGGTCAAAGAATCTGTCCAGAAGGAGTTTGGCACCACAGTCCCTTTCAATTTTTACGATCTTTTTACTTTATCCCCCAAATGCGCCGCCGTATAGTGGGTGAGGCAGCCAACAAGGAGCTCGGATGTGGTGCCACAAGACCGTGCAGGCATCCTGCCTGCGGAGAGGAGTGCGGGTATTGGAAACGGCAGGGCTAGGATTGCTTTTGGTTGGACTGTACCTGGGAATCATCGGGCTGATGCGTGTGCTCCAGAAATCTATAGAGGGAAGGTAATACGGTGGGCACATGGGGTCTGCTGACCATTTCGGTTGTGATTATGATCTACCTCGTGTATGTGATTATCCATCCTGAAAAATTCTGAGCAGGGAGTGACAATGCCGTGACGGTCAGCACCATCGTCTCTTGGGCTGTGGTCATAGGAGGGCTGCTCCTCTTATTGAAACCCATGGGGACTTACATGTACAAAGTGTTTACGTTTCAGCCGACGTTACTGGACCGGCCCCTGAAACCGTTGGAGAATCTCATTTTCCGCATCATTCATGTGACGCGGGACAGCGACATGACGGCTTGGGAATATGGGGTCTCGTTTGTTCTGACGAACATGGTATGGGCGCTGATGGCCTATACCCTTCTCAGAGTCCAGGGCGCTCTGCCATTCAACCCCGAACATTTCAGCAACGTCAATGCGGGGCTGGCTTTTAATACCTCGGCCAGTTTCACCACCAACACCAACTGGCAAGCGTACAGCGGGGAAAACACCATGTCGTATTTTTCCCAGTTCGCCGTCTTGGAATTTTTGCAGTTTGTGACTCCGGCCAGCGGGGGGGCAGTGGGGCTGGCCTTTATCCGGGGCGTGTCGGGCCGGAAGCTGGGGAATTTCTTTGTTGACCTGACTTTGCTCTTGACACGGGTCTTGCTGCCCTTGGCGCTGATTTTTGGTGTGGCGTTTGTGGCGGCGGGGGTGCCGGACACACTGGCGCCTTACCTGCACCTCCACACGCTGGCAGGGCAAACCCAGATTGTTCCCCGCGGGCCGATTGCGGGGTGGGAGGCCATTGAGCATTTGGGTCAGAATGGGGGAGGATTTACCAACGCGAATAGCGCTAATCCCTTAGAGAACCCCTCGGCTATGACCAATGTTCTGCAGAGTATCGCCATGGGCTTGGTGCCAGTCGCGTTCTTCTACATGTTTGGGCTGTTTTCTGGCAAAAAGCGGCTGGCGTGGACATTGATTGCCGTAGCAGGGACCTTGTTCCTGGCGATGCTGGCGATGATTTACTTTCCTGAAGCGGCTGGCAATCCCATTATCAACGCTTTGGGGCTCCACGGGCACGGCAATTACGTGGGCACGGAACTGCAGCAGGGCATGGGCGGCACCTCCATCTTCGAGACTAGCACCATGTCGTTTACCACCGGATCGGTGGCGAGCGCGCATGATAGTTTCTTGCCGATCCCCGGTCTGGCGGTTTTCTTGGGCATGTTCCTCAACATGGTCTTTGGCGGCAAAGGTGTTGGGCTTATGAATATGCTCATGTTTGTCATCCTGACTATCTTTTTGATGGGACTGATGGTGGGGCGGACTCCGGAGTTTCTCGGCAAGAAAATTGAGGCGAAGGAAGTGTCCCTGACGGCGATAGCGTTCTTGCTGCACCCTCTGCTGATTTTGGCGGGGTCAGCCCTGGCGGTATCGACGTCCGCGGGGATGGCGGGAGTCTTCAATGCCGGCCCGCAGGGCCTTTCGGAAATTCTCTATGGATTTACGTCCGGTGCGGCCAATAACGGGTCGGCCTTTGGCGGTCTCGGGGCGTCGCTGCCTTTCTATGAGGTGGCGATTGGCATCACGATGATTATCGGCCGCTATGCGTCCGTGGTGGTGATGCTGCTGGTCGGGGAGTCGCTGCTGCAGAAAAAGGCGGTACCCGAGACGTCGGGCACGATGCGGACGGATACCCCGCTGTTCTGGGGAATTCTCCTCGGATCGGTGGTCGTGCTCAACGCCCTGACATTCTTTCCGATTATGGCGCTAGGCCCTCTGGCCGAACATTACCTGCTGGTGGCGCACCATCTATTTTCTTAAATCTGACCTGAAGGTTGAGGAGGGATTCCGGTGGCAACATCGGCTGTAGAGCACCAACCGGCAAAGCGCCCATCTCGTATGGGGGAGATGGCGCGCGACACGATTCTTAAATTAAATCCGCGGATCATGGTGCATAACCCCGTAATGTTTGTCGTGGAAGTGGGAACCGTTATCACTTTGTGGCTGACCGCTACGGCTAACACGGGACCTTCCCGCGAGTATGACGGGTTAGTGACAATCATCCTCATACTGACCCTGCTGTTTGCCACGTTTGCGGAAGCCTACGCCGAGTCCCGGGGCCGGGCCCAAGCTGATTCACTGCGGCAAAGCCGTGCCGGCGCGCGGGCCCGGGCCCTGAAAGACGGTGGGGCTTGGGAATGGGTCGAAGGAGCGGCTTTGCGCCGGGGCATGCGGGTGCAGATCGAGGCGGGGGATACCGTGCCCGGTGATGGTGTGGTGGCTGAAGGAGTTGGGGCCATGGACGAGTCGGCCATTACGGGTGAGTCGGCTTCCGTCATTAAGTCGCCCGGCGACAGTGTCACGGGAGGGACAGTGCTGTTATCTGACCACTTGGTGGTGGAGATTACGGCCGACCCGGGCCAGACGTTTTTGGACCGCATGATTGCCTTGGTGGAAGGGGCTGAACGGCAAAAGACTCCGAATGAGATCGCGCTGTCGGCGCTATTGGGGGTGCTGACTCTCATCTTTGTCATGGTCGTGGTGACGCTGGGGCCTATTGCCCACTATTACGGGCCCCATGTCGTCAATACCACAACGCTGGTCGCCCTGTTGGTGTGCCTGATCCCCACGACCATTGGCGCCTTGCTGTCGGCTATCGGTATTGCCGGCATGAACCGTGTCGCTAAAATCAACGTGGTCGCAAAAAGCGGGCGGGCCGTCGAGGTGTGCGGGGACATTGATACGCTGATTCTGGATAAGACGGGCACCATCACTATCGGCAACCGGATGGCCACCGAGTTCCTGCCCGTGCCAGGAGTGTCGCCTGAGGAGTTGGCGGAGGTCTCGTGGATCGCCTCAACCGCTGACACGACACCGGAAGGGCGTTCGGTGGTGGAACTGGCCCAGAGAATTCTGCACCGTGCAGAGATGGCAGCACCATCCGGTGAGCCTGTCCCCTTCTCGGCCAACACCCGCATGAGCGGGATCGACCTGGCTGATGGGCGGCGCCTGCGCAAGGGGGCTGTGGATGCCATCATCAGCATGGTGAACAGCCCTCCTGCCGAACTCCGGAATAACGCGGAGCGGGTAGCGCGTGACGGCGGCACGCCCCTGGCGGTCGCTGTGGACGGCAGGGCCCTTGGCATCATCCGTTTGAAAGATATTGTTAAGACGGGACTGAAAGAGCGCTTTGCAGAATTTCGGGCCATGGGTATCCGCACCGTGATGGCGACGGGCGACAACCGGATCACCGCGGAGGTGATCGCGGCGGAAGCGGGCGTGGATGACGTGCTGGCCGAGGTGAATCCGGAAGGGAAGCTCGCTCTCATCCAGAAGGAACAAGCCGAGGGTAAATTGGTGGCGATGACGGGGGACGGCACCAATGACGCGCCCGCTCTAGCTCAGGCTGATGTGGGACTGGCGATGGGGGTGGGCACTATGGCCGCCAAAGAGGCTGGCAATATGGTCGACCTCGACTCGAACCCCACCAAACTTCTGGACGTGGTGGAGGTGGGGAAGCAGCTGCTGATTACCCGGGGGGCCCTGACGACTTTCTCCATTTCCAACGACATTGCTAAGTATTTTGCCATTGTGCCCGCCATGTTCGCTGCGGTCCCTATTCTGCATGGACTGTCCGCCCTCAACATCATGGGGCTGAAGACGCCTCAAGGCGCGATTTTGTCCGCATTGATTTTCAATGCCCTGATTATTCCCGCACTTATCCCTTTTGCCGTGCGGGGCGTGAAGTATCGTCCGCAGTCAGCCGACCGCCTGCTTCTCCGCAACATCTTCAACTGGGGGGTCCTAGGAGTGATTATCCCCTTTGTCGGCATTTGGGGCATCGACCATGTGCTGGGGTTGTTCGGGCTGGCCTAAGCCCGCAGAAAGGAGACAGAACGTGATTCAGACATTGAAACGGGCCGTCTTGCTCACCGTGATGCTCTGGGTGATTTTAGGGCTGGGATTTCCCTTGGTGATGGTGGGACTGGGCCAATTGATTTTTCCGTGGCAGGCCAACGGCAGTGTGGTCGCGCTCGGTGGCCGCCCCGTCGCCGCACGGCACGTCGGCCAGTACTTTGGAAACCGACTCCAGTATTTTTGGGGAAGGCCATCGGATACGGTGTCGGTGGCGACAGGCAAACCGCAGCCGTATAATGCTTTCAATTCGGCCCCCAGCAACTATGGACCGACCAACGCCCTTTTGGTAAAAGATGTGAAAGCGCGCATCCTCCGATATCTCCAGACAACGCCCGGCCTGAAAGCCAGCCAGATTCCCCTCAGTTTGGTGGAGAGCTCCGGATCAGGGCTCGACCCGGATATTACGGTCCAGAGCGCGCTTATCCAGGTGCCCCGTGTGGCGAAATATACGGGATTGAGCCAGGCGAGTTTGAGACGTTTGGTTACGTCGCAGGTGCTTGGCCCCGAGTTGGGCGTCTTCGGTCCGAAACGCATCAACGTGGTCCTGCTGAATGTGGCCCTTGACCAGCTCCGCCATCATTAACCCGCGGGAAGGGACTAGCGTCGCAGCAGGTCCCTTCCCCCATTCGGGATTATTGGGAAAAAGGGGAACTCTTGCCATGAGCGATGTACTGGAGAACCTGGAGTTTGTCCGGCATGTGGTGCGGGAATCGGTCGTTCCCTTGGGCCTCCGTGCGCGGGTGAGGCGCCGGTCGTCCGGCCGCAAAGAGATGTGGACAGTGTTTTGGCCACTTGTCGGAGCCAGCACATCCGGTGTTCCGGTCTGGGAGATTTGCGCAACCCCCGTGGGGATCGATTGCCTGTGCCGGACGGCTGCAGGGGTGAACCGCTGGACGGCGAATGCGCCGTTACAAAAAAGATCTGTGGCCGCGGCACTGCGCCGCCAGCTGTGGGGGGCATTTTGCGAATGGCTTGACGTGACCGCTCCCGGAACGCGGTTGCCGGAAGCAGGGCATTTGGAGCGCGCTGCCGCCGGCGCTCTGTCTCCGGCCCTGTCGGCTTCCGCTTCTGACGTGATGCAGACGATTGCCCAGTGGGACATGGAGGACAGGGGCAAACCTGAACAGGTGCTGATGGAGACGGTCTCCAGGTCTTTAGTGTCGGCCAGCGTCCCCTGCCACCTAGTGGACCGGGGAGGCGGGCACTGGAATATTGTGGCGCAGCGGGACGGAGGACGGGGTTCAGAGATTGTGGCCAGTCTTGCTTTGAATGGTTATACGGCCTGCTGGCGTTGGAAACGGGGGCACGGCTCTGTGTATTGGCGGTGGGATAAAGTGCGGTGGGTTTCCCTGCCGGATGCGGGGCGTTCCCGCGAAGATGCCCGCAGGAGGGCTCGCTGGGAGGCAGGGAAAATTGCCGCCGCAGGAGGCCTTGCGGGCGGGGTTTTGGCAGGGATGGCCAGTATGCTGGCAGACAGGGGGGCCCTGGTTCCCACTGTGGTGCTGATTACCGGATGGCTGTGGGCATGTGCCTGGGTAGTCATTTGGGGCAGCGGCGATTTCCCTTTTTTCTGACCGGGCCAAAAGGGATCGCGCCCGCAATTCAGATGGGCGCTTTATGCAAAATGGAAGCGCCTTCGCACGGGATATCAAATACAAGGAGGTGTGCGGATCATGCAGCGGGTATTGTTGGCTCTGGATGCGCGGGGCCATGCAGACCATGCGGCGGCGGCTGTGCGGACATGGATGGCGCAAGATTCTCGGCTGTTCACGGTAATGCTCTATGTGACGGAAATCTTTACCGGAAGGTTTCCTGGCCCGCGGTTGCCGATGAGTTATGAAATCGAAGTGGCTCAAAAGATTCAGAAGTGCATGGAGCAGGAGATATTCCGTCCATGGATCGAGCGCACCGAATTTCTCCATAAAACAGGAGTGTCCATCCCCGACGTGATCTGCGGGACTGCCGCGGCGCAGGCATGCGACACGATCGTCTTAGGGGGAGGTCCGGTCCGTAACTTCCGGCACTGGATGCGGCGCACTGTCCCCGGCACTGTCCTGGCGCGGACCCCTTTATCGGTATTTGTCGTTCGGGCCGCTTCCGCGCCGCATGTCCCGCCAATTCCATGGCGGCAGGCACGCCATGGAATTGGCGGGTGACATCCCGTGCGCAGAGTGGCCGTTGTCCGGTCCCCGTCTGGCTGGCGGGGTTGTTAGCAGGCAGGCGGAGCGGGTAAAATGACGGGGAATTCCAAGGCGTGTGGCCGCCGCCTCCTGACAGTGGGTGCTGTGCCAAATGCTTGGAGCGGCGTGCTGATGGGGTTGGAACAGGAGGATGTGGTATTCCATGAGAAAATTTGGCCGCCGTCTTTCTGTGCCGTCGGCAACATCCCAGACGCCCAAGTGGAGGGTGCTGCGACCGCACTGGACAGCGTGGGCTGATGTGCGCTCCGTTCAGAAAAATGGGGGGCTGGGCGGTTATGCCTGGACGACCGGACTGGTTGCCCTGACCACTTTGCTGCTGTGGCTTCCGCGTCAGTTATTTGAACCCGTCAACATCGCCCTCCTCTATCTTCTACCGGTCTTATGGAGCGCGGTCCGGTGGGGTTTATGGACCTCTTTCTACGCCGCAGTCCTAGGAGTGATGGCGTTTGATTACTTCTTTGTTCTCCCGATCTTCAGTTATGCCGTCAGCGACTTGCGCTATCTCTTGTCATTTGCCGTGTTTCTCATCGTCGGGGCCCTGACCGCGGGACTGACGTCGTCGCTGCAGCATCAGGCTCAAGATGCCCACCGCCGGGAGACTGTGATGATGTCTCTCTACGACCTAAGCCGGCACATTGCGGCCGTGAAAAATATTGACGAGGTCGTAGAGGCCGTAGTCCGCCACGTGTCGGAGACCATGGGAGTGGCCGTGTGGGTGGCCCTGCCGGATTCCGCGGGCCGCATGGCGCCAACTGATCATGCCGCCCGCAGTGCGGGACCGTGGAATCCCGATGTGCTGCAATGGGTTTTCCAACATGGAGAACCCGTAGGGTTTGGACAGCGGCACGAACCGGAGCTGCTCTACATTCCCTTGAAAACCGAAGAGACTGTGCATGGGGTGATGTGCCTCGGCGAATACGGCCAAGGCGGCCGGTTTGATGAGGAGCGGCGTCACACCCTAGCTGCCCTGGCGGGACTCGCGGCGGTGTCGGTGGCCCGCGTGCGATATGAGGAGGCGGCCCGCCAGGCGCAGCTGATGGCGGAGTCTGAACGGCTCCACACGGCGCTGCTTGACTCCCTCTCCCACGAATTGCGGACCCCCCTGACCGCTATGATGGGTGCGGTCGACCATCTCGCAGACGGCCAGCAAACCCTGTCAGCAGAGAGCCGCCGGGACTTGCTGGCCACCGTCCGGGATGGGGTGATGCGATTAAACCGGCTGATTACCAACTTGTTGGGCATGGTGCGGCTGGAGAGCGGGATGCTCCGCTTGAACCGCCAAGCGTGCGATGCATCAGACTTGGTTGGGGTGGTGCTGCGCCAATTGCAGGAAGTGTTGAAAAATCACCCGGTGTCCGTATCGCTTCCCGACAATTTAGGTCCGGTGATGGTTGACGAAGTGCTGTTTGAGCAGGCCCTGGTGAATGTGGTGAGCAATGCGGCGAAATATTCTCTAGAGGGAAGCCCGATCGAGGTGGTCTTCACGGCCATGGCGCCGGTGCTGCAGATCGCAGTGCGTGACCAAGGGGTAGGCATTAACCCCAAAGAAGCCGCAAAGTTGTTTGAAAAGTTCTACCGGTCTCCCCAGACCCAGCACATTCCGGGCACTGGGCTAGGCCTGGCGATTTGCCAGGGCATTGTCCAGGCCCATGGGGGCCGGGTCTATGCGGCACCGAACAGTCCCACAGGAACGGTCATCACCATCGAGATTCCTTGGACCCCGGTGGCGTGAGGCCATGCGCCGGGGAGAGAGGAGAACAGAACGTGGATGCGACTATTCTCATTATTGATGACGAGCCGCAAATTCGGGAGATGCTGCGGTTGATGCTTCATGATTTTGGCTATCTGACATACGGCGCCAGTACCGGACAGGAAGGACTGTCTATGGCCATGGCCTTTCATCCCGACATCGTCCTCCTCGATATGGGCCTGCCTGACATGACAGGGACGGAGGTGCTGAAACACATCCGCCGGGAGTCTGCTGTGCCCGTCATCATGCTCACGGTCCATGACGGGGAGCAGGAGAAAGTCGCCGCGCTGGACCACGGGGCGGATGATTATGTGACGAAGCCGTTTGGAACGGATGAACTGATGGCCCGGGTGCGGGTGGCCTTGCGTCACCGCCGGGAACTTCCTGAGGAGGCTGCCATTCATGCCGGTCCACTGGTGGTGGACTTAGACCGGCACAGCGTGGAGAGGCACGGGGAAGCCGTACACCTGACACCCATCGAATATGAGCTGCTCCGTGTCCTCGCCTTGAATCTCGGCAGGGTGGTGACGCATACGCAGCTGCTGCACCAAGCCTGGCGTGATGCCAGCTATGAAAATGACGGACATTATCTGAGAATTTACATTGGACATTTGCGCAAAAAAATTGAGGCGGACCCGGCCCGCCCTCAATTTATCATCACCGAGCCCGGAGTTGGCTACCGGTTAGTGGATCCAGACGCCCAGTAAGCCTGCCGATCCAGATCTCTCCCTTAATGTGGGGGAGCCCCACTTGCGGGCAGGAATGCTTGCGGCGTAAAATAGCAGTTTTGCTGCAAGCGGGGGGAGGGATGGGACGGTTGTTTAATGCGGAACGAGGATGCTTCTAGAACCACCTCCGAATAAACCGCCCACGCCTCCGCATGGCCAGGCCCTCGGTGGAATTTTCCTTCCAGTCCTCATCCCCTCTCTCCGGTCTCAATATTTCCGCGCCAGTCCAAAGTGCATTCAATGGCCAGATGACTCCCGTTCTAGCCTTCGGCCTGGCCACATAGGACAAGGAAGGAGGGGAGAGTCATGTGGATTAAGGTGATATCCTTGCGCTCGCCAACGGCTAAAGTGCTGTCACTGTTTGCGCTGTTTCTGGCGAGTGTCTTCGTGTTTCATACCCCCGCGCCGCGGTCTCAGCCGGCGGTGGAAGCCTCCGTGCCCGGACCCGTCTACCGTGTTGTGACTGCGCGCCGGGCGGTGGCCCTGACCATCAACGTGGTCTGGGGCACAGAGTATGTGCCGCAACTTCTGGCGGCGCTGCGCACGGCCCACGCCCGGGCGACATTCATGGTGGGGGGAATATGGGCTCAGCAGCATCCCCAAGAACTGGCAGACATCGTGAAAGCCGGTATGCAGATAGGAAATCACGGGTGGGCTCACGGCCATCCAGCGGCCATGTCAGTCGATGAGAATGTCACGGACATTCAAAAGACCAACGAGGCTGTCCACGGCGTGGTGGGCGTGACTCCTGCGGTTTATGCTCCCCCTTACGGAGAACTCGGCCCGAGTGTGTTGAAGGCCGCGGCGGTCCTGCACATGCCCTTGGTGATGTGGACGATCGATACGATTGACTGGAGGCCCTCGTCGTCCGTGTCTTACATGGTGAACAAAGTCCTGAGCCGGGCAAAGCCTGGTGCTATTGTCCTGATGCACCCGACTGACCGGACAGCGAAGGCCTTGCCCTTGATTATTCAGGGACTCACCAGCCAGGGATACCAACTCGTCACGGTGTCGGCGCTGTTGAAGGTGGGGACTCCCGTGGGGGATGGTTAGGGATAAGCCGCAGTGCTACCCCAAAAGGGCTGGCCTTTGGTATCATGAGGGGTGACAACTAGCAACGGGGTAGCGCTGTTCGGTGTTGCCTCTTTGCCGGATCCGCCGCGGGAGTGTGGGTTCTGCGCCGCAGCAGGGCGCCAAGCACACGTGGCGGAGGAAAGGGAGGAGAGATGATATAAATTACTTGACCCCACTGTCTTCAGGCCTTTCTCTGGCATGGGACGACTACGGTTCAATAGGGACCACGGCTATGGCATTTTATGTTCATGTCGGATCCCGCGATGAGCATCCTGAACAATTTGGTGCCGCCCACTTTCTTGAGCATGCCGTGTTTAAAGGGGCGCGTGGCTGGTCTGCCCGGGATATCGCGAATATCCAGGATCATCTGGGGGGGGAGATTAATGCCTTCACCACGCGGGACTATACGGTGTTTTATGCTAAAGTGCTCGCGTCCAAAGCGGGAGAAGCGCTCGACTTGCTCTGGGCCATGGTGAGCGAGCCCTGGCTGAGGCCGGGAGACATCGTCAAGGAGCGCCAGGTTATTGTCGAAGAACTGTTGGAAGCGGAGGATGATTTGGAGGACCGGGCGAGCGAGTTGTACATGGCTGCGTTGTATCCTGAAGAGCGTTTTCACCATGACATCCTCGGCACGCGAGCGAGCCTGCACCAACTGACTGCAGAAAAACTGCGGGAATTTCACCGCCTCTACTATCATCCGGGAAATATGACGCTGGTGTTGAGCGGGGAAGGCATCGGCCACCTGAGGGACCGGGCCGCGGCGCTGGCATGGCCGAGCCACCGCATTGGGCTTCAGATCCCGCCGCGGTCGGCACCCGTGCTCTTGCCCCATACGGAAATTCTGGAAAAAGTGGGGGAGCAAGTGCATGTCACGCTCGGGGTTCCCGCACCATGGATGTTTGATGCCGACCATGATGCTGCCCTGGTGCTGGCGACAATTCTGGGAGGACAGAATTCTTCACGCCTGTGGCAGCGCTTGCGGGAAGATGAAGGTCTGGTATACACCGTTTCGTCCTCCTACAGTGCATTTAAGGACTGGGGGGAAATTTCCATCTATATGGCGTTAAGCCCGCAGTCAGTGCCGCAAGCTTTGGAAGCGACAGCGGAAGAGATTCTGAATTTGCTTGAGAACGGCCCGAGTGCCGAGGAGCGGGAATGGGCGCTGACCCAAGCAGAAACGGGCATGGCTTTCACTATGGAAACTCCCGACGGCCGCATGGCCCGGATGGGAGCCTATGCGGTCTACGGCGCGAGCCCGCTTGAAGCCAAAGCACGTCTGCGCCGTTTGGAAACGGTCGACTGTGCCCAAATTACCCGCGTGGCCCGCTCCCTTCTTTCCGCCAGGCCGTGGGGGGTGGCCGCATGCGGTCCCGTGCGAGGTCTGGAGCCGGTGCTAGATAAGAGCTTTCACGCATAAGCTTCTCCCAAGGAGGAATGCCTTATGCGCTTTAGTGAATTGGCTTCCAAAGAGATCATCAACTTGACCAATGGAGAGCGGCTGGGGCCTTTGGGTGATACGGATTTGGAAATCGACCCGGGGAGCGGCCTGATTCATTCCATTTTGGTCCCACCCCGGGGGCGGCTGGTGCGTCAAGGCCGCACCACCGTGATCCCGTGGCGGGTCATCCGCCGCATCGGGCCAGAGGTGATGATTGTCGACCTGGATGAGACCGCACAGCCCGCTGAATTTGGAGAAAATTGAATATCGGCTGCTGTCAGCAGTCGGGCATACTAACCCCGGTCACCTGAAAAGGAGGGGTTAGTTTGGAGAAAACCGTGGTAGGAGCTTTTAAAAATCACCATGATGCGGAGGAAACCGTGGATGTCCTGAAGAAACGGGGCGTGCCGGAAAAGGATATCTCTTTGGTGGCGCGCCACGACGGCAAAGTCCGCGAGGGACATCCGGGAGACGGCATGCACAATTTAGGAAACGGCATCGGCTGGGGTGGGACCTTGGGCGGGGTGACAGGCTTGCTGGCTGGGGTCGGCGCCCTGGCGATTCCGGGTGTCGGGCCCATTATCGCGGCAGGCCCGCTGGCGGCGACTCTGACGGGAGCTGTGGCGGGAGGAGTGGCCGGCGCCCTGGTGGATTACGGGATTCCCAGCAACGAAAGCCACGGCTACGAGAGGCGGCTGAAGGAAGGCGACATTCTGCTGATGGTGCGGGCTGACGCCCCCGAGGTGGATAAAGCCCAACGGCTTTTTGAAGACCACGGGGCATCCGATATTCATGTCCACTGAGAAGACTTTTGGCTTCAGATTAGCCCGGGACTGACTGTCCCGGGCTTTTTCTTGCCCAAGGCGGTTTTGGCCGTTGCCAGCCCACAGTTTCGGGTGAAGCCCTTATGAAGGCCGCCAGAGGTGCTGCCGGAATCAGGTCGCACAACTAAGCCATGGGAAGTTATGGAAACCCGAAACGGCGGAACTATCGCCCGAGACTTCCGTATAGTGACAGAAGAGGATGAGCGATTACAGAAAGGGATGGGAATGTGTCAACACGCGTTGTAGTGGCAGGCGGCGATGCGCGGGACGCCTGGCTATGCCGTTTCTTGGAGGAGCAGGGATTTCTAGTCCAAACCTGGGGATTTTCAGTTTCTGGTATTGCGCCCTATCATGCGGACGGGGAGCCCGTATCAATTTTCATCGGTCCCATGACAGGAATTGATGGAGATGGTTCCATGCGGACGGTTGACGGCACCGTCACCCTGACCCCGGATTTCATGGCCCATATGGGACCCGGTGGGCTGGTGGCGGCTGGGCTGATTGCTCCCCGTGTCAGCCAGTGGGCGGGAACGTGCGGCATTACGACTGTCGAATACCGCAATCAGCCCACGTTCATGTGGTTGAATACCGTGCCCACGGCCGAGGGAGCTATCCGGTCAGCAATCGGCCGCTCGGGGTTGACCTTGTATCACCGCCCGCTGGGCATTTTAGGGTTTGGCCGGGTGGGGTCCGTTCTGGCCCTGCGCCTGCAAAGCTACGGGGCCTTTGTGGAAATTTTCGACAGGTCAGTAGAAAAACGGGCGATGGCTTCGGCTATGGGATTTCCCGTGCACCCGCTGGACCCGGCGTGGTGCCCGCCGCTTGATGGAATCTTCAACACGATTCCTGTGCCCATTATCAACCGGGACTGGGCTGACGCTACTGACCCCGCCTGGATTATTGACCTAGCATCAAAACCCGGCGGACTGGCCGCGGGGCTGGAGCGCGACCAGCGCATAATGGCGCGGTATGAGTCCTATCTCGGCGTGCCAGGCGATGTCGCCCCGAGACGGGCAGCTGAAATCATCTGGGAAACCTTGGCGTTTATTCTTCAGGACAGCGCCGCAATGCCGACCCATCAGGAGAGGAGATGAACAAATGGAAGGCCGTTCGCTAAACGGGGTAAAAATTGGCGTAGCCATGGCGGCATCCCATTGCAATATGCACCGGGCTGTCGCTACAATGAAACTATTGGTTGACCACGGTGCGGCTGTCACGCCTATTCTCTCGCCCAGCATCCTTCACGTCACCACCAGGTTTGGCTCTGGGGAGTATTGGACAGAAGAAATTGCCAAAGTCACGGACCAGGAGATTCTCACCACAATTCCCGAGGTGGAGCCGAGCGGCCCGCAGCACTGGTTTGACGTGGTGCTGGTGATGCCGTGCACGGGGAATACTCTGGCGAAAATTGCCAATGCCATCAATGACTCTCCGGTGACAATGACGGTCAAAGCCCAGTTGCGCAATGGGGGCCCTGTGCTGCTGGCGATCACCTCAAACGATTTGCTGGGTCTCAATGCTGTGAATTTAGGACGTCTGCTCAGTGCTCGCAATATCTACTTTGTGCCATTTGGACAAGACGATCCGGTACGTAAACCACGGTCTATCGATGCGCATCTGGAACTGATTGTCCCGGCCGTGCAAGCGGCTTGGCGTCAGGAACAGATGCAACCGATGCTAGTGCCATGGAATTGATAACTTAGGAGTGACGAATCACGTGAAGGAATTGCGCGTCGCGATTGTGGGGGCCACGGGACTGGTGGGCCAGAAAATTATTGACATCCTCACGGAGCGGGATTTTCCCGTCAGGTCTTTGACCGCTCTGGCAACCGAAGGCCATGGCCGCTCTGTGGATTTTCGCGGACAGTCCATACCCGTGCAGAGTGTAGAATCCGCCGACTGGGATTCCATAGATGTCGCTTTCTTTGCGGCTAGCAATGAGGCAAGTCAGCGCTACGCCCCGGTAGCCGCCCGCCACGGTGTGACTGTGGTCGACAAGTCCAGTTATTTTCGGATGGACCCCAGCGTGCCCTTGGTGGTCCCTGAGGTGAATCCAGGCGCTATCGGCGAGTCACGGATCATCGCTTCGCCCAATTGCTCCACGATCCAGATGGTGGTGGCGCTTGAACCTCTGCGCCGCCAGTATGGCCTGACGCGGGTGATCGTATCCACGTATCAGGCGGTGTCGGGAACCGGCCGCGAAGCCATGGACACCTTGCGGCGAGAAACCCGCCAGGCTTTGGAGGGGCAGCCTGTCATCCCCAGCACCTATCCGACCCCGATCGCATTTAACGCGCTTGCATATTGTGACAAATTCGGCGATGAGGATTATACCGGGGAAGAATGGAAATTGACGAGGGAAACCCAAAAAATTTTTGGGGAAGCCCTGCCTGTCAGCGCGACTGCGGTCCGTGTACCAGTGTTCGTGTCCCATGCTGAATCCGTTTATGTGGAGACTGAGAAGCCATTTGCCGTGGAGGACGTGCGCGAACTGCTAGCCGGGGCTCCTGGTGTTGTCGTTGTGGATGATCCAAGCCGGGGCGCTGTGCCCACGCCCTTAGATGCCGCTGGGCAGGATATGGTGCTAGTCGGGCGCATCCGGCGGGATCTCTTTGTCGACCAAGGTCTGCACCTGTTCATCGTGGCAGATAATCTGCGGAAAGGCGCGGCGACCAATGCCGTGCAAATTGTTGAGACACTGATGTCCCGGTGGGCCTGACGAGGAGGGGAATCCCTGTGTCTTTGGTGATTCAGAAATTCGGCGGCACATCAGTCCGTGACCATGGGCGCCGCGATGTGGCGGCGCAGTGGGTGCACAAGGCGGTCACGGAAGGTCACCAGGTCATTGTCGTCGTGTCAGCCATGGGCAGGCTGGGAGACCCTTACGCCACAGACACTCTGCTGGGTCTCCTTCAGGATCAGGGCCAGCCTCCTCTGGAGGAGCGCGACCTCTTGATTTCCTGTGGAGAAGTGATCAGCGCCGTGATTGTGGCCGGGCACCTCCGGGCCATCGGCCTTCAGGCGAAGGCCCTGTCGGGGGGCGAAGCGGGAATCGTGACAGATGCCAGCTTCGGTGACGCCCGCATCATTGAGGTCATTCCGACAGCGCTGGAAGACCTGACCGCGCAGGGAATAGTGCCGGTTATTGCAGGATTTCAGGGAAGGACGCAGGGCGGGAAGATCACAACCCTGGGGCGGGGCGGCTCCGACACGACCGCCGTGGCGCTGGGGGCGGCCCTGCGGGCCGATGTTGTCGATATTTTCACCGACGTCGACGGCATTAAGACAGCTGACCCCCGTATTGTACCGGAGGCGCGCACTATTGCGGCGCTGGATTATGAAGAGGTCTTTCAGCTGGCCAATCTGGGCGCCAGAGTCATTCACCCCCGGGCGGTGGAGATTGGACGTCAGTTTGGCGTGACAATCCGTGTGCGCTCCACGTTCTCGGAATCTTTGGGGACCCTCATCGCGTCTGGCCAGGGAACCCTCGACCCCTGGGGCCACCGCGATCCGGACCATGCCGTCACCGGGATCACCCAGTTGGAGCACCTGATGCAATTTCGCGTGGCGCCGCCGGTAGGCATGCACAAAGACTGGGCTTTCCGGCTATTTATGTCACTGGGCGAGCGGGGCGTATCTGTGGACTTGATTAACCTCTTTCCGGATCAGGTCTATTTTTGTGTGCCACCGGAAAAGACGGCGGTCACAGCAGCCGCGCTCGACGCGGTCAATTTTAGCTATGAAGCATTCGATGACCGCGCCAAAGTGTCGATTGTCGGCTCGGCCATTCAGGGGTTGCCCGGTGTGGTGGGACGGGTGATGGCTGCGATGGCGCAATCGGACATTGAGATTCTGCAGTCTGCAGATTCGCACTCTACAATCACTCTGCTGCTGCACCGGTGTGACATGGAACGGGCAGTGGCATCACTGCACAAACAGTTTCATTTGGCGGAGGAGGTGCCGGAACGATGAAATGGCCGCGCATTTTTACTGCAATGATCACACCTTTTACTCCAGACGGAGAGCTGGACGCACAGGCTGCCGCGGATTTGTCCCGCCATTTGGCGGCGCATGGCACAGGCGGCCTGATTTTGGCAGGGTCGACAGGGGAAGCGTTCAGCCTCAGCGTGGAGGAGCGTCTAGAGCTTTACCAGGCTGTGCGGGAAGGGGTAGGCGACCAGATTCCAGTATGGCTGGGCTGTGGAACAAACGATACCCGCAGCACCGTGGAGCTGGCCATTGCCGCTGAAGATTGGGGTGCCAATGGAGTGCTGATTGTCTCCCCATACTACAACAAACCGACCCAGGAAGGACTGGTGCGCCATTTTGCGGAAATTTTAAACCATATTTCCTGCCCAGCGATGCTGTATAACGTGCCGTCACGCACAGCCAGCATGGTGGACGCGGATACGGTCGCCAAAATAGCGCGCAAGGCCCGGGTGCCCTTTGCTGTCAAAGAGGCTTCAGGGACGGTGGAAGAAATCATCCGGCTGCGGCAGCGGCTGTCTTCCGATGTTCCGGTCTATTCGGGTGACGACGGGCTCTATCTGGCCAGTTTGGCGGTGGGGGCCTACGGCGTGGTGTCCGTAGCATCTCATGTCGTTGGACAGGAAATGCAGAGGCTGACAGAACTTTTCCTGGCGGGACATGTGGAGGATGCCAAAGTTCTACATGCCGACTTGTGGCCCTTGTTCAAACAGTTGTTTGTCGTCTCCAATCCCATTGCGCTTAAATGGCTGCTGAACCGGCTGTCCTTGGCTCCCGGACAGGTCCGCATGCCCCTGGTGACTCCGGACGACGAAGTCTTTGGAGGACTGTGGACGGCTTACCTCCATGCCAAGCAAATTCGCCGAGCTCAGGCGAAAGTGTAAAAGTCATTGCATGCCGGGACCGAATAGCGGTATAATTACCGCAACGACTTAGTGCTCGGTGGTCAAAAGGTGTGAGCGGATCAGCATGGCACGGGACGGAGCTGAAACCGCCGCCTCAAATCAAGTGCCCCTGGCATAAGTCCCTAGTCGGACGGCTAGGGGCATTTTGATCTGCTCCGTGTGCGGGATAAATAGGAGGTGGGTTACACTGGCACGCCCAGGACCCGGTAAATTACAGTTCATCCCTTTAGGGGGATTAGGAGAAATTGGCAAGAATATCGCTGCTGTCTCTTACGGCAATGACATCATCCTCATCGACTGCGGGTTGGCTTTTCCCGAAGTGGATATGCCTGGCATTGATTTGGTTCTGCCCGATATTACGTACCTCTTGGAGAATAAAGATCGGGTGCGCGCGATTTTCCTGACGCATGGACACGAGGATCATATTGGAGGCATTCCGTATTTCCTCAAACAGATTCAGGTCCCCATTTATGGCACGCGGCTGACGATGGGCATTATCGAGATGAAGTTGCAAGAGCACCAGGTAGGGCTCCATCCCAAATCCCACCCCGTGGAACCCGGGGACACAGTGCGGGTCGGGAGCTTTTCCGTGGAGTTTTTCCGCGTCAACCATTCAATTCCGGATGCGACAGGACTGATTATCCGCAACCCGGTTGGCACCATTGTGCACACGGGAGACTTTAAGTTTGACCACACCCCCGTGGATGGGCGCGTGGCAGACTTTCACAAAATCGCCCAGGTTGGGTCCGAAGGTGTGCTCCTGCTGCTGGCAGACAGCACCAATGCTGAGCGTCCCGGCTACACGCCTTCTGAAAAGACTGTGGGAAAAACTCTGGACCGCATTATTGAACAGGCGAAGGGGCGGGTCTTGGTCTCGTCGTTCGCATCCCAGGTTCACCGCATCCGGCAAGTGGTGGAAGCGGCCGTCCGTCATGGCAGGCATGTGGCTGTTGTGGGGCGCAGCATGGAAAATATCGTGCAGAAAGCGATTGAGCTGAAATACCTGGACTTTCCCGAAGGCACATGGATGTCCCTAGACGCCGTGCTGCGCCAGCCCGCCACCAAGACACTTATACTAACCACGGGTTCGCAGGGAGAACCGATGTCGGCGTTGACGCGGATTTCCACTTCCGACCATAAAAAGGTCGAGATCTACGCCGGAGACACGGTCATCATTTCCGCTACGGCCATTCCCGGAAACGAGAAGATGGTGTCGCGCACGGTCAACAACCTCTACCGTCTGGGAGCGGACGTGTTTTACGGGAGGGACCTGGGCATTCACGTGTCCGGACATGCGTGCCAAGAAGAACTGAAGCTGATGCTGAACCTGGTCAAGCCCAAATTCTTTATTCCCGTCCACGGGGAATACCGCCATCTGGTGCACCATGCCCAACTGGCGCGTGATATCGGAATCGATCCCAGCCATATCCTCATTGGGGACAACGGGAGTTTGTTCGAACTGACGCAGGACACGATGCAACTGATAGGACAGGTGCCTTCGGGCAAAGTGCTGGTGGATGGTTTCGGTGTGGGCGATGTGGGAAATATTGTCCTGCGGGACCGCAAGCAGCTGTCGAATGACGGGATTCTGATTGTCGTGGTCGGAATGGATGCCCAGTCCGGGCTGCTGGTATCCGGCCCGGATATTGTGTCCCGGGGCTTTGTTTATGTCCGGGAATCGGAAGCGCTGCTAGACGAGGCGCGCAACCGGGTAAAGACGGCGCTGACGGCCATGGAAGGTGGAAGTTTAACCGAGTGGTCGGCCATCAAGGGTGTTGTGCGAGATACCCTGGGGCGCTTTTTGTGGGACCGCACTAAACGTCGGCCCATGATCTTGCCGATTATCATGGAAGTATAGGCCATTTTGGAAGAGCAGCAGCCCCGTTTTGGGCTGCTGCTTTTTTTTTCATGTGCTGGCCGATCCGGGTTCTGGGCGCAAGGAGATCATGAGCTCACTGTGGGGACCAAGCAGCAGGGCGTTCACATGAATGCGGTAAAGGCGGGTGCCAATATTGATGATGCGGTGGTTGAAGAGGTGAAATACTACCGGGGTCTTCAGATAGTCGAGGGAAAGGCCCAGCAGCGCCTGGGTATAGGGTGAGAGGGCTTCGACCACTTCCGATTGGGGCACGGGAGACTGGAGCACAATGACGGCGACATCCTGAATATACAGGTGGGGCCGGGCATTCTTGTTGATGCGTCCGACCTCATCTTTCAAACGTTTGGCTTCGCTGTGCCACTGCGTGGCCTCAGTCTGCCACTTCCTCGCCTCGAGGTCGGACTGCATCCGTTCCCTGACGCCCAAGGCTTGCATCAGCGCCAGCCCGAGCAATAGTCCCAGAAGAAACGCCGCGACCGGTGCGGACCAGCGCGGCTTCACAGACTGACGAGCCAGTTGAGAAGCCAGTAGCCCGTCTGGGCGCCTAGATAGGCCATGGCGATCGCGACCCCGTCGCGGACGAGCGCGGGCAAAGCCCGCGCAAAAAATCCCTTTTCGAGGTGTTCCAGGGCTGTCAACGTGCCCCCTATGGCGATTGCCACAGCCCAGATCCGGATGCGGTAGGCAGCTTGGGCGGGATCCTGCGGCCCTCTTCCTGCGAGCCACAACCCCACGGACCCGATCAGGCCCCCGCCTAGGGTGACACCGAGCGCGAGAAAGAATGGCGGCACCCCGGCCTGCACGGTCTTCGCCAGCGCGGCATAAAGGGGCGGTATCCAGGGGAAAGCATGGTTGGGCATGGCGTGGCACCTCACTGCTAGAGGATATGATGCAAATTCGTTCACCAGCACCCCCTGTCCGAAATTCCTGATCGAACCCCGGGGCGTATGAAATCCGGACTTTGTCAAACACTAAAATCGCAGTCATTGGAGGAGGGGACACAAAACAGTGCGACAAGGCTATCATGTGAGTAACGAAGAAACGGAAGAGCCCCATATTCCAGAATCACGGCACAGGAAAGGCCAGCAGGATACGGCGGAAAATATTCAGGAATTTGGCACGGCCAAGATCCCTACTGCCAAATCATCCATACACACCATGGTGATTATCGGGCAGATTGAGGGGCATGTGGTGTTGCCCTCACAAAACAAGACAACGAAGTACGAACACGTCATCCCGCAGCTGGTCGCTATTGAGGAAAGCAAAGATATCAAGGGACTGCTGCTGATCCTCAATACGGTGGGGGGAGATGTGGAAGCGGGCCTGGCACTGGCGGAAATGGTGGCCAGTCTGTCCAAACCTTCTGTCTCCCTGGTGTTGGGCGGGGGGCACTCTATCGGGGTGCCCGTCTCCGTTGCGACCGATTACAGCTTTATCGCGGCTACGGCCACGATGACCATTCATCCCATCCGCATGAACGGCATGGTCATTGGAGTGCCGCAGACCTACGAGTATCTTGACAAGATGCAAGACCGTGTGGTGAATTTTGTCACGATGCACTCCCATATTTCTGACAAGGATTTCCGGAAATTGATGTTCACGACAGGCGAGCTGGCGCGGGATATTGGGACGATTCTTGTGGGCAAGGATGCGGTCGATGCAGGCCTTATCGACGAGGTCGGAGGCATTGACGTAGCCTTGCGCCACCTCGACGGCATGATTGAAGACAGGCGCCGCAAACCCCGCCGGGCCCGTGCTGAGAAGAAGGAGGTGCAGTAGCATGCTCTATACCCCGCTTGCAATGGAGGATATCTTTCCCCGGGACCCCCATGATCAGGGGCTGTTTGAATGGTGGCTGGACGGCCGCCTCTGCCTCGTGCGGCGCGACGCCGACGGGACCGCGCGCTTGGAGAGGCTGCTGTCCACGGAGCCGCTCGATTACCTGGATGAGCGGTTTCAACCCAACCGTCTAGTGGCCACTGTGCTGTTCTAATATTTTCCGCTACCCGTCATAATTTCTTGTCTCTTCCGATAGCCAATAGAGGAAGAGGGGGAGACAAGACGTGTGGCGGATTTTATTATTGGGGCTCATCCAGGGATTGACGGAATTTTTGCCGGTCAGTTCATCTGGGCACCTCATAGTGCTCGGGAGTTTGGTGGCCATGCCCGCCAGCGGCGGAAAAATTGAAGTCGCGCTGCATATGGGAACTCTCGTGGCCATTATGGTGGGCTACCGCCGTGAGCTGAGCCGGTGGCTGAAAGGACTGGTGACGGGGGAACGGGCGGACCGGCGGCTGTTCTGGCAACTCGTGGTGGCATCCGTCCCGGCTGCGGGGGTGGGATATTGGGCGGGATCGTGGATTACCCACTGGTTTATTCCCCTAGGTGTGGCGGCAGGCTGGCTGGCGACGACGGCGGCTTTGTGGCTGACTCCTCCTGCTGAATCCGGCACAGCCACTTTGGCCGATCTTTCCTGGCTGCAGGCCTTCATTGTGGGAGCATTTCAGGCTCTGGCCCTGTGGCCCGGACTGTCCCGCTCAGGGTCGACAATTTTTGCGGCTCGCGTCCTTGGCCTGGCGCCCGAGGAGGCGGCCCGGCTTTCCTTCTATATGGCCATCCCCGTCGTGATTGGGGCCTCCGCTCTGACTTTCCACGGTTCGCCGATTTTGGCCCAAGGCACGGGCCCGGCTCTGATATTGGGAATGGGAGTTGCTGCCATCAGCGGGGTTTTTGCGATAGAATGGGTTAAGCATGCGCTCGGCGCAACACGGCTTTGGCGTCGGTTCGGATGGTACACTCTGATTTTGGCGCTGATGGCCTTGTGGTTAGGAGGATTTTAGATGGGTTCGGTGCTCAGACAAATTACCAAGGACATGCGCCGCGAAATTGGCGGCATCTTGCTGGTAGCCTTGGGATTGTTGGGCTATTTATCTTTGATTTTTCCCCACTCAGGGCTTTTAACGCGGGACCTGGGTCATGGCCTTATCTTCTCTTTTGGCTTGTTGGGATGGGCGGTGCCGGCTTACGTGATTGCGGCTGGCACCTTGCGCCTGCTGGACCGCCCGTCGTTTACCGGGAACCGCCGCGGGTGGGGCGCCGTGGTAGTCATCATCGGGGTGTTTGTGCTGCTGCCTTTTGCGGACAAGCCGGGGGCAGGTTTTTTGGCCACCCGCCTGGAAGAGGGTGTGGCTCACGCCGTCGACCCCGTCGGGGCGTTTTTGCTGGGCTTGGTGCTGCTGCTGATCGGCGGCATGCTGTATACCGGGGCAAGTGCTTTAACCATCGGCACGGCTGTGGGGAGGGTCGTGCTGGCGGTATTGCGCGCAGCCGGTTTTGTGATTTCCGGTGTGTACCGCACGCTGAAGGAGTGGATTTATCCTGAGGTCGCCGTCAAGCCTCCTGTGCGCCGTGCGGCGCCTGCCTCCCCGCGGGCCCGGCCGACGGTAGTTCCCGCACCGGTGCCCGCGGCAGCAGAACGCACTGTGCCTGCAGCTCCTGCAGTCACGGCTGCCGCCGGAGGAGGACCACAGGTGCCGCCTCCGGCCCCGCCCAGGACACTCGCGCCGGTTGGGGCGATAAACTACCTGCCGCCGCCTTTGAACCTGCTGGCAGCGCCCGAACCGCCCAAAGGGGACCGGAGGGGATTTGGCGCCGCCGAGCGGGCGGACATCCTGGTTAATGCCCTGAAGCAGTTTGGGATTGACGTCAGACTGGGAGAGGTCAGTCAGGGGCCGACCATCACCCGGTTTGAAATTATTCCTCCGCCAGGGGTGAAGGTGTCCCGCATCGTGAATCTCACAGATGATATCGCTCTGTCGCTGGCGGCGACTGGGGTGCGGATTGAAGCGCCAATCCCGGGAAAGTCTGCGATCGGAATTGAAGTGCCGAACGATGAAATTACCCCGGTGCTCCTCCGCGAGGTCCTGGAAAGTCCGGATTTTGCCGCGTCCCCGTCTCCCCTGTCGGTGGGGTTGGGGCGGGACGTGGCGGGAGCGCCGGTGATTGCGGGCCTGGACCAGATGCCTCACCTGCTGGTGGCTGGCGCCACGGGGTCTGGCAAGAGCGTGCTGATCAACGTGTTGATCACCAGCTTGCTTTTCCGCGCGAGCCCGGATGTTGTGCGGCTTCTGCTGATCGACCCGAAGGTGGTGGAACTGTCTATTTATAACGGCATTCCCCATCTATTGAGTCCAGTGGTGACAGAACCCAAGAAGGCGGCCGGGGCATTGCGCTGGGCGGTCGCGGAAATGGAGAGGCGTTACCGGCTGTTTGCCGATATGGGCGTGCGCGATGTCAGCCGCTACAATCAGACCGCAGAGGAACGCCTTCCGCTGATTGTGGTCATTATCGATGAGCTGGCTGACCTGATGATGGTGGCTCCGCAAGAAGTGGAAGAGTCTATCGCCAGACTGGCGCAGATGGCCAGAGCCGCGGGGATTCACCTGGTTGTAGCCACACAGCGCCCGTCGGTGGACGTGATCACCGGGACAATCAAGGCCAATATTCCCTCACGGATCGCGTTCGCGGTATCCTCTCAGGTCGATTCGCGGACCATTCTCGACGGGGCGGGAGCGGAGAAACTGCTGGGCCGCGGAGACATGCTGTTCCACCCCGTGGGCGCTGCCAAACCGCAGCGGCTGCAAGGAGCCTTTATCCGCGAAAAGGAGATTGAGGAAATTGTGGCCTATCTGGTGGAGCACGCGCAGGCTCCAGAAGCCGAAGAGGCTATCGAATTCCAGGACAGCACAGACCATGCCCAGACCGCTGTGCAGGAGACGGATAATTTGTTTCAGGATGCCGTAAAAATTGTGGTGGAGAGCGGGCAGGCTTCAACGTCGATGCTGCAACGACGGATGCGCGTGGGGTATACGCGCGCGGCGCGACTCATCGATGCCATGGAAGAACGGGGGTACATTGGGCCGTCTGATGGAGCAAAGGCCCGTGATGTGCGGATTACCATGGCGGATTTCCAACGAATTTTCTTCGATGAGAGTCCATCGGCTTAGGCTGTGGCGCCCAGGCAATATTGGCCGCCGGGTGGCATAGAGATGAGAGAGTCTATGCTGCTGGAAGGGGAGAGCTTGCAATGGGAGGAGGCGGCTGCCTCAGGTCGGTTGCGCAGATTGACAAACGCTGGAGCGTGGGGGAAAACGCCCGGCGGGCTATTGAAACCGGGCAGTGGCGGTTCAGGGCCCGCGGGTGTGGGCCATCGGGCCCGGATGCTGTGCTCATGGCGGTGCGCGATGTGTCGGCGTCGGTGGATGAGGCCAAGAGAGAGGTGGTGCGCGCTTTTTTTGGAGGGATGCTGAGGATTTTGCAAACCCGGTACGAGAATGTGTCTGTCGTGTATATTGTGCACTGGGTGAGGGCTGAAGAGGTTCAGCCACAGGAGTTTTTTGCCAGGGGGGAGAGCGGAGGGAGCAAAGTGTCGCCGGCTTATGTGCTATCCCGGCGCATAATGGCCGACCGCTTTGCTGCGGGCCCTGGAAATCTCTATTTCCTGCACTTTTCCGACGGTGATAACTGGTCGGATGAAGACAACAGTCTCAGCATCAACGCCGTTGAAGACCTGCTGCCATGGGTCCAAGTCTTTGGCTATGTGGAGGTCCGCGATCCCGCAGCGGGCCCGAGCACCCTCATGTCGGCGTTTTCCGCGATCCGCGACGCCTCGTTTCATACTGTGAAACTGTCCGGTTCGCAGGATATCGAGCTCGCGTTGCGCCAATTATTCCCGGCCAAGCAGTGAAAACGGCCCGGCGGGTTTCCCCAGCCTGAACTGAAATGGGGTCCGCCTGGGCCGGTCTATTCGTGCGCCTCCGGGCCCGGCTTGCCTTGCATGTCCCACAAATCCCGCTGCATGTCGTGGCGGCGGAGCCAGTCCAGACAGGCCACAGCCGCGATGGACTCGAGGCTCAGGCCCGTGAGGGCGCTAGCAGCCTGCAGCTGTTGGTAAACGTCTGGCGGTAGGCGCACCGCCCCTGTGGTGTCACACACTTTTATTCCCCTTTCCCGTGTATCGGCCCGCCCCCAGCCGCCTGGGGGCGGGCCGATACACGGGAAAGGGGCTCTGGTGACAGAAAACGCCAGAAAAGAAGAGGTTTTCTGGCGTCGCACTATGCAAATTTACGAAGGGGTCTGGGGCGGGTCGAGGGGTTTCTGAGCGCCTTGCATCTCAGCTTTGAGTTTGGCCAGCTCGCTCTGCACGTCGGTGCTGGACTTAGCTTGATCCAGCTGCTGCCGGATGCTGTCAGTATTCGCCGACCCCGGTAAGGCGTTGAAGTCGGGGGAGGCTTGCAGCTCATCCATGGCAGAGGCCTTGGCCTGCATCGACGAGATACGGTCCTGGGCCCGCTGCAGCGTCCCCGAAATGTCTTCCGCGTGCTGCGTGATGCCGCTGACCGCCTGACCGACCTGCACTTCGGCCTTAGCCGCAGAATACTGGGCCTTCATCACTTCTTTTTGTGTCCGGAACGACTCAATCTGACTTTCCAGCTTTTGCTGGGCTTGGGTCAATTTGTCTTGCTCATTTTGGGTCTCCTGCACGTGGCTTTGGAGGTCCGCCACCTGTTGGTCAGCGGTGCTTTTCATCGATAGGGCCTGTGCGGCCAGATCATCGCGGCCTGCCTGAACAGCATCCCGGGCATCTTGGGCATATTGGCCCGATTTCTGCTGCAGTTTGGCTACCTGCATTTCCAACTGTTTTTTGGCCGTAGCCACTTCGAGAATATGACTCCGCGTCTCTTGCAAAGCTTCTTGCATTTTCTGATAGGAATAGTCTAAAGTTTCGGTTGGATCCTCCACGGAATCCAGCGCCTTGTTGGCTTTCGAACCGAGAATCGTCTTCACGCGCTCCAGCAAACCTGCCATATCCATGTCCCTCCTGATTGATGACTCTCCTCAGTATAGCCAATGTGCGCATTGCGGTGCCGCCGGTATCGGTGTTCCCCTATAAAATGTTGGATCTTGCTGCCGCTGGCTTAAGCCGGAAACGTGGCCGCCGGGGTGCTCTGCCCTCCCCAGACCACTTGGTAATCCGCTGCTGGCGCGACCTCTACGGTAATGGTACCGGCGAGGGTGCCGCCAGGCTGGACGTAGGCTGTGACTGATCCCGGAGCTTGGGCATCCACCGGCCAAGGAAAAAGGGAATTGGCAGACGTGAGGCCCGCAGTCGCGCGGTCATTGTAGGAATAACGGTAGGATGCCCCCTGCGGTTCAACGCTCAGGTCATCCAGATACAAGGGAATCATAGCGGACGTGGGATTGTGAATGCTGAGAGAGAGCGCGTAGACCACGACCCGCTGTCCGCTGACATTTTGGTACCCCTCGGGGGCCACCTGAGCGACCTGCACCGTCATTTGTGAATAGACTCCGGCCTGAGGCGGCGCGGGAGTGCTGGCCGGGGCGGGCGAGCTCGCCGCCGGAGAGGCTGACGGGGACGTTGTGGATGAAGTCGGCGCAGGCGAGGGAGTGACATGCGGCGCTCCAAAACTGGCGTTGGAGGAGGGTGGGGATGACTGGCCGCAACCGGCGGCTGCGCCGGCTGCCAAGACACTGCATATAACTAAAGCGAATTGTGAACGCATCGTGTGAGCTCCTTTATTCATGCCAAATTGTCGTCATGGATGTCAGTGTGCTCCAGTATCCCGCACTTTCGAAAGGCAGACGCCATGACGCTACTCCCGCCAGATGATCCTGTAAAGACAATTTTAACAGATCGCCGAAGGATCGGGAGGTCTCGTCCCACCATTGGGTTTGACCAATGTCATCCTGCGCGATGGCCTGGCTTAAGGCTTGCTGGGTGGCCCCGTCATAGACTCCGGGCTGTGCGCCCTGGACATTGAATTCCTGCTGGAAGGTGGTGACGGCCTGAGCAGTGTACGACCCATAATAGCCATCGGCCCAGAGCATGGGGGGAACCGTCTGCCCGTGGCTGACGGCGTAGTCCAGCAGGACAATGTTCAGGACGGCCTGCAGATTTTTGACAGAATCCAGGGCCTGCGACGTGTTGTACGACAGCGGTGCCGGCGGCGTCTGGGCTAGGGCTCCGGTGGTGAACACAATGGCCTTTTCCCGCGGGTCCCAGACCGGGACAATGTTGTTCGTGGAGATGTATGTGTGAATCGCGCGGTTTGACTCGTACGTGTGGGCGGTCACACCGCTGTTGCTATACGTCCAGGAATGTCCGTAAGGGGCCACTCCCAAGATGATCTGCGAGGGGCTGATGCCGGTGGCCAGGGCTGTGCTGACGATGCCCTCCACCCAGGGATAGCCTTGGGTGGGACCTGCTGGGGTCGCGCTGTTGTGCTGGGGATATGCCATAATGTTTATCCAGTTGACGTACGGAGCCAGAGCCGCGTAATTATAAATGGTGGCGGGATACGGACTGGCATAGACGGCGATCATGAGTTTTTTGCCCATCTGGTGCAAGGCGGTGCCGAGAAGCTGGATAAAGGCGGTATATTGCTGGGAAGCTGCGGTTACGGAGAGGCTCCCTGACCCCTGGCTTTCAAAGTCAATGGTCAACCCGTCATAATTATTCTGCTGGACGACCGATACGAGTTGTTGGACCAGCGCCTGCTGTTCCGAGGGGGTGCTGATGGGGCCGGATGACGGGCTGTAGTAAATGCCGACTGACGGCAGCACCAGGAGCCCCTCACGGTGGGCTTCCTGCGTCACGACGCTCACATTGTCCTGCCCTGACTGGGCGGGAATTGATGAGGTCCAGTTTGTCACCTGCCAGTCGCTTCCCTGACCTTGCACAAAGTACCAGACAGGATTGATGACGGACAGCCCCTGAGCATTTTGCAGCAAGTCCTGATACGAAGAGTTGCTGGGCCCGTTGGGCTCATTGTCCGCGTAGTATCCGTAGCCCATGGAATAAAAGGCGCTGGAGGCCGCCGGCGCGGTGGCGGCAGGGGGAGACACCGGCGCAGGCGGGGGGGCGCTGGGAAGGGACGTGTCTCCTAAGGGAGGGCCGACCGGATTGCCCATTAGGGAAGGCGCGGTGAGTATCTCGGTGAAGTGGTAACCCAGGGCGCGCAGCATGGCCGCGCTGGGAATATGGCGCAGCTTGCCCGCTTCGTCGGCATAGACGGACGGGTGTCCGGCAACCTGCAGCAAAGTTCCTGTAGGATAAGCGCGCTGGGGAGAGGTCATGGGGCTGCCGACGGGATAGGGAAGGGCGGCCACCGAGCGCACGCCGCGCCAGTGGTAGCCCAGACTGTGGAACATCGCGGCCGAGGGAATATGATGTAGCGTCTGATTCACCACTTCATAGACATCCGGTTGATCTTGAACCCGCAGCACGGTGCCCGAGGGCCAGTAGGAGACCGGATGATCCAGGCTGGATCCCACCGGCCAGTTTGCCATAATTTCGGGGACCACCCGGACCGATTGCCAGTCCAGCCCCATTTGGCTGAAGACCTGGCCGCTCGCGATGTGACGCAAAATCCCCTGCCAGACCAGGTAGACCGCTGGCTGGCCTGGTGTCTTCAGCAGAGTGCCGGAAGGGTAAGGGACTAAAACCGGCAAGCCCACCGTGTCGCCGGAAAGGGATGATGTCGTCTGCACGTCGGACCAGGACCCCAGTGCGTTCATCAGCGCGGCGTCGGGAATATGATACAGGGTGTGGCTGGCTAGAGCAAATACCGGGCTAGTGCCTTTAAGGCGCACATACTGGGCGCCACTGGCCGAAAACGCTGCCGCGGGTGTAGTGAATGCCAGCGTCAGAGCGGTGGCTGACAAGAGGGTCACCGCGGCGGTGGGAATTTTGGCCGTAGCCCGGGTATGGTTTTTGACAGACCTATGCATGAACAAACCTCCTGATTAAGAAAAAGCGCCATACGTCGATGTCTGGCGTTCAGCCAAGCCGTATTACCCGCATTCTGAAGCCGGACGTCTCCGTGACCGGCGGTTGTTGCCAGAGACAGGACTTATTTCTACAGTTTGACATTCGTCAAGAGATTCCTGCCGCGCTGTCGAAAATAATCGTGGGTTGCCGGGCAACGGCCCGTCAGGGCAAGAAGTGCAACAGCGCGCCATAAATGCGCGGTCATGGCGTGGCGGCAAGCGAGGGCCCTGCCCATATCCCTCCGTGCTGCATAGCAAATATTACCAAATCATAACGTCTTGATCTTGAAATCCTCGAGGAATCTTCATGCAGCTGCAGTACATTTCTAGTGAATTCCGAGTTCACTATTCATTATGGCGATGACTTTTTTCAAAGAGAGGAGAATTGGTGATGCTTGTCAATAAACGCCGCCTGTTGACCCTGACAGCCGCTGGTGGAATGGCTGCGGCGCTCGGCAGCTTCTGGCCGGTTCCAGCCCAAGTGGCGGGACCGCTGGTCGCAAGTGCCCAATCCCCGCTGCCGCCCATCCACCATGGTGGTGGAGATCATGCTTGAAAACCACACATTCGATAATCTTTTCGGGAACTTCCCTTCAGCCGATGGCATCCCCAAAGGAGTTGCCTTGCCCAATCCCGATACCAATTACGAGGCCCCGTATGTCACCCCGATTGAGGCCCCGGGCAACGTCGGTGATACGGTGGATATCAACCACAACCGCGCTCCGGAGATAATGATGATGCATAATGGCGAAATGAATTATTATACAGTGTATAATGGGCTGGCATCGATTACGGAATTCGGGCAAGCAAATTTACCCGACCGCAGTCCAAGTTTGGCTCCGAAGCTTGGTTGACTGGCCACGTGCCGGGTTTCTGCCACCTGCTTGACCCTGAGCAACAATTCTGGGTGAGATGGTTTTGCGTTCGACGCCCGCTTTTTTCATAAGGCCTCCAGGGCCTCCTTATCCGCCGTGGGCCGTTTATTCCTGGCGCAAGGCGTCCACAGGGTTTAGGGATGCCGCATGGGAGGCGGGAATAGCTCCGGCCACGATGGACACGCCCCCGCCAAACGCGACCCCCAAGCCAGCCAGCCATAGCGGCAACGCGAATATGCCGCCGCCCGTGCCCGTGGAATGGGAGACCAGCCGGTTGATAATGAATCCGATACCGGCCCCTGCGCCGATTCCCACGGCGGCGCCCAGGAGGCCGATGGCCAGCGCCTCCAGTAAAAAGAGACGTGAAATATCCCGGCGTCTGGCTCCCACGGCGCGAAATACACCAATCTCCCTCCGGCGTTCCAGCACGGACATGCTCATGACCACGCCAATCATCAGTCCCGCGACCACGAGGGCAATCCCGCCTACTGCCCCGAGGCCGATTTCAATGAGACTGAAACTTTTGTTGATCGATTGCAGCGCTTCGGACAGGGTAGTGGTGCTGAACCCCATGGCGTCGATCTTTTTGGAGAGGCTGCTGACCCCCGAGAGGTTTTTGGCGAGAACCGTAGCCCCGGGATAGGTCACATGCCGTGTTGAGGAAAAATCCCGCGCCCACGCCAGAGCATCGGTATAAGGTGCGTATCCTAGTCCTGAACTGACAATGCCGGTCACGGTTGCGGTAATGGGGGCGATGGAGTGGGCAGGCCCGCTCAAACCCCCGCCGGAAAACAGCCCGCCGCTGACCGTCTCCAGGTGGAGCTGCACGGTATGCCCAATCAGGTGGCGCAGTACGGGATCCTTTCCCCCCAGTAAAACTTTGGCCACACTGGATGGGAGGACAATGTCGCCGGAGCGGTCCGAGACGCGGCCCGCAGACGTGGTAGGCAGAATGCCGGACACGGTCCACAGGGAGGCGGGAGGCAAGGGGATCAGAGCGGCCGTGGTGGCGCGTCCTCTAAAGGTGGCACCGCTCAAAAATGTCATATTGGCGTATGCGCCGCGTGACCCGGGCAAGCGCGCAAAAGTTCTCAGCGTTTTCTGAGTGATCGGCTGCGAATGTCCGACAAACGCCTGGGGACCAAAGAGACCCCCGCCCCCTGCAGATCCACTTTGGGGGGACACATTGACAGCGGTCAGGGGCCCCAGGGAGACGACGGATCCGACTACATGGGATTTGATGCCGCTGCCTAGACCCACCAGCAGGATCATGGCCGCCACCCCGATGGCGATGCCCAGACCGGTCAAAATCCCCCGGGACACCCGCCTGGTGAGGGAGTGCAGGGCCAGACGGTACAGGGCAGGCCACTTGACATGGCTCATGCCCTCGGTGGGGGCAGGCGGCTGGGGAACCTCCGGGACATTGCGGAGCCGCTCTTCATGCAATACACCGTCGCGCATCCGCAGCACCCGGTCAGCGCGGGCGGCAAATTCTTCGTTGTGCGTCACTATAACAACACTGTGCCCGTCTTCGTGAGCCAGCGCGGTGAGCAGTGAGACAATCTCCTCGCCGCTGGCGGAATCCAGATTGCCAGTCGGCTCGTCCGCCAAAATGAGGGGAGGGTTCGCGGCGAGGGCCCGTGCAATGGCGACCCGCTGCGCCTGCCCGCCAGACAGCTCTCCGGGATAGTGGGTGGCGCGGTCCTTTAGCCCCACCCGCTCCAGCATGGTGAGGGCGCGCTGGCGGCGTCCAGCCGCAGGGACTCCCGCTAGCAGCAGGGGCAGTTCAACATTTTCCAGCGCCGTCATGCTGGCAATGAGGTGAAAGGATTGAAAGACAAACCCTATCGTCTCGCGCCGGTACTCCGCCAACTGGTCAGAACGCCAGGCGCCGATATCCTGTCCCAATACTTCGACCTGACCCGAAGACGGCCGGTCCATGCCCCCCAGAATGTGCAGCAGGGTGGACTTGCCGCCGCCGGACGGCCCGACAATTACTGTGACAGTGCCAGGATCCAGCGAAAAGGACACATCAGATAATGCCACAACATCTTCGCTTCCGCGCCGATAGTGTTTGTTTACGTGGTGCATCTGCAAAACCGGATTGCGTGCCATGTCAGATAGCATTCCGGTCACTCGCCCTTTTTATCACGAGTCCCCCGATGGCACCAACCAGCAGAGTTAGGCAGCCGTAGATCAATATGGATACGAGCCAGTCAGTGAAGTGCGCAGCGGGGGAATTGGCCAGCGTGAGAAATTGATGCATGGCCTCCGGCGACATCTGCCGGTGGTGCAATTCGCGTTTCAATTCAGCCACGGTGAGCGTCAGGAAAAACGGGCTCAGGCCGGCAAGAAATCCATAGATGGCTCCCGTTGCCGAGGCAAACCAGCCCGGATGGCCCCCACTCAATTTGGCGTGCTGGCCAGCTAGAAAGGCCACGACCAATATTAGAAAATCCAAAATGTAGCTGATAAAGATATTGTGAAAGGGGGCAAAGAGCGCCAGGACGAACTGGATGAGGCCCAATAGCAGGGCGGCCAGCAAAAAATGCCAGTTAGGCCGGTTGGTCATAGTAATCAGTCCTTTCCTTGCCGTGGCATGGGAAGCCACCGACGTGTAATCCAGGGTGCTAATGCGCCTGAGACTGCGCTATTCAGCCGCATTGAGCAAATGCCGGTAGCGGTCAATGTAATGTAGGACGGTTGAGGCCATGGCCGCGTGTGACCAGGTGAGCGGTGAAACCGACAGCGCCTCTCCTGTAAGCGGATGCAGCTGCTCTGGCAGCGCCCCGCTGGGCAACGAGTGGTTGGCGACCCATATCAGCGTCTCCCGCGCCTCAGCTAAATCCGCGAGACAGCGTGCCTTGGCAATCTTCCAGTCAGCGACCCACAGCGTGGAAATGAACCACGGATTAATTTCCGCATTGCTGAAACGGAAATAGGAATCGTCTTCATAGCGCCCGATGCCTCCCACGGCAGTGCGGACCGTCAGAGTTTCCTCGACGGCTTGCATTGTCCGCACGACGCGTTCGTCATCTGCCGGCAGCACCTCAAAGGCCCAGAGGGCAAAAACGCTGCTGTCGATGGTCTTGTCGAGCTGCCACCGGCCGTTTTCCCGAATGAGGCCGCGAACAAAAATCCCCCTGTCCTGATCATAGAGATTTGAAACGATCCCGTGGTGAATCGCCGCCGCGGTTTTCTGGTAGCGCTCGCTCAGAAAGTCGTTGCCATACAGGTGGAAAAAGTTCGCGGCAGCTGTCAGCCCGCCGTATACGGCACTGCTGGTAAAAGTGAAAATGCCGTAGCGCTCTTCCCAGAGGTCATAGCTGGGTTTGGGCAGGCTGAGGGCACTGTCCATATAGTCTGCGAGGAAAGCCGCCGCGGGTCGGATCAAGGTGTCATAGACGGACTGGGGAAACTCAATCTCCTGGTGGTGGGTGAAATCCCGCCACAGGGCCATCAGAGTCAGCCCCGTTTCATCCTCCTGGATTGGCAGGCGGCGCTCATTGCGGACGATATAGGGATGCCAGCTGGACCCGGGTGTCCCGTCAGGATTGTATTTGTGGCGCAAATAGCCGTCTTCAGTCAGGGCGTCGGCACAAAACCGGAAGAATGGCCGCACCATGCCGTGGTATCCAGCCTCGGACATGGTCATCGCGGCCAGTGCCCCGTCACGGGGCCAGACATAATTGTAGTGGTCCCGGTTGTACTGCAAGATGTCCGAGTCAAGGGCAGCCACAATCGCTCCGTTGGCATCAGAATGGGCGCGGACCATCAGTAAGCTCGTATAGAACAGGGTTTGGACATTCGCAGGCAAGTCGGCAAACCACGTCGCAGATTTGTCCGCCCACCTTTGCCAGTAGACGATGACGCGGTCCAGCAGCAGATTCGGACCGCTGTCTTTGACATAGTCATCCAAGTCGCCGACTTCCTGCAAATTGCTTCCTACCGCCATCCAGTAATTGAGCAGCTGGCTCTCTTTGGGCTTGAGAAACAGCCGGAAGCTGATGACGCTGTCGACCGATCCCTGGGCGATGGGGTTTTCCATCAGTTCTCCATCTTCCGCGTCTCGCCAGGTGCCTTCGCTGTGATTGAAGCGCTTCACGCCCGTGGAATATTGGAACAGGCGGGTGCTTTCGGTAGCGCCATTGAAGAGAAAGTAGATATTGCGCTTGTAATGGTACACGACCCGCCGTTCCGGGTCGTAGAGCGCGGTATCCCCCACCTCTGTTTCACTAATCATCAAGTCGTTATTGAAAAATACCCGGACTTCACGGCTCGTGTCTGCGTTGTTGGTGATGGTCATGCGCTTAAGGTAGACATTGAGCCGCTGATGCACGGCGTCTTCTGAGGTCACCGACAGTTCCAGACCGGGGTGCTCGGCTTGGATATGAGTCACCAGAGATTTCTCGTGATAGCCGATATCAAATTCCCAGGCGGGATCGCGAAACCATGAAAATTGTCCTTCAACCCAAAAACCAATGGCACAGCGATGCCCTCCCACGTGGTTGAGTTCTCCGACAAAGGGGTAATAGATATCCCTTATCTGTGCGGTCTCATCAAATCCAATGGCAATGTGGCCGTTACCGATAACCAGGTGTCGTGGCATCCTCTTTGATCCCTTCCTTTTCTCCTCCATGTGCGGGAGGATTAAAACATGTCCATCTATTATCCCGCAGGATAGCCGTGTTGTGGGGATTCTGCAAGTTTCTCAAAATTAATGTCTGCGGTGTCGAACCATGGGAGAAGAATAGACTCCTGCGGCGCTGAGAGAAGAATGGTAATCTGGAGGGAGAGAGATGGGCCCAGCGAGCGCTGGCTGGATGGGGGACGAGATTAAAGAAGTGGCAGAAATGGGGCGATGTCCGGTGTTTTCTACGCGGTTAACGAAGGAATGGGGATTGCGATACCCTCTTGTCAGTGCCCCAATGATTGGCGTCTCTGGCGGGGAATTAGCTGGGGCCGTCAGCCGTCAAGGCGGTCTGGGAATTATTGGGGTCAGTCCGGCCAGGTCAACGCTTATGTAAGGCGGGTCCATGAGCGGGGTGTCCGCCTGGTCACGCAGGTTAATTCGGTGGAAGACGGCTTGCGGGCGGAAGAGGCAGGAGTTGATGCGGTGACGGTCCAAGGCAGTGAAGCCGGAGGACACACGGGGTGGATGTCGATGCTCCCGCTGCTTCAGGGCTTGGTGGGCCAAGTGCGTGTGCCCGTTATAGCCGCCGGCGGTCTGGGCACTGCGCAGGGGGTGGCTGCGGCCCTGATGGGCGGGGCTGATGGAGTTTGGCTGGGAACGCAGAACCGGCGGTGGCGCGGATCTTGGAGAAGCAGGAGTTACTATATAGCTTGCGATAAGATGCACAATGATGCATAATAGTGGTATGGATAAGACCTACACGATTACGGATGTCGCCAGGTTGTTGGGCGTCAAAGTTAAGA
>DAIDDL010000037.1 GCA_027309085.1 Sulfobacillus sp.
ATGGTTGACCGCCAGCGTTGTCGACGATGCCCGCTCCGTCATTAAGACGGTCATGGACGAAGCCGACCGGCGCGATTCTCACCATGAGCGCCCCTGGATCGGGCTGGTCGATGGCAACAATGACCAACTTCGGCACCTGCAAGCGGAGGCCCACACGCGCCAGATCGATCTTTCACTGTTTATCGACTTCATCCATGTTCTGGAGTATCTGTGGAAGGCCGCCTGGTGCTTTTTTGCTGCGGGGGACTCCCAAGCCGAAACCTGGGTCTTGCACCAAGGCCTGGCGATTTTGCACGGGAAGTCGTCCCAGGTGGCCGGGGCGATTCGTCGCAAGGCCATCACGAACCACCTGACGAAGGACCAGCGCAAGGCAGCGGATCGGTGTGCTGACTATCTCCTCCATAAACGCGCCTTGTTAGACTACCCGACGGCTTTGGCGCGGGGCTGGCCGATTGCGACCGGCATCATTGAAGGCGCCTGTCGCCATCTGGTGAAAGATCGGTTCGATATCACGGGAGCGCGATGGGGCCTCTCGCCGGGGCCGAGGCGATTTTGAAACTCCGAGCCGTCTGGAGTAATGGGGACTGGACGGCGTACTGGGCGTATCATCTGGCCCACGAACAGCAGCGCGTGCACCACAGCCGCTATGCCTCTTCGTCCCCTTCCCGCGCCGCCTAATCTCCCGCCGCTCTCGGGCTCTGGAGGTGACGACGGCTGACGTCTTCGGCCGGAGTACAGCGGAATCCTTGGAACCCGCCGCCATGAGGCGGCGTTGCAGGGGCAGTGAGCGAGCTTCTCCTATCTCCCCGGTGGCTACCACGAGCATTCACGGTCTTCACCACGGGCGTCTTTTCTCGTGTCGGCAATTCTCGGAACCGTGGATCCCTCTGAGACGATGGGTTCACAGGCCTAGAATCCTCAGCCTTTTCACAGGCGGCGACTTTTCACTTTGCAAACTTATGTGCGCTTAACCTTCCCTCCAGAAGAGCCACACCCAAAGGCTATTCGGGTCACCACTTTCACAGCTTAGGGGCAAGCGCAATCGAACCGGTCCCGGAAGCACCTCGACGGTAGGTCAAAACTGCTCCCGTCAGCTGGTTGCTGGGCCGAGGAAACCGCGCGCGTACAACACCACCCGATGGGAGAAGGGCTGTCCCCCAATGCATTGAATGTCCCGCAGACGATAGAGCCGCCGATTCGTGGGAGAACGCACTTCGCCGTCACTCCCATTAACCGCGCAGCCTCCCCAATCGGCATAAACTCTTATAATGCGTGATCACTATATTCTTGCCTCTCATAAACCGTCAGCGCGCACCATAAATCTAGATCGGAACCACAGGAACATAAGTGGTTTGCCTGCCGCTGTTTCAACCAAGTCGGAGGCGAATCGCCAGTCCGCACTTTTATTGGTGAAGGGGGGACTTCGCAGTGGATGAGTCGCTGAGTGCACGCGATAAGATGCCGGTCGACCGGACGCATGTCCGTGTCACAGTTTTAACTGTTGCGGGGTATTTTCTCGACGGATTCAACCTTCTGGTGATTTCCGTGGCTTTGCTGACCATTGTTCCCGCATTGCATCCCTCGGCGGTCGCGACGGGTCTGATTGGCTCCGCAACGCTGGCCGGGATGTTTCTGGGAGGCTTAGGGTCAGGGTTCCTCGTTGACCTCTTGGGACGGCGCCGCATTTATATGTGGGACCTGATCATTTTCATTATCTTCACGATTGGCGCAGCCGTCGCGCAAAACATTTGGCAATTAGTGCTGTTCCGCGGCCTGTTAGGCATCGGCATTGGGGCCGACTATGCGTTGACTCTCACCATCGTGAGTGAGTTCGCACCCGTCAAAGGACGCGGAACATTGATGGGCGCTGGGCTGTTTGCCTATTGGATAGGCGCCGTGGCAGCAATTTTCTTAGGTCTGCTGTTCTTTGTCACAACTGGGAGTCTGGCCTGGCGGCTGACGCTTCTGGCTGGGGTGATTCCTGCAATCATTGTGCTGATTCTTAGGCAGACGGTCCCGGAAAGTCCGCGTTGGAAGGCCGTGACCGAGCATGCCAGATTGAATCGGCATAAATCCTCCACGTCCATCATGATAATCTTTAAACGGCCTTTTGCCCGCCGTGTGTGGCTGTCCTACGCCAATTGGTTCATCAACGACATCATATTTTATGGCATTGGGATTTACACCCCCATCTTGCTCCTAGGACTGGGATTGAAAACCCATATCGCCTCAATCCAGGGAACGGGGGTGCTGGAGATCGTCGGGATGGCTGGGGCGTTTGCGGGCATGATGCTTCTAGACCGCTGGGGCCGGCGTCCTCTGCAGATATGGGGATTCCTCTTACAGGGACTGACCTTGCTCGCGTTTGCTATCGACCCCAAACCCTCGATTCTTATGCTGGCCATTTTCTTTGGGGTCTTTTACATCGCCAATGCCGGAGGCACGGGACAAACCACAGGGATCTTTGTCTCCGAATTGGTGCCCACGAAGGTGCGCGGCACTGCGATGGGGTTGGGGACAGCTATCAGCCGGATCGGGGCGTTCGTCAGTGCCTTTTTCCTGCCCGTGATTCTCAAAGCAGACGGCATTGAGATGATATTGATCTTAACAGGAGTGCTGGCTCTAATCGGTGCCGCCCTCACTCTAGCATTGCCTGAAACACGGTACCAGTCGCTAGAGGCGCTAAACGAAGATCAGATGACTAACCCAGCTACCTGACAGGCAAAGACCCAGGGGCAGCGGCCGTGGGAGGGAGTCCTTCAGGAAGGCACCGTCTCAGACGACCTGCAAAGGACAGTTCCATAGTCATATCCAGCCGGGGGCCGAGAGCTGTTCGGCACTGGTCTCGGCCCCCGCCCCGCAACCCCTTCCCGACAGCCTGCTCCAGCCCGTCAGAAGGGAAGCTGTCGGGACATCACATTCCTGAACGATCTGTCCTGCAACGCGGAACCGGAAGCCGCATGGAGGAATTTTCAAGCGTATTAAGTTATGCGGAATTTGGCAGTAGGGGCGCTCCTCAGTCCCTTGCGGCCCATTGACTCATGGTCCGCGCGAAGCCGCCGGAATCCTGGGTGGCTTGGTCGACAAGATCCCCGAAGTCGTGAACCCGGTTCAAAAGTTCTTTCACTGGCTGCACCGCGGGCAGGGGAACACTAAGAGAATAGATTCCCATCGCCGCAAACAACACGGCCCACCCAGGGTCGGCAGCCAGTTGGCCGCACACTCCCAGTGGCCAGTGACTAGCCTGGGCTTCTTGCGCAATCATGTGAATGAAGCGCACAAGCGCCAGCCCGCTCTGGTGAGAGGCGCGTGACTCGCGGTCGCTGGCAAAAAAATACTGGGACAGATCATTGGTTCCCAAGGAGCCAAAAGCCGCCTGGTGGCGCACAAGTTCCGGCACCAGAAATCCCACGGACGGCACCTCAACCATGACACCCAACGCCACCGCCCCGCCGCCGACCTCCTCGGACACCCTTGCGGCGCTGTCACGGCAGAAATCCCAGTCCTCGACACTGGCCACCATCGGGAACATTACCGAAATAGCTCCCGCCTGGGATGCCCGGTACAGGGCGGTCAACTGGTCATGCAACAGCGTTTCATGTTCCCTGTACATGCGCATCCCCCGAAGGCCCAACGCGGGATTGGGTTCGGAGGGCAAATCAAGAAATGCCAAACTTTTGTCGGCCCCAATATCAAACGTCCGGAATATTACCGGTTTACCGCTCTTTTGGACGGCCTCCCGGTAAATTTCCTCTTGCTCCGCCGCCGACAGCAGCCGCCCCGCCTGTTCCAACAGCATTTCTGTGCGAAACAGTCCCACGCCGTCAGCGCCTGTGGCAGCGATTTTCTCCGCTTCGGACAGAGAGGAAATATTGGCCCTCACCTCAATCATGGCCCCGCCGGGCAGGGATATGGGGTGCGCAATCCGTGCCGGGGCGCTGGCCGAATGCCCGGGGGAAGAGGCCGGCGGTTCGGTATCGAACCAGCCCGCTTGCGTGTCGATGGCTACCCGCTCGCCTTCTCGCACCTGATCACGAAAATCCCGGGACTGCACCGTCACCACAGGTATTCCCAGATTCTGCGCAATCAGTGCGGCATGCATAAGCGGGCTTCCCTGGCCAGCAATGACCCCGGCCACCGGCACCTGGGCCCAGTCCAGCATGTCCTGGACCAACAAGGTCTGGCAGACCACGATCGCCCCGGGAGAGACCGGTGCCTCCGCGACGGGCGCCAAGGCATCACTCCAGAGCGCCCCCACCTCGCGAATGTCGGCCGCCCGCTCTTTCAGATAGGGATCATCCGCCGCATCCATGACCGCCGCATACTCCTCGCAAGCCTGGTGGATTGCCACTTGTGCGGTTTCTCCGCTAGCCGTGAGCGCCTGCACCCGGGCAAGAAGCTCCGGGTCCTCGAGCATGGCCTTTTGAGCCAATAAAATGTCTCCACCCGTCTTAGCAGTTTCGGAGTGCGCTGCCAATTTCGTGGCCGCGGCGTCCCGGGCTTCCTCTACAGTCACACGGGTTAGTGCTGGGGCCGCCTGCCGGCTACTGGCAATATGGACTGGCCCGGCAGCTTGTCCCGGGGATAAGACGGTACACGAATAACGCATCATTTTTGTCCTCCATTTTCGAATAATCGCTGTCGGTAGAATGAGCCGCGTGGAGAATTGCGGCAGAATTAGACGGTAGACTTTACAATGTCTCCACTATGATTCATAATATTTGATAAAGTCAATAGGACATTAAATATGATAAGGTCTTGTCTGGGCAGAGATATGGAGAGCTCGGCGGCACCCGAAAGGGGCTGCCGAGCTCTTTTTGACAGGAGGATGGATATGGTCGTTGTCATTGGAGCGGGCGCAACGGGTTTGGGGGTCGCCTGGGACCTTGCGTTAAGGGGAGTCGAGGTTACCGTCATTGACCAGTCGGGAATTGGGTTTGGCACCTCTGGCCGTTTTCACGGCCTACTGCACAGCGGAGCGCGCTACGCCGTAACGGACCCCACAGCTGCACAAGACTGCCGCGAAGAAAACGCCCGGCTGCGTACGATTGCATCAGGCGCGATTGAAGATACAGGGGGAATTTTCGTCCGCACCCAAGACGATGACCCTGCTTTTGAAACCGCATGGCTTGAAGGGTGCAACCGGGCAGGAATCCCCGCCACACGCCTGGATCCACAAAAAGTCCGCATGCGCTACCCTGAGGTCACGGGGCGCATCGCTTCAGCTTATACCGTGCCTGACGGTGTTTTGGAAGGCTTTCATCTGATGCAGTTGGTTGCTCAAGATATCACGGCCCATCAGGGGACGGTGTTGACCCACCACCACGTGAGCGCTGTCACGACCGTCGATGGGCGCGTCGCGGGCGTTACCGCCGAGGGCCCCGGGGGACAGGTGCATCTGCACTGCGACGCAGTGGTCAATGCAGCGGGACCGTGGGCAGGGCGCGTGGCCGAACTGCTCGGGGACCCTATCCCGATGCACCTGTCCTACGGCCTGATGCTGCTGTTTGCGCAGCGTAAATTTCCTCTTGTGATTAACCGCATGAAAGCTCCGGGAGACGGGGATATCTTTGTGCCCCACCAACGCGTCACCATTCTGGGAACCACCGATATTGCCCAAGATTCCCCCGAAGCCCCCGCCATCGTGCAGTCAGAAGTCGAGCGCCTAATGACGTTGGGGAGAGAACTCATCCCGTCGCTAGACTCATGGCGGGTGCTCCGCGCATTCACAGGCGTGCGGCCCCTGTACGAGGGCGAGACGCATGCCGCCAGTTCCCGCGAGGTCAGCCGTGACTTCAAAGTCATCGACCATCACGCCCGCCACGGTCCTGCTGGCGCATTCTCGGTCGTGGGCGGCAAATGGACGACCTTCCGCCTGATGGCCGAAAGGACCAGTGATATGGTGGCTGGATACCTGAAGGTCTCCTCCCCTTGTGTGACCGCAGAGGCCCGCCTTGGAAGCCCACCCGCAAAGATGGCGGCGCCTGAATCCGTGCTCTGCGAATGCGAAAGAGTCTGCGCTTCTGACTTGCGCGCCGTCAAGGGGTCTGTGGACGAGTGGCGGACAGCCACGTGGTTCTCGATGGGGCCATGCCAGGGCACCTTCTGCGCCCACCGTGTCACAGCGCTGCGCCACGCGGTGTTTCCTGAGGAAGATCCGGACGAAATGATTCGCCATTTGCGCGCAGAACGGGCCAAAGGAATGATTCCCGTGCTATGGGGCGCCAACGCCCGGGAGTACGCGCTGCAGCAGGCTGTACGGTTCCAGACGCTCGAAGAGGGGGAGTCATTATGACAAGGGTAACCGTGGTTGGGCAAGGACCTGCCGCTCTTTTTGCTGCCTCGCTAATCCGCGAGGCGGGCCACGAATGCATCATCGTGTCCGAGAGTGAAGGCAGTCTGCCATTATGGAGCGGGACCTTTGATTTTCATGCCCCAGTGGGCGATGTCAGCAATCCGTGGTCCCTGCTTGACAACCAGCCCATATCCCTTTCCGGTCAAGAGTGGAAGAGTCTCTGGGAAAGTTTGGCGCGTTTTGAACGTGAGGCAGGCATCCCGGTTCCCGATTTGCTGCCCTCGCGCGGACTGTTTACCATTACCTGCACAGGCCGCGAAAAACCGGTCTTTATGGTTCCCGCCTGGCAATATGCCCAGGAGGCGGCCCAGCCGGTCTGGTTTGTGGGATTTGACGGTTTGGCGGACAGCATGGCCGCCTTTCAGTGCGGCGCCTATCAAAAGCATACCGGCGTGGAGGCAAACTATTGTGAAATTCCCAAGCCGTCCAAATGGACTCCTACCTGGGGCGCAGTGCGCTGGGCCGCCTATGTCGACAGTGACGGGGGTCTGGACTGGCTGAAAAGGGCTCTCCAGAAAGTTTCCCCTGACATCCCTCCCGGTTGGCCGGTATTGGTGCCCCAGGTCATCGGGCGGAAATTCCCTGAGCGTAACCTGCGCGCCCTGCAGATGGCCACCGGCCACCCTGTCTTTGAGTATCCACTGCCGCCCCCGTCTTTGGGCGGTATGCGCATCCGTGACCGCTGGGTGTGGAACTTGAAGCAAAGCGGTGTGCAATTTCTGGCAGGGCGGGTTACCCTAGCGGAGCCATCTGGCCAAATTTCCCTGGAGGATGGACGCGAATGGCGCAGTGACCACATCATTGTGGCTAGCGGGGGAATTTTGGGCGGCGGACTGGAAATTTCGGTGGATGGAAAAGTCCATGATACGCTAAGGAAGGAAGTGCTGGGCTCAATAACGGTCCGGCAGGACCTGCAGATGCAGGAGTGGGGCCGGTTGGCTGATGACGGCACGCCCCGAATCACCACCTGCGGGGCCCAGTGCCGCGGATGGAATCCCAACCGGGATAGCAACGGGGGCGCATTAATTCTGGCTACGGTGTTTCAGGGTCTCAACCGAGAAGGACTCGTGGCGGTTGGCCCGCCCGGCGCGGTCAGCGAAAGGAGCGTGAGTCATGTGGAATAATGACGACGCGTGCATGAAATGCTCCATCTGTATCACTGTGTGTCCTGTCTACGGCCAGGACTCCGACTTCCCAGGACCCAAAGCTTTAGGACCTGACTGGTTTCGTGCGTTTCAAGAAAATCCTGCGACGCCGGTCATGGAACATGTCGATGACTGCACGTTCTGTCAGCTCTGCGAGGCTTCGTGTCCCGTTCATGTTCCCATTGCGCACCTTATTGCCCGCCACAAGAGTTTCAAGAAGAAAACGACCCGCATCGCTCTGCGCGATCGAATTTTGGCTCACCCCCAATGGGTGGCGCGGTATCCCCACCTCGCCAACGCTCCCAGTTTTCTCGTTAAGCCACTGGGTTTCGGTAGTAGGAGCCGCTGGCCCCGCCCACAAAAACGGGTGGGCCGTCTGGTTTCTCCCAACGAGCCCGCAAAAGCCGCCCAGGTCATTGGATTGTTTGTAGACTGTTACAGCCGGGGCTTTGACCAAGACGTCCTGTCAGCCGCGCAAGCTCTGTTGGAACTCTGGGGCTTTTCTGTGCGGCTGTTGCCGCACGCCAGCCACTGCTGCGGCGCCGCAGCCTATGCCGCCGGCCAACCGGAGGAAGGACAGCGGATCGCCCGCGCCACGTACGAGGCCTTGAGCCCTGACCTCGCGGGGCTGTCCCTTGTGGTAACCTTGAATGCGACGTGTGACAGCACCTTGCGAGAAGAGTGGCCTGTATACTGGAACTTGCCTCTGCCTGTGCCGGTGCTTTCCTTCACCGAGTTTGCCTTGAGCCGCGCTCCTGAGTCATTTTGGGAGACCATGAAGAACCAGGCTCCGGGGACGGCGGGCACCGCGTGGGTCCACACGACCTGCCGCAGCCGGGTGTCGCGGGGTGACGGCATTCTGGAAGCTCTAGTCCAAAAGGCCGGTTTGCCTTCGGTGGAGCCCCTGAACATGGCCTGTTGCGGCGCTGGTGGCTCCTATGCCTTCAAGGAGGAGCACGAAGACACCGCCCACGCCTTGGGTCTGGTGGCGCTCGAACAGATAAAGAACCCCAAGGAAGACAGCATTGTGGTCGACAGCGGCACCTGCGCCCTGCACCTGAGCCAGATTACCGGAGCCGCTGCCAAGCACCCCGCATACTGGCTCTATCACCGCTACCGGTCCCTGACAGAAAGGAGTGTCGAGATTGGTTCTCAATAAGAGTGTCATGCCCGTTGTGATCCGCGCCATTCGCGACCCGGGCCAGTGGGAGGACCTGTCTCAATCCGAGCCAGGCTGGGTCTTTATTCTAGGGGGCGCAATTGACAGTGTGGCTGAAAGTGTAGCCCGCCTCCAACGCATGCGCTGCACGGTTTTTGTCCACGTAGATATGGTCAAGGGCCTTAGCAGCGACTTTGACGGCATCAGGTTTTTTCAGGACTTTGCGTCGCCGGACGGCATCATCACGACGCACCAGCACACCATCAACCACGCGAAAAAACTGGGACTCACCGCCATTCAGCGCGTCTTCCTGCTGGATAGCCAGTCCGTTGATTCCGGCATCCAGCAAATCGCGCATGCCGACGCCGATGCGGTGGAAGTCCTGCCCGGTGTCTTGCCCTTGCTTATCCGCTATCTCTGCCAGAGAATCTCCAAGCCGCTCATCGCTGGTGGGCTCGTCAAGACGGAGCAGCAGGTCTTGGACGCTCTGGCAGCGGGCGCAGTCAGTGTCTCCAGCAGCACTGAAGCACTGTCGCGGAAACTCTGGAAACGGGACTCTTTACAGGGGCCCGCAGCAATGCCACAACGTTAACAGGAGGACAGTCCGCCATTATGATCACGCGCCATTACATCATCAACGATCCCCAGGGCCTTCACGCGCGGCCTGCAGCACAGTTTGTCCAGGCCGTGGCGATCTGCCCGGGAACAGTCCACGTCACCTTTCACGGCAAAGAGGTTAACGGCAAAAGCATTCTCAATATCCTTTCGCTTGGCGTGCGCAGCGGAGACCAAATCACTGTCGCCTATGAAACGGAGGACCAGGCGACCGTGAACCAGTGCGAGTTGGCACTGAAGCCGCTGCTGAGTTAGCTCGCTCAATGGGGGTGACAGCCGTGAGATCATCGGCTGTCACCCCCGATGGCCTTTTGATAGCCCGCTTCTCTAAATCTTTCCGTATAATTCACCAAATTATTAATTTAATCAACATCAATCGAATCTTGCATATTTGGTTATTGGTGGGTGCCTATTCTCGGTCCGCTGGTGGGCGCGGTCATTGCCGTACTGGTATACAAGTACGGGATCGAACTTACACTGGACCGAAAAAAACAGGCGGCGGAAACGGAAGGGTCCGAGGAATCGGCAAGGAGGGCAGCCCAATGAGTGAACCACAGTACGTCTTAGCGCTGGACCAGGGAACCACGAGCAGCCGCGCCATCCTATTCAATGTCCAAGGACTGCCTGTGGCCATTGGTCAAAAGGAATTTCGGCAGATCTATCCGCAGCCGGGTTGGGTGGAGCATGACCCAGAAGAAATTTGGCAGTCCCAGTGGCAGTCCATTCAGGACTGCCTGGCCCAGGCGAGGGTGCCTGTCGAGCAAATTAAAGCCATTGGCATCACGAATCAGCGTGAAACCACCGTGGTCTGGGACAAGCGCACAGGAAAAGCGGTCTACAATGCGATTGTATGGCAGTGCCGCCGCACAGCAGACATCTGTGACAAACTCCGCGCACAAGGCCTGACCCCGACATTTCAGGACAAGACCGGCCTCGTCCTTGACGCATATTTTTCTGGCACCAAGGTGGGCTGGATTTTGGATCATGTGCCTTCCGCGCGCGCCGAAGCAGAAGCTGGCCACCTGGCATTTGGCACCATCGACAGCTGGCTGATTTACAAACTCACCGCGGGCAAGAAGCATGTGACCGATTACTCCAACGCCTCCCGGACCCTGCTGTACAACATCCACAGCCTCCAGTGGGACCAAGACTTGCTCGACATTTTAAAGGTTCCGGCCAGCATGTGCCCGGCCGTGGTCGATTCCTCCGGCGTCGCCGGCTATATGGACACAGAGTGGCTGGGTCAGGAAATCCCCATCGCAGGCATCGCTGGCGACCAGCAGGCGGCGCTGTTCGGCCAGGGCTGCTGGTCGCCCGGTTCCGCCAAAAACACGTACGGCACTGGCTCTTTTTTGCTGATGAACACCGGACCGGAACCCGTGCCGTCCCATCATGGCCTCGTCACCACGATTGCCTGGGGGATCAATGGACAGGTGAGCTACGCTTTGGAAGGCTCCATTTTTATCACCGGAGCGGTAGTTCAGTGGCTGCGTGATGAACTACAATTGATTCATGATGCTCAGGAAACCGAAGCGGTCGCCCTCTCTGTGGCGGACACCGGAGGGGTCTATGTGGTCCCAGCATTCGTAGGCCTAGGGGCGCCCTACTGGGACAGCTACGCGAGGGGAACCATTGTAGGCCTGACCCGCGGCAGCAACCGCGCGCAGATAATCCGGGCGGCGCTGGAGTCTATTGCCTACCAGACCCGTGACGTGCTCGAAGCCATGATGAAAGACTCCGGCCGGAGCATCGACACATTGCGTGTAGACGGCGGGGCCATCGCCAACCGCTTTCTGGCGCAATTTCAAGCAGACCTGCTCGGGTGCACGGTCGAGAGGCCCCAAGTCACGGAGACCACTGCCATGGGCGCCGCCTTTCTGGCCGGTTTGGCCACAGGCGTGTGGCCCGGGTTTGAGCCTTTAGCCCAGGCATGGAAACGCGATGCTCTATTTTACCCGTCGATGGATGAAGAGACGCGCGCGCACCTCTATCACGAATGGCACAGGGCGGTCGAACGCTCCCAGAATTGGATCGAGCACGCTTAAAGACCCACAACTCTGAAAGGAGACTTCACCATTGAAAAAAATTATGAACAGCCCGGACACGTTGGTAGCAGAGGCTGTGGAGGGTCTGGTGATTTCGTTCCCGCAGTATCTCAAGCAAGTACCGGGAACTCACGTCCTGACCCGGGTTCATTCTAAGCCAGCGGGACGTGTGGGCATCGTCTCCGGAGGAGGGTCAGGCCACGAACCCGCTCATGCCGGCTACGTGGGATACGGCATGCTGGATGCCGCAGTCGCGGGAGAAGTGTTCACGTCCCCAACACCTGACCAGATTCTGGAGGGCATTAAAGCCGCCAATCATGGAGCGGGAGTCTTGATGGTGGTGAAAAACTATACGGGTGACGTCATGAATTTTGATATTGCCCGCGAACTTGCTGAGGCACAGGGGATTCACACTGCCACTGTCGTCGTAAATGACGACGTCGCCGTCGAAAATTCTTCATTTACCACGGGGCGGCGGGGGATTGCCGGAACAATTTTTGTCCACAAAATCGCGGGAGCGCTAGCTGAGCAGGGTGCTTCTCTCGCTGAGGTCGAAGCCGCCGCCAACAATGTCATTGCCCACGTGCGCTCTATGGGGTTGGCTCTGGAACCCTGCACCGTCCCAGAGGCAGGGGCACCAACGTTTACCTTGGCCGATGATGAGATCGAGATGGGGGTCGGCATTCACGGCGAACCTGGCATCGAGCGGCAGAAAATACGTCCGGCGCACGAACTGGCTGCGGCTCTACTGGAAAAAATTTCGGGCGATTTGCCCCTGAAATCCGGGGACCACCTGGCCTGTATCGTAAACGGTCTGGGAGCCACGCCGCTTCTGGAACTGGCCGGACTGGCGCGCGAAGTCTCGTTGTGGACTCAAAACCACGGCATGACACTGGATATCGTGTGGACTGGAGAATTCATGACCTCCCTGGAGATGGCTGGCGCTTCGCTGACTCTGCTTCCGCTCGACGAATCGCTAACCGGGCTGCTTCAGGCGCCCTGCGACACCCCCGCCTTGCGGCAGGGCGTTGCCCATGACTAACGCGGACTTCCGGCAGCTCTGGCTCTGTTTTGGCCAGGCTGCCGCCCAGAACAAAGAGGAGCTGAACCGCCTCGATGCCGCCATTGGCGATGCCGACCACGGAACTAATATGGACCGGGGCATGCAAAAGGTTGCCGAGCAATTGACCTCCTGCCCACCCCCGACCTTACAGGCTACGTGCAAAATGGTCGCGATGACACTCTTAAGCACGGTGGGAGGAGCATCCGGAGCCCTCTGGGGGTCCGGCCTGCTCGCTGCATCCAAGGTGTTTCCGGACATGGACTCGTGTGACGACAAGACCTTGGCGGCAGCCTTGCAGACGTTTGTCAGCAGCATCCAGCAGAGGGGCAAAGCCGTGGCGGGAGACAAGACAATGCTGGATGTATTCCTTCCTGCCACAGCCGAACTTAGCCAGGAAGTTGACCATGCCCCCGCCGCCTCTGTAATTCCGCCGATTGCCGCGGAGGCCAAACAGTGGGCAGAAGCTACCGCCCCCCTTTTGGCCAAGAGAGGGCGTGCCGCCTACCTTGGTGCTCGCAGCATCGGCCATATTGACCCGGGCGCCACCTCTTCCGCCCTGTGGTGGGACTGCTTGGGGCGGGTCATGGGGTCCAGCAAATGACAGGTCTGCTGCTGGTTTCCCATTCCCGAAAACTTGTTGACGGACTGGCCGACCTGACGCGGGAACTCAGCGGCCCTTCGGTGCCAATCGCCACCGCTGGCGGTGAGGATACTCTGGGAGTCACCGCGGCTATGGTCGCAGAAAGCATATCATTGCTGCTGTCCCAAGGGGTGAGCGGGATCCTGATTTTTGGTGACGTCGGCAGCGCCTTTATCGCCGCGGAAACGGCGGTTGAATTAGCCGCCAGTTCCAAACCCGTGCAAATCGTGGACGCGCCCTTAGTGGAAGGCGCCATTGCGGCTGCGATGACCTTGAGCACAGGAGCCGGCATGGACGAAGCCCGACAGGCGGGAGAGGAAGCCTATACCATTCGCAAGCAATGACGGGATCCGGCCAATCCTCGCGGCAGGATCTCTGTGCGACACAAGACCACTCAAAAGAGCGCCCCTAAAACTGCGGTGCTCTTTTGAGTGGCAAGCAGTCCCCGGCAATCCTTTGCAGACATCCGTCAAGCGCGGAACATGGCCTACTTTCGCGCCAGGGAGTCCATAACAGGGCTAGGGTTTGGCAAAGACAGAAGCGGGAGAGAAATGATAAGATTTGGATATCACCACTGTTGCAGGCCAAGCGCAGCAGCTGTTGAAAACCGGGCGGTTGATGGGATTTCGCCAACAGCCAAGGATTAGGAATTCCATGACCCTCTGTGTCAGAGGCGAATTTATTGCGGGGGAGAGTGTTGTATGGAGATTGAGACAGCACAACTGTTTATTGGCGGGGAGTGGACCGACGCATCAGGTGGTGACTACTTTGACGTCGTCAATCCCGCCACGGAACGTGTCATCGCACGGGTGCCCGACGCAGGGCCCGACGAAATGCGGCGCGCTATTGACGCAGCCCTAGCGGTTCAGCCCCATTGGGCTGAGAGCACGGCAGCCGAGCGCGCCGGGATCTTGTCGAAAGCAGCACGGATGATGCGCGAGCAAGCGGATGATCTCGCTCGAATTATGACCGAAGAGGAGGGAAAGCCCTTCTCCGAATCCCTGGGGGAAATTTCCTATGCCGCCTCGTTCCTCGAATGGTTCGCCGAAGAATCCAAGCGTATTTATGGGGAAACAATTCCCGCCAACTCATCCAACAAGCGCATCCTTGTGATCAAAAGGCCCGTGGGGCTGTCTTTGGCCATAACGCCGTGGAATTTTCCCGCTGCCATGATCACCCGCAAAGTCGGGCCAGCATTGGCCGCTGGGTGTCCTATGATTGTCAAGCCTTCGGAGCTCACCCCGCTGTCCGCGCTGGAAATCGCTAGAATTTTTGAAGAGGCGGGGCTGCCTAAGGGTGTGCTGTCGATTGTAACGGGCACCCGTCCCGGTCCTCTGGTGGCTGCCGCCATGGAGGAATTCCGCGTCCGCAAGATTTCTTTTACCGGCTCTACCGCGGTCGGCAAGCTGTTGATGAAACAGGCTGCTGATTCCGTGAAGAGAGTCTCTTTCGAGCTCGGCGGCCAGGCGCCCTTTATTGTCTTTGCCGATGCCGACCTCGACGCAGCCGTCGAGAACGCGGTCATCGCCAAGATGCGCAGCGTCGGGGAGAGCTGCGTGGCAGCCAACCGCATGTATGTGCAGCGGCCCATTGTGGAGGCGTTTACCGCAAAGCTGAGCACCGCCCTGGCCGCGATGAAGATGGGCAATGGGTTGGAAGACGGGGTCAGCGTTGGGCCACTGATTGAGCCGCGGGCTGTAGACAAAGTCGAACGCCACGTCGCCGACGCCCGCCAAAAAGGGGCTACCGTCATCCTTGGCGGCAGCAAAGGCACCGGCGCCGGATATTTCTACCCCCCGACCATTCTCGCCAACGTGGATGACTCTATGCTAATTGCCCAGGAAGAAACATTTGGCCCTGTGGCGGCCATTATGGCGTTTGACACGGAGGAGGAAGTGATTGCCCGCGCCAACAATACGCACGCCGGTCTCGCCGCTTACTTCTTTACCCGAGACATTGGCCGCGTCATGCGGCTGGCAGAACGCCTCGAGTACGGTATTCTGGGAGCCAATGACGGTCTGCCGTCGACCGCCCAGGCGCCGTTTGGCGGACTCAAAGAATCGGGGCTAGGCCGCGAGGGCAGCCATTATGGAATAGATGAATACCTTGATATCAAGTATGTGTCGCTCGGCGGCATCAACACTTAAGAGGGGCAGGAGGGCCGCAAAATCAGAACGGGCTTGTGGAAATCCGAAGTGGGATCTCCACAAGCCACCTGCCCATACATAATTGGTTCCCAGCGGGGATCTTTGCGCCCATTTCCCGGTCTTAAGGGATGGCCACAGACCGCTGCTGGCTAAGCTCCCCATAGCGGTCACAAACCGTGAGATGATCCATCACCACACCGGTAGCTTGGCAGAAGGCGTAACAGATCGTACTCCCGACAAAATGAAACCCACGCTGTCTCAAATCACGGGACAGCCTATCGGACAGGGTTGAGGTGCTAGGAACCTCGGCACGGGTTGCGTAGTGGTGAATTTCCGGACGGTTTTCTGCAAAATGCCACAAATAGCGCGCAAAAGAACCCCATTCCGCTTGGATTTCTTCAAAGGCTCTGGCATTATCCACGGCCGACCGGATCTTAGCGCGGTTCCGGATGATTGCAGGATTCACAGCAAGCCGGCCAATATCCTCCTCACCAAATCGGGCCACACAAGAGGAATCGAACCCGCAGAACGCCTCGCGGTATCCTTGCCGCTTGCGCAGCACCGTCAGCCAGCTCAGCCCGGCCTGGGCTCCCTCAAGCACGATAAACTCAAATAGGCGCCGGTCATCCGTCACCGGCACGCCCCACTCCTGGTCATGATAGGATTGATAGAGAGGATCGGATATCTCCCAGCCGCATCCGGCCATAAAACGCCTCCTCTGCTTGGACTCCTACTGGCCGGCCCAGCCAAAAAACCGCTGAGCATTTAGAACCGACAGCTCCCCCCAGCCCCCGGGCAGGGGGGAAAATGCATCGAGAAACCTGACTAACTCCGCTATCTCATGGGGCTCACCCCGAGGATTGTGGGGACGGTGCGGGCAGGGAGCGTCTGTTTCGAGTAAAACCAAGTCAGGGGGCACTTGGGTGAAGAGCGTCCGGTCGCGGCCACGCCAGAGAATATCCGGTGTGATGCCAACGTAATACCGGCGGGATGCCGCTTCCTGCACCGCCTCTGCCGGAGCCTTGAGCCAGTGAAAAACGACCTGCCGGAGCCCTGGAAATTCTTCCAGAATTCTCAGCATCGGCTCACACCCAGCGTGAACCGCATGCACAACGACCGGCAGTTGCCGCGCTTCCGCCCAGCTTAATTGGATATATAGCCACTCCCAGTTGCGGTTGAAGGCCTCCCTGGTCAGAAACCTGTATGCGGGCAAACCGATTTCCCCGATGGCTGCCACGCTCCCCCTGTCCATGATGTCCCGCAGGGCCTGCAGAGCCCCGTCGGCATGCACAATTTCGGGGTGGAGCCCCACGGTGCGCACATAGCGGATAGGGGACAGAATCCCCTGCGCCAGCAGGCGGGACTGTTGATGGTAAGCATCGGGGGACGAGGCCACCAGCACCCAACTTCTTACCCCTTGCTGGTCCGCGCGCCGTGCGGCCTGCGCTGGAGAAGGCATGGTATCAAGATGCACGTGTGTATCCCATAATGAGTCCATAAAGGCATTATGCCACAGGCCTAATGCCTTTTCCAAAACTCCGCGGCTGCCGCCAGCGGTGATATGATAAAGTGATGTTAAATGTCCGGAAGAAGGTTTGATCCGTGTGCGACTCATTGACTACTCTTCATCATGAGATCATTGCGTGCCGCAGGTGTCCCAGGCTGGTAGCCTGGAGAGAAGAGACCGCAGCGAAGAAAGTCCGGAGATTTCTTGCGGAGCCCTATTGGGGGAAACCGTTGCCGGGATTCGGCGCCCACCACGCGCGCCTGGTCGTGGTGGGGCTGGCGCCCGCAGCTCACGGAGGGAACCGCACCGGACGCATGTTTACGGGGGATGCCTCCGCTGACTGGCTCATGGCCGCGATGCATGAGAGCGGTTTTGCCAACCAGCCCCAAAGCCTGTCCCGGACTGACGGTCTCGTGCTCAATGACGCCTACATTACCGCAGCGGTGCGCTGCGCACCGCCCCAGAACAAGCCCACAGGGCAGGAGGCCGAAGCCTGTGCCGGCTACCTTGCTGAGGAGCTGAATTGTCTTCAGCCCCGCGTGATTCTAGTGTTGGGGCGGTTCGCCTTCGGTTCCGTCCGAAAGTATTTGAAAGGCTTGGGGGTGGATGTGCACCCCTTGCTTTTCTCGCATGGGGCCCATTTCGAACTAGCCGCTCCCTATCCGGGGCGGCTAACCCTTCTGGCGTCTTATCACCCCAGCCAGCAAAACACCCAGACGGGGAAACTGACCCGCCCCATGTTTGCGGAGGTATTTCACATGGCCCGGATGTCTCTCGGAGCCGTCCAGGCAGAGTAACTCCTCTGGCGGGGGCAAAAATGCCGCGCAACGCTATGGCAAACCCAGCCCGCCTGTCCGATATATTCGGGCAGGCGGGCTGGTCAGTGGATACTACCAGAACCAAATACGGCTAGAGGCATTTAGCTTGCAGAGTAAATCGCGCTCTCGGTGGCTTTCGCCTGATCGATCAGGGACTTTGCGCGCTGCACATCTTCTGGCGATCCGTGGACAATCACCACATACTTGTCAGCCTTGACAGCCTCTTCATACTTGACGACGCTATGCTTGGGCACGCCGATATTAACCAGGGCTGCACCTAGCGCGCTAAGTCCACCGACGACCACGCCGCCTTCCAAAGCTCCGACGAGAATCGCTACCAATGGACCTGCTGCCAAAATTGGGCCCACTCCCGGTACGAGAAAGAATCCGGCGCCGAACAGCAGTCCCCAGAAACCTCCCCAGATGGCCCCCCAAGTCGCCCCGATGCCACCCCAGACTTTCATCTTTTTCTCTGTGGTGTAGTATCCTACCGGCTGCTCCTCGGAGTGGTAGCCCTTGCCGATGATGGACAGCTTCTTCATGTCAAAACCTGCCTGTTGCAACTCCTTGACCGCGTTGTCCGCCAGCTCATGCGTGTCATAAATCGCTACGGCTGCCGAATCGCCCAGATCCTTCACATCATTTTCCGCCATTAGACAATCCTCCTCTGAAAAATAGGCTAAAACACTAATTGTAGTACCACTGAGCGGCAGCGCCCCCCATATTTAGACGGCGGGAGCCAGCGGCTCGAGGGTCACCTTGTATCCCAGCGCCGCTAAGCGCCGGGTTTCGCGGCGGATCACCGCCTGCTGATCGCGTTGATCAAAATAGTTGCTGCCCAGGTCTTGGTAGACGATATCCGGGCCCTTCAAGATCGCGTAAGCCGCGATGAGAATGTGGCGGCCCGTGGCCATCGCCGCGCGCTTCTTGCCGCGGCGGCCGGCGAGATGGTGGAAGACCGCGCCGAGGTAGGTCCGCGTCTTGCCCGCGGCCTGCCCCGCCTCCACCAGCGCCGTCCGCAAAGCCTTGCTGCCCTTGCGGGTACGGGCGGATTGGGCGTGCCCCGCACTCTCGTGCTGGCCCGGGCTGAAGCCCGCCCACGACACGAGTTGGGGCGCCGAGGGAAACCGCTGCATGTCCGCCCCCACTTCGGCTAAGAGGATCTTGGCCGTGCGGCGCCCGACTCCGGGAATCGTGGCCAACCGTGTGAGGGCATCATCAAGATTTGCCAGACGGGTGGTGATTTCATCACTGAGCGTGGCAATTTGCTGGTCGAGAAAGGTCAGGTGTCCCAGCTGCACCTTGAGCAGGAGCCGCTGGTGAGCCTGGACGAGCCCGTGTGGCGCGGCCATCAAGGTTTCTTCTGACGCGCGAATGCGGCTATCGGCCAGCCGCGCGAGGACTTGCGGATTGGATTCGCCCGCCGCCAAGGCGGCCAGAATCCGTTGGCCCGAGACGCCGAGCACATCACTGATCACGCTGCTGAGTTTGATATTGGCGCCCTCCAAGACTTTCTGGAGGCGGTTCGCCTCTTGGGCTCGGGATTGAACCAAACTGGTCCGGTAGCGGACCAGTTCCCGTTGGGGTCGGGGCGGAATGTAGCGGCCCTTGAGCACGCCCACCCGGAGCAGCGAGGCAATCCACTGCGCATCCTGCACATCGGTCTTGCGGCCCGGCATCCCCCGAATCTGCTGGGGATTAACCACCAGCACCGCGGAAAAGTCGTACGACTCCAGCACATTCACCACCGGCTTCCAATACACCCCGGTGGCCTCCATCGCCACGTGCGTCACGCTACAGGCGATCAACCAATCCGCCAGCGCCAGCAACTGATCCGTCAGCGTGCCAAATGACCGCGTCTCCGAAAGGGTGGGGGTAAACACGCTCGCCACAATGACCTTCTTATGAATATCCAGCCCCGCCCCATGGGTCACGACCACCTTCAGCGTCTCCATGATGATCACCTCACGAGAGTAGTCCTCCGACAGCCACGGAAGGTCTCAGAAATCTCCTCTACGTGCTAGTCCGGCGCGGGCGTCCGCCCGCGCCGGATCGCAACAGGCAAGTGTGCTCGACGTGGCCGGAATCCGTCTCCTTTACGAGCTCGAAGCATCCAAGTGAACACGATCTCGGTCGGAGGTTACGACAATCATAGCGCGATCCGCCCTATTTTTCATCCGCGTGTGTGCCCCGCGAGGGGCATGGCGGGTCTCCTTTAATAAACGTTGAATGCCGCGTCTTGCGCGGCTTTATGTTCATGGTTTGCGCCATTGCGGCAGATCCCGGAACCTCTGGGATACATCCTTGCTTTTGGCGCTGCGTACTCACCAACACTATACCACGCTCTTCGGAGTTCCACCAAAAGTTGTCCACGGCAAGAAGCGCAAGGGCTGCAGGGAAAACGTCAGCCCTATTTAATACAATCTACCGTCCGTCAAGTGAGAGGCCATAAAGCATTTCAGCTCCCTCTGAGTCCATCACTTTCCTTGCGTCTAATCATGGGCGGCGCGAGGTGCTTGTACATCAGTGACGGTGCCGCCAACGGAATTTATGGCAACTTAGCCGGGCGGGGTCCACCACGGAAGTTTTGTGAGATGATGGGAAGGGAATGCCTACATGATGAAACGCTTTCTGTCCTAAAAAGATGGGCAGGCTCTCATCGCACGCACTGATACCGAGGGGGAATGTTCAATGGCCGATGCTCCGGGACAACCAGGCTTAGACGCCACATGGACCAGCAGCGCCAAGCACGGCGTGGGCACAGCACTCGAAGACACGTCACGGGTGTGGTTTACGCTGTCGCACGGAATTCTTAATGAAATTTACTTTCCCCGAATGGATGTGGCCAATACTCGTGACGCACAGCTTCTCATCGTCTCCCGGGATGGGGCATTTTGGGAAGAAAAACGCGACCTCATCCATGAGGTCACCTATATTCATCCCAATGCACCCGCATACCGGCTGACCAACACCGAACCCTCCGGCCGCTTCCGCATTACGAAACGGATTGTCACCTGGCCGGAAGGAGATGCTCTGCTTTCTCATGTGCATTTTGAGGTGCTGAAAGGAAACCGAAGCGATTACCGGGTGTTTTTTTTGCTGGCGCCCCACATCAAGAATCAGGGAGGTCATAACAACGCGGCCCTGATTGACCTCCGCGGACGGCAGGCGCTCATGGCGTGGCGGGACGATGCCGCTTTATGCATCAGCAGCAACGTCCCATTTTTGCGCCGCAGCGTGGGCTTTGTCGGAGCGTCCGACGGCTGGACGCAGTTGCATGGCAACCGCGAGCTGATCGAATACAGCCAGGCCCTGGACGGCAACGTCGCGCTCTGCGCTGAACTTGATGTGAGAGCGGACGAGCAGACCCTGGCGGTAGCTTTCGGGGGGACCCGCGAGGAAGCCCAGTTCACCGCGGAGCTGGCTCTTTTGCACAATTACTATAATATCGAGCAGGACTATGTCGCCAGTTGGTCCGCCTACATGGACAGACTGCCCGGATTGGTCCCACACGACCATCCTCACGCGCATTTGCAGCGTGTCTCCGCTTTCGTCCTGAAAACCCACCATGGCAAGCTCTTCCCCGGAGGGATTATCGCCTCGCTCTCCATTCCCTGGGGCAATGCCGCTGGCGACGGAAACATGGGCGGGTATCACCTGGTGTGGCCACGGGACATGGTGGAAGCCGCCCAAGCTTTTTTAGTTTTGGGTGATATTGCATCCGCCCGCCAGTCTCTGTTCTTCCTGATGGCGACGCAGCAGGCCGACGGTTCGTGGCCGCAAAATTTCTGGTTGGACGGACAGCCCTACTGGAAAGGGTCTCAGTTGGATGAAACCGCTTTCCCCATCTTGCTGGCCTATCGCCTGGAACAGATGGACGCCATGCATGCGGGCGAGGATATCTACCCCATGGTGCACAAGGCGCTCGCATATATCTGCCAGACCGGTCCCATCACGCAGCAAGACCGCTGGGAGGAAGACGGAGGCTATTCGCCCTCCACCTTAGCCATCACCATCGGCGCCCTGGTGGTAGGCGCCGAGCTGGCCCGCCGCCGCGGGGACCACGATGTGGCCCTTTACTGCGAACAGTTGGCCGATTACTGGCAAGGGAGGATTGACAAGTGGACCTTTACCCAGCACGGCCAGGTGGACCCCCGTTTCCCCTGCCATTACATCCGCATCCACACTCAAGCCCCGCGCAGCCCTGACGGGCGGATGGATCACGGATTTGTGCCCATCAAGAACATGCCTCCGGGCGCCCCCAACCTCTATCCTGAAGAAGCGGTGATTGACGGGGGATTTCTGGAACTTGTGCGCTACGGCGTTAAAGCAGCTGATGACCCGCACATCGTGAAGTCCGTGATAGCCTATGACGCCATTTTAAAACAGGAACTGCTGTATGGGCCTTTATGGCACCGTTACAACCACGACGGGTACGGCGAGGAGGCGGATGGCTCTCCTTTCCAAGGCCACGGGCATGGGCGCCTATGGCCTCTTTTAGCGGGTGAGCGCGGGCACTACGCGCTGGCTCTGAGCCAGTCCGCAGAGATTTATCTCGGCGCGATGGAAGGGGCGGCGAGCATTGGCGGGCTCTTGCCGGAGCAAGTGTGGGACAGCGCCGACATTCCCGAACGCGAACTCTTTCTGGGCCGGCCGTCGGGATCGGCAATGCCTCTGGTGTGGGCCCACGCCGAATACATCAAACTGCTGCGCTCCGCCATGGATGGGCACGTATTCGAATTGCCGGAACTGGTGCATACCCGCTACGTAGAGACTTCCGAAGACAGGATCGAGCCCACCATCGTCTTCTGGCAGTTCAATCACAAGCGTCTGCATTGGCACGAGGGGGACCGGACGCTCAGGATCGCGGTCAACAAGCCCGGGGTCGTCGTCTATACCACCGACAATTGGCAGCACCCCCAGAATTCTCCTCTACAGGATTCCCGGTTGGGGATGTACTATCTCGACATCGCCTTGACAGACATCGACTCTGTGGAATTCACTATGTACTGGACGGACGAGCGGCAGTGGGAAGGCGCTAATTTCCGCATCGAATTTCACAGTTCCCAATCCCCTTGACCTCTGAGCTGGAGGGGCTGCGGCGAGAAAGATGCCGCAGCCTTTCACGGTTCTTGAGACACCAGGACGTTGCGCCAAGCCTGCAACCTGTAACCAATGGCTATTCAAATCAGGCCCATTTGGGCGTATTTCGGGACGAACCTTTCCCTCATACTGGCTGTAGCGGTTTTCTGCGGCTGCATAGTACTAGCTGGACACCGCCAGCCATGGCAATAAAGTCCAGGTGCCCTTAAAGAAAGAGGCGACAACGGGATGGTTAAGGTCGGAATTAATGGATTCGGCAGTATTGGACGGCAATTTTTTCGGATTGCCCAGGCACAACACCAATTCGATATTGTCGCCATTAATGATCAGACAGATTCGGCAACTCTGGCCCACCTGCTGAAATACGATTCCAACTATGGAACATTTGCCGCAGATGTCGCGGTTGAGGGGCGATTCATCGCAGTGGACGGCCACTTGGTCCGGGTTTTTGCCGAGCATAACGCGGGCGCCATTCCATGGCGCCAGTTAGGAGTGGATATTGTCATCGAAGCCAGCGGAAGATATACGGACGGCGATTTGGCACGGGCCCACATTGACCGGGCCGGAGCCCAAAAAGTCATCATTACCGCACCGGCATCGCATGAGGATATTACCATTGTCCTCGGAGTCAATGAAGAGCAGTATCAACCGTGGCAGCACCAAGTGATTTCGATGGCCTCCTGCACCACGAACTGCCTGGCTCCGGTGGCGAAAGTGCTGGATGAGAGTTTTGGCATTGAATCGGGACTGATGACCACTGTCCATGCCTATACCAACGAGCAACGGCTGATGGACTCGCCGCACCCTGACCTCCGGCAGGCCCGCGCCGCCGCTCAAAATATCATTCCTGCAGGAACCGGGGCGGCCCGATCACTGGACAGCGTGCTGCCCCGGCTCAAGGGACGGCTGAACGGAGTCGCACTGCGGGTGCCCACCCCTGCCGTTTCTATCGTGGACCTGACCGTGAACACCGCCCGTCCCGCCACGGTTCTATCCGTCAATGAGGCCTTCCGCCATGCCGCTGCCGGTCTTTTGGAGGGCATAGTCCAGTATAGCGAACTGCCTCTGGTTTCCACAGACTTCAAGGGAAATCCACATTCAGCGATTATCGATGGTCTGGAAACAATGGTGGTTGGCGAACGTCTGGTGAAGGTGCTGGCCTGGTACGACAACGAGTGGGCATACGCCCAGCGGCTCGTTGACCTGACGCAAATGATAACAGAAAGGGATTGATAGCTATGCCTCATACTCTGCGCCGTCTGGAAGATATCGGACCGGTTTACGGCAAGCGCGTGCTGGTCCGTGTCGATTTCAACGTGCCCACGGATCCCCAAACCGGTTATATCGGCGACGAGACACGCATTCAGGCAGTCTTGCCCACACTCAACACCCTGCTTCACGACGGAGCCCGGGTGATCGTGATGAGCCACAAAGGGCGGCCGCGCGGCTGGGACGAAAGCGAAAGCCTGGCACCTGTCGTCCGCTACCTCCAATCAGTGCTCCCGTATCCCGTGAGATTTGTTGACAGCATTATTTCCGATGAAACCACGGAGGCAGTCAATGCCCTCAAACCGGGAGAAATGCTGGTCTTGCAAAACTTGCGGTTTGACCCGCGAGAAAAAGCCAATGATCCGGGGTTTGCCCGCGCACTGGCATCATTGGGCGACGTGTACGTCGACGATGCCTTCTCGACTGCGCACCGGGCGGATGCCTCGATCGTTGGGGTTCCGCAATACCTGCCGGCCTATGCCGGCCATCTAATGGAAACCGAAGTGGAGACGCTCGAACGCCTCTTAGGCCGGCCGGCGGTGCCCTATTGGGCCATTGTGGGTGGCGCTAAGGTCCCCGACAAACTGCTGATGCTGTCGCGGCTGATGGACAAGCTTAACGGTCTGGTGCTAGGGGGCGCCATGGCCAACACATTTTTAGCCGCTCAAGGCCATTCGCTGGGTCATTCACTGCGTGGGCAGGGAATGGAAGGGCAAGCGAAAGACATCCTTGATAAGGCGCAAACCCAGCATATCCCGGTCCTCTTGCCAGAGGACGTCATTGTCGCCCCGGCTGTCGGCCCCAATGTGCCGAGCCGCCTGTGCCTAGTGGATGATATCCACGAGGATGAGATGATCGTAGACATTGGACCCGCGACCGTACAGAAAATTGTCCAGGCCATAGAACCGGCCAAGACTCTGCTCTGGAATGGCCCGATGGGAGTGTTTGAATACGATGCTTTTGCCTACGGTACAATTGCACTCGCCAACAAGGTGGCCGATTTGAATTGTTCGGTGGTTATCGGCGGAGGTGATACGGTGGCCGCCATCACTAAGGCGGGGGTGACCGCCCGCATTACTCACATCTCCACAGGGGGCGGGGCGCTGTTGCAGTGGGTAGAAGGGGAGGAGCTTCCGGGGCTGCAGGCACTGTACTCCTAAAGTGCCCATGCCCCGGAAGCGGTATAGTGTTCTACCCGGCCAGGTGGGGGAGGAGCGGTCGTGCTGCGCGAAGAGGCAGAGAAAAGGGATGCCACTGGGGCTGTGTTGCGATAGCCGCAGGCGAAGGATATCATTCTACTTGGAGGTAGAACGACTCTCCACCACTTCTGGCATCCACGTGGCTGCCTCTGCAACAGGCTGCGCTTCGCGGCGAAATTTGAGGTGGCTGCCATTCCAGCCAAAGGGGGAATAATGAAGATGAGTCGTGTTGTGGCAATAACCGGTGGCAACCGGGGCATTGGACAGACGCTGGTGAATAAGTTTAGCGCACAGGGAGACAAAGTCGCAGTGCTAGATGCAGCACCGACTCCAGATGATGAAACAGAAGAAATTTTGAAGGATAGCGGGGGCCGCTATTTTCCCTGCGATATCCGTGACCGTCTTCAAGTGAACGTCGCAGTGAGCGACATGGAAAGAGAGATGGGGCCTGTCGATGTGCTCATCAACAACGTCGGGATCCTGCGGGTCAACGATTTTATCAACATAACCGAAGATGAATGGGACCTAATGTTTGATGTCAATGTCAAAGGCCTTCTTTTCGTTACTCAGCCTGTGGCCCGTTCAATGATCGCCCGGCAGCAGGGTACCATTGTGAACATCGCATCCATGGCCGGAAAAATCGGTATGGTTGGACAGGGGGCATACGGCGCTACCAAGGCTGCGGTAATCCAGTTGACTAAAGTGCTGGCCCTGGAATTGGGTCCCCACAACATTCGGGTCAACAGCGTATGCCCGGGCATCTTCTTTACCGAGGCGGGAATGCCAAATCTCCCCTCCCTCGGCGCCCGCAGAGAATGGAAGGACAAATCAGCTCTCCGGCGCCTAGGCACCCCAGATGAAGTGGCTAGTGTTGTGGCCTTTTTAGCATCACCTGCCGCCGAATACATGACGGGCCAGGCCCTGAATGTGACGGGTGGCATGGTCATGGACTAGGTGCCGCCAGGCACCCGGCTTTTGATATTATCGGCTCTTCCTCAGTTGCCGCCATGAGGCTAGGATTCTCCCGCACGCTCACATCAGGCGGGTTCGGCGAACGGCGCTGATAAACTTTCCCGTGTTCTCCGGATGCTCTAGTTCTTTTTGCCCCACACGTCATGAACCGCGGCGAGGGCTTGCATTCCTGTTCGGGGTTTGAGTAGATGTCGAGTAGCCCGCAGGCACGCTGTGGTTTTAGGTGGGCTGCCGGGCTGTTGCCTGCCCGGTTGGCGGTACCAGCCTCCGTACATCATCTTGCTCGGTCTGCTGCGGGTGCCTGGCAGACCGGAGGAATTTCACCTCCAGACCCCCCCACAGAGTCCGGACTTGAGGGCTGATCATTGTTCAGATGAGCTTCTCGACACGCGACTTGAGCGACTCCGTGCCGCCATCCAGCGGGTCACGCTAGCTCCCCTCTCTGCTGACCTTTCAAACGTTGCGGGGTATCGGTGATGCTGTACCGCCTTGCGAACCAAATAGCCGAACATTTCCCATTCCAAAGCGATCAGCCCACTCTAATATCTCAGATCGACGGGCCTCAATATTATGGGGAAGCACGCAATTAGTATGGACGCAAACAATAAAAAATAACGGATACCAGAACACACAGACTCGATTTGAAGCGAGTCGCTAGAGAGCTTTGGCGAACCGCACACCAGAGTACTTTCAAATTCATCTTGCCCAGATTCCAGGGGTCTACACAGGGGTCATGCCATCCATCACCTCCATCCGGTTGACACGGTGGCCACAGGAGAGCAATAGAACATCAAAGACAGGCAAAGTCAATACTTAGCTTTTTGAAGAGGGGGTCGTGCGTTTGCTGCCCCCTATTGAACGATGCTCACACAGAAATTACTGGTGTGGGGCCGGCGGATTATTTGCCTGCGGTTTTGCACCACTGTGTTCTGCAGTGACGGAAGAGAGTGGGTGCTGTGTAGTCATGTGCAACAGGGGGCCTAGGAATATCCGGGTGGCCATCATTGATACGCGGGACGGTTACCGGACAGGGCTCCGTTGCCTCATTGCCGGTCATCCCGATTTTGAGCTGGCGGCGGATGTGGCTATAATCAACAGCCGCCTGGCATTGGGAGCCCATTTTGATACATTGCGGGCCGCCAGCCTGAACGGGACGGCTCCCCATCTCTTGCTGCTGGTCCCTGCGCACTCAGTTCCCCATGGGGACGCAAGTCCCGCATGCTGGTGCCTGAAGGAGTCGAGCGGCGCAGACGTGATCAGGGAGACAATCTGCCTGGCGGCTCAAGGAGGCGGGCCGGCCATCATGGCTGCGCCCGGAGCGGATCCTCTCTCGCCGTTGACTGACGAGGAGAGGATGGTCCTCGCACTTCTCGCGGATGGCCTGACCAACCGCGCTATTGCCGACCAATTGTGTTTGAGCGAGTCCAGCATAAAAAAGTATGTTCACCGAATTTTGCAGACACTGGGATGTGCCCGTCGCGCACAGGCGGCGGCATTTTATATCCGGCACCAAACTCACTCGGAGATCCCTCATGGCTGTCGAATGCCGAGGGGACAGGAGGGGACGGCCGGATCCGACTAATATGGTCCTGTTTTCCGGCAAGTTGGGCCCATATGTCCCTGTCCCACTGCCCCCTGCGATCTGGTATGGTAAAGAGGTCAACAATAGCCGGAGGAGATGAGCAAAAATGCAGAACATCAAGACAATTCTATGGGCTACAGACGGCTCGGAAAGCGCACAGAAAGCCGGAGAAATGGTCAAACAGCTGAAAGTGGGATTCCCTCAGGCCAAAGTGGTCGCGCTGTACGTTCAGGACCAAATGGTGTATCCTCCGGAGACTTTAGTTCCGGAAGATTCAACGGACGCGCTGAATACGCAGAGTTTTGTAGAGCAGCAAGTCTATACCGTGTTTGAGCGGACTCCCGACGTAGAATTCATGGTTACGGAGGGACAGCCCTCAGCACAGATCAATAAGATAGCCGAAAAGGTTCAGGCCGATCTGATTGTGATAGGGAGCCACGGGTACACTGCATGGGACCGTTTCGTTCTGGGCAGCGCCAGCCGCCATCTTCTCGATCACACGACGTACCCCGTCCTCGTGGTTCGCTAACAGGGGCTGTGGGGAGGCCTTGTGGCTTACACACAAACTTTGAGGGCAGGGATCGGCATGCGCCCAGCCCTCAAAGTTCTCATGGTTTTCACCCCAGCCGTCAGATGCGGACGATCACCCGGCCCAGCAATAGCCCTTGAAGAATTTCGCCGCTGGCTCGCGGGACTTCTTCGAGCGGAATTTCCCGCGCCAGGATTTCTTCCAGATGCCGGGGCTTCAGATCCGATCCCAACCTCTCCCACAAGCGGCACCGCTCATCAAATGGATAGGCTACCGAATCAATGCCCAGCAGGTTGACCCCTCTGAGAATGAAGGGGAAGACACTGGTATTCACCGCTCCACCTCCGGTCAGCCCGCATGCAGCCACGGACCCGCCGTACTGTGTCGTCTTGAGCACATAAGCCAGCGTCTCGCCGCCCACAGGGTCGATCGCTGCCGCCCAACGTTCAGCTTCCAGCGCTTTGGATGACGGTGGATTAACATCTTCACGGGGCAGGATGACGTCGGCTCCCAGTTTTTTTAGGTAATCATGGGCTGCTTCCTTACCCGTGCTGGCCACCACCTGATATCCGGCCCCCGCCAGAATGTCGACCGCCACACTGCCCACGCCGCCGCTGGCCCCTGTCACCAGCACCGGCCCCTGGCCGCGAGTCAATCCATTGTGCTCCAGCTTGACCACCGAGATCCCGGCAGTAAATCCCGCTGTGCCAATGATCATCGCCTCTCGCAAACTCAGTCCAGCAGGTTTCGGCACAACCCAGGCGGCAGGGAGCCGCGCATATTCGCTGAACCCTCCGAAATGGCGCACGCCCAGCCCGTAACTGGTCGCCAGCACCTGGTCCCCCTCATGGAACCGCCTGTCTGATGACTGCCGCACGACCCCGGCAAGATCCACTCCCGGGACCATAGGGTAGTGGAACACCACCCGTCCATCCGGGGTCAAAGCCAGTCCATCTTTAAAATTTATCGAGGAATAGTGCACCCGAATGGTAACGTCTCCAGCAGGCAGGTCATCCAAAGCCATTTCTTGCAACTGCATTCTAAACTCCGGGTCCTTGCTAACCACCCATGCTCGGAATCCTTCAGTCACTGGCCAGTCCCTCTTTCCTATTCCCGATTATCCCGCACGTTCAGGCATGCTCATTCCTGAATAGCTTGACGCCGCAGTCAGGTCCCGCCGGTGCGTTCACGCAGCACGTTGCGCCGGACCTTGCCGGACGCGGTCAGCGGCAGAGCATCGACAAATTCTACTTCCCTGGGATACTCATGGTAAGCCAACCGTGTTTTCACCCATTCCTGCAGTTCCCCCCTGAGGGTGTTGCCGGCCCGCGCGGGATCACGCAGCACCACGTAGGCTTTCACAATTTCTCCGCGCACAGGGTCCTCCTTGCCAATCACAGCCGCCATCAGCACGTCTGGGTGCTTGAGAAGCGAGTCCTCAATTTCACCAGGGCCGATGCGGTAGCCGCCCGAAGAAATCAGATCATCCGCCCGCGAAACAAAGAAGATCCGGCCCGACTCGTCCTGATATCCGAGATCCCCCGTCATCAGCCAGTCGTGGTGGAACTTTTCCGCCGTAGCCGTCGGATTTTTCCAATATCCGAGAAACATCACCGGATCGGGCCGTTTGACGGCAATCGTGCCAATGTCCCCAGAGGGCAGCGGGTCGCCCTGGTCTGTGACAATGGCCACCGTGTGCCCAAACACGGCGACCCCTGCGGACCCCGGAGTATTTTGGCCTAGCGCCGCACAATTGGATAACACCATGTTGCACTCGGTCTGGCCATAGAATTCATTGATAGTCAGCCCGAAAGTCGAGCGCCCCCAGTCCAGTGTTTCTTCGCCCAGGCTCTCACCTCCGCTAGCCACGCTGCGCAGGTGCAGATCATAGCGGTCCTGGGGGTCCGGAACACGGCGCATAATCTTAAGCGCCGTCGGCGGCAAAAACGTGTTGCGGACAGCTTCACGGGCCAGTAGGTTAAAAGCTTCCTCCGGGTCGAATTTATCCATCCGGTGGGCCAACACCGGCACACCCCAGTAGAGCGCAGGGAAGAGCACGTCGTAGAGGCCGCCAATCCACGCCCAGTCGGCTGGCGTCCAGATGCGGTCACCAGGCTGCGGCAGGAGGTTGTGAGACAGGCTGACCCCCGGCAAGTGGCCCAGCAGGACACGGTGCGCGTGGAGGGCTCCTTTCGGGGCCCCTGTAGTGCCGGAGGTGTAGATGATTACGGCGGGATCCTCACTGGAGGTGTCATGGAAGGAGGAGGCGCTATTCGCTGACAGAAGACATGCGTCAAAGGACGCCAGCCCCGGACGGACAGGGGCCCCCGTCACCAGCACTGACTGCAGGGACGGTATGGAGGGAAGCTGGGCAACAAGGTCAGCCACCATGTCCTGATGCCCCCCGTCAGTAACGATCACCTTGGCTTCACAGTCGTTGACGCGATACAGCAGCGCGTCGGGTCCAAAAAGAGAGAACAAGGGGACGGCAATTGCTCCCATCCTGTAGGCCGCTAGGTGTGAGACGGCTAGTTCCCAGCTCTGGCTGAGAAGAATCGCCACACGGTCTCCTGGTGAGATTCCCCGGGCCCTGAACACATTGGCCAGTCGCGCCGAGAGGTCATCCAGAGCGCCGTAAGTGACAGGGGGCGCGTCGGCTGAGACCACAGCCACCTGGTCCCGCGGGTGAGCAAGACAGGCCTGCGCGATATTGAAACGCGGTGGAATGTCCCAGCGAAACTGATCATAGGCTTGCTGATATGCTGCTTCCATCTGCTGCCCCTCTTCCGTATCCCGCAGACCATCATGATGCGGCTGCTTTCAGTATACAAAATCTCCCGACGAATCCGGTATTTTCTTCACGGCCTATTTTGGTTCACCTGGGGTCTGTGCTGGCAGACCAGCACAGACCCCGGCAAACAGCCCCACCTTGCCCGTCAAACCGCCGTGCTTTGCCGGGCAAAATTGCGGTAGGACCACCATATGACAATGGGCCAAATGACCCATCCGCCCAAAATCCAGCGGATATCGACCAGAGGGAACCGCGGAAATACCGCCAGCACTCCCAAAAGCAGCGCGAGACCCATCAGACGTCCGGTATTGATCCAGACTTCCTTAATACCGGTCAACTGGATCCGGTCGCCTTCATGGCGGCTGTACTGATTGATATCGGCTAAGGCCGCAGATTCCAGCGCGACCTTGTATGGGGGATAGGCCACCCCCACCACAATCCCGAGGACAAAGATGGTCACCCCGGTCAACGGCTGTGCCGCAATCCCGACGGCCAGCGCAGAAACAACGGTGGCTAACCCCAGGCTCATCAGCCGCGCCGAAGACCAGCGTGTCAAGCCCCAAAACACCAGCCCTTCCAGTGCGGCTTGCGTGGCGACAAACAGACCTAGGACCAAAGTGCTGCGGGTCACAATATACAACAGGAGATTGGGGACAAAGAAATACATTCCATCGCGCATGCCTAATGCCCAAAAGCTCCATAAGAGCCGCCGCCAGCCAGGAATGACAGGGGGCAGGGCGCGCTCGCTTGTGGGGGAAATTTTATCTGGAGGCTTCTTACCCCCAATGATAAGCCCTAAAGATCCCAGCAGACTGGCGAGGGCCAGCGCAAATACAATCCGGTAGCCGGAAATTCCCGGCACGCTTGCAATGAGCCATCCGCTCAGGGGAGGGATCACCAGTCCCAGCACTGCCTCCAGTGTTCCGGTCCATGCGTTGTACCAGGCGGCCTGCCCGGTCTCGACCCACGAAGCCGCCAGAACAAACAGCGCCAGCCAATAAAAGCTGGCCGACAGACCTTCAAGCAAGGCCAGAGGAATATAGTAGTCACGCGCCTTAGTCTTGAGACCGAGCAGCAGTCCCAGATAGAGCACATTCATCACAATGCCCCATGCCATGAGACGGGGTGAACTCATGCGTCCCCGAATCTTTGAGGCCATGCCAAACGCCGCGATCATCACCGCAAACAGGACTGCATAGAAGGTAATGATGGCCGTGAGGCCTGTGCCAATGTCCCAGAACCACGCGCCAATGAAGCTCGATGCCATATAAGATGCCAGGGTCCATCCCGTAGCAATAAGAAACAAACGTGTGACAGGTTTCAATGCTACCTCCATCATCCGGGTTCTTGTGGCCGTCACCCATTATCATCGCACAAGCCCGGGGTTCACACTATCCCGCTCGGCCTTATTTGGCTGTCCGTGAGAGACACATCGGCAACGAGCGCAGGATAAGTAGAGAGGGCACGTCAGAACACGGCTGCCACACGCCTTGTCCGGCCAGGACGACAATGCCGCAGGTCCTGCAAGCCGTTCAGGGGCCCACCTGCTACGATCGGCCAAGAAAGAAGCTGGCAATCAGCACGGCCAGGACATAGCTGGTCGTCACCGTGAGGGCGCGGTCCTTTTCCTTCATATAGCCCCACAGCCCCATCGCCACCCGGGCCACTGGCGTAAGGATTAGAATCCCGGTGATGATTACGAGGTTGCGGTGGGACACGCCATGCTCGCTGTTGACGGCGAAACGTGTGAGCGCCACAGGACCGATGGGAGGGATGGCGGGGCTCTGGCTGATGAATAGTGCGAGACCCGCCACCAGGACTAAACTGCTCACAATAACGCCCGCCCGCAGTACGCGGCTGATGAGGGGAATCATTTCATCCGAATACCGGGGCGGGGACCCGGACCCCGTGGGTGGAGCAGTCGGAGTCTTCTTCACTTTGCACCTCCTGTTGAATGTCATAGCGCTTTCAAGAACATTTCCACCGCCACAATGGAGAGCACGGGAAAGAAGATGTACCGGAGCGTCCTGTTCTTTAGGCGCTCCATGATCTTCGTGCCGATCACTGCGCCCAACAGAACGCCCAGGGCCGTCGGCCCCGCGAGCAGGGGACGGATATCGCCGCGGGCGAAGTATACCCCGGCGCTGGCGGCCGCGGTCACGCCAATCATGAAATTGCTGGTGGCCGTAGAGACTTTCATGGGGAGTTTCATGACCACGTCGAGCACCATCACTTTGAGAAGGCCGCTGCCGATTCCCAATAGGCCGGACACGATCCCTGCCACCCACATCAGAGCCAGTCCTCCATAAGGATTGCCGACCTTTCAGGAAATATCCCGCTTCAACACCGCATCGTGATAATAGCTGGCAAGGCGCAGGCGGCGGGCTAGCGGGTGGCTGTTGCAGGTCCGGCAGCTCCTCAGACCGCTGCTGGATCAGCGCGTACGCCGAATAAGCCAGCATCAGGGCGAATAGCCCGTACAAAATGCGCCTCGACAACACCCCGGCCAGGTAAGCTCCTATAACCGCCCCGGTTGTGGGAGCGATTTCCAGAAACATCCCCAGCCGTAAATTTGTCATGCCATCTTTCACATAGGCTACGGCCGCGCCGCTGCTGGTGGCAATGACCGAGATGAGCGAAGCACCTACAGCCAGCCGGAACGGAATATGAAACAGCAAAGTGAAAATGGGGACAAGCAAAATGCCTCCGCCCAATCCCAGCATGGCGCCGATAACGCCTGCTATCACGGAGTTCCATTTGGTTGATGAGGGCCATGAGGTGTCCTTTCCAGCGGCAGCATCCGCCACTTTCTCAAATCTCCCACCAGCATAGGGGGACTCGGCAAGATTCACTAGGGCCTAAAGGGCCGCAAAACAGGCGGGGCGGGGCACGGCTCCGCCTGCCCTGTCCTCACGGCCGACTTGGACAGGGCAAAAGCACCGCCATCGTTATTCCCTCCGGTTCTAAGGTCGGTCAACGCATCCTAGAGGGCGCGGTGACTGGTTATTGAGATGATTGTTGTCCCAAAAAGCCTGAAACTCTTGGCAATCCCTAATGGATCCGTGTACAATCAACAAGAAAAATGCGAAAGGACTGATATTTTTGTCGCAAAGCCGCGAAGGACACATGCTATGGCCTTACGCTTTGTTCTCCCTGACGCTGGGCTTTGGCTGGTTTATTTTGGCCCCGCTGGTGCCCTATCTCATAGGGCGTTTTCACACATCCCTCACTTTAGTGCTGCTGCTGATTTCTCTGTACGGCTATGCCATGATCGCGGGGGCGCTGCCTGCGGGTTACTGGGTAGCCAAGTCGGGACCTAGACCCGCCCTGCAAACGGCCATTGTTCTGACTGTCATAGGACTCGGAGTGCGCGCGCTCTCGACCAATTTTTCTCTGGCCCTGGCAGGGCAAATCATCGCAGCTGTAGCCTATCCGTTCCTCATCGCGCCCATCGGCTCCGTTTTGCGTCTCGGTCAAGTGCGGCAGCTGAAGTTGGGAACGGGCATGGTTATCGGCATGCTCTTTTTGGGAATGGCCATTGGCTCTTTTGCTGGGCCGTCCATGGCTCCTTCCACCGACTTATGGCTGGCGGTGGGGGTGAACGCCGTCTCCGGGATATGGCTTTGGACGCAATTGCCGGCAACATCTGCCCTAAATCCACGGGCTCTGGGCGCGACGCGGCTGATCGTGTCATGGTGGTGGGTCATTGGCTTTGTGGTCGCCTCCATGAGTGTCATGCTGGGTTCTGTCAGCACCAGCGCGCTGATTCACCTGCGCGTGGAGAACGCTGCCGCCTTAGGAGGTCTGCTGTCAGGGCTGACATTTCTGGGTTCAGCCCTGGGGGCGATAGTCTTTGGCTGGGTCGGGGAGAATCCGTCGAGTTTCCGCCAGCTGCCGCGTCTCTTGGGAGTGCTCACTCTCATCTTTCTGGTGCTGTCCGGCTTGCTGTTGACCGGCACCCTCTCTGCGTCAACCGCTGGCCTGGACTCCTCGTTCCTGCTCTTCGGCCTGTTCAGCAACGGCTGGTACGCCTTGGCTCTGGAGTCGTCTGCAGAGAAGGCCCGCTCGCGCACCAACGCGGGAATCGCGACGGCAGGGTTCAGCATGGCTTCCAATATCGGGGTGGCAGTCATTCCCGTTCTCGTGGGCCCGCTGGTGATTGCAGCCCCAGGGCTGTGGATTGGGGTGGTGGCTGTTCTAGCGCTGGCGGCAGCATTGGTTCCTTTTCTGGTGAAATCATCAGCGCAGAGCGGCGAGGCCAAGATTTCTGCGTGAGCCGCTCCGCTTGAATGCCCGGGACTCTGGTGGCAGCTGGTTTTCGGGCTGCCGCCAGGGTCTTGCCCATTTATGCCCGCTTATTGTGGCTTAGGTACCGCAGGCAAATGATCCTCGTGCTGCTGGCTGCAAAGAAAACGGTAGGCTAAAATCGCATTTTCCAAAGCCACACGGCGTTCAAAGACCATAAAATCCTCTCCGAGCAATGCTTTGAGTGTCCGGATGCGGGAATAGAGCGTCTGCCGGTGAATACCCAATGCCGTGGAGACGTCCTGTTTGGACCCGTTAAGCGTGAGCAAAGCTTCCAGTGTGAGCAACAGAGCGTCGGCGCTTTTGCTATGTTCACTCTCCAGCAAGGCGTCAAGCTCCGGATGAATCACCAGCCGCTGCAGCACATCCGGCGCCGTGGCCAGAAGCCACCGATAGGCGCCCAGCTTCTCATAGCTTTGAGGGCTGGCCCCGCACACGTGCCCGGCCACCTGTGCGGCGTCATAGGCCTCGGCAAACGACGTGTGAATTTCCGCTGGGTCGTTATGCGGAGCAGAGAGCCCCACGGTGCACTCGCGCCCTCCAAAGCTATGGGCCAACGCCTCAGGAAGTTTGAGTATTTCCGCGGACCGCCCGATCACGAGCCAAATATCCCGGTCACTTTGTTTGAGGCAGGCAGTAGTGTAAAGGCCGGGCAGCCGGTTCAGGGCTGCACTGGCTGCTGAAGCGCGTGCGTCTCTGGGAACGACCCCTACCCGGAAACTACGGGTGCCGGATAAATTGTAACGCGAGCGGCAGCGCTGCAGGACCGCCGCGGGCGGATTGTCTTCAAAAAACAGCTGTTCCAGCAGAACGGCTTCTTCTTGCCGGCGGTGTTTCTCCAAAGTTTCAACCCGGATAATTTCCTGGGCAGCCGCAGTGGTGATGCGGTCCAGCGCCAAATAAAGATATTCATCCAGATAATCCGCGGACAGCAAAATCACCACATCACCTACAGGATATCCGAACACGCTGATAGTCTGGCGCAGGTGTGGGGCTGGGGTCTGCTCGATGAGCGGGTGCAGAGCATCACGGCGAAAAGGGCGCAGGGGAAATGGCCATAATCCGAACTGCACCGCGTCATGGTCTGGGTCCCGGGGAATGTAACCCAGTGGCTGCTTGAGCACGTCGTACGATGCCTGGAAGAGAGCCGGCAGTCCCATGGTTGCCAGCAGAACCTTGCGCAGGCGGCCTGAGAGGTCGTCGAGATCCTCGAGAATCCTGTGGTGGCGGCTGAGGAGCAGGCTGTTCACTTCCTGAGATAAGTCGAGAAACCGGACGGGATGGGCAAACACAATGAGGGGCAAATCATCAGCATTGGCGGTGTCGACAAGGTCCTGCGGCACCCGGGGGAAGTATTCTCCCAGTTCCAACACCAGCCCTGAAGCTTTTGCCTTCACGAGGCCTTGAACAAACATGCGCCGCTGCTCCGGAGTCGTAAGCCCGACTCCCGTACTGAGCACCAGTTCCCCTCCCCGCAAGAAGTCGCCGATATTGGGAATCTCGCCAATATGGACCCACTGCACCGGCCGGTCGAGACCCTTATGCCCTGCGGCCACCACTGCCGACTGAAACAGATTGCGCGCCAGAACCTCCCGCAGCACAACCATCCTTTCCCCTCCTATCAACAATCTGTCCTGTTCTTGTTGCAATAATTATACAAACTGTCAGACCTTCGCATGCGCGGATTTTGCTACGATTTAAAAAATTGGCGCCGTGACCAAAGAATACCCCAGTACCCGGGTGAAGGGCCTGGAGATCCGCTATGCCGGCGCCATCAAAGGAGAGCGATAGGATGGAAACATTGATGCATGTCATCGGCGGCCGGCCGGTAACTCCTCAGGCCAGCCAGTGGGATAATGTGGTCAATCCTGCCAGCGGGGAAATTCTGGGAAGAGTGCCGCTCGACGATGCACAAGCCTTAAGCCTCGCGGTGGAAACAGCCTCTGCGGCTTTTGGTCCGTGGGCGGACACGCCGGTGCTGCAAAGGGCCCGGGTCATGTTCAAGTTTCACGAGTTAATGGATCGCCACCGGAATGACATCGCCCGCTCGGTCACAACCGAACACGGCAAGACTCTTCCGGATGCCACGCTGGAAGTCGCCCGCGCCATGGAAGTGGTCGAACTGGCTGCTTCGGCTCCATCTCTACTGAAAGGCGAAGTGCTTGCGGGGGTGTCCCGCGGCGTGGACACCATGCTGATCCGCACTCCCTTGGGAGTGGTGGCAGGCATTACCCCATTCAATTTCCCCGCTATGGTGCCCCTGTGGATGATTCCCCCCGCTCTGGTAAGCGGCAATACCTTCATTTTGAAGCCCTCCGAACGCACCCCTTTGACTTCATTGCTCATGATGGATCTCTGGGCAGAAGCCGGTCTGCCGCCGGGTGTGCTGAACCTGGTCCTGGGAGGCAGATCCGCCGTCGACCAAATTCTCACGCACCCTGATATCAAAGCGGTGTCATTTGTTGGGTCCCAGCCTGTGGCCGAATACATCTACCGCACAGCGGCAGCCCAAGGCAAGAGAGTCCAGGCTTTAGGCGGGGCCAAAAACTATCATATCATCATGCCCGATGCCCACATTCCCAAGACAGTGGATGCCCTGATGGGATCCGCCTTCGGGTCGGCTGGAGAAAGATGTCTGGCTGGGTCCGTAGCTATCGCCGTGGGCTCGGCGGCGGATACCCTGGTCCCCGCGCTCAGAGAGGCGATCCGCCAGTGGCAAGTCGGCCCTGGCCTCGATGCCAGCAGTGACATGGGGCCTGTGATCCGTCCCGAAAGCCGTGAGCGCATTGCCGGCTATATCCAAAAAGGGGTCGAGGAAGGGGCTGTGCTGCTAGAGGACGGCCGGCAGAATCCTGTAGAGCAGCCTGGATTTTTTCTGCGGCCGACGCTGTTTGACGGGGTCAGCAGCAGCATGACCATCGCCCGTGAAGAAATTTTCGGACCTGTTCTAAGTCTTATGCGGGCGCCGGATCTCACCGGCGCCGTCAAGCTGGCCAATGCGTCGCAATTCGGGAATACCGCCACCATATACACGGAATCCGGGGCATCGGCCCGCTATTTCCGGGACCATATCGAAGCGGGCATGGTCGGGGTCAACATCGGTGTGCCAGCACCCGTAGCGATCTTCCCATTCACCGGCTGGAAGCATTCGTTTTACGGAGACCTGCACGCCACCGGCATGGATGCTCTGCGGTTTTATACAGAAGAAAAGGTGGTCATCAGCCGCTGGTGGGGAGACAACCAGCCGGAATAATTCCCCCTGCGGCCCGCAGGCCCGCACCATTCCAGGCTATTCCGCAGAGATTTGCTATACTTGGGCCAGTGTGATACCTGATACGTTCAGAAAGGATGAGCATAGTGGATGACCGGCTTACGCGTCAACAGCAGTATCTCGTGCCAGGCATTGGACTGTATTACAAGGAGCCGCTGACATTAGTGTCAGGAGAAGGCCGCCATGTCCGGGACGACAAGGGGCGCTCGTATCTAGATTTCTTTGGAGGCATTCTGACCGTATCGGTGGGTCACTGCCATCCGGCGGTCACCCGCGCCATCACCCAGCAGGCATCAACCCTGGTGCATACCTCCACGTTGTATCTTACGGAACCGATGATCGATTTGGCTGAATACCTGGCTGGCATCACCCCGGGGAAACTGTCGCAAAGTTTCTTTACTACCAGTGGTACGGAAGCCAACGAAACCGCCATTGTGATGGCCCAGTTGGCCACAGGCCGCGAAGACATTGTCGCATTGCGCCACAGCTATTCGGGACGCTCGCAGGTCACCATGGGCCTGACCGGGCAGGGGCCGTGGAAGCTCGGCGGAAGTGGCATGGCCCTGCCTATCCGCCATACCCACAACCCTTACTGCTACCGCTGCCCATTCGGCAAAACGCCGGACCGCTGCGGTCTGGAATGCGCCAAGGATATGGATGACTTCATCAGGACCAGCACCTCTGGACACCTCGCAGCCTTCATCGCCGAACCCATTCAAGGAGTAGGCGGTTTTATCACCCCGCCGCCAGCTTTCTTTCAGGAGGCTGTGGGAATTGCCCGCAAATATGGCGCCTTGTTCATTGATGACGAGGTGCAGACCGGATTTGGGAGAACCGGAAAACCTTTTGGCATTGAGCACTATGGAGTCGAGCCCGACCTGATGACGTTCGCCAAAGGGATGGCCAATGGCATGCCCATAGGCGCTACCATCGCTACCCCCGCTGTGGCCAGTCATTACACCGGCCCGACCATTTCCACATTTGGCGGCAATCCTGTGGTCATGCAAGCCGCACTGGCCACCCTGCACGTCATGGAGCAGGAGCGCCTGACCGAACATGCGGCAATTTTAGGCGCGACTTTACGCAACGGACTGGAAACCCTAGCAGACACCTATCCCGTCATGGGGGACGTCCGCGGCATGGGACTGATGCAGGGCATCGAAATTGTGGGGGACGGGAAAGTTCCCGCTCCAGAACTGGCAGAGGAAATTCTCGAGTTGACGAAAGAGCGGGGATTGCTGTTAGGACTGGGCGGCCTGTACCACAATGTCCTGCGCATCGCTCCTCCCCTGACTGTCAATGATGATGAAGTGGAGGAGGCTCTCGCGACACTCAGGGACGCCATGGCGGCCTTGTACCAGGCACATCCGGCACTGACCTCGGTCACACCAACGCGCCTGTCTTATCTATAACCTGCCACCAGTGGAAAGAACGGGAGCCCACACCGGGCTCCCGTTCTTTCCACGTGCTAGGGAGCCTCCCCAAGCATTTCTTACACGATGTATAGAAAATTCAGTGTAAATTTGCGGATCTGTCCACGGACACCCCGTCACCGGACCCGTTATCATGGAAACATCCCTCCGTTAACATGCGAAGTGGGATAGGCACCGCATAATTCCCCCGACAATAAGGTCTTGGAGCGTGATATCGGTTCATTCATCTTGTTCAGCAAGGGAGATTACGGCAGATGGCTGTCAACTCAGAAAGCAATGAGGATCTGGTCCGCTATAATCAGGACATTGCCCCCACGACCAAGGAGCAGCGGCAATGGTCCTTGTACAACTATCTGAGCTTGTGGATCGGCATGGCGCACAATATCCCCACGTATCTGATGGCTGGCGGCTTTATTGTTTTAGGACTCAGTTGGTGGGAAGCGATTCTCACGGTCTTTGCCGGAAATATGATTGTACTGGTGCCGATATTGCTCAATGCCCATGGGCACCAAATATGGGATTCCTTTTCCCGTCCTCGCCCGGGCCTCGTTTGGCGTGGTCGGTGCGGGCATCCCCGCATTTTTGCGAGCCTTGGTGGGAGCGGGTTGGTTCGGCATCGAGACGGCCATCGGAGGACAGGCGATACAGACCTTTCTCTTGATGATTATTCCTGGCTGGGCCCACTTTTCCGGGAGCTTTACCTTCGTGGGGATGAATCTCGGAGGCTGGATCAGCTTTATGATATTCTGGCTGATGAACGTGTGGATCATTTATCACGGCATTCGGGCCGTCCGGCGGTTCGAGGCCTGGACGGGACCTTTGGTGCTTCTGTTGGGAATCGGGCTGCTGATCTGGGCGGTGAGCGCCGCCCATGGCTTCGGACCTATGCTGGCAAGACCAGCCCAAGTGCACGGCGCGGCGCTGTGGGCTATAGAAATCCCCGCGCTGACCAGCGTAGTGGGATTCTGGTCGACACTGTCGCTCAACATTCCCGACTTTACGCGATTCGCTAAGAGCCAGAAGGCTCAGGAGTGGGGCCAGGCTCTGGGACTGCCCCTCACTATGACCATCTTCTCCGGTATTGGTGTGCTGGTCACATCAGCCACCATCGTGGTGTTCCACCACGCAATTTCTGATCCCATCACTCTGTTGGGGCACTTTCACAACATCTTCATCCTCATCATTTCGTTAGGGGCTGTAGTCGTCGCCACCCTCTCTGTCAATGTGGCCGCCAACATCATTTCCCCCGCCTACGACTTTATCCAGCTTTTCCCGAAACAGCTGAATTTCTCACGCGGCGGGCTTGTTACCGGCATTCTCGGCATTGTGATGGTGCCATGGCTGCTTATTTCCAATCCTCATATCTACATCTATACCTGGCTGGACGTCTACTCCGGGTTTCTCGGACCGATCGCGGCGATTCTCATCGCCGACTACTGGGTTTTCCGGCGCACGACGCTGAAGGTCATCGACCTGTATGAATCCTCTGGACAGTATTACTACAAACACGGGTATAATCCCCTGGCAATCTGGGCTCTCGTGGCCGGCATCGTCATCTCTCTGATCGGCAAAGTGGTGCCGTCTTTGGTATGGCTCATGAACTCTCCCGCCACCTAACCCTGTCGGGTTGAGGTGGGGGTTTCTCGGATCACTCCGAGAGGTTCCTGGTTCCGCGACTTGTGCGTGGAAGCCGTAGGCTTCGCATGTCTT
>DAIDDL010000038.1 GCA_027309085.1 Sulfobacillus sp.
CGGCCCAAATGGCCGCCACCCGCTTGACCCCCTCCCGGCTTCGCCTGGAAAGGGGAATGCGCGGGCTTTATGTTCAATTTTCCTGCCAGGACTATAATGGAACACTATGATGCCGGACCACTGTCCACAGGCAGCGCTGCGGACGAGCGCCTGCACCGCAAGCAGTGTCTTGCTGCGGGATTCCGCCTGTTTGCCCGCATGGGCTTCGACGAAGGGTTTCCGGACACATCACTGCGCGTGACCCGCAATACCCTGATAGATTCTGGGTCAATCCCTTCGGACAGTATTTTGGCCATATCCGTGCCTCGGACCTTATTCTGGTCGATTCAGCCGGGCACGTTGTGGAAGGCACCGGACTTGTGAACCAGGCCGCTTTTGCGATTCATGCGGCCATCCACCAGGCTCGGCCAGACGTCGTAGCCGCCGCCCACACCCATTCCATTTACGGGAGAGCCTGGTCAACACTGGGCAGGCTCCTTGATCCCATTACCCAGGATGCCTGTGCGTTCTACGACGACCATGCGGTCTTTGAGGAGTATACGGGCGTCGTCCTCGACCCTGCCGAGGGCCGCAACATCGCCCAGACGCTAGGCGCCGGGAAAGCCATCATTTTACAGAATCACGGTCTGCTGACCGTCGAGCAATCGGTTGAGGCGGCCATCTGGTGGTTTATTGCCATGGAGCGGTCCTGCCAGACGGAACTTGCGGCACGGGCGGCGGGGGACCCGCGTATGATTGCCCCGGCCGAGGCCCAAAAGACCCGCGATCAGGTCGGCAGTCCCATGGCGGGCTGGTTCAGCTTTCAGCCGTTATGGCAGAAAATTGTGAGGCAGGAGCCGGACCTCCTGCACTAGCAGACATTAAGGTGGCCAGTATTTCGAACCATGAGAGCTTTTTTGCGGTACCATAGAAGGTGCTTCACGCAAGCAAGCCAGTGGGGGTATTTGGGCACTAATAACCTTGCCGCGCGCCATACGCTGCCCGGAAGCATCTAGCCCCAAAAAGAGAGAAGGAATGGTTTATGTCACAATCCTTGCGTTCCAAAAAATCCACGCAAAAACCGGCCGGACTGGATGCGGCGTTAGCCGTTACGGACTCCGAGCGGCTAACCGAAGGCCCTCCGGGCCCTGTGGACCATAAAAAAATTGAAGACGCCGTGCGGATGATTTTAGAGGCAATTGGCGAAGACCCCACCCGTGAAGGATTAATCGAGACGCCTGCCCGGGTTGCCCGGATGTATGCGGAAATTTTTTCCGGTCTGCACCGCGACCCATCAGAGACCCTATCGGCCCGCTTTCACGTTGACCATAACGAAGTCGTGTTGGTCAAAGACATTCCTTTCTATTCGGCATGTGAGCATCACCTGCTGCCATTTTTCGGTCAGGCGCACGTAGCCTATCTACCTCGCCATGGCGTCGTGACGGGACTGTCCAAGCTGGCCCGGCTCGTCGACCTTGTCGCCAAGCGCCCGCAAATTCAAGAGCGCATGACCAATATTGTGGCGGACACCTTGGAACAGGATCTAGACGCGGCGGGCGTTATGGTAGTCATTGAGGCAGAGCATTTGTGCATGACAATGCGCGGCATTAAAAAGCCGGGAAGCAAGACGGTCACTATTGCCTCCCGTGGGGCCTATGAGGTTCCCGACCGCCAGCTCGAAATTCTCCGCATGCTTAATCTAGGATAAACGAGAGGGCCAAGTGACGCACGGTCACTGGCCCTCTCTGTGTATTTTCGAGAGAGCCGCTGAAATCGAAGCATCCATTTTCTCTGTGCTATTATTAATAATTATACAGTTTGATTGTCGAGAGGATGTGTGAATATTGTCCAGTCCAAACACCTCCGACCCGCGCGCCTGGCAGAACACCGTTCAGCTCCTGTGGGATATTCTGCACCGTGTGGTTCGGGAGGAAGAGACGGCCCCGGTGGTGCAAAACGGCCACCAGGCATACCTAGTGGCACAGCGCCTGCGCCTTGAGCAAGTTCCGTACCATTTGCGCGGCAACCTGCTGGCGGGCGGGTCTGTCGACTTTTCCAATGCCCTCACTGAAACGGACCGCACTATCCGCATGCTGACTGAACAGATCCGCCTGCAGAACCTGACGGAGGACCTGCACCGCATTGATTTGGTAGAGGCTAGGCGCCGCGCTCCCCAGCCGCCTCTAAGAGGTTCGGTCGAGGAACTGCGCGGCCAGATTGCACAAAGCGGTCCCGGCGCTCCTTTCTCGGCGCCTGCCCAAGGCCGCCTAGTCCTAACCTCGCACCCCACAGAAAGCACCCGGCGCACCATACTTCAGCACCTGGCCAAGATTGCGGCTCTTTTGGAAAAGCACGAGGGCTTTCCCCTTCCCTCTGGCGCGGAGCATGATCTGCAAGAGCTCATCCGGGTGCTGTGGCGCACCCCCAATCAGCGCACGGCGCGGCCTACTGTGATGGATGAAGTGGAATTAGGCCTGTATTACATACGCAAGTCGCTATTCCAGGCGCTTCCCGCCGTGCTCGATGACTTGGACAGGAGCCTGCAGGGCAGAGCTCCTGTGCGCTGGTCGATAGATTCCTGGATTGGCGGAGACCGGGACGGCCATCCCTTTGTCGATGTGGCGATTACCCAAAAAACTCTGCAGAGACATCAGGAGATGGCCATCACCCTCTACCTCCAGTCGCTGGACGAACTGGAAAGAACCCTGAGCGCCGAACATCCTTATGTTCACCAAACCGACCTGCTGGAGCGGTGGCTCGCCGCCCACGCCCGCATATTTCAGGACCAGTCGGATGATCTGCAGCAAAGATATCCCCAGGAACCCCTGCGGCAAATGGTTGGCCTCATTGCCGCCAAGCTGCAGGTCACCCAGACTCACCGCCTCGGCGGCTATGCCAATGCCGCCAACTTTCTGCAAGATGTCCGTCAGCTGGCCTCCCATTGGGACCCTAGCCCAGACCGGTGGCCTGCGGAATTGCGGATCCTCATACGCCAGATCGACATCTTTGGGCTGCACCTAGCCAATCTCGATGTGCGCCAGCACAGCCGCGTCCATACCCAGGCCATGGTGGAAATGCTTGGGCCCGAATACGAAGACTGGTCCGATGAGGAGCGCATAGCCGCGGTGCATGCGGCATGGAACAATGCGCCGCCCTTTGTGCCGCAGAGTCCACTGACCCAGGATTTGAAAGATGTGCTCGAACTTCTCGCGCGCTATCAGCATCTGTCCGGCCCTGAAGGGGTAAGCCACTATCTGGTGAGCATGGCTCACCAGCCCAGTGACCTGTTGTCCGTATTATTTCTGATGCATGCCGTGGATCCCCAGCTCTCCTTAGACATCATCCCGGTGGTGGAAACTCTGGACGATCTTAAGCGCGCCCGACCCGTGATTGACCGGGTGAATCAGGATGTTTTGTGGCAACACCACCTGAATTCCCGCCACCACTACCAGGAAGTCATGCTCGGGTATTCAGACAGCACTAAAGACGCCGGGAGTCTGAGTGCGTCCTGGGCTATTTTCCGCGCCCAGATCGACCTGACCGAGTGGGCTCGGGACAACGGCCAGCACCTGGGATTTTTTCATGGGCGCGGGGGTGCCTTGGGGCGGGGCGGCGGTCCGACATCCTACGCTATCTCAGGACAGCCCAGCGGCAGCGTGCGCGAAGTGCTGCGCATCACCCAGCAAGGTGAGGTGCTATCCCAAAAGTTCCTGTTGCCGGACATGGCGTACCGCAGTCTGGAATTGATGATTGTGGCCCATGCCCGGGCTGTCCTGTTCCCATCGGGAGATCCGGATGCGGCTACCGCCGCGCACATGGACGTCTTGGCTGACCGCGCCCACCGCCATTACCGCTCTCTTATTGACGACCCGTCGTTTTGGGAATATTTCCTGGCGGTGTCACCGATTCGCGAGATGGGCGCCTTAAATTGGGGATCCCGGCCATCTTGGCGGGAGCAATTCCGTTGGGATGATCTGCGGGCGATTCCCTGGGTCTTCTCCTGGACCCAAAACCGCATGCTCCTGCCAGGTTGGTATGGCGCCGGCCAAGCCCTGAGCAGCTTTCTCCAGGAGGGCCATAAAGGGCTGCTGCAGGACTGGTACGCCACGTGGCCATTTTGGGCTACCAGCATCCACAATATGGAATTGGCCCTGGTCAAGACAGACCTGCATGTTGCGATGGCATATCATGACCTCGTGCCCCGCCATCTGAGCGCCCAATTCTGGCCGCAAATCCAAGAGGACTACAGCCAACTGCACGATGCCCTGCTCACCATTACCGGCCACCGTGAACTTTTGGAAGATCAGCCCCGCCTGCAAGAAGTCATCCACTGGCGCAATCCGCATGTAGACCCCCTGAACTATCTGCAGATTGAACTGCTGTCCCGGTACCGGACCAGCGGGGACGCGGAACTGCTGCCCCTCATTGCGAAAACCATGGAAGGCATCGCGCTGGGGATGCGCAATACAGGGTAACTGCTGAGGGCAGCAGAATTCTGCTGCCCTCACGGCCCCTGCTCACCCCTTTAGGGGTGAAATGAGTCATTAAGATGGTCCGCAGCGTAACGCAGCGTTCCCCGGTACCACTCAAAGTCCTCGCCGTCCATGCCGGTCTCCGCCATCTGCCAGACAAGCCGGAATGCGGCACTGTAGTCATGATCCTGCCAGAGTGTCAGCGCATAAAACAAGTCCAGAGCCTTTTGTGGGACACGCTGGCTCCGGGCTTTCTCCAGAACCTGGCGCGATTCATGGATGCGCCCCAGGGTCCGCAGGTCATTGCCGAGCCCAATCGCTATGCGCAGCGCCAGAGGCGCTGGCGCTTCGTGCGCCAAAGCGTCTTCATAGTACAGAACCGCCTCGTGAGGCCGTCCCAGTTCATCAAGGATGCCTGCCATTTCCAGCTCCAAATATGGGCTGTTGGGCTGGGCCTCCATCCACTGCTCAAGCTGTTCATGCGCCTCTTCGAATTTCCCACGGCTCTTAAGATGGCGTATCAAACTCAGGTCAGGTTCCTGCATCGTCTATATTCCACTCCTTATACGGCTTCATTACGGGCTCTTTTGCCTTTACTATACCACTGGGCTGATGATTAATCCCGTTCAGATCCATTGATTATTGCGGCGTTAGAAGTGAAGTACTACACTTTTCCCAGAGGTGATGGCTGTGAGCGAAAAAAAAGGCGTCCTATTCCACGTTAACGACGCCGATGCGGCCAAACAGCGGGCGGCGTTGCGAAATATCGAAAATCTCCTCGTGGAGATGCCCAACATGCGAGTAGAGTTAGTGATCCAGGGAGACGCCGTCAATATGGCGGCTTCGTCACAGTCCCGGTGGCCTGGCGAGATCCAAGCCTTGCAGGACAAGGGGGTGTCCACTGTGGTCTGTCTCAACAGCATGAAGGCGAACAACCTTACGGAGGGCGACCTGCTCCCGTCGATGACGATCGTGCCGTCCGCCGTGGGAGAACTGGTGCGCAGACAGCAGGAAGGAATGGCCTATGTCAAACCCTGATATGAATCAGAGCCCCCATTTGGACTTGCCGCAATATGATACGGTGTGCGATTTTGTCGGCAACCCCATTACGCCAGACTTCACAGCATTTTTCAATGGCAACCAGTTTATGGTGCTGGATGATCTTTTTCGCGCGTTCGGCCACAGCTTCCCGGAATGCCGCTCGGTCTTCTATGAGACGCTGCCGCCGGGAATGCTCGCCCAGCAAATTCTTCACGGCGGCGATTTTCAGCTGGGCACTCTCGCACTGCGCATCATTCCCGACGTGTTCGCGGCCGGGCTCCACGAAATGGAGCAGCTATCGGCGCACCTGGAAACTCCGGTGCCGTATGCCCAAAACCACCTGGCGCTGGTGATGCCCCAGAATAACCCCGCAGGAATCACCGGGCTTGATGACCTCGGCCGCGGCGGGGTGCGGGTGCTGATGCCGAATCCGCAGACCGAAGGCATTGCCCGGCTGGCGCGGCAGGCACTGGAAATGGCCCATGCCGGCCTGGCTGAGCGCGTGTTTCAAGAGAAAGTGCAAAATCGGCAGACGGTGTTTACCACCGTCCACCACCGGCAAACGGTGGACAGCGTGGCAACAGGCACCTTCGATGTCGGAGTAGTCTGGGTAAGCGAAGCCATGCATGCCGCGGCTCTGAACAAAGCGGTCAGGTGGCTGCCGTTCCCCCCGAATGCCAATCCGGCAGGGCGCTACTACATTGCCGGCCTCAAACAGGCTCCGCATCCCGAAGCGCAAAAGCGCTTCCTCCAGTTCATCGCGTCCGTAGACGCCCAAGAGATTTATGCCCGTTACGGGTTCGCGCCTCCCAGCCTGCCGGGCGCATATGAGGGGTTTTAAGTCGGTCCGGATCCGCATTTTGTGATGGATCTTATCTTGGTGTGTCTACTTCGTTGTCATCCGCGGAGTCAGAGTTGGGGGGGCGGTTCCCGGTGCGCGCATTGGCGAGGGGGATCGCACAGGTCCCAGCGCCGGACGCCGGAAACTGAAAGGCAATCCCCGAATTTCCACTAAGTGGGAGTAACTAGCTCTTTACATTACGCCGCCACCACTGCGATTATCTGGAACAGCAAGTCCCTCGTGAATCCCCCCATCGCAAAAGACTCGCCAGTCCAGTTGTGAGAGTCACCCCACCGGCAATCCACAATGATGTCATCAAAGACCGATTTCGGTCAAAGTTGCCGGAGCTAGAACGCCGGTCCACGGAGCGCAGAAGGACCCTGCGGGGCTTCTGAAAATGCCGGGACCCTGAGGATGGCCACCGGACATATCCATGCCGCTTCCCTGCCTTTCGTTTTGGAGCCAGCCCAACCGTCATTCCAGACACCTTCAAATGTTCAACCTTGCCGAATGCCATGGAGAACCGGATCGCAGCGATGGTCGCCGCTGCCACTCCCGGTTTCCCGAAATGCCCGCAAGTTCTCCGAAAGGCAGTCTGATTGCTGTTTCGCCGCATAAGATAGGGCAAAGGAGGCGATTCTCATGACCTGGCATGAGGCTCTGAGGGAAGCTGTAACAGAGAGAAACCTCGCGGAACATGCCTTTATGCAGTCTGATCCTGATTTCTGCGACTACCACATTTACCGCCTGCATGCGGCCGAAGAAAAAGTGCGGATGATCATCCGGCAGGCGAGGGCCGCGATGGGATATCAGCAAGCCTGGCCTCTCCAGTCCCCTGTGATGGCGAAGCTTGCAGCCGGAGCGCTTTATGACCGCATATCGGATGACGGCGAGGAATAGTTTTCCCGGCGGGCTTCCAGCGCCTTGTTTCCCATCTCTTCCGCCCACAGCTCCAGCATCAGCAGGGAGTAGATTTGGCGGGACGTGGTGCCGTTTCCCGGTCCCATGCCGGACAGCAGCCTCTGGATGGCCCCCGGATCGAACCATTCCTGGCTGCGTGCAGAGGAGCCCGTCAAAGTATCCCACGCAATGTCATGCAGCGGCCCCGCCAACAGATCCGTGAGGGGCGTGGGAAAACCCTGCTTGGGCCTGCGCACGACATCCGGGGGCAGGAGCTTTCGGGCGACTTCGCGCAGCACCCGCTTGTCGTTGGACCCATAGCGCCTCAGGGCCAGCGGCATGCTCAGAGCCAGTTCCACTACCTCGTGGTCACAAAATGGCACGCGGATTTCGAGGTTATAGTGCATGCCGATACGGTCGGTCTTAAGCAAGGCGTCGTCGGGCAAAAACCACTGCACGTCGAATCCCTGCATCGCCTGCAGCTCTGGGAGAAAACCATGGGTAGCCCAATATTCGGCAACCGCTCCGGGACGGTCTGGAAGCTGCCATTCCGGCTTCAGCAGGCGCTCTTGCTCCTCCAGGCTGAATGTGTAGCCAACACCCCGGTAGCGCGTCGCGATAGGCACCATGGCCCGTTTCAGGGCATTTGCTCCCGGCCAGTTCTTTTTCATCCAAAATGTGCGCATAAACTCCGGGATCTTCCGGATCTGGGCCAGACTCTGCACCTCGCCGTACCCAGCGTAGCCTGCGAAAATTTCGTCCGCCCCCTCCCCCGAGAGCATCACAGTTTCCCGCTCCGCGGCGGCCCTAGCCACGCCGTCCAACGGCAGTACGGTGGGGTCCGCCATGGGCTCGTCCAGAATATAGGCCAATTCCCGCACTCTCTGCGGCGTAATGCTCAAATCCACATTGACCCGGTGCAGGGGAATTCCGTAATTAGCCGCTACCTTTTCGGCCCACGCAATTTCATCATAGCCGGGATATTTCGCCGGGAAAGTCGCAGACCACGCCTCGATTGGACTTTTTAGGGTGCCGGCCGCAATGGCAGCTAGAAGACTGGAATCCAGCCCGCCGGACAGAAAAATGCCCAGGGGCACGTCCGAAGCCAAGTGGGTGCGCACCACGTCGACCAGTAGCCCCCGCAGCCGGTCTGCCCAGTAGGCCATCTGGGCAATCGACTCTGGTTCGCGGACAGACGGCTGCCAGTACTGCCAGCGCTGCCGGCGCCCGTCCCCGTGAATGACGAGCACTTCGCCCGGCCGCAATTTGCTGACATTCTTCAGCATCGTGTGCGGGGCGGGCACAAACCGGTGCGCCAGATAACTGGCCAGCATCCTCGGGTCCACATCAAACTGAAACTCCGGCATCTGGATTAGAGACTTCAGTTCAGACGAGAATGCCACCGTATCGGACATCTCATAGAGATACAGCGGCTTTTGCCCTATCCGGTCCCGCGCCAGGATCAGCTTATGCGAACGCCTGTCCCAAATCGCCAGCGCAAACATGCCGGAAATCTTGTCCAGAAAGTCCATCCCAAATTCTTCGTACAAATGGACAATCACCTCACCGTCTGCGCGGCTGTTTAAATGGTGGCCCAAAGACTCCACCAGCGTTTGCAGGGCCAGGTAATTGTACAGTTCGCCATTATAGACGGCGACAATCTTGCCGTCCTCAGAATAATAGGGCTGGCGGCCATGCACCACATCAATAACGGCTAGCCGGCGCATGCCAATTCCGACGTTGCGTTCAGCAAAAACTCCCTCATCGTCAGGGCCCCGGTGAATCATGGCTCTCAGCATGCCCTTCAGCTCACCTGGCGGCACCGGTCTCTCCCGGTGCCATATTCCGGCTATTCCACAGATCGCAAACACCTCATCTCATCACACAACTGTATACCCACTATAATGCATCGGCTCCAAAATACCATGAGTCCGCCCATGAGAGATTCTCATCACCGCGTGCAGATGCCATCTAGTCATGCCCATTTCCAGCGCAAATCCTCCAAAGAACAGCCTGTCCATCCTATTGGGCGTCTTATCACTGGGCGGACGGCCAGATCTTTTGGCGAAGGCAACGGGCAGAAAGACAACACAAACCGTGCCCCTGGCTCTCGATGCACAGAAGGCCAGGCACGACGGCTGATCCAGAAAATCCCGGCAGGGGAACAACCCCTGCTGGTCAGTCCAGATAGTCTTTAAGTTTTTTGCTTCGGGTAGGGTGCCGCAGCTTGCGCAGGGCCTTGGCTTCTATCTGCCGGATTCGCTCACGCGTCACCCCAAACACCTGGCCAACCTCTTCGAGCGTTCGCGCGCGCCCGTCATTAAGCCCAAAGCGCAGCCGCAACACCTTCTCCTCCCGGTTCGTCAGGGTGTCCAGCACTTCTTCGAGCTGCTCTTTGAGCAGCTGGTAGCCCGCGGCCTCAGCTGGTGCTGGCGCATCCTCATCCTCTATGAAGTCCCCAAGGTGAGAGTCTTCCTCTTCGCCAATCGGGGTCTCCAACGACACGGGCTCTTGCGCTACTTTTAGAATTTCGCGCACCCGCTCTTCAGTAATCCCCATCTCCTTGGCAATTTCATCCGGGCTCGGGTCACGCCCTAATTCTTGGAGGAGTTGGCGCTGCACCCGGATCAATTTGTTAATCGTTTCCACCATGTGCACCGGAATCCTAATGGTCCGCGCCTGGTCCGCAATCGCCCGCGTGATGGCCTGACGGATCCACCAAGTGGCGTACGTGCTGAACTTGTAGCCCTTGCGGTAATCGAATTTCTCTACAGCTTTGATCAAGCCCAAATTGCCTTCCTGAATCAAATCCAGGAAAAGCATCCCGCGCCCGACGTAGCGCTTGGCAATTGAGACCACCAAACGCAAGTTAGCCTCAGCCAGCTTCCGCTTCGCCTCTTCATCACCCTGCTCGATGCGCTTCGCCAGCTCTACCTCCTGGTCTGCTGTCAAGAGGGGAACCCGCCCGATTTCCTTCAGATACATCCGGACAGGGTCATCAATGGCCACCCCGTCGGGCACACTCAACTCGCGCCCGACATCTTCAGTCTCCTCGGCATCTACTTCGTCGGGTTCGGGCCCGGACTCTTCATCCGCCGGCTGCTCACCCACGAGCTCAATGCCCAGTTCGCCAAACATCTCATAAATACTGTCAATCTGGTCGGGAGGAAGGTCAATCGATTGCAGAGTGTCTACAATTTCACCATAAGACAGCTTGCCCCGCTCTTGACCACGGCGAATCAGGGATTTAACTTCATCGATTTGCCCCACAGCTTTTTTTCCCTGAGCCATGTTATCCCTCCTTTCCTATTATTCCAGCAAACGGAAATGCTGTTGCCATGCCTGTTGCCTGATCCTGCGCAATCCGGCTTTGCACCTGCTGAATTTCCTCCAGCAACTGTGCCGTACTTTCGCCCCGCCTCAGCCGTTCGATCAAGGACTGCCAATGGACATAATCCTCACGCCGCTGAATCACCTTAACCGTATCCTTGATAACTCGCATCCCCCCGTCAGGACCATCAAAGGTTAGTGCTTCTAAAACTAAACTGCGGAGACCCGGTTCCATCGTGTCAATTTGGCTGCTGATTTCAGCAGGCGACTGGCCCTCTTCAATCCGGGCGACAACGTCCCCCAGGCCGCGTTTCTCAATCCAGTCCGGCAACTCCCTTCTCACCTCATCCACGTGTTCTGGATGGCGTATCAGCAGCGCCAACAGGTACACGTCGTGAGAAGGCCTTGCCCCTTTTGACACGGTTCTCTCCATATTATGCCTATTTTTAGGGGATGTATGCTTGAAGCCTTGCGCTACCCCAAAACTTTGTGCTAGAATACTTTGATCTAATCGCAGTGTTCTCGAAACCATCTCCAGATATCCCGCTTGCTCCACCGGGTTCGTCAACGCGTTCCATAACGGCTTAAGCTCCTCAACCAGCTCCGCTTTCCCCCGCGCTGTCTGTATGCCTGAATGGCTGAGACGCTCCTTAAACACGGCTTCAAAATAAGGTATGCGCTCATCAACCTTTTCGGCTAAAGACAAGGGCCCCTTTTCTTTCAAAAATTCATCTGGATCTTTGCCAGCGTCCAGCCGAATCCGGTTGACCTGCAACCCTTCCGCCGAGAGAATCAGAAAGGCGCGGCGCATCGCTTCCTCACCCGCTGAATCACGGTCGTACAGCAAGTCCACTTCTTTGGCCTGCCGGGACAGGGACCGCGCGTGGTCGGCGGTCAGCGCCGTGCCCAATGAGGCGACCGCCTGTCCCAGTCCGGCCTGGTGGCATGCAATGACATCAAAATTTCCCTCGACCAGCAAAGGACGGCGCCCTTGGCGCCACAACGGCCGAGCGAAATGCTCGCCATACAGGACATTGCCCTTGTGAAACAGCGGGGTCTCCGGCGAGTTCAGGTACTTCGGCTCCTGCTCTGGCGCTGTCGCCCGCCCGCCGAACGCAATGATCTGGCCCCGGTGATTCCAGATGGGAAAAATAATGCGGTTGCGCCAGCGGTCGTAAACGCCCCGTCCCTCCCGGCGGGATACGACCACTCCCGCTTCCAGCATCTCGCCTTCAGTAATGCCGTGCTTCGTTAAGAACTCCGTGAGAGCCGTCCATGAATCGGGAGCAAATCCTAGTCCAAATCTCTCACGCGTGGCCTGATCGACCTGGCGCTGTCCCAAATAGCCATCATAGGCGGCCAAGTGCGTGCGGGCACTCTCTACAAAAAATTCCTGACTCCATTCCATGATGGCCTGCAACCGACTGAAATGCCGGCTGCGTTCCTGATCGCGGTCCGATTTATGCGGACGCGGGATCCCTGCTTCCGCTGCCAGCATATCGGCTGCATCAGAAAAGCTGAGTCCGTCATGCTGCATGAGAAAAGTAAAAACCGTCCCGCCCACGTGGCAGCCAAAGCAATAAAATAGCTGCTGTTCGGAATCGACGCTGAACGACGGCGTTTTTTCCTGGTGAAAAGGACACAGGCCCCAATAATGTTTTCCCTTCCGCTTCAACCCGACCGAACGTCCAATCACTTCAACAATATCCGCGGATTCTCTCACAGCCGAAACCCAGCCATCGTATTCCGGATCAGGCATCAGGAATCACTCCAGTCCATGTGAAAAAATTCGCCACCGAGGGAAATATTCCTGCATCTTTTTGGCTTCTGATGCGAAAAGAAGAAAAAAAATACCCCTCAGCCGGGAAGCTGGGTGTCATTGAGGATGAGATCTGCCTAAATTATAGCACAAGGTGCAAGAGCTGAACTACAGCTCTTGCACCCGGCTTCTTCTTTTGGTGCTGGTTCGCTAGGCTGGCTGGTGCTTTAAATATGCCTGCGCGGCGGCTAGTCTGGCAATGGGCACCCGGTATGGGGAGGCGCTCACATAGTCGAGACCTGCCAGATGGCAGAATTCTATCGAGGACGGGTCTCCGCCATGCTCCCCGCAGATGCCCACCCTTAGGTCGGGGCGGGTTTTCCGCCCGTCATGCACGGCCAGTTCAATCAGCCTGCCCACGCCTTCCCGGTCAAGCACCATGAAGGGGTTTTCTGTCAAAATTTTCTCCGCCAGGTAATGCGGGAGAAACTTGCTCTCCGCATCGTCACGGCTGAAGCCAAATGTTGTCTGGGTCAAATCGTTGGTGCCGAAGGAAAAGAACTCGGCCGATTCCGCGATCGCCCCAGCGGTCAAGGCCGCCCGGGGAATCTCGATCATCGTGCCGATTTTGTACGGCAGATGCTGCCCCGTCTTCTCCTGAGCCGCTTCATTCACCTCGTGAATCAAATCGCGCATCCGAGTGAATTCCTCAACAATTCCCACGAGAGGAATCATGACCTCGACCACGGGATGGCGCCCCTCCCGGACCAGGTCCGCCTGTGCCTGGAAAATGGCCTGAGCCTGCATGGCATAGATTTCGGGATAGACAATTCCCAGTCTCACCCCGCGGAACCCCAGCATCGGATTGAACTCAAACAGCAGCCGCGAGCGCCGCAGAATGGCTTCAAAATGCACAGCATCCTCCAGACGGTCCTCACGCTGCGCCAGGGCCAGAGCCTTTTCCGTGTCAACAATATTGGGGAGAAACTCATGCAGGGGCGGGTCCAGCAGGCGTATGGTGACAGGATAGCCGTCCATAGCTTTCAGAATGCCATAAAAATCGGATTGCTGCATGGGCAGCAGTTTCTGCAGAGCCTGCTGGCGCTCGGCAAGGGTTTCCGCCAGAATCATGTTCTGCATGGCGGGCAGGCGGTCCTGTCCCATAAACATGTGCTCGGTCCGGCACAGCCCGACTCCGTGCGCGCCAAAGTCGCGGGCGGCCTGCGCATCTTCAGGCGTGTCCGCGTTGGCTTCTACGCCCAGCGTTTTGGTCTCGTCTGCCCAGGCCAGCAGCGTATTGAACTCTTCGGACAAACCTGGCTCCACCGTCGACACGAGGCCAATCACCACGCGGCCGGTGCCGCCGTCAATGGTAATCACGTCGTTTTCCACGACCGTGACGTCACCGACCATGAATTTCCGGCCATCCAGGCTGATGCGGACGGCCTCGCAGCCAGTCACCGCGGGCTTCCCCATACCCCGCGCCACAATGGCCGCGTGAGATGTCATGCCTCCGCGGCTGGTGAGCACCCCTTCAGCGGCAACAATGCCGTGGATGTCATCCGGTGTAGTCTCCGGGCGGACCAATATCACAGACTCGCCCCGGTTGCCGCGTTCCTCTGCCTCGTCCGCGTCAAACACAACCTGCCCGGATGCGGCGCCGGGGGAGGCGGGCAATCCTTGGGCCAGCACTTCGAGCACCGCATCCGGATCAATCTGCCGGTACAGAAGCCTTGCCACCTGGTCGGGATCCTGGCGCAGCAGCGCTTCGTCCCGCGTGATCACCCCTTCAGCCACCAGATCCACCGCAATCTTCACTGACGCGCGGGCCGTGCGTTTTCCGGTGCGGGTCTGGAGCAGGAATAATGTTTCGCGTTCCACGGTAAATTCAATGTCCTGCATATCCCGGTAATGCTTTTCAAGGAGGCGGCAGACATCCGTCAGTTCCTGAAAGGTTTTCGGCATTTCTGCCGCCATCTCCCCGATCATTTTCGGGGTGCGGATGCCGGCCACAACATCCTCGCCTTGAGCGTTGGTCAGGTACTCTCCATACATCCCCGGGACGCCAGTATTGGGATCCCGGGTGAAAAGCACACCGGTGGCTGAGGTGGAGCCCATATTGCCAAACACCATCGACTGCACGTTGACCGCAGTCCCCAAGGTCTCCGGAATCTTGTTGAGACGGCGGTAGACAATGGCGCGCGGATTCTTCCACGAGTCAAAAACGGCCTTGACAGCCATCTCCAGCTGTTCCCGGGTATTTTCAGGAAATTCCCTTCCCGTTTCTGTGCGGACCAAAGTCTTGTATCGGACAATGAGCTCTTCGAGGTCAGTTTCCTTCAAGTCCGGATCCTGGCGAGCGCCGGTCTCTTGTTTGACGTCTGCCAGAAGACGCTCAAAGCGGCTGTGCTCCATGTGCATCACCACATTGCCAAACATCTGAATGAACCGCCTGTAGCTGTCGAGGGCAAACCGGCGATTGTGGGTCAGTTGCGCCAGCCCTTCCACGGTTTCGGCATTGAGTCCCAAATTCAAGACGGTGTCCATCATGCCAGGCATGGAGATGGGTGCTCCTGAACGTACGGACACCAACAGCGGCTTTTGTGGGTCACCCAGGTTGCGCGAAAGTTTTTTCTCCAACAGATCCAAGTTTTCCCAGACCTCATCCATCATCCCATCAGGAAATCGGTCCATCTCTTGATAGCGGTTGCATGCTTCTGTCGTAATCGTGAACCCAGGCGGCACGGGCAGCCCAATAAAGCTCATTTCAGACAAGCCTGCCCCCTTGCCTCCCAATAACTCGCGCTGACTGGCCCGTCCTTGCTCGAACGGAAACACATACCGAGACATCCTAGGTGCGCCCTCCTTGTCTGATCTCCAAAACTTTGGTGGCCGTTTCTTCCACGGCATGATTGCTGACATCTACCACCGGACACTTCAGACGGCTGAAGATATCCCAGGCATACTCCAATTCTGCCATAATTCGGTCCATTGTGGCATATTGCGCTGAAGATCCCAGCCCTAATGATTTCAGGCGCTGCCGGCGTATGCTCATCAAGAGTTCGGCATCAATCACCAACCCAATGGCTTTGATACGGCCCTCCTGGAAAATCTCATGCGGCACCGGCACTTCTGGGACCAGAGGAACATTGGCCACCTTCAGGCGGTGGTTGGCCAGATAGAGGCTGACGGGGGTCTTGCTCGTCCTCGAGACCCCCAGCAGCACGATGTCAGCCTCCCGAATTCCACGGGGATCCTTGCCATCATCATACTTCACCGCGAATTCAATCGCTTCCACCCTGTCAAAGTATTCCCTGTCGAGGCGGTGGCTGAGTCCCGGCACCAGTTGCGGCTTTTGCCCGAGAACATCTTCCAGCGCCTGGAGCACGGGGCCCATCACGTCCACATGGCGAATCCCCATAGCCGCAGCCTTGACGCGCAGGTATTCACTCAGGTCGGCGCGGACAATTGTGTAAATCACCACGGAGGTTTCTGCGGCCGCCCGTTCCAGCACCGCATCCACGCCCGCGAAGTCTGACACATTCGACAGGCGCTCAATGCGGATTTCGGCGCGGTCAAACTGTATGGCAGCGCCGTGGGCCACCCGCTCGGCCGTTTCGCCCAGCGAATCCGAGACAATGTAGATCCGGCCCCGATTCACCATTGTTTCCCCCCTAATCCTGGTTCATGTGAAAATACCGGTTGAAGCACAGCCGGGCGCGCGCCAGAATCTGTCTGCGCGCCGCTTGGACCACGGGGTCGGGGTCATTGACCAGCACCGCATCGAAAAGCTGTCCTACGGCGTCTGACAGGGCAACAAGGGCCTGCCACCACTCATCAGGTCCACGGGCCCCCTCCGCCCGCCGCACACCATCCAGCACGGCCCGTTCGGGGGGCAGCCCCCCAGCGGGAAGCTCCGGCGAAATCTCTACCTCCCCGAGGACGCGGTCGATCCGCTTATAGGTTTGCGCCACGATCTCCCATGACGGGTCGGTGCGGAGACGCTCCATCAGGGCGAGCCGGGTATCAAAAGTATGCCAGGGACAGTGCGCATGCAGGACCGGACTCGAAAGCTGAGCGGAAACGTGCCGCTCACTTTCCAGGTAGCGGCCCAGCCGGTTCCGGGATAGGTCAAAGGCCTCCTGAACCGCTGTGTCGCCCGCTCCCAGGATCTCTCCCGCACGCATAAACAACAGCTCCGGCGGCTGGTCCCAGATGCGGCTCTCCTCAAGGATGCGCCCAATCGCCAGAGCGCCGCGCCGCATTCCGAACGGGTCTTCCGACCCTGTCGGCTTCAGTCCCCGCTCAATGCCAAGCACGACGGTGTCCAAGCGGTCGAGCAGAACCAGAATGCGTCCCATAGCCGTCTGCGGGATGCGGTCCCCTTGGTAGCCGGGATGGTACTGTTCGCCGATTGCCTGCACAATGTCCTGGGACATGCCCTCTTGTTCAGCGTAAATGCTTCCCATCGTGCCTTGCAGCTCGGGAAACTCCTGGACCACCTGGGTCAGCAAGTCTGCCTTGTACAAATCCAGCACCCGGTGAAACACTTCCCGTCCAGAGGCGCCGAGTGGCCAAGCGGACGCCGTCTTGTCAAATAGCTCGTGCAGGCGCCGGATCTTGTCGCCATACGTGCCGAGTTTAGCGTGAAAAACGACCCGGTCGAGCGCGTCCACATGGTCCTGCAGGCGCCGGCGCCTGTCCGCCCGGTAAAAATACAACGCGTCCGACAAGCGCGCGCGGAGCACTTTTTCATTGCCATGCACCACCGTCGCCATGTCCCGGCCAATGCCGTTCCTGACTCCGATAAAATAGGGCATAAGATGTCCGGTGTGGTCGGTCACAGGAAAATAGCGCTGGTGCACTTTCATCGACGTGGTCAGCACCGGCGCGGGCACCTCCAAAAAAGCTTCATCAAATCTGCCGAGGAAGGGCGTGGGCCACTCTACCAGATGCACCACTTCCTCCATGAGAGCCTCATCATGGGCCACCTCGCCCCCCGCGCTGGCCGCTAGGTCCGCTGACTCGCTGGCGATAGCCTCTTCGCGGCGGGCAGGGTCGAGCACCACCAGACCCTTGGCCAGAGCCTGCTCATAGCTTGCAATCCCCCGGACCTCGAGGGGGCCGGGATGGTCCGTGCGGTTGCCATAGGTCAGGGCCGATGACTGGACCCCTGCCACCGTCATGGGCAGCAGGCGGTCGCCGAGCCACAGGCTGCACCACCTGACGGGGCGGATAAAGCGGTAGTCCTGGGTACCCCAGCGCATGCTCCGCCCGAGCGGGATCTTGGAAAAGGCGTGCTCAATGGCTTGAGGCAACAGCCCATCCACGGGCTCCACCGGCTTGTCCAGGCGCGCGCACACGTAAGTCTTGTCGCCTTCCCCCATTGTCTCAATCTCTCCAGGAGAAATATTCAAGCGGCGGCAAAAGCCCAGCAGCGCCGGCGTCGCGGCGCCGTCTTTATAGGCATTGGCCAGAAGCGGCCCGCGCACTGTCTCGGCCAGCGCCGTCTGTTGCGAGGCGACCTGGCCCATCACCACCAGTCTGCGCGGAGTCGCCAAGCTCTGAATCCCTTCCAGTTCAATCCGCAGTGTCCCGAGCTCTTCGGCGATTAGCGAGCCAAAGGCCATCACAATATCGCGGACATAGTGGCTCGGGATTTCCTCCACTCCCACCTCCACCAAAAATGGCCGCCACGACCCCAAAGTCTCGTAGGCCTTCATGACAGCACCTCCTCTTGCACGGGCTTGCCCAGGGCGATGTAGCGCGCCGCTGCCAGCCGGGAGAGGGTGCGCAGGCGTCCGAGATAGGCCTGGCGTTCGGTGACAGAGATAGCGCCCAAGGCATCGAGGGTATTGAAAACATGGGACGCCTTGAGCACATATTCATAGCCTGGCCGGATCAGTCCCAATGTCAGCAAGCGGTCCGCTTCGCCCTCATACAGGCGGAAAAACTGGAAGAGGACATCGGCGGAGGCATGTTCAAAGCTATAGGAAGCCTGCTCCCACTCAGCCCGGCGGAACAACTGGTCGTAGGTGACTCCCGGCGCCCACTCAATCGACCAGATCTCGTCAACCCCAACCAGATAGCTCACGAGCCGCTCCAGGCCATACGTCAGCTCCGCTGAGACGGGGCGGCACTCCTGTCCTCCCATCTGCTGAAAGTATGTAAACTGGCTGATTTCCATGCCATCCAGCCACACTTCCCAGCCCATGCCCCAAGCTCCCAAGCTGGGAGCTTCCCAGTTGTCCTCAACCAGCCGGATATCATGTTCGCGGCGGTCAAGCCCAATCACTTCCAAACTCTTGAGGTAGAGCTCCACCACGTCATCCGGGGCAGGCTTCAGCAAGACTTGAAATTGATGATGCTGGTAGACCCGATTGGGATTCTCCCCATAACGCCCGTCCACCGGGCGCCGGGACGGCTGAACGTAGGCAACACGCCAGGGCTCAGGGCCCAGAGCGCGGAAAAAGGTGGAAGGGCTCATGGTCCCCGCCCCCATTTCGATATCGTACGGCTCCGCAATCAGGCACCCCTGGTCTTTCCAGTAATTTTTAAGCGCCATTACAATGTCCTGCAGTGTCACAGTGGCGTGCCCGCTCCTTCCATCCCAATATTCTCAACTTCCTGCAAAAATTGCAGAGACCGGGGCAACCGGCCAATATGCCCCTGCACATACTGGCGAAATACTTGAAACATCTGCGACCCGATAATTCCCTTGGCCTCATATTGCCCGATCCGGTTCACGTCCAGCGCCATCCACTGCTGCCAGGTCCGCCACGTTCCCAGCGCCACGCTGAGCCGAGCTTCCTGACCGCTGGCGTGTGCCGCACACAGCAGACTGTCATGGTCCACATCCAGCCAGACTGCCCCTTTGGCTGGAGGCTGGCCGCATACGCGGCATACTTGCCACTCAGGATAATATCCCGCCAGACGCAAAAGCTGCCAGCTCGCTGTCAGAGTCACCGTGAGGGGGCTCTCGCCAGCAGCCAGCCCCTGCCAAGCCGCAATGACCCAAGGAAAAATCTGAGGGGCCGGATCTCTCTCCGCCCACATTTCGTCGACAAGGTCAGCCAGCACCATGCCCCAGCTGAGACGGCTCAGATCCTCGCGCAGCCCGGAAAATCCTTCCACGAGGTCCGCGCCGGTAATGGTATCCAGGGTTGAGCGGCCGTGGTAAATTTCACAAACCGCATACGACAGCGGGTAGAGCCCCGTCAGGCGGTTCTTCGCCCGTCTGGTCCCTTTGGCCACTGCGCCGATTTTTCCTGATTTCATTCCGAAAGCCGTGATCAGGGCATCGGATTCCCGGTAAGGGCGGGACTTCAAAATGAGCATATGGTCCTCATATTGCGCCATCTATGCCTCCGGCTGCGCGTACCCCAGCCGTTTCAGCCAAGCGTCCTGGTCCCGCCAATGGCCCCGCACCTTCACCCATAAATCCAGGTAGACTTTCTTCCCGTAATACTCCTCGAGGTCCTTGCGGGCCAGCAGGCCGATGCGTTTCAGCATCTGTCCCTGATTGCCGATGACAATGGCTTTCTGAGTGTCCCGCTCCACATAAATTGCAGCGCGGACATACATCAAAGTCTCGGACCGCTGAACCCGCTCCTCAATGGTGATGGCCACAGAATGCGGCACTTCGTCGCGGGTCTGCTCCAGAATCTTCTCGCGGATCACTTCCGTAATGTAGAAATCCTCGGTCTGGTCGGTGACCGTGTCCTCGGGAAAATAGGGAGCCCCTTCCGGGAGCAACGACAACAGTTTCTGCACCATGGGCTCCAGCCCCTGCTCCGTCTCGGCGGACACCACGAATTCCTCCAGATATTCCGCCTGCGCCCGGTAAGGATCCAGCCGCCCCTCGGTGCGGTCCACCAGGTCGCTCTTGTTTCCCACCAGCACCGCGGGATGCCGGAGGTGGGCAATCATCTTGGCAATAGCGAGATCTTCATCCCGCGGGGGCTTGGACACATCAACCACATGTGCGATGAGGTCAACCTCCCTCAGCGCGCGCTCAGCCGCGCTCACCATCCGCTCGTCAAGTTTGGTGCGGGGCTGGTGAATGCCTGGAGTGTCAACAAACACGATCTGCCCGGCAGGATCGTGCAATACTCCTCGAATCCGGTTCCGGGTGGTTTGCGGCTTAGCTGAGGCAATCGCCACTTTCCTGCCCAAAACAGCATTCAGCAGTGTCGATTTTCCCACGTTGGGCCGCCCTATCAGTGCGACATATCCGGATTTAAAAGCCATGGTGCTGCGTCCCCTCTCATTCTCTATCCGGCGCCAGGTGAAAACTCTCCGGCAGCAGATCATGCAGCCAGTAACTCTTCACGTCGTCCCCGTCACCCGACGCCACAAAAACCTGCAGGTCGCCAAACTCGCTCAGAACCTGGCGGCATCCCCCGCACGGCATGGGGCGCTCCGTATCCCCCATAATCAAGACCGCGGCGAATTTCCTGACTCCCACAGCCACCGCCTGTGACACACAAGCCCGCTCCGCGCAAAGCCCCAGCGGGTAACTGGCATTTTCCACATTGCAGCCTGGGAAAATTTGCCCGTCAAGGCTCACCAGGGCAGCTCCCACGGGAAAATGGGAATAGGGGACGTATGCGCGCTCCCTGACGGCTTTAGCGGAAGTTTTCAATTTCTCAAGCGAAAAGGCCATGCCTGTTCCCTCTCCTCACACAAGCGCCGCAAACGGGCCTGCGGCGCTTGCTACTCATTGTCGTCCGCTTTCTTCTGCGGTTCATGGACCTTGATAATCACCCGCGACACGCGGCGGCCCACAACCTTGGACACGGTAAATTCCATGTCGTCCCACTTGACGATTTCGCCTTCCACTGGAGCGCGGCCCAAAAGGTGCAGGATCAGTCCGCCTACGGTGTCAAAATCCTCATGCGGCAAGTCCACTTCCAGAATTTCATTGACTTCATCCAGCTGCACCATGCCTGCCACATCAATGACCCCATCATCAAGATAACGCACCGGCTGGTCTTCCTGGTCATATTCGTCTTGAATTTCGCCGACAATCTCCTCCAGCAAGTCCTCAATGGTCACGATGCCGGCCGTGCCGCCATATTCATCAAGCACCACGGCAATCTGTGTGCGCTGGCGGCGGAAGTCCGCCAAAAGTTCATCCACCTTCTTGGTCTCCGGCACGTACAGCACTGGGCGCGCCAGCTCGCCGACCGGGGTGGAAGGGTCCCGCTCTTTCAGGTAGGCCAAGATGTCGCGGGCGTAAATCACCCCGACCACATCGTCAATGGTGCGCCGGAAGACGGGAAGCCGGGAGTGGCCCCAGTGGATGACCGCATCCCACGCTTCCCGCAAGGGGGCCGTGTCGGGCAGTGCATTGACATCGATCCGTGGCACCATCACTTCACGGGCCACCGTATCGCCCAAGTCAAAAATCCCCTGGATCATCTGCCGCTCATCCGCCTCCAGCAGCCCTTCCTCTTCACCCACCTCGACCATGCTGCGGATTTCTTCTTCTGTCAGCAGCCGGCCGCCCTCGGCCCGCCCTCCCATGATGCGAATGATGCCCACCCCGAACCACGTGAGCACGCGCACCAGGGGATAGAAGATCCGGGCAGAGACCTCCAGAAACACTGCAAACCGCAGGGCCACACGCTCGGAGTTATGCGCCGCGTACGTCTTGGGAATGATTTCTGCCACTAACAATATGAACAGCGTCATAACCACAGTGGAAATCAGAATGCCATTGTTCCCAAAATAGTAAATAAACATACCGGTAGCGATAGTCGCAGCCATGATGTTGGCGAGATTGTTCCCCACAAGCACAGTACCCAGCAACCGGTTAGGCTGCTCAATCAGCCGCTCCAGCCACCGCCCCTGATTATGGCCTTCCTCTACTAAGTTGCGGACTTTTCCGCGTGACAGCGACATCATGGCGGTTTCCGTCATCGAGTACAATGCTGAGAGGCCCACAAGAACAATCAAAATCACAATAGGGCCCCACCGTATAGCTCTCACCGGGTCTTGTCCTTCCCCTTTCACTGTACCGGTCAGTCTTCACTGGTCCTGCGGTGTTGCAGCTCCTGCCGATGGCCCCTTCCAAATCCGGGGCAGCCAAATGACGAATCCCAGCAGGGCTCCCAGTAGGAACAAAAACAAAACCGTCAGTACCCGCTCATTTTTCCATCGTAGCATAAAATGATATCCCAGTGATGAAATGCGTGGGAGAAATACCCATAATCCCAGCAGCGCCGCACCGCCAGCCGCCAGCAGGACAGCTCCCGCCGCCACGTCCTTTGCCGTCTGTGCCAGTGGGTGAATGCGTGGGCTGGCCAGGTCCACCACAGCCTCCACCGCGGTGTTCATCATCTCCGCCACCATCACCACCATAATGGCGGCCAGCACCACGATGAACTCCCTCTTTGGAAGATCCAGCAGCCATCCTAGAACCATAACCGTCGCCGCCGTGAAAAAATGCAGGCGCAGGTTTCTCTGGGTAGCCAGGGCGTACGTGAGCCCCTGAAACGCATACCGAAAAGATTCTTTGAGATTTTCAGCGCGCTTCACGGGGCAGACCGATGCCTCCTAGAATTTCCTCGGTTTTAGCCATCATGCGCTGCTCTTCGTCAGGCTGCTGGTGGTCCCACCCCAGCAAGTGCAAGACGCCATGTACTGTTAAGAATCCCAGTTCCCGGTCAAAACTATGCCCGTAGTCGGCAGCCTGCGCCGCCACTCGGTCTAGGGAAATCACAATGTCGCCCAGTATGGGGTCGTTGGGGTCGGCGCCCTCTCCCTCCCGCTGGCTGAACGAGAGAACATCGGTCGGGCGGTCCACGCCGCGGTACTCGCGGTTGAGCGCGTGAACGGCCGCATCGTCTGCCAGCACCACACTCACCTCTGCGTCGGCAAGCCCCCCGATCGCCTCAAGAGTGCGGCTGACGGCCCCGCGAACTATTCCCTCCAATTTTTCTGATCCCGGAGGACTTTCCACCCATATTTCCACGGCCCCGACTCCTTTCCATTTCCTTCAACACGCTTTCGGGATACTCAATGCGCTGGTGAAACACCCCGGTCAAGACACGTGTAAAGGTGCGGGCAATTGTATCCAGTTCCTTCAGCGTCAGATTCGACTCATCCAGCTGCCCGTCTTCCAACCGGTCTTTGATAATCTTGCGCACGACCTGTTCAATGGTCTGCGGGGTGGGATGCTTCAGGGTGCGGCTGGTCGCCTCAGAGGCGTCTGCCAGCATGACAATCGCCGTTTCCTTGCTCTGCGGGCGCGGCCCGTCATAGCGGAAGTCTTCCTCAAGCACCCCGTCCCCCGTATCCGCTGCCAGCGCCTTCTGATAAAAGAAGCTGATCAGGGTGGTGCCGTGATGCTCCCGGATGAATTGGACAATAGCGTCAGGAATATGGTACTGGCGCGCCAGTTCAATGCCATCGCGGACATGGGACGAGATGATCAAGGCGGAGAGCGTGGGGGCCAGCTTGTCATGGGGATTATCCGCTCCAAACTGATTGTCGACAAAAAAGTAAGGGCGCTTGGATTTGCCGATATCATGGTAATATGCCCCTACCCGGGCCAGCAGAGAGTTTCCGCCCACCGCTTCAGCAGCCTGCTCCGCCAGATTCCCCACCATAATGCTGTGGTGGTAGGTGCCCGGGGCCTCCACGAGCAGCTTGCGCAAAAGGGGCTGGTTGGGATTGCTCAGTTCAATCAGCTTCATCGACGTGATAATGCCGAACGGGCCCTCCAAAAAGGGAATCGAGCCCATTGCCAAGACAGCCGCCAGAATACCGTCCAAGAACCCCCACAGGAGAGTTTCCCAGGTCCCGGCCTGCCCAATCCCCGCGCCCTGCATAATGTCGAGGCCGCCAAGCGCCAGCAGGTTGACAATCCCTACCAGCACCCCCGCCCGGATAATGTCATACCGCTGGGACAGCCGGCTGACGCCAAAAACCCCCGCTAGCGCCCCTAAAAATGACACCAGCGCCACATTCAGGTCCGCTCCCGTCAATGTGGCCACCCCGAGGGCCAAAACTCCCGCCATCACCAGGCCCAGTCCTGAATCGACCAGAGCCGTCACCATGATGGCAGCGGTCGGCACCACCAGATAGCTCAAAGCGGGCAGACCCTTGACGATGTCCGCCCCAATCAAAGACGCAGTGAAAATAAGCCCCGTGATGATGGTCGCTGGCAGCGACGTGAGGGTCTGCCGCCGCAGGAACCACAAATAGCCCCCCACCGTCGCGACCAGCACGAAGGACAGCAGAGCTGACCCCAGAATCGGAGCCGGGTCGAACCCCTGGGCCAGCAGGCCCAGTTCCTGGAGCACCTTGATATCAGCGGGCGTCACCACCTGACCAGCCTGCAGCACTTGCTCGCCCTTGAGAATTTTCACCGTGGGCACCCGGTCCATAGCCTCCTGGCGGCGCGCCTGAGTGTCTGGCACGTTCAAAAAGGTGTTGGGCACAATGAGACTCTTGGTGAAATCCGCCAGAAACAACCGCAGCCCAGGCTGCTGTTCCTCTTGCCCAGCCAGCTGCGAGGCAAATCCCTGGGCCTCCGCCAGGCCTACGGAACTGTTGCGCACCCCGTTGCCGTTCCCCATGGCCGAGGAGATGATGACCATGGCGTCTTGCTGCAGCTGCGACAAGCTCGCGGGCGACAAGGACAGCACTTCCCCCCACACACTCAGGGGCAGTCCTATCGGAAGCGCTTGCGCAATGGTCTGCTCCCGCAAGGACACGGGCGCAGTCTGGTCAAGAGACAGGGACAAGATCAAGGAAAAGTCTTTATGAATTGTGTTTTCCTGATTTCTCAGGATCTCGTTGTTCGTCGTGTATACACTGGGCACGAGCTTGGCCGCCTGCTGACGGGCCTTTTGGGTTGCTCCCCAATCCACCACGCCGTACGGCGCCACAACAGTTCTCGAAGCCAGATCCCCGGCGGCCACGTCAATCCGCTGCGCCAGCAGCGTTGTGGTGAACACCACTGTCGCCAGCAGCCACACTCCGGCAGCCACGAGGATTTGCTGCCACTGCTGCGGCGGCCTGCGCGAGCGGAAGAGATGGCCAACCCATTCACGGACTGTGCGTTTGGTGGTCATGGTTATTGGCTCCTTGCTCTCCCTCAAACCGCTGATACGCCTCAATGATTTCCCCTACGAGCGGGTGGCGCACCACATCGCGCTTGCCCAAGTGAATCGTCCGGATATTCGGGATGTTTTGCAGGATGTGCTCCGCTTCGTACAGTCCCGAACGCTGTCCCCGAGCCAAGTCGACCTGTGTCTCATCCCCCGTCACCACCATCTTTGACCCGTATCCCAGCCGGGTCAGAAACATTTTCATCTGCTCATACGTTGAATTCTGAGCTTCGTCCAAAATAATGAAGCTGGAGTTCAGGGTGCGCCCTCTCATATACGCCAGCGGCGCGATTTCGATGTGCCCGCGCTCCCGGTAGCGCTCCACTGCCTCCTGGCCCAGGAACTCAAACAGCGCATCATACAGAGGCCGCAGGTACGGATCCACCTTGTCTTCCATCGCTCCCGGCAAAAATCCCAGCTTTTCTCCAGCTTCCACCGCGGGCCGGGTCAGGATAATCCGTTCCACTTCATGCGCTTTCAGAGCCTGCACCGCCATCGCCATCGCCAGATACGTCTTGCCCGTTCCAGCCGGTCCGATGCCAAACACCAGAGTGCTCTGGCGTACGGCTTCAATATAGACCTGCTGCCCCACCGTTTTAGGACGCACCACGCGTCCCTGTGTGGTCGTGTACACGGCCTCGGTGAGGAGGTGGAGAAACTGGTTCTGTGTCCCGTCCTTGACCGCTTCCACCGCCGCATCCACCGTATCCAGGCGGACAGGCTGACCCGCGTAAGCCCACTGCGACAGCAAGTCGAGCACCTCGCGAGCCAGAGCCTGGTCCTGGTCGGGACCCTGAATGGCAATCACATTGCCACGGGCTGTAAGCTTGACATGCAGCGAGTTTTCAATATGCTTCAGGTGTTCATCCCCGCGCCCTACCAGTAGCGTCACGGCATTATTGTCGGTTATAACCCACTGAGAAAGCGGCAATAGCGTCCCCCTTCGTGTTCCCGCGCGTCCTAGCGCACGGGAACGGCAATGTTTTGATTGACTGTCCAGATCAGTTGAACCGACACCCCGCGGTTGGTCCAGTGGACAATCCGCTGCTCCCCCACACGGGTTCCTCCATGCACAGCTGCATGCATGCGGTGCGTAACCGCCGCCAGCGCCTGCTCGAGTGCTTGCTTGCGAGACAGGGTCTGATGACGTCTTTGTAAATCATTATATACGATTTTGACCTCCTTTACCGGGAGGTTGACAGCCCGCCAGCGGACCTGGCGGGCAAATTTCCGCGCGCGGTAGTACCGGAAGGGAACAGCGCCATATCCCTTCAGGAGCACCGGGGGCTCCGCGGCGAATTGCACATAAACCTGCTCGAAAGCCCGCCCAGTCGGCTGCAGAGTCCAGAAGCTGTACGGTTGCGAGACGGTGTCCTGATAGCGGACATTGGCGTAGACTTCACCTTCTGCCGGAGTTTTCACGGCATCGGTAATCGGCTTGGCCGCCCCCGGCGGCTGAACGGGCAGGGGCGCGCTCACGGCGCCGGAGATCAGTGTCTGCCCCTTGCGCACCTGTTCCCCGGCCATCACCTCAGGATCTCCCATAAATACCAGCACCGATGTCACCGTACCGTTGTGGGACGCCACCAATCTGCGCGGCAGCGCATCGGGGGACGGGTTGACGAGCGGTATCACATGGATGGTCACCAGCATGCCGTGCACGGACAGCCCAATCCAGGCGTACTGGGGGAGGGCCCTTTGCATACTCTGGCGCTCCGCATTCAAATTCATGCGCGACCTGGCCATGCCGATGTGCACCCCCGCTTTGGCCGCTGCCTGAATGATCTGCGCCCGCGCCGTCGGGCTCACCTGCGTCCCCGGCGCATCCACCACCCAGATCCGGCTGGTCACAAACACAATCAGCGCCAGAGCCGTCACGGCTCCCACCCCGAGGAATGGGCGGCGGCGCATCTCCCGCACCTTGAAGGGCCACCCCCCACGGCGCCCGAACCGGACCCTGCTGTGCTGCCCCCGCACGGCATGGCGCAGCGCGGGCACTCCCCTCAAGCTCAGGGTGAATGCGTATCCCCCGGGAGTTTTCCGGATCCTCCAGAGCCTCAGCCCGCCCAGCGCCAGCCGGCTGATGGTCCCTTCCGGCGTCCCGCCGCTCACCGTGACTTCGATCCATCCGAACAGCATGCGGTAGAGGAAGTCGATCACCGTGGGCCCTCCTGGAACACGAGGGAGTGGACCTGGCCCGTCACTAGCAATTCCCCGCGATCAATCCACCCAATCACCATGTCTTCCCCCTGCACTATCAGGCGGCCATCAGCCAGACGCAAGATGACCTGGTCTGGCGCATATTTCTCGAGACCGCGGTGATTTTCCACCCGGAACTGCAGGTGACCGACCACCTCAATGCGGGAGACATTGACCAAGACTTCAGGGGGGACTTCCAGCATCTGGGCTATCCGCGTCATGGCGCGCCCCTTTTTCATACGGTCTCCTCCTTGTCCCTTCTATAGTTCATGCTATGCCCGGATGCATTCCGCCATGAAAGAAATGGGGCGCCGAGTTTGCAGGAACCGCATGGGATGATCGCGTATATAGGGATGTGGAGGATTTTACCATGACGAATGCACCGCTGCGTTACCGCGCCGCACTGCTTCAGACCCGGCCACGGCCCCTGGAGCATCTCAAAGTGCTGCGCGTCAATACCACCAGGAACTGCTGGATGCAGTGCCGTTTTTGTGATTTCAGCCGCTATGCCCCGCTCTCGGGGCCGCGCCCGGTGCCACCCGCCGTCGGCCGCGCCGCGCTGAAGAGTGAGCTCGGCCGCGGTAATCGCTACGATCTTATCAAGATACGGGGCGGTTTGACCTTTTGGGAGCCGTGGAGCTACTTTCTGCAGTTGGTGCGGGTGCTCGCGGAAGGCAGTTCCGCCGCGGTTCAGGCATTTTCGGCAGTGGAGCTTATGCATTTCCACCGGGTCGAGAAAAAGCCGCTGCGTGAAATGCTCGAGGAATTGCGCTGGGCTGGCGCCACCAGCCTGGGCCCTGGGGGCGGAGAACTTCTAGTGGATTCCTTGCGCGAAGAGCTGGCGGTTCACCGCATCCGTTCTCAGGAATGGGTCACGGTGCAGCGTTTGGCTATGGAGGCAGGGCTGCAGTCACGGGCCATGATGATGGTCTTCCGGGGCATCACCCGCGATCTGGTGCAGGAGCACCTGCTGGCGCTGGGCCCGCTCCGGGATTTGTCCGTCATTGAAATAAAGCCGCTCCGCCCGCAGGGCACCCATATGGAAAACGCTCAGCCCCCGCACCTTCTGGAAATGCTGGCTGTGGTTCAGGCGATTCAGGATCTCTGGCCGCAGGTGCAGATTGCGGTAAGCGCTGACAGCGTGTCCCCCGACGCCCTCTCTATTTTACACCAGCACGGGGTCAGCATGGCCTACTTTAATGCAGAGGAGATTGGCCCTTGACGCACCAGCCCCTGTCATGGATCCCGGTCTTGGACCTGAGACAAGAGTCCCTGACCTCTTTTGCGCTGCGCGAGGCAGCCGTGTTTTACCGGGCACATCAAGGCCGCGGGCATCTCCTACTGGGGGAGCCTCTGCCGCCTGGCATTTCCTATGCGTCATGGTCTTGCGCAAGGCCCCTCCCGGGGCAGACATGGCATTCCCCTGTTCGAAGCTGGGCGGGCCTGCCTGTGGCCGCTTCCTTGGAAATAGCGGGGGACCATGCTCCAGAACCGGCACGGGACTGCGATCTCCCCTCCCTCCTGACTCAAGATGCGGCATGCCGCCTCACCCTTTACCGCATCCCCGGCACGGAGGCTGACGCTGTGATCCAGGCAGTCAGCCAAATCCGGGAGGATCATCCCCGGGCCGCACTCTGGCTCGACCTGCCTTCAATGGGATGGGACGCCGCGGCGTATCTGCTTGCGGTCATCCCGGCCCTGCAGCTCATGAATGTCCCTGACCGGGAACTGTCCCACCTGCTGGATCTCGCCGAAATACTGGAACGTCCTGTGCAGCTGCATGATTTTGGAGGGGCAGCCCCTCTCCCCGTGCTGCCCCTGCCGGAGTACCCTCCCCAGATGGACAACTCTTGGGATATGTCCTCCCCTCCGGTCTACCCCGGCTACCTCTAAGACGGCCAAGGCACCACCTCCCGGGGAAAGGCCCCGGGAGGTGCCTGGACGGTGAAAGATTCGCCGAAGCGGTCCCGGGCCGCGTTGAACCAGTAGCCCTGGCTGGGACCGTCCACAATCAGCACCCACCCATTCCCCGTCCCGTCGGATGTGATAGTAGCCTTCAGGGGACGCGGCCAAGACTGCAGCCCCTGCCAGTTCCACTGTCCGCGCTGCAGGGGAATCAGCCCTTTCACTGTGATCCCGTACGGCGGGCTTGAAGGCACGACCGCAATCACGGCGTGCCACACGCTGGAATAGGTGCTCTGGCGCACCGTTTGGGGGCCACGGGCAGGCATTTGCGCCATCCCAAATCCCCTCAGGCCGTGAGTGACTGGAAGGTATCCCCACCCCTTCCCAAAGGCTAGCGTGCCTTGGGGCACACCGTCAACCACCCACGTCCGCCGGTTCTGGCCAGACAGCAGTGTCACCGTGGCGTGGTGCGGGCTGGCGCTCAGCACAGCTACCGACCCCGGGGGCCCGGGCACCAAGGTTGTGATGGCGAGAGGGGTCTCGGCGCGCAAGCGCAGTCTCCCCGCGTCTTCGTAAATCCGGACACGGTGGCTGTGAATCCCTTCGGCTGCCAGCCAGAGATGTCCCCACAGATAGGCCAGGGAGAGGACGGCTGTGCCGCTCGGGGCGTGGAGGACCACGCGGGGACGGGACAGATTCCTGATCCGCACGACCTCATGTCCTGTCGTCACCCACAGGTCCGGGCCGTCCGACGTCATAATCTGGGCCTGCGCCACCAGCCCCAGAGGCCCCAAGTTCACCATAGATCCCTGCGGATTTCCCTGTGCCGTGAAACGCCCCACCAAAAGGTCCTCCTGACCGGAGGCGCCGCGGCGGGCAAAGGCGACGGCGAGCCCGGCAGGGCCAGCAGACGACACTGGCCCGCACCCTGTGGCCAGGAGGGCCGCGGACAACAAAAAGGCCCTCTTGGACAGATGCATCCAAAAGGACCTTTCCCCGACCCTGGCCAACCTAGGAATGAAGCTGGGCTTTAACAAGCTCTGCCACATGCCGGCCATCGGCACGGCCCCGGATCACTGGGTTGATGATAGCCATCACCTTGCCCATATCTTTGGGACCTTGAGCTCCCGTTTCCCGGATAGCGCCCATAACCAGACCGACAATTTCGTCTTCGGGGAGGGGAGCCGGAAGATAGGTGCTGAGAACTCCCATCTCTTTCTCATTTTGCTCTACTAAATCCTTCCGGCCCGCCCGCTGAAATTCCTCGTTGGCCTCTCTGCGTTCCTTAATTTCCTTCACGATGACCTGCATGATTCCATCATCATCCAAAGTGATCCGCTCATTGCGAGTCTCCTGGGACAGTATGCCTGCTTTGACGGCACGAATCACCGACAGCCGGGTGCCATCTTTTGCCCGCATCGCTGCCTTAAGATCATCAGTGAGCCGTTCTCGGAGAGTCAAGGGAGAACCCCCTTAGCAACCATAATTATTTCGCACGCTTCTTGCGCGCGGCTTCGGATTTCTTCTTGCGACGAACGCTCGGCTTTTCATAGTGCTCGTGCTTGCGCGCTTCCGCCAGGACGCCCGCCTTTTGGATCTGCCTCTTAAACCGCCGAAGTGCGCTGTCTAAGCTTTCGTTTTTACCGACTTTTACCTCTGACATAGTTCTCCCTCCCCTCCACCCGAACGGGTCGGGGTACGCTTCTCTTTATTATATGTGTCGAGGGAAAAGTGTGTCAAACACTGATTGCTATGTCTTTTCAGAGGCTCCCTGCCGTTACCATGGGCGGTATAGGTGGCCGTACTTTGAAAGACACTCTTTGCAGAGGGTACTTTCCAGAAAACCGGTGGACATGGAGGTCGCCTCCTTTTTCACCACTGGTTTGTGACAGATATCGCAAAACTTTAGTTCCACTACTTTGCCCATTGTCTCGACCTCCCGACCATAGGATGGCCGAAAGGTGGGGCTTGAATCCTAGAAATGGTCTCCAGGGGAGGAAAGGCTCGAAAATGCCCAAGACGTGAGGATCCCGGCGGCCACCGTCCCCGCATTTTCGGCCCGGTAAATATACGGGCCCAAGGACACCGCGGTAAAGCCAGCCGACCGCAACCCAGAAATTTCCTGGTCCGACAATCCGCCTTCCGGTCCCGCTGCAATCAGCCAGTCCCGCACATCTGGCTGGCTGTGGGCCAGCCAGTCCATAATGTTCACCCCGTCCGGATCGAGAAGCAGTTTCACTGCAGCGGGAAACTCGGCCAAGCGGCCCAGTGTGCTCAGCTTCTCTATCCGCGGCACCCGGCTTTGCCGGCACTGTTCCGTGGCTTCCTGGGCAATAGCCGGCCAGCGTTGCTGCTTGGCAGCAGAAATCTCGCGGACGATGCTCCGCTCGGTCACCAGAGGAACAAAACAGGAAATGCCCGCCTCCGTGCCTTTTTCGATGATCTGGGCAAACAGGTCCTTTTTAAGCAGGGATTGGGCCAGCGTAATCGAGATTGGCACAGCCACCGCATGCGATGCCACCTGGAGCAAAAGATCGGGCTGCTGCGTCACCGCGCAGTCGTACAGCATCTGCCCACTCACCAGCGCCTCCACCTTTTGACCCGGTTTGGCTCGCATCACCCGGAATAGGTAATGACTTTGTTCTGGAGTCAGAGATATAGTGTCCCGGGAAACCTGGGCCGAGCCAATGACAATCCGGATCACCGCGCCACCACCATCATGGCCCATCCTTGGGCATTGGTGACAGTCTCCACATGCGCCCCGGATCTTTCCACAGTGTCGGCCACAGCCTGGGTGCGCTCGCTTAAAATCCCCGACAGAATGGCCCGGCCACCCGGGGCAAGATGCGGCAGCAAATGCGGCCACTCCGGGATGATGATATCCGCAATCAGGTTCAGCAGCGCCAAGTCAAACACCTCGTCACCGCGGACATCGGACAAAGTGCCCAGCACCAAATCAATGGCGCTGCCGTTGCGCAGCACATTGTCCGCGAGCACGCGGAAGGCGACGGGATCCGGCTCAACAGCGACAATCCGGCCAGCACCCATGCGGGCGGCCAGGATAGCGAGAATGCCCGAACCGGCGCCCAGATCCAGCACGCGCCGACCCCTGGGGTTTTCCGCAATAATTTGTTCCAGACACATCAGCGTGGTCGGGTGGGTGCCCGTGCCAAAGGCCTGCGCAGGGTCCAGGATAATCTGGCGGTCTTGGGCCACCGGGCCCGGCTCCTCATTCCACGCGGGGACCACTGCGTATCCTTCCGGCAAGAGAATGGTGTGGTAATACTGTTTCCAGCTATTCTCCCAGTCCTGGGTAAAAACCTCCCGGTAATCTACCGCCCATCCCCGCTGGCGAGCTTCAGCCTCCACCCGGGACTGGGACTCGGGCCACGATTCATCCAGGGGGAAATAAGCCCGGACAAACGGCTGGCCGGGGAGCAAGGGGATATCCGTATAGGGAGCCACAGCCAGTTGCCCGTCTTCCCATTCGACCCCTCCCGTGCCCCAAGACAAGAAAATCGCCACCGCCTCATCCAAGTCTGCTGCGGGAACATGGCAGGTGACAGCCATATAATCTAGCGGGCCCAGCACATTACCGGCCCAGGGCATCTTTGACCTTGCGGAAGATGCTCTTGTCTTCATGGGACACATCTTCCTTGCGCATCTCCGCCCACATATGCAGAATTTCCCGCTCCTTGGCCGTCAGGGAGGTCGGCACTTCCACTTTGACACGGACGTTTAAAGACCCGTGAATCACCCCATTGCCGATGCGGGGCAACCCGTGGCGGTTCAGTTTGAACACGGTGCCGGTCTGTGTCCCTGCAGGAATATGCAAGGATTCCTCACCGTTTAGAGTCGCCACTTTCAAGTCCGCTCCGAGCGCTGCCTGGGCAAAGGTCACAGGCTGGTCCACCCACAGATCATCGCCATCCCTGGCAAAGCGGTCATGCTGTTTGATATGGATAAAGACAATCAAGTCACCGGACGGACCGCCGTGCTGTCCCGCCCCACCCTCGCCTGCTACCCGCAGCCGGGTTCCTTCATCGACTCCAGGAGGCACGGTCACACTCAAATTTTTGTCCACCCGGACCTGCCCGCGGCCATGACACTCTTTGCAGGGAACAGGAATAATGCGGCCCGACCCATGGCATTTGGGACACGTTTCAACCTGGCGAATGCGCCCTAGAAAACTTTCCCGAATCCGTTCCACTTGCCCACTTCCGTGACAGGTGGGACACATCTCAAGCCGCGTGCCCGGTTCCGCCTGATTCCCATGGCAGTGCGGGCACACTTCATCACGGGTCACTTTAATGTCCTGGGCCGACCCATTCAACACGTCTTCCAAGGTCAGAGTCAGATCGTAGCGCAGGTCCGGCCCTTTTTCCGGGCCCCCGCGCCGCCCTTGTGCCCCCCCTTGCCCGAAAAATATGTCAAAAATGTCGCCAAATCCGCCAAATCCAAACTCCTGCCCGCCAAATGGGTTGCCGGACTGCGGGCCCTCCATGCCAAACTGGTCATAGCGGGAGCGCTTTTCCGGATCCTGAAGCACTTGGTAGGCCTCATTAATCTCTTTGAACTGTTCTTCTGCCGTGCCATCCCCAGGATTGGCATCGGGGTGGTATTTGGCCGCCAGTTTGCGAAACGCCCGCTTAATGTCATCAGGGCTCGCATTACGGCTCACGCCCAGCACTTCATAGTAATCACGCTTCGCCATTGGTAAATATCCCTCCTCGCAATGCCAGCCCTTGAAAAATGGTCGTTATTCCGGTAAGGATTCTTCTTCCTCCGCTGAGCCCTGGCCTGTGGATACTTTCACAAGACTAGCCCGGAGCACCTGTTCCCTCCACTGGAAACCCTTGAGCAGCTCCTCCACAATAATGCCCTCCGGCTGCGCGCTGTCAACCTGCTGCACGGCCTCATGCACCCGCGGGTTAAAAGGCTCCCCCACTGTCACAATCGGGGTCACTCCAAATCGGCTGAAAACCTCGTTGAAGCCTTTCAGAGTCATCTCCAATCCGGCCCTCCAAGACTGGGTCTCTTGGTTCTGCGGCATGAATTTCAATGCCCGCTCCAGGTTGTCATACACGGGGAGAAAGTCCTTAAGGATAGCTCCCGTCACAAATCCCCGGAGTTCCTCCCGTTCCCGGTCCATCCGCCGCCGGAAATTGTCAAAGTCAGCCTGCAGGCGGATAAGCTGATCGTACCGGTCCTGTGCCACCTGCTGCCAGTCGGTCGCATCCTCCATGACACCCTCAGGAGGTGTCTGAGCGTCCTCAGCCGTAACATTGTCCTGCTCTGCCGGTTCGTCCTGACCGAAGTCGTTGTCACGGTCCTCTGCCACTATTGATCCTCTCCTTCTCACATCACATCTTATGCCGCGCCCCGCGCACTTTCACCCGGGGCGCCAGAATCTTCAAATGCAGCGGCCCCGCTCAGGCCCACTTCAGCGCTTTCGACAGTTCATCTGACACGACTTCCAGCACCGTCATCACATAAGCATACTGCATGCGCCGGGGCCCAACCACCATGACCCGCCCTACAACGGCCTCACCCATCCGGTAGGTTGCGGTGACCACACTGCAGTCCTTGATATCTGCCACGGACGTTTCCGTCCCTATCAGCACCGTAACTCCCTGAGCCATGGGGCGGGTCTTGGCTATCTGCTCGACTGCCTTATCTTGCTCTAAAAATCCTAGCACCCGGCGCACCTTGTCAATGTCATTAAATTCCGGGTAGTTGAGAATGTTCAGAGGACCCGCCACCGTCATGCGCTCATCCTCGCCTCCCCCGTGGCCAAGCCATCCTAGCGCTCTCTGCCACAGGGCCCAGTGCTGGCGCAAACTGGTCGAGAGGGGGTCGAGAATATAATTCTGCAAGTCGCGGATTGCCATGCCTGAGAATTCCCGGGAAAACTCCTGAGCAAGATCATTGAGTTGCGCCAAACTCAATTCAGAAGGAATCGACACGGTGCGGTTTTGCGTCAGGCCGTCTTCCGTGCGCATGATAAGGAGAGCGCTGTCCTTTCCCAGTCGGACAAACCGGAGGGCGGAGAAAATTCCCAGTTCCCAGGCCGGCGCTAGAACAATCGAAGGGTATCCTGTAATATCACTGACTAAGCGCGCGGTTTGGTGGACAAACCACTCCAACTCGCGAATGCGGGACTGGTAAGTGGCCCGGATCCTCTCCAGCAAGTCATTTCCGATAGCGGGCCTGGCCATCAGCTCATCCACGTAAAAACGGTACCCTTTGTCCGACGGAACGCGGCCCGCGGAAGTGTGCGGCTGCTCAAGAAATCCCCACTCTTCCAGATCCGCCATCTCATTGCGGATGGTGGCCGGACTGATTCCCAAATTGTACTTCCGGGCCAATGTTCTTGACCCGACTGGCTCAGCCGACAGAATATAGTCTTCCGTCAGCGCTTGCAAGATGCTCCGCTTTCTAGCGTCCATGCTCTTCACCTCCCACCCGCATTAGCACTCCCCTGTGGCGAGTGCTAATCTGTCCTAATAGCTAAAATAGCGTGAGGCTGCCGCCACTGTCAAGCACCCGTGGAGTCCCCTACGAATTCCCGAAACACATAGTTGGCCACATCCAAGCCGCGTGCCGACAGCCTGATCCGGTCACCCGCGCGCTCAATCAGCGCCTGTTGGTGCAGCTTGCGAAACGACGGCCCGAAATAGCCTTCCGGATTCACGCCGAACCGCGAGAAAAAGCGGGACCGGGACAAACCCTGCCGCTCTCTGAGTCCCAGCCACAGGTACTCCCGCATTTCTTCTGGACGCGTAAGACGCTCTTCTCCCGCTTCGACCGGTTCGCCAGCCAGTGAGGCCTCAATATAGCGGCGGACGCCGCGGACATTCCACCAGCGCCGGCTGTGCCAGTAGCCATGGGCGCCCGCCCCCAAGGCCAGATAAGGGTTCATCGTCCAGTACAGGCGGTTATGGCGCGACCAGCGCCCGGGCCTGGCGTAATTCGATATTTCATACCGCTCGAATCCCGCCTGTGCCAGACGCTCCTGGCCGAAATCCGCCATGTCTGCAGTCAGGTCCGGCACTGGCAGGGCCAGTTGCCCGCGTTTGATCTGCGTGGCCAGAGGAGTGCCCTCCTCCACTTGCAGCTGGTAGACGGATAAGTGGTCCGGCTCCAGCGCCAGCGCCTCATCCAGGGTTTCCCGCCATTCGTCCAGCGTCTGGCGCGGCAACCCGTAGATGAGGTCCAGACTGACGTTGGCAAACCCCGCCCGGCGGGCGCTGCGCACCGCATCCACGGCATCCTCCGCTGTGTGAATCCGGTTGAGCCGGGCCAGATGATGTTCCTGCCAGGCCTGGACTCCTAAGGACAAACGGTTGACGCCAGCTTGGCGGTAGGCTGCCAAACGCTCCATGCTGACGGTGCCGGGATTGGCTTCCATCGTCACTTCCAGGTCGCCAGCCAGCCTTACCCCCCGCCCGTAAACGGCCTCCAGCAGTCCCCCTATCTGAGCAGGCTCCACCAGCGAAGGCGTTCCCCCGCCAAAGAAAACAGAGACCAGTTCGCCTGCGGGCGTGTCGCTCACGCGCTGCCATTCCCGTTCCAGTGCTTTCATATACAGCGCATGGTCCCTGTCATCCATTCCGGTCACCGTATTGAAGTCACAGTACGTGCACCGCGCCTGGCAAAATGGGATGTGGACATACAGGCCCCACTGGCCCAAATTCGGGTCAGTCATTTGTCCTCTACCCGCAAGATGGCCATAAAGGCCTCTTGCGGGATCTCCACGTTGCCCACCGACTTCATGCGCTTTTTGCCTTCCTTCTGTTTTTCCAGCAGCTTGCGCTTGCGGCTGATGTCGCCCCCGTAACACTTGGCCAGCACGTCCTTGCGCATAGCCCGTACCGTCTCCCGGGAAATCACGCGCCCCCCAATGGATGCCTGCAGCGGCACTTCGAACAATTGGCGGGGAATCAGGTCGCGCAGCTTTTCCACCAGCATCCGGCCCCGGTGATAGGCTTTGTCCCGGTGGACAATCACCGAAAAGGCATCCACTACTTCCCCGTTGATGAGGATATCCAGGCGGACCAGGTCAGAGACGACGTACCCGCTCCACTGATAGTCGAATGACGCGTAGCCACGGGTGCGGCTCTTCAGCTGGTCAAAAAAATCGTACATAATTTCGCCCAGGGGCAGTTGGTAGCTCAGCATGGCGCGCTGGCTGTCGATATACGAGAGATCCTTGTAGACACCGCGCCGCTCCTGCGCCAATTCCATCACCGCGCCAATGTAGTCGCTGGGAGTGATGATGCTGGCACTCACCACCGGCTCTCGGATCTCCGCAATGTCGCCGGCCACCGGCAGCAAGGCGGGGTTGTCGACCCGGATTTCTTCTCCGCTGACCAGGCGCACCTGGTACACGACATTGGGAGCCGTGGTGATGAGGGAAATATTATATTCCCTTTCCAGACGTTCCTGGATGACATCAAGATGAAGCAGTCCCAAGAAGCCAGCCCGAAAGCCAAATCCCAGCGCCGCCGAGGTTTCAGGCTCGAAGGTCAGGGCGGCGTCATTGAGCTGGAGCTTTTCCAGCGCTTCGCGCAGGCGCCCGTACTCATTGCTGTCCACAGGGTAAAGGCCCGAGAAGACCATCGACTGCGCTGGGCGGTAGCCCGGCAGCGACTCAGCTGCCGGGTGCGAGGCCAGCGTCACGGTGTCGCCGACCCTGGTGTCCTGCACGGTTTTGATAGCCGCTGCAAAGAAACCAACTTCCCCGGTGGCCAATTCCGGCACTGCGACGGGATGGGGGCGGAACATCCCAATTTCTGTCACATCGAATTCGGCGCCATTGGCCATGAAGCGCACGCGGTCCCCCACCCGCAGCGCGCCGTCTACCACCCGGATGTATACCAGCACCCCTTTGTAGGTGTCAAACCGGGAATCAAAAATTAGAGCGCGCAGGGGGCCTTCAGCTTGTCCCTGAGGCGCCGCGATGCGTGCCACCACGGCATCCAGAGCCTCCTCAATCCCGATACCCTGCTTAGCCGAGACCAAAATAGCCTCGCTGCCGTCCAGCCCGATCTCAAACAGCTCTTCGCGGACCCTCTCCGGGTCCGCGTTAGGCAGGTCAATCTTGTTGATCACCGGAATCACGGTCAGGTCATGCTCCATAGCCAGGTACAAATTGGCCAGGGTCTGCGCCTCTACCCCCTGAGCCGCATCAATGACCAGCAGCGCCCCCTCGCAGGCCTGAAGGGCCCGGGACACTTCATAGGTAAAGTCGACATGCCCAGGCGTATCGATCAGATTGAGTTCATAGTGCTGTCCCTCTCTCTCATAGTCGAGGCGCACAGCCTGGGCCTTGATCGTAATCCCCCGCTCCCGTTCCAAGTCCATCGAGTCGAGAACCTGAGGAGCCATTTCGCGCTTGGTCAGAGCGCCTGTCGTCTCAATGAGACGGTCCGCCAGCGTGCTCTTGCCGTGATCAATATGAGCGATAATCGAGAAATTGCGGATATCCGACTGTTTCACACTAGCCCTCCACCGTTCCGTCCGTATCCTTATTATATTAACGATTTCCCGCCGCCATGAAAAGCCAGGCCCATAAAGACAGTTCTGAATCATGAGTGATGGAACCGTTGGCACGGGTGCGTTCGAGGGGATGACCAAGAAAATTTCGTTGCAAAAGGGGCTGAACCTCGCACAAGTCGTCGTGCGACCATAGCGTGAGAAGATCTCCCCCAGTCCGCCCGGTTATCGGGCTGGGGGAGATCTCCGGCTGTCGTCGCCTCCTGGCTGGAAGGACTCTGGTCCCTGCTGCCGCCTCTGTTGGAGCGGTTTGCCCGCTTACCGGATCCCCGGCGTCCCGGCAGCTGTCGTCATAAACTGTCGGTGCTACTGGTCTAACGGGCCCTTATTTGCCCTCTGTCGCCGGTATCATTGGGATTTTCTCATCGTGTTGAAGGATGGGAATCTCCCCGTCCTGCAGGCTGAGGCCCAAAAACTCAAAGGGCAGGAGCCCCATACGTACCGCACGGTGCACTGGGGCGATCGCACGCAACATTTCTGGTGGGTCAATGACATCGTCTACGAGTGGACAAAGACCGGAGCTCGTCAGTCGCAGCACGTGACCCTCCATTACGTGCACTGTGACGAAACCTGGACCGATGCGCGCGCGGGACCACACGACCCAGTGGGTGTGGGTCTCGGCGCGCCCCTTCACGCCGGCTAACGTGGCGGAACGGTGCAACCAGATGGCCTGTCATCGCTGGGATGTGGAAGAACACATTTTAACGAAAAGCATCAAGGGTATCATTACTCAACTTTCTCAGGTAAAAACTGAGCCTTTTGCCTTGGGCTATGCCGCTTTGCGGGCTTTTTGATCGGGGCTTGACTTTTGGAGGCCGTCGATCCGGTCGCGGAGTGGGGCCGGGAGTTTTCGCAGAAACGCTTGATAGAGCGCCTCCACTTGGTCGGGTGTCAAATCGAGAGTGTCGTGCAGCGCCGCCTCGAAGGCGGCCATGATCTGATCCCAGACGATGGCCCAGGTTAAATCGACCAGCTCATCCACCATGACAAAAAACAAGGACC
>DAIDDL010000039.1 GCA_027309085.1 Sulfobacillus sp.
GACGTCATGTCGAGGGGGTGACTCCTAAAAATTCTGCAGCTTCTCGAATACCAACAAGTTTTCGACTCATACCTAAACTATACAATAATGGATAACGATAGGTAGACTTTTAGCAAACTGTTAAAACCCTCCTCGGAGTTTACGGGCCTGAAAACGGGTACGGTGACCGTGGGCTTTTTGCCGCCGTCTTTATGGGATTCGCGCAAGGAACTGTCCAACGACGTGCTGAGCACCACTTACCTGCTGGGATTTAATTTTTTGGTACCCAACTTGAGCCCAAAGGCTCCAAGTGGCATTGGCAAGACGTTTGACCACCTCTATGTCCGTCAAGCCCTGCAGGAAGGGGTGGACCAAGAAGCTATCATCCACACGATGTTTCACGGCCATGGTGTGGTGGAGACGGGGCCGGTGCCATCCCAGCCACCCACACCTTTCTTTGACCCGCACCTCAAGAATCCGGTTTACCCGTTTAATCCCCAAGCCGGCAAGCGGCTCTTGCTGAGCCATGGCTGGCGTCTGGAGAATGGCGTCATGACCAAAGGCGCCGAGAAATTATCTTTTACGTTGGGATATGCCTCGGGCAGCCAGACACATACGGATATCGCACAGCTCCTCAAAAGCGACTGGGCCCAGGAAGGCATTCAAGTCAGCCTCAACTCGGCGCCATTCGATAGTGTTCTTGCAGAGGCGACTCCCACTGACCCTTCCAAGTGGGCCATGCTGAACTGGGGCGGGGGCCTCTCCTTCAGCTGGACCTATGAACCGGACTACTTTCCTTCCGGGGGTGGCCTCTTTGGAACGGGAGCAGGCAATAACCCAGGCCAGTACAGCAGTCATACGATGAACCTGCTCCTGCAAAAAAATTTACCAGCCTGGGAACACTAAGCAGACGCTCGCCCGTCTGGATGCCTATCAGAACTACGCGGCCCATGACTTGCCAGTGATCTGGCTGCCGTACACGCCGATGTTCAACGAGCATGCGCGCGGGATTCACGGCACGGTTAGCAGTTTCAATCCCATTGAGGACATTTTCTATCCCAATTACTGGACAGAGTCGCAGCCAAAGGGATAAGGTGACGGAGCCCACGGCCGGGGCCGGAAGCTTGGGATGCTGTTTTTCTTAAGGGGGGCCGCGGAACAAGATTCGCTGCAATCTCCCTGTCAGACGGCTTTTCAGTCGAGGGGCAAGTGGCGATTTTGAGGCAGGAAGAATCACGGGATCGCGAAACATCACCTGATTTATACAAGAAGTCAGATCGGTGACCGGGAATTCTTGGCCGGGTCGAAAAGGAATACAAGTCGGGAAAGGCGGGAAATTGATTGCGCTTTCGGGATTTGGGCGGGGCCGTGGGATATCTGGAGCATGGGCCCCACAATGCCATTACGGACGTGCCGGGTGTCAAAGTGGGTCAGGTAGACGCGGTGGGGGATGAACCCTTTGTGATGCGCTCTGGCGCCACGGTAATTTGGCCCCACGGCGGGAACCCCGATTTTCAGCGGGTGTTTACGGGGATTGACATTTTGAATGGCTACGGGGAAATGACTGGCCGCACAACGATTGAAGAGTGGGGGCTCCTCGGGTCGCCAGTGGTGCTGACCAATACCCGCAGTGTGGGCCAGGGATATGAAGCGGTGATCCAGTTCATGAACGCTTTGGATCCGGGAATAGGGGACTTGGACGTGCTGATGCCGGTGGTCGCTGAATGTGATGACGGGTACCTGAATGACAACCGCGGACCGGCGGTGCCCTTGGCTGTGTTTGAGCAGGCGCTGCGCGAGGCTCAGACTGGCCCCGTGGCCGAGGGCAGTGTGGGGGCTGGCGTGGGAATGCAGCTGTTTGGGTTCAAGGGCGGCATCGGCACAGTGTCCCGCCAAGTGGAATTGGCAGGACAGACCTACACGGTCGGCGTTCTCGTCAACACCAATTTTGGCAGAAAGCACCAGCTGATTATCAAGGGACATGCCGTGGGCCAGACTTTGGCGGACGCCCTGCCTCTGACCCCGGACAAGGAAGGCTCGTGCATCGGCATTGTCGCCACCGACGCGCCGCTCTTGCCGTACCAGTTGCGCAGGCTGGCTAAGCGGGCCGGATTTGGGCTGGTCCGCACGGGATCGGTAGGGAATGACGGCAGCGGAGAGCTCTTTTTAGCATTTTCGACGGCTTTGCACATTCCCAAGCAAGATTCCGTGCCTCTTCACCCCGTATATCTGGGAGATGGCCTGGTTTGGAACGAGGAGCCGCCCTTGAATGTGCTGTTTGACGCCACCGTAGAAGCCAGTGAAGAGGCCGTGCTCAATGCGCTGGTGTCGGCTGTGACGGTGACCGGGCGCGACAACCACGTTCTCCGCGCCTTCCCGGTTGAGCAGTACAAGCACCTCTTTCGCTGAGACAGCGCCGGGGGTGCTGCAAAAGAGAGCTGTCCGGGCAGCTCTCTTTTGCAGCATACAAGACTGGCAGCAGAACCTGCCGAGGATCACCAAAAGGGGTTTTGGCCGCCTATTCCAGTGGCAATTCCTCAGCAATGGCATGGATGTGAATCCCTTTAGCCCGGGCTTTGACCACGGACCAGTGATAGATAACGGCGCCGATGATGATGGCGACCACGGCCTGGAAGGCTGGCTGAAACTCCAGGGCGGTCTTGGGGACCACCAGTACGCTGCTAATGAGCACCACTGCGATGATAATGCCGAGCACCGCTGCCACAATGACTCCCCAGCCCTTGGCAATCGGGTCGCGCCAGTGGCTGTGGCGGAAGCGGGACCCCCAGCGCAGGTTCAACACCCCAATTCCCAGCAAGGCCAGCACCAGCAAAATAGCGATGGAACGGAATGTGACGCCAATGGACCAGCCAACCAGCGCAGACTGCACGAGGGAGAAAGTGCCGACGACGGCGCTCAGAAACAATGCCGCCGACGGGGTCTGCCACCGGGAGGTTTGGGCAAATCGGGCGGGAAACAGGTGGTCCTGAGCCCACGCAAACACCAGCCGTGATGTGCCCATCATCTGCGGAGCGATGGTCTTTCCTACAATCAGCGCGACCAACAGATTTAGTCCGGCAGCTAGTGCCGGAGAGCCCAAAAGGCCAACCAGACCCGGAGTGGTGGCATACGCCGTGTCACCGTGCCCGATTAAGGTGACGACACCCCACCAGGGGGCAGCGTGGAAAATGGCGAGCGCGACTAGCGAAAACAAGACAATAGCGGATATCCATCCCCACAAAATGCCGAGGGGAATTGAGCGGCTGCCGTTTTTAGCCTCACCGCCGAGAAACGGGGCGGCCGATATCCCGCCGTAGGCAAAGATGAAGAGCGTGCACACGGAAAGGAAAGCGGACAGTGTCGGGGCGCCGGGCGAGACAGGAGCGACTAATGAGACATGGAGCTTGCTGTGGACGGCCTGCGCGAATGCTGCTGGGGTGTGGCTGAACCCTACAGCCACAACAATAGCCGCCGTAATCAGTACCGCGACCATAAGGACCGTCACCAATTTGGCGTAGTTGCCGATTCCGCGGTAGTGAAGCCAAAAGATCAGCCAGATGGCCACAGTTCCGGCGATGATATGTCCCCAAGGTGTCACAAAGAACGTGCCTCCCGCAAGCCCCGTACTGACGAGTCCGGCCGAGAGGAAGGTGCCAAATGCAAAGGCAAGGACCCCGATGGCAAAGGCGAGGCTGGCCCACCATAGAAAATGCACAATAAATCCGATTTGCATCCCGAGACTGCGGGTAATCCACACGTAGCTGCCCCCGGCGCGCGGCATGATTTTTCCAAAGCGCATGAACAGGAATACTTTGGGCAGGTAAAACAATCCAGTGACGAACATGGCAAGAGGCACCAGATACTCTATTTTAGGGTAGACACTGAGGCTTTGGGTTGCTACAAAATTGATTCCGGAACCGTATTCTTGGGAAAGGGCCGACGCCATGATGGCAATGACTCCCACCACTTTGGCGAGCTGGTATCCGCTGGTTTTGGGTTCTTGTTCAATCAATGCATTCACCTCTCCCCGGGATGGTGGAATTCCCAATATCGGATGCGCTTCGAATAAGATGGGACAGTGATGCCGTGAAGAGTTCCCTTTATGATATTCACACAAAATAGGTTCACATGCATCGGTTCTGTAGACCAAAGAATAAAAGAGGCGAACATGCGCGGTTATAACCGGAAACATCAGGATTGGATGCTGCCCCTGGCTGCCTATCGTACCATGAATTTGCGTCAAACGTAATATTCAGCTAGGAAGCATTTTTATGCGAATGAATCTAAGGGGCGGATTAAAGTCGAGATGAATGAGGCCGGGCGCCTGTATTTCAATCCAGAGGCATCTTGCACGATGTGCCAGGAATTTGCAATTTCTTGGAAATTTAGCAGGGGGATGGCCCGCTCGTGTCCTATCAGGCACTCTTGGTATAACCGCCTCCTTTTGAAATGCGAGGCCGTTGATGTTCACGTTGGACAGAGCGTGCATTAGCCGTCATATGTTTTGGCGGTGCAGAAGAGTCTGCGGCTGGGGGAGCCGCACAAGGCAGGGTGCCAATGATCCACCTTCGGGGTGGACGGTGATGCAAAACCACAAGGGCATGCCCCCCCGTCTCACGCCATGTTGCTTCCCCCTGGTGACCGCAGCGGCCAGTGTCTTGCCCGCGTAATGCGCGCTGAACTCCAAAAGGGGCGTCCCCGGCGAGATTTCCCGTGGGCCGACTCAACTGCTTGAGCGGCTCTTGTGGGATTGGTGGTGCGGTTATTCCTCCCACAGAAACGGAAGTCTTTACTGTCTGCGATGAATTCGAGAAGACCAAGGGCATCGAAGCCGCACTACAAATCACGCATGACGCACGATTTACGGGGACGGTCCGATTTGGCAATTCTGAGCAAGACAAGCCGTTGCAACTCGCGGATTTAGTTGCAGGGACAGTGCGGCGATCTTTGATAGAAGAATTCAATGAGGGGCGTTTCGGAATTTTAGTCCCGCTTCTCTTTCATGTGGGTGCTGTAACTGTCCGTCAAAAATAAAAATGGGCAACGATCACCTGTAAGTCCTTGCGTTACTCCGGTGAACCGGAGCACCTTACGTCACGTTAGCGCGACGGGCTCAAACAGGGAGAGGTGGCCTGGCTATCGTCACCATGACCCCTGTGCTCTTGGCATACTGCATCGGACTGACTCGGCTTAGGAGCGCTTGGCCTTTGACGGTCTGGGACTGGGCGGGGAGATAATTGGTGCTGGTGTGAGCCACTACCGTGCCCGGGTTGGGCAGAAACAGCGTTATCCCCCGAGCAGCCGACTTGGCTTCGTCCATTGATTGGTCTGAAGTGGACGAGGTGGCCAAGTTGCTCAACAGTGTGAGCGAAGCCAAAGAATTCCTGGAAGCATACGTTCAGAAATTGAAGGCGGGCCCGTAATGTCTGCACTGGGCACAAAGCAGAGATCACGGGCAGTGGGCTCAGGGACAAATTGCGACGGGTCATCGCATTGGCCGGGAATACACGCCAAGAGCTTTCCCTATCAAGAGACAATGTTCTTGCTGCAGCGCCTAGTCATGCGCGCCGTCTAGCTGGGCGTACACATCGGATAAGACGGTATCCGCTAATGCCCGGCTCTGGGCGGGCCCGCTGACTGACACCATGAAGAGAATGCCGCCAGGGCGGTCTTCGTCTCGAAGGCTGAAGTCCTCGAGACCCCAGACGTCTCGGCCACTGCGCATCTGGTACGCCTTTATGAAGAGGTGGGAGCTCTCAAAACGGTAGGATATTAAAGAGCGGAGCGCAGAGAGGGCAGGACCGCTGTAGGGGGCGCCATACTGTCCTGACTGCCGGGTGGCCGCGGGAAAGATGCCTGCGGCCCCGTCTACGGCACATCCCACGCAGGCCGGCGTATCACTTACGGTGATCGAAATACTGCCGTGCTGAAGGCTCAGAGCCAAAGAGCCGTCGGCCCCCACCCCGGCTTGCGAGCGCATTTCTGGCGGGGCAGGCACATAGATGGCCCTGGCGCCGCCGAGGGGAACTGCATAGGCTAAATAGGCAGACTGGGATGGCCTGACGGCCATCGGCACATCCTTCGGCAGGGGCGCGAACGACTCGGTTGCGCCGTAAGTCGCGGGGACGTTGTGTACAGGCAGCGCCAGTTTATCCGGTCCCACTGCCACGCTTGGCAAGGGAATTGGGGCCGCCGGGATCTCAGTGCCAAACAGAATGGCCAGCTGGGATCCTGAAATCTTTGGCGCTGGGCGCGATTTGGAGCGTGGGGGAACGGGTGAAGCAGTCTCCCTTGAAGAGGGAGGAATGCTTGGACTCGGTGCCTTGGAGACTGCTTTTCCGCACCCCGCTGCAACGACAGCGCATCCGGCGAACAGCCCCATCCATTTCCATAACATATTCCTAGAAACCCCCCTCAATATGACAACGCGCCTAGCAAAGAAAAGGTCACAACCTAGACACAAGAGGGCAGCGTGCTGGGAATGCGGCGGGGTGGACGGCCGCGGGCTCAGTTCACCGGGCCCCTTACTGCGGGCCCGGTGCGTTTATTCTAGAACGATGCAGCGCAGACCTCCTGGTGTTTGGTCAGTACTCCATGGACAGGGCCATCTGCTGACCAATGGATTTCACTCCGCTCGCGACGACCTCAACCAACCGGTCAATTTCCTCCACCGTGGTGATGAGAGGGGGCGCGAACATCAGCACGTTGTTATGCGCCATTTCCACATCGGTCGCCTTGCCTGCGTGGCTAGGTACCCCGCCAAGTGTCTCATGAAGTCATTGGATGCGGGGGTTTTCGCGTCGGCATCGGAGACAATTTCTACTCCTGCTAGGAGTCCCGCCGACCGGATGTCTCCCGCCCAGGGAACGTTCAAGAGGCTCTCCCGCAGGCTTTCAGCCAGATATTGCCCTTGTACCTGAGCGCGGAGCACTAATCCCTCATCTTCGATGAGGGCTAAATTGGCCAAGGCGACTGCCCACGACGGGGGGCCCCCATAGGTATTGACGTGGCGCAGGTGCCTGCCGGAGTCGGTTTCGCCGAGGAATGAGGAGAATATCTCTTCGCTGACGGCAAAGCAAATATGACACAAACAAACGTTATTTGTTAGATATTACAATTCTGGGCAGGGATTGGCACACTCGTGGGCGGCGGCTGGGAAGGGCGGCAAAAGAGGAGAGGCTGTTCGGGAATCATGCGGAATTTCGGTGCTTCGTCTTAATGCCGTGAGGTTTCGCAACATACGGACGACGGAGGTTGTAAAGGCAGCCGGGGCCCAGAAAATGTAGAAATGCCTTGAGCAAAGCCCATTATAGGAAAGCCACGTTGTAATCAATTATGTTATGTTTTTGGGAAAGCGCGACAATTATCTGACAAGAATTCGCGCATTGGCTAGGGGGTTGTATGTGCGTGAAGGCAAAGACCCCCGAAGGGGGGCGTTTCGCTGCAGGCGGTCGGGACGGACCGGCCGCGGTGTCGGGCTGGGAATATTGTGAGCGCCTTGCCGCACCCATGGTTTTCAAGGACCCGACGCGGTTTGCCGCTGCCTTCAGTCCCTGCCCTATCTGCTGGGGAACGCAAGCATGATACAATTATAGACAAGAAGTGTCGCAGTAATATCGCAGCCACTGGGTGTTTTGACTTTTTGCCCATGGTCAACGCATGGCTCGGGGAATCTCGTACCAGTAGGGTCGCGCACACCAAGGACAAAATGGGTAGCAGTACGCGGCGGCAATGACTTCTATTTAGCGGCAACCCGCTTTGCTCCCCGCGCCTTAAGGCGTGGACGTTCCGCGGGCACTTGGTGAGGAAGAGATAGGAAAATGACGGCGGATTTGCAACATCTTCAGGCTATCGGGAAGAAAATGGCGCGGTACACTTCAGCGTCCGTGTTTGCTGCGGGGCTCGGAGATTATGAGCGGGGCTTGGTTACCGACACACGGGAACACGGTGGCATTGTTACCGCACTCGCTGGCGCTGAACGGTTCCAAGTCCTGTTGGATCTCGATATGGACAGATTCCTGGCAAAGAGCACCTGTTCGTGCGGGACGCTGCGGTTTTGCCGGCATATGGCTGCAGTGTTCTACCAATTGTTGAGTGAGCAAGGTGACCCTGAACAGTTTCAGCGCGAATTGGGCAGACACACAGTCGGCTCGAATGGAAGTCCCCCCAATTCTGGTGACGGTGATGTTCCCCAGCCGGAACAGTCGTACGAGTCATGGCTTGGCTACTTTAAAGAGGTGTGGGAATGGGAAGGAGGAGCCGGGCCCCTTTTCGCGAGGTCCGCAACGTTTTTGGTCAGCCGGATGAATGACCTGGCCAAAGCGGCCGCCGACTGGGAGTCTCCTGTGCGTCAGGCTTACATGCTGTCCGTCTATCTGTTCTTTCTCAGCGCCACGCTGGCTGCTGCGGATGAAGTTCGCCCTGCCTGGCAAGCCGGAATTATCTCTCCCAAGGGGCTCATGATGAGCTCCGCAGCTGGCGGAGTGAATGAAGTGGTCAATGGCGCCTCGCCTGAAGACCTCGAAGCGGTGGCCCGCGGCTACGGCAGCGCCATTGCCGAACAGGCGCGGGGGCTGGTGGCGGGTTCCGGTCACAGCCCAGGGCTGTGGGGTACGGGTGCATACCGCCTTGTATGGCACAAGGTCCTGCATCATTCCGAGTTGTTAGAGAGCGAAATCCGCTGGATGGAAGGCAGCCAAAGAGAACTCTCTGAACAGTCTCCAGAACTTTCTCAGGCGCTCGCCTATCTCTACACTCTGGCAGGGCGCGACCTTGAAGCGCGGGCGCTGCTGGAGGGGATGCCGCGAGCGGCCCGGTTTGAAATAGTGGAGACGGTGCTGGCCGTTTTAGAGGACGCGGAGGTGGAGCGGGGTCACTGCTGGATGCAGTGGATAGCGCCTCCTGTTCCCGGCTATGACCCTTACATGCACAGGCTCAATGCATTCTGGAGTCATTTAGTGGACAGGCGTCCGGAGGCGGGTCCAGACTACGAGGCCTATCTGGTGACGCATTTGCCATACAGCAATACAGATTACTGCCGGTACCTGCTGCAAAGTCGGCAGTACCGTCTGTGGGCAGAGCAATATCTTCAGGATGGCTCTTTTCCTCCTAATATTTCTACCGAGGAGCTGAGACTGGTGGAAGGGCAGTCCCGGGAAACGCTCCTGCCTTTGTATCATCAGGGGATTGAGAGCAGTGTCAGCGAGAAAAACCGCAAAGCCTATAAAACCGCGGTGCGGCTGTTAGTCAAGCTGCGTGCCAATTACCGCAAACTGAAGCGGGAGAGGGACTGGAATCGCTACATTGCGCAGTTTTCCCTGGAGCATGGCCGGCAGCGCGCACTAATGGAAGAAATGAGACAGAGGGGGCTCGTCGATTGATCAACAGCGCACCGTCCCAAGCCAGAATGATTGTGGAAATCTCGTGGATTTCCGACCGCGGAATTTTTCTTGAGCCGACAACCCCTCAAGGCTATTCCATCGAGCTGCGCAGAGCGGCCCGCGACCTTCTGACATGGGACTCATCCAGCTTTTACGGTACGGTGTACCAGACGGCTACGGCGGATGGCCGCCAGGGTATCATATTGCGGGCGATTGACGCTGTGGAATATTTTTCGGAAAATCGGGCTAACAGCCTCATCGCTATCGAGTGGTCCCCGGAAGTTGATGCGGTCCGTCAGGCTGCTGCTCAGATCCGTGAAGTCTTGCACACGGCGCGCTTTATCCCCGACTTTATCGCATGGCAGGAAGGTCGGCCCGGGTGGCGGCTAGCACAGGCGCCAGAAGCCACTGAGAAACTTTTACCTGTGCCGTACTTTGATGAATGGGCGAGTTTGGCCGTCCGCCAGCGCATTGGGGATGTGCCGGAGCTGGCCGAGGCATGGGAAGATCTTGTGCGCGCCTATCCTCTGCTGGGGTCAAATGCCTCAGTTCCCGACCGTCTTGTGGACGAGACCGAATGGCGTGTGGCCATTGGGTTTCAGGAGGATCCCTTGCCGCTTCGCACATGTCTGCAGTTGGAAGAACCTCAAAACTCTTCGGAGTTTAGCGTCGGCATTGTGTTGCAGGACAGACATAACCCCAGCATTTTGATGCCTTTTTCTCCAGAAGACGGGGGGGAGTGCGCGCCGTATGCTGACCGGGTGGCCCGGGAAATTGCGCATTGGGTTCAGCTCGCGCCGTGGATGGCAGAGAAGTCGGAGAAAGGAGGGGAGGCGGGTATCCGCCAAACACTCTCCCCCCGTGACGCCTGGCGGTTTCTGACAGACGCGGCCCCGGTGCTGGCCGCCGCAGGCTACACTCTGCTGCTCCCGGGTTGGTGGGAGCGTGCTCGCAGAGCCCGGGCGCGGCTGCGCGCCAAAGTCAAGTCCTCTGCCAATTCGAGGCGGGGATCCTTGTTCGGGTTGGACCAAACAGCTGCCTTTGACTGGCGCATTGCAGTAGGAGAGACGGAAATCACCCCCGAAGAATTTGCCCAAATGGCCGCGGAAAAGAGCCGCCTGGTGCGGTTTCGCGACCAGTGGCTGTGCATCGACCCGGAATTTCTCAAGCAGATCCGCAAGACCATGAAGACGGTGGATGAGAGCGGACTGACTCTGCGCGAAGTGCTGGAACGCTATCTGCGGGATGCAGCGGACCCGGCAGAGTCCCCCCAGAGAGGCGGCGAAGCCGGAGAAGACCCTACAGGCACCGTGGATGATGATGTGGAAGTCATATTGGACGCTCACCTCACGGAACTGGCTGAGCAGCTGGGGACGGCGGGACGCTTCCCCGTGATGGACACGCCGCCTGGGTTTCACGGCACACTGCGGCCGTATCAGCAGCAAGGATTCTCGTGGCTGGCCTTCTTGCGGCGCTACGGTCTGGGCGCTCTTTTGGCCGATGACATGGGGCTGGGCAAAACCGTGCAGTACATTGCCTATCTCCTGGCCGCCCGCATGGAACCAGCAGAAGAAAATGCCTCACGCATGGAGGAAACGGGTGCGCGTCAGGGCCACGCCCTTCTGATCTGTCCGACCTCAGTGCTGGGCAACTGGCAAAAAGAGCTAGACCGATTTGCGCCGGGACTGCAGGTGCATCTTCATTACGGGGCCACGCGCAAACATGGCGACGAGCTGTGGGATGCGGTGCGCGATGCTGACCTGGTTGTGACGTCCTACGCCGTGGCATATCTGGACGGGGATGACCTGACCGGGATCCATTGGGACTCCTTATGCCTCGACGAGGCGCAGAACATCAAAAATGCGCACACCAAACAGGCATCGCTGGTGCGCCGCATTTCTGCCGGACACCGGATTGCCATGACCGGCACGCCTGTAGAAAACCGGCTCACCGAACTCTGGTCCCTGATGGATTTTGCCAACCCGGGCTACCTAGGTGGACTCGCAGGGTTTTCCCACAGGTTTGTGCAGCCTATTGAAAAAGACAGAAATTCTGTGCGCGCCCAGCAACTGCAGAGAATGGTCAGGCCGTTTCTCCTGCGCCGTATCAAGGAAGACCCCGCGGTAGAGCTGGATCTGCCAGAGAAGTCGGAGATGAAGGAATTTGTCTCCCTGAGTGCCGAACAGGCGGCGCTGTACGAAGGGATTGTGAACCGGATGCTGGAGCGCATCGATCAGGAACCTCCCATGGCCCGGCGGGGAGTGATCCTGGCCACTCTTACCCGGCTCAAGCAAGCTTGCAACCACCCTGCCCTGGCGGTTCAGGACCTGCCTGATGACGCACTCCGGTCCGAGATGGATGTTATTGAGCAAATTTCGCGCTCGTCCAAATTGGAGCGTTTGGTGGAGATGGTGCAAGAGGTACGGGAAGAGGAGGACCAGTGTCTGATTTTTACCCAGTTTGTGCAGACAGGGCTGTTATTGCAGTCTATCTTGCAGCAGACGCTGGGGGAACCCGTGCCCTTTCTGCATGGGGGCCTTAACAAACAGGCCCGTGACCGGATGATTACGGACTTTCAGCAGGCTGGCGCCACCCAAGGAGCGTTGATTCTCTCGCTGAAGGCGGGCGGGGTGGGACTGAATCTGACAGCAGCTACGCATGTGTTCCATTTTGACCGCTGGTGGAATCCGGCAGTCGAGAGCCAGGCTACTGACCGGGCCTACCGCATCGGACAGGACCGGCACGTGCAGGTGCACAAGTTTGTCACATTGGGTACCCTGGAAGAACGGATCGATGCCCTGCTTGATTCCAAAAAGTCACTGAGCGAGAATATTGTCGGAGGCGGGGAACGGTGGATTACGGAACTGGCCACGGACGAACTCCGTGAGCTGCTGATGCTGCGGCGCGAGTGGGTCCGGGAGTAGGATGTTGTTGGCCCCGCAGGGCACGGTGAGCGAGCAAGAGGGGGAAGATGATGGCCAAGACAGAAAAAATTCCAGATGGACAATCCCCGCCGCGCAAATCCCCTGGGAAGACTAAAACCGGAAAGGCGCGGCAGGCAGTTTTGCTGCCGGAGCCGCCCATTGTGGGAGAAGTGCCGGGAATGGCTGAGGAATGGAAGAAATTTTACCGGGTGTTCATGGCAGGGTGGGACGAGTAATGCATGGCCGCATGATGACAGGCTGATGGTCCATTGGGCCTTCATTTCTTAGCCGTCATCATGATGGCTTGAGAACATATAGAATACTGTCCGGGGTGTCTGCTGAGAATGATGAGACGATGGCAGGTGAGAGACACGGCAGCTTAGGGCAACGGCGGGCACATGCGAACCTTTATCCATAATTCAGCAGAAGAAGTGTTGGTAGGGGGACAGATTATGGAAGCACCCGTGCAGGAACCGAACTGGGAGGAGATTGTGGGCAGAGGGTGGGACCTTCACACGACCCCCGAAAATATGCTTGCCTACTATGAAGAATTTGTTGAGACGTTCCATGGCAGCGCGAGGGCATACTTCGAGTATGGGAACGCACTCGATTTGCTGGGAGGGAAAGCGAAGCCGCCGGATGCTCTCACAAGGCTCTGGAATTGGGATTGGAACCGCCTTTGAGGGTGTTCGCCTTCATCCAGTTAGGCAGCTCCTACCGCAATATCGGCCGCAGTGTTTCTGCTATTTCTGCCCTCGAAGAAGCTCTGGCTCTCGCGCCAGGAGATTGGGCGGCTAGGATTTTTTACTGTTTGGCGCTATATAGCGCCGGGGAACCAGCCAAGGCACTGAAAGCGGCTCTGTCGTATATCTTGCAGGACGCGGACAGCGCAACTCAGAAACGGTATGGCGAAGTGCTGCGAGGATATCTCAGCGACTTGACCTAACACCGCAGGATGTCGGGGTGCAGAATTTGTTGAGGCAATGATGCCCGCCCTTGATCTTTGGCGAAGGATGGGGCACAATTCCTCCTTGGAAAAGTAAGAAAGCAGAGCAAAGGAAGTGGCGGGCAGCGTGTCTCAGTGTGGCATTGCATGGCAGAGGGTCCGGCGCACCGCACTGGGGCACCTGCGGCTTCTCCGGATGCAAGTGGCTTGGCGGCATAAAAATGCTGATAATCTCACCTTGCCCTTTAATGTCTTTCCGCTGGACCGGGTCACTGTAGGGCGAAACACCTACGGTCCACTGGAAATTCACACATGGGGAGCCCCTGTGGAGAAACTCACTATCGGAGCCTATGTATCGATTGCCCGCGGAGTGCAGTTTGTCTTGGGAGGAAACCATGATTACAAGCGGCTTTCCACTTATCCGGTGGAAACCATGGTGCTGCATCAAAAGCCTTTTGAGGCGCTCTCCAAGGGACCGATTCAGGTGGGCGATGATGTATGGCTCGGAATGGACGCCATGATATTGTCGGGTGTGACCATTGGCCAAGGGGCCGTAGTCGCGGCCAAAAGTGTTGTCACCAAAAGCGTTCCGCCCTATGCCATTGTTGCGGGAAATCCCGCTGCGGTCATCCGCTACCGCTTTCCTGATAACGTGATAAGCCAGCTGCTGACTATCGATTACAGCCAAATCGACGAAGCTGTGATACGCACTCACTCATCGCTGTTTGTTGACCCCCTGACCGAGGAGGCTGCGGCGCAATTGGACCGCCTGCCTAAGAAGCCGCCGCCACTCACCTAGTCCGGGCAGGCAAGGGCTAGGTCTGCAGAGCTTTGTGCGCGGATGAGAGGTGGGCTGTGGCGGCAGGCGCGACCTGACCGGGGTCTGTTGCTGCCGTGTCTGACTTGGAAAGAGAAAAACAAGCCGAATGCATGGCGCGGGTTTTTCGGCCTAGGGGAGGGCACACCGTGCAGCGAATTATCGTGATTGGACCGAGCGGCGCCGGCAAGTCCACGCTGGCGCGTGAGCTTCACCGCCTTACCAGCATTCCCCTCGTGCATTTGGATCACGCATTTTGGCATCCACACTGGCAAGAAACGAACCGGGATGAGTGGCGGCGGGTTCAGGAAAATATGGTTGCCGGCTCTACATGGATTATTGACGGGACCTATGGGTCCACACTAGAAATTCGCCTGCGGGCCGCCGACACCGTATTGTTTTTGGATTTCCCTAGACGCATATGTCTGTGGCGCGCCGTGAAACGCTGGGCCCGCTACCGCGGCACGACCCGCCCGGACATGGGAGAAGACTGCCCGGAGAAAATGGATAGGGAGTTCCTGCGCTGGATCTGGCGCTGGAACCAGAACGAGCGTCCCCAGGTCATGGAAAAATTAGGCGGCGTGTCCTTGGGAACACAAGTCGTGAGAATCCGCACGCCCAGGCAGGCGGCACGGTTCCTCCAGAGTGTTGAGGAGGCGCAGGAGAATTCAGGACGGATGCGGTAAGGAAGTCCTAGAGGTCCTGTGATGTACTCCTCGCGGATAATAATCGGCGGAGGCTTTTGGCTGCCCTCCATGTGCCCGTGCTGGATAAGATGGGCCCGTTCTTGTCGGGCAACACGGTGAATGGCAATTCTCCCGGTATTAAGAACACGACCATTTCCGAACGGCAGACACTGGGCCAGGACCGATTTCAGCATCCCGAAGGAAGACACCGTGCGCGCCCATTTGCAGCTTATCGGATGGGGAGCTTGAGGCTCTCGAGCGGTTCAATTCGCAGCTGTGGGGCTCGTCAGATGCAGGCCTTGGCCCCAGTGAAAATAGATGGTTGTCTCCAGCACCTGGTAGGGCCGGCCATCTTGCACGCAGTGCTCTGTCACGTGGAGTTTTCGGGGGTGATGCTCCGGCCCTATCCAGAGGGGGAACACCATCGACGTGATGATTTGCTGCGCCGGACTGATGGACTTTCCAGCACTGAGACTCTCGAGCAGCCGCACCCCTTGTTTGTCGAGCGTTGCGCTCACCCCTTGGGTCGCGTGCCCCCGAACCAGTTGGCCGGAGACAGGATGCACATTTACGATATAGGGCAAGAGCTCACTAATCGGAAACGGATTCGTGGGTTGGACGGTTTCCTCGTGCCATCCGCCTCCGGGCGGGGTAGACTGTCCCCATGAATGTTGCCCAATGCGAATGGACTGTCCCACGACAGTCACACCATTGGCCCCCGAGATCCCGCTCAATGTCGCATGCTCGGTCGACTCGGACTCTTTGTTGATCGGGTCAACGGCTGAAGTCATTTGCACATGCGCGTTCAGCGTGTCTGTGATCGTGGTGTTCATGTGCACGGGCTGTGCAGCCTGAATCCTGGCCGCAAGGGTCAAAAGGGAAAGAGGAGGAACGGGTGTCTCCGCGCTGGCCTTCGCGGGACCTTTCTTATCAGCGGACTGCTTCACTGCTGGGGACGTTTTCACGGACGCAGCGGCCGATTGCTGGGCGCCGCAGGCTGACAGCAGGACAGGAGCGCGCAGCACCCACAGCGGTATAGATTTTCGTGAGCGAAAGTACATTTTGACACTTCCCTCCCTGAAGGAAGGGGATTCTTGCGAGGAACCGACTGACGTCAGCTTTACTTGCAAAGGGTGAGCCAAACGCCCCCTATTCGGTCGCCCGAATGTCTCCGGTTACTTGGACTAATCGTTCGCCGAATCCTGTTAACGTCTGGTCTTGACGACGCGATACATTTTACGTCTCCCACGATTGCGGGAGACAACCGCCAACGTATCCAATTGTCAAAGGGCGAACACATAGTTAAGATATCACGAAGCGACCACGGTATAGCATTTTCGCGGGCAGCCCTCTTAAGGGGGGAAGGTCAGAATGTGCGCTGCGTCGGTCGGACGCTGCATGGGAGGAGCACGCAGACAAGCCGTCATGTGTCAGAGGCATGACGGCTTGGGCCTGAGTCTGGCCTATCGCCAGGGGACGTCACAACTTTCCCGGCTCCCAGACGCCTGAAGGAAATCATTCACCCTGCCGGGGCGCGACAAATGATGAGCCTTCGCTGGCGCCGGTCCCATGCGCAAAGCAGCGGATCTGCCGGCTGGCGCGACCATAAGAGGCAAAAGGGGTCCAGGTCAGCCCTGGTTCCGGGTCTGTTCCTCATCCACCAAGAATCTGCGCATGATCTTTCCGGAACCGTTTTTCGGGAGTGATTCCCGAATTTCCACTTGCCGCGGCGCTTTGAAAGCCGCCATTTCCCCGCGCGCCCAGGTGGCAATTTGCTCGGGAGTGACATGGCTGTCAGGCTTCAAGACGACGAAAGCCTTCACGGTTTCCCCCCGGTATGCGTCGGGAACGCCGATGACCACAGCCTCAGCAATGGCAGGATGCTTATACAAGAGACTTTCCACTTCGGCCGGAAATACGGAGAAACCAGAAGACTTGATCAGTTCCTTGCTGCGTCCTGAGATAAAAAGGTATCCGTCTGGGTCGACGTAGCCGATGTCCCCCGTATCAAACCACCCATCAGGCCGGAGCACTTCCTCTGTCGCCTCGGGGCGCTGCCAGTAACCTGCCATAACTTGGGGGCCCTTGACCCAGATCTCTCCGGTTTCCCCCAAGTCCAGTTCCCGGTCAAAATGACCGATTTCAGTAATGCGGAGATCGACGTCAAACACCGGGATTCCCGCCGAGCCCATTTTTGGGTGGTCGGAGGGGTTGACGGTGACCTGGGATATGGTTTCGCTGAGGCCGTATCCCTCAATCAGGGTAGATCCGGTGAGCTCGCGGAATTTCTCCAAAATGGGCACGGGTATGGGAGCGCCTCCCGACATGCAGGCTTGGAGCGAGTCGAGGCGGTATTCCTGGATGGCGGGAAACTGGGTCACCGCGATATTCATGGTGGCGATGCCCACCCAGTGCGTGGGGCGGTAGTAGTCGATGGCTTGGATGAATGTCGGTGTCTCGAACCGGGTAATCAGGAGTACGGTGGCGCCGGCGTACAGGGGCGCGAGAAACGAGTGCACCATGCCTGTCACGTGAAACAGAGGCAATACGGCAATATGCATGGATTCTTGAGTAACGTGAGTCCATGAAACCGACCCGGCGACATTGGCCAGCACATTGCGGTGCAGGAGCATGGCGCCTTTGGGTTGGCCGGTCGTGCCTGAGGTATACTGCAGCAAAGCCAGATCCTGATCCACATCCACATGCACGGGAAAAATAGGCTCCTGCGAGCGCACCCACTCGCTAAAGGAGATCCGGTCTGGATTCACGGGAGAAACTTCGCGGCGCATGTCGGGATGAACTGCCGGCACAGGGATCTCGGGCAAGAACTCATCAAAGGCGGCATACACGACAGGAAGGCCTGGTTGGGAGGCAACTGCCTTTTCTACCACCGGCGCCAGCTCACGTCCCGCGATGACGAGGCGCGCCTGGCTGTCTTCGAGCTCATAGCGGAGCTCGTCGGCCATAAACATGGGATTGGCCGCGACCACAACGCCCCCTACGGCATGAATCGCCAAATAGCTAAAAATAAACTGGGGAATATTTTGCATAAAGAGGAGGACTCGGTGCCCTGGGCCAATGCCGGCCGCCTGCAGGGCATGAGCCGTGCGCCCTATCCAGCCAGCCAGTTCCTGGTATGTAAAACGTGTACCGTAATAAATGAGGGCCGTGTGCTGGGGTGTTTCGCGAGCCCAGTCAAATACCCGTTCCGTGACGCTTTGCGACGGCTTGCTCCACGTTGTGGGCACACCTTCGGGCCACTCTTTGAGCCAAATCGGCTGCATTTGCCGTTCCTCCTTTTTGGGTGGTGCTGGTGCGGCTCAACGCTCAAACAAACGGCGCGGATTGCCGACGGTCATTGTGCGGATCTCTTCATCAGATACGCCCAACTGTTTGAGGGCGGGGAGAACAGTCGTGGGAATGAAGGACATGCTCCAGTCGGGAACCATTTCCTTAATCTGTTCGGGCTCAAACCAGTCAATGGTGGCGCAGGCATCTTGGGACAGCAGCAGCTGGCCAGCGTAGCCCTTCTCAATGAGCGTGGCAACGGCTTGGTTGCGCCGACCTGTGGGCAGGTAGATATCCAGACCATAGCGGTCCAAACCGATAAAGACGCCGCGCTCGAGCACTCGGGTCAAGTAGGGAATGTCGTCCGTATCCCCGACGTGTCCGATGACCACCCGGGACAGGTCGACCCCTTCTTCTTCCAACAGGGCAATTTGCTCCAGCCCTGAGCCATTTTGCGCGTGGGAATGGGTGACGATGGGACACTCGGTCCGGAGGTGGGCCCGCGCGGCCGCCCGGATCACTTTTTCCACTCCCGGAGTAATGCCGGGTTCGTCGGTGGCGAATTTAATAAAGCCCGCCTTAGTGGCAGTGCCCTGGATGCCCACAGTGATGTCGTGCACAAACAAGTCCGCCATAAAGTCAATGGACCGGTTGTCAAAGAAATGCGGCAGGTCACGGTAGGTGTAAATTCCCGTAGCCGCTACAATTTGTGCGCCGGTCGCCTCGGCGACGCGCTCCATGAAGTGCGCGTCGCGTCCCAAACCCAAGACGGTGGGGTCGCATATCGTCTGCACCCCGGAGCTTAGGGCCCGGCTGACCTCATCCACGGCACGCTCAAACTGGCGGGTGTCATCATACAGGAAGGGCCACTGAAAGCGCACTCCGTCCGATTCTGTCCGCAGGTGCTCGTGAATGAGGGTGAACCCCATCTGTTCCGCGCTGATGGTGTTGCCTCCTACTAAAGGAATTGCCGCCATAACTCGTCACCATCCTTATCACAGTCTATTAAGATACCTTCCGGTGGGTATTTACCGTTATTTTCGGATTATACCGCTTTTTTGGGCAGCAATGTACCCATTAAATTATTTTAACTATTGGGTTCCGATCCAAATTGCAGTATGCTATCACCATACCTGCCAGTTAGTATGTGCAAAGGGGGATCGCTATGACGCCTTTTGGGATGTCTGAACGGGCTGAACTGTTGCAAACACAGCTGCTGCGGTTCATGGACGACTATATTTATCCGAATGAACAGGTCTTCGAACAACAGGTTCGCACAGGGGGGTTTCAAATCCCACCTATCATCGAAGAGCTGAAAGAAAAAGCCCGAAGCCAGGGCTTGTGGAATTTGTTTTTGCCTGAATCGGAATACGGCGCGGGACTCACCAACCGGGAATATGCGCCGCTGGCGGAAATCATGGGCCGCTCGTATTTTGCCTCAGAGGTCTTCAACTGTGACGCACCCGACACGGGCAATATGGAGGTGCTGGTGCGGTATGGATCTCCGCAGCAAAAAGAGCAGTGGCTCCAGCCGCTTTTAAACGGCACCATCCGGTCGTGTTTTTCCATGACCGAGCCTGAGGTGGCCTCTTCCGATGCCATGAACATCCGCACGCAAATCGTGAGGGAGGGGAACGACTATGTGATTACAGGCCGGAAGTGGTGGTCGTCAGGGGCAGGCCATCCCCTGTGCCGCATTTCCATTGTGATGGGGCTGACCAATCCGGAGGGCCCGAAGTATGAGCGCCAGTCCATGATTCTGGTCCCGCTCGACACGCCGGGAGTGAACGTCAGGAGGATGCTCCCGGTCTTCGGCTATGACGATGCGCCGCACGGACACGGGGAGATTGACTTTGACCATGTGAGGGTGCCCGCCGACAACATCATTTGGGGCGAAGGCAAAGGATTTGCGATTGCCCAAGGCCGGCTGGGCCCGGGCCGCATTCACCATTCCATGCGCATGATCGGTTCCGCCGAGCGGGCTTTGGAATTCATGGCCCGGAGGTCCCTGGAACGGGAAACCTTTGGGAAACTTCTGGCAGACCAGGGAGTAATCCGGCAGTGGATCGCCCAGTCGCGCATTGCCATTGACCAAGCCCGGCTGCTGACCCTGTGGGCCGCTTACAAAATGGATACGGAAGGCAACAAGGCGGCAAGGCGGGAGATTGCGATGATCAAGGTCGTGGCGCCCTCCGTGGCCCTGGCCGTTTTGGACCGCGCTATCCAGACGTTTGGCGGGGCGGGCGTCAGTGACGACTTTCCGTTGGCCCGCATGTGGGCCAACGCACGCACGCTGCGGATCGCTGACGGTCCCGATGAAGTGCACCTGGACCAGCTGGCCCGGGACGAGTTGCGCCAATACCGTCCGCACTGAGGCAGGCGATATTATTGTGGCAAGACAGGAAGGGAAAGGGAGGGCATTAGCTGTGAAGGTGCAGGAATTGTTCGACTGCCACGGCAAGACGGCAATTGTCACCGGAGGCGGCAGGGGACTCGGCAGGGTGATGGCGGAAGCTCTGGCTGAGGCCGGGGCCAACATTGTGGTGTGCTCCAGGAAACTTGAGGCCTGTGAGGAAACCGCCCACGGACTGTCTGCCCTGGGCGCCAAAGCTGTAGCGATGTCCTGCGATGTGACTTCGGCCGAGCAGATTGACCGTGTGGTAGATGCTGCGGTGCGGGAGTTTCACTCGGTGGACATTGTCATCAACAACAGCGGAGCCAGCTGGGGAGCCCCGGCTCTCGACATGCCGGTTGAGGCTTGGCACAAGGTGATGGAGGTCAATGTCACCGGCACCTTCTTAATGAGCCAGCGCGCTGGACGGGTGATGATAGCCCAGAAGTCCGGCAAGATGATCAATATGGCGTCGGTGGCGGGGCTTCACGGTTCGGACCCCCGCTTTTTGGATGCTGTTGGCTATAGCGCCAGCAAGGGCGCCATTGTGGCGCTGACCAGAGATTTGGCTGTCAAGTGGGGGCCTTTCAACATTCAGGTCAATGCCATTGCCCCCGGATTCTTTCCCACCAAGATGTCGGAGGCTATTATTCAACGCCATGGCGACTTTCTGTTGGAGCATACGCCGCTCAGGCGGTTCGGAACCCCGGATGACATTAAAGGCATCGCGCTGCTGCTGGCGTCGCGAGCTTCAGATTACATGACGGGCGCCGTCATTGTGGTAGACGGCGGCGAATCGGCCTGACCCTGCACGAAGGGAAGGCGGATGCGGCCTGTGGCAGCATCAGGAGGTGAGAGTCGTGTCCCAGTTGACCCCGATAAGACCGGGAGAAGAATTGGATGTGGCCCGTCTTGAGCCGTATTTGCGGACCGCTATTCCGGATTTGCCGCAGGGTCCCCTGCAGGTTCAGCAGTTTGCGGCGGGGCGGTCCAACCTGACCTATCTCATTTCCGTGGGAAGCCAGGACTATGTGCTGCGGCGCCCGCCCTTGGGCCCCGTAGCACCCAGAGCTCATGACATGGTGCGTGAGTACAGGTGGCTCCAAGAAATTTCCCCGCGGTTTTTGTGGGCGCCGCGGCCACTGGCCTTGTGCAAGGATCCTGCGGTGCTGGGCTTCATCTTCTTTGTCATGGAGCACCGCCCGGGTGTGCTGCTCGAAGATGCTCTCGCAGAACCGGGCCGCTATGCCCCGGCTGTGGGTGCTAAGATTTCTCAGATTCTCGTGTCACGCTTGGCGGACCTGCATGCAGTGAACTGGCGATCCACCAACATGGCCTCCTGGGTCAAGCCTGAGGGGTTTTTAGCACGCCAAGTTGAAGGCTGGACCAGCCGTTACCAGAGGGCTAGGATTGCCGAAGTTCCCGGTGACCAGGAATTGACTCAATGGCTTCTCAACCATGTTCCGAATTCCTCTGAACCGGCCGTGATCCACTACGACTACAAGCTGAATAATATGGTGTTCCGTCCCGACCTCAGTGACGTGGCGGGGATTTTCGATTGGGAAATGACCACCGTGGGCGACCCCATAGCAGACGTGGCTGTGGCCATGAGCTACTGGATTCAGCCGGATGACCGCGGGCCGCTCCGGCAAGCCCTCCAAGAACATACGACCACACTTCCAGGATTTTGGACCCGGGATGAGTGGATTCAGCGTTATGCCCAGATGACAGGACGGGACATGGGAGATTTCCCCTACTACCTGACCTTTGCCTACTTTAAGCTGGCTGTGATTGTGGCGCAAATCTACTACCGTTATTACCAAGGCCAAACCCACGATCCGCGGTTCGCCGACATGAACCAGATGGTGGAACTGCTTGTGGAGTATGCTCTGGCGACGCGGCCTGACCATTAGCCCGTCCGCGCCAGCCAGTGGCGGGACAATATTTTGTGTGCGAGGAGATGAAGCCATCCATGACGCCTCCAGAAATTATTGTGGAGCAGCGCGGCGGGATCTTGTGGATTACCATGAACCGCCCCGAGAGGTTAAATGCTTTAAGCGAAGACATTGTCAGTGGAATTGCCGCTGCGATGGAGCAGGCAGGCCGGGACGATGAGGTCAAGGGCGCCGTGATTAGTGGCGCAGGGCGCGCGTTCAGCGCTGGCGGCGACGTGCGGAGCATGCAAGACGCAAGGCCGGAGATCGTGGAGGACTACGTGGGCCGGTTGAACCGTGCGATACTGGCGATTAAGAATCTCCCCAAACCGGTGGTGGCGCAGGTGCACGGATTCTGTGCGGGCGCTGGCTTCAACCTGGCATTGGCGTGCGATCTGGTGGTGGCCGCGGAGGATGCGCAATTTATGATGAGCTTTGTGCAGGTGGGGCTGATTTCTGATGGAGGCGGGCTTTATTTCCTCCCGAGGCTGGTGGGAGTCCACCGGGCCAAAGAGCTGCTGTTTCTGGGCGATCCGGTCTCTGCTGGCCGCGCCTATGATCTGGGTCTCGTAAACCACGTCGTGCCGGCGGATGATTTGGAAAAGGAGACCGCGGGCCTCATGGACCGCCTGGCGCACGGCCCGGGTCTGGCCATCGGACAGATGAAGCGGATGGTTGACAATTCTTGGGACGCTTCTCTGGAACAAATGCTGAGGGCCGAACAGACGGAGCAGCCGCACCTGGTAGCATCTTGGGACCATAAAGAAGGGGTGCGCGCCTTTTTGGAAAAGCGGCGTCCTCGCTTTGAAGGCCGCTGAAATTATTACAAAAATGGGGAGGAACCGGACGATGGGGAAATTAGAGGGGCGGGTCGCTGTGGTAACGGGCGGCGGGCGCGGCATTGGCCAGGCTGAGGCGCTGCGCCTGGCTGAAGAAGGGGCGAAGGTGGCCGTGCTGGACCTGCGCCAGGCAGACGCGGACGTGACCTGCAAAATGGTGGAAGAGGCTGGAGGAAACTGCCTGGCCTTAGCCTGCGACGTCACCCAGCGCGCCCAGGTGGAACAAGCCTTTGAGGCGGTAGCCGCCCACTGGCAGACTGTTGATATTTTGGTGAACAATGCCGGGGTCACGCGCGACAACTTGCTGTTCAAGATGTCGGACCAGGACTGGGACGTGGTAATGGACACGCATCTCAAGGGATCCTTTCTGTGTGCGCAGGCAGCCCAAAAATTCATGGTGGCCCAGCGTTGGGGCAAAATTGTCAACACGTCGTCGACATCGGCGCTCGGCAACCGCGGGCAAGCCAATTACTCTACGGCCAAAGCTGGTTTGCAGGGGCTGACCAGAACCCTTGCAATCGAACTGGGACCATTCAATATTAATGTCAATGCCGTGGCTCCGGGTTTTGTGGAGAGTGAGATGACGCGCGATACGGCCAAGCGGCTGGGAATGGACTTCGAGCATCTGAAGAGTCTGGCCATCCAAGACATCCCCCTGCGGCGTGTGGGTGTTCCGCGGGACATCGCCAATATTGTGACCTTTTTATGCACGGATGACGCGTCATTTCTGTCTGGGCAGGTTCTGTATATCCGGGGTGGGCCCTGACGCGGAAAAGGAGTGAAGATTATGGAAGGCTCTTTTGAAGATGTGGCGCAGGACTTGGCGGCGCGGCGCGAGCGGGCAGCGGGCGGGGTGGGAGCTGCCCGCCGGCGCATCGAATATCTAGTGGACCCCGGGTCTTTTCTGGAATGGGGCTTATTGAGCCATTCCGACGTGCCCGGGCAGGAAGAGAGGACTCCAGCCGACGGGATCATAGGCGGCCTTGCCGCCGTAGCTGGGCGTCAGGCAGTGGTCGTGGCGATTGACAGCCGGGTGCTGGCGGGGACTGAAGGCCGGGTTCACTTGCGCAAGTGGCATCATTTCCACGAATACGCAGTACAGCACCGCCTTCCGCTATTTCACCTGGCGGAAGGAGGCGGCTTGCGCATCCCTGATGGGATGGGGTCGGACGGCATCAGCGGCAGCATGATGCCGCTGAATTTGTTGCGGCACGGCCGCCAGGTGCCGCTCCTGACCGCTATTTTAGGAGACAGCTTCGGGGGGCCGACATGGACCGCTGTGTCGTCGGACTTTGTGACCCAGGTTGCGGGGACAGCGATGGCGGCTGTGGGCCCGCGGATGTTGGAGGTGGCTACCGGGGAGAAGATTGTGCCTGAGGAGTTGGGGGGCGTGTCCATCCAAGCGGCGGTCACCGGTCAGGTGGATTACGTGGCCCGCTCGGAAACAGAGGCGCTGGATGCCTTAAAGCGGGTGTGGAGCTATCTGCCTTCCCACGGCGGGCAGGCACCCCCGGTTGCGACACCAGAGGACGACCCGGAACGCCGGATCGATGATGTGGGGCAACTGGTGCCTGTGCGGCGCCAGCAAGCTTACAACATGCGGCGGTTGATGGAGAGAATTGCCGACCATGGGAGCCTGTTTGAAGTCGGGGAGCGCTTCGGCCCGGCTCTCATCACCAGCCTAGCCCGTCTTAACGGGCAGGTGGTGGGTGTGGTGGCCAACCAGCCGCTGGTGCAGGCCGGAGCTGCCGGGCCCGATGAGGCCGACAAGGCCACCGCCTTTATCTGCTGGTGCGACTCCTTTCACATCCCCCTTATTTTCCTGCACGACATCCCGGGATTCCGGGTGGGACGGATGGCAGAGCACAAGAAAATGCCCACCAAAATCATGGTGTGGAACCAGGCCTTAGCCTGGGCTACTGTGCCAAAGATTTCGGTTGTCGTGCGAAAGAGCATTGGGGCGGCGTATAGCAATATGGCGGGGCCGCAGATGGGTTCCGATCTGGTGGTGGCATGGCCCGGGGCGGAAATCAGCTTTACCGGTTCTGACGTCGGCATCAACGTGGTCTACAAGAAACAGCTGGAGGCGGCTGACGATCCAGACCGCCTGCGCCAAGAGCTGTTGGAGCGCTGGGAATTTGAGGTCTCCCCGTATCCAGCGGCCGGAAAATATTTGGTACATGATGTGATTGACCCCGCTGGCACCAGGCAGTATCTCACACGGGTCTTCCGGTCCTTGCGGGCAGCTGGTCCGATTATGGGCAAACGCCAGCTGGCGAACTGGCCTACCGGGTTTTAAATTCCTGCAAGGAAGCAAGGAAGGAAGGAAGGAGCGAGTCTGCCAATGGACCGTCTCGGGTCTAAACCTCTGCATGAATATTTACGGGATCATGCTCAAAAGCATCCGGACCGCGCCGCTATTATTTGGTATGGCCGCACGATCACATACGCCGAATTGGACGAGTGGTCTGGACGTGTGGCCGCCGTGCTCCAGGACTGGGGAGTGCATTCCGGTGACCGTGTGGCGTTGTACATGGGCAATTGCCCTCAGTACCTCATGGCTTTTTTGGGTACGCAAAAGTTGGGGGCGGTTGTGAGTCCCGTCAGTCCTTCATTTAAGTCGTGGGAACTGGAATACCAGTTGCAAGACAGCGGGGCCAAGGTTCTGGTTGCGGACAGACGGCTCATCGCCCAGTGGCTTCCAGTCCGGCGGGCATTTCTGGACATGCGCGTGCTGGTCTCGGATTACCGGGACTTTTTGCCGGAGCACACACCGCTTACAGCATTTGGTGAAACACCAGACCTGCCACCTCTTTGTGAGGCCGGGGAGTGGAGCCGGGTGGTGCCTTCAGCAGTGCCAGCGCCCACTCTTTTCCACGTTCCGGTGGATCACGTGTCGCTGATGATGTATACATCCGGATCAACAGGGATGCCCAAAGGGGCGATGCTCACGTATGAAAACGCGTGGTTCAAGGCGGCGGCCGACAGCGAGGCCAATGGCATCGGTCCACAGGACATCTTGCTGACGGTGATGCCCCTGTCGCACATTGCCGGTCTGCTGATGGGCCTGGGCGTGCCGATTTATTTGGGAGCAAGCCAGGTGTTGCTCCACCAGTTCAATCCGGAGATGGTCATCCAAGCTGTCGAGACATACCAGTGCAGTTTCTGGTACAGCGTGGCCCCCATGAACCGCGCTGTGCTCGACTGTCTGGATTCTGGCGATGTCCGGATGCGGTCGCTCCGCCACAATCTGTGCACCAGCTTTGGGATTCCCCTGACGGAGACACTGGCCCGGGAGTGGACCCCCAGAAAACCGGTTGCGTCATTCACGAAGCGGCCTATGGTCTGACTGAAACCCACACAGCGGATACGTATATGCCTGCCGGCGACGTGCGGTGGGGGACGGTCGGGAAGCCGGTGGGGGACACGGTGCTCCGCATTGTGGATCCAGACACCGGGCATGACGCCAGGCCAGGAGAAGCCGGAGAAATTTGGGTGAAAAACCGGGGGGCATTCAAAGGGTACTGGAATCAGCCGGAGGCGAGCCAGAGAGCTCTTCGCGAGGGGTATGTGCTAACAGGGGACATAGGACATCTCGATCCGGACGGATATTTGTATTTTCACGGGCGGCTGAAGGAAATGATCAAAGTCTCAGGATACAGCGTGTTTCCCGAAGAGGTCGAGGCGCTGCTGATCCGGCATCCCGGTATCCAGCAGGTGGCTGTGGTCGGGCAAATCCACCCCTACCGGGGAGAGGTGGTCAAAGCCTTCGTGGTGTTAAGGCCGGGAGCCGTGTTAACATCTGAGGACTTAATAGAATGGGCTCAAGATCACATGGCCTATTACAAAGTGCCCCGGGAGGTCGTGCTGGTGCCGTCCTTGCCGGTGTCAAGCACCGGCAAGGTGATGAGGAGATTGCTGGTGGACGATTCTCAGCCTGGTAAAGACTGACGGTTCTTTGCAGGTGCTATGCTAGGGCGTTGCGGGCTCTTATAGACCGCGGCCGATCATGGTAAAATGCTCTAGCAGCGGGGCATGTGTCCGCGATATGCTTGGAAAGACTCAAGGAGATGCTGCGGTCACCCGAGAAGGATGCCTTGTGGCGTTCTGACCGGAGGCAGGAGGAGGGTCATGAAAGATACCATTGTGCGCGCCAGCATGAAACTGTTTGAAGAGCGGGGGTTTCGTGAAACCTCGATTCAAGACATCTGTGACGCCGTAGGCGTGACGAAGGGCGCATTTTACTACTATTTTACGAGCAAGGAAGAGCTTCTGATGGAGATCCACCAGCAATATATTGACGACTTGCTGAACCAGGAAGAAAAGATATTGAATGAAGAGCTTTCAGCTTCTGACAAGATACTGGGTGTCATGAGCCTTCTGATGGACTCCATCCGTAACAATCGGGCCGCTGCGAGGATTTTTTTCGCCGAGCTGCGGCAATTGGAAGGGGAGCGGCTCGCCGCTATCATTACGAAGAGGCGTACGTTTCGTACGAATGTGGAAGGCGTGGTGCGCCGCGGCATGGAGACCGGGGAACTGCGGGATGACGTGGACCCAGGCGCCATGACCATGGCTATTTTGGGTATTGTCAACTGGAGCTACCAGTGGTTTCAGCCGAACGGGAAACTGGGGTCTTTGGAATTGGCCCGGCAGTTTCACCGGATGATTATGTCAGGTATTGGCAAAGGTGGCCGCGAAGGACTGAAGCCATAGGAAGACCGCTCTCCATGGGCCATTAAGAGATTGGGGGGAGGGCCGCTTGCGGCCCCTCCCCCAGTGCAAACTGCGGTGAGCAGTGTTTCCGGGGCAATAGTTACCGCGACTTTAGAAAGTCTTTCTTGATCTGGGCGGCAATGATATTCTTTTGGATCTCGGATGTGCCTTCATAGATCCGGGTAATGCGCGCATCCCGGTAAAAACGCTCGATGGGGTAATCCGCGATATAACCCATACCCCCGTGGATCTGCACCGCCTTATCTGCCACCCGGTTGTATACTTCCGAACCATAGAGTTTCAGCATGGCGGCTTCTTTTATCACCGGCATGCCTTGATCCGCCATCCAGGCGACCCGGTAGGTCATCCAGCGCAGAGTTTCAATATCTGTAGCCATGTCGGCCAAATAGTGCTGTAGGATTTGCTGTTCAAAAATGGGGCGGCCAAACTGCTGCCGCTGCAAAGAATACTCCAGCGATTTGTCCAAGAGGTATTGCGAAGAGCCCAACGAGCGGGCAGCCAGGCCGGCCCTCCCATTCGCCAGGATTTTCAGCGCGTTGACGTACCCTTGCCCTTCTTGGCCCAACACGTTGTTGGCGGGAACCTCCATAGCCTCAAAATAGATTGGGGCGGTGTGCGAGCCGTGCAGTCCCATTTTTTTCTCGATCCTCCCGACGCGAAGTCCCGGAAAATCCCGTTCGACAATAAATGACGTGATGCCTTTGGGCCCACGGGACGGGTCAGTGACCGCCATGACCGTAAAGACATGGGCGTAGGGCGCATTGGTGATGTAAATTTTCTGCCCGTCCAGAATGTAGCGGCTGCCGTGCCTCACGGCACGGGTGGTCATGGCCGCAGCGTTGGACCCCGCTTCCGGCTCAGTCAGCGCAAATGCTCCCATCCACTCTCCCGCCGCCATTTTCGGAAGGTACCGTAATTTTTGTTCAGGCGTGCCAAACTCGACCAGACCGACTGACCCAATGCCATTGTGGGCGCCAATAATGGTGGTGTAGCCGTTAATGGTTTTTCCCAGTTCCTCGAAAACGGCACACTTGTCAACCATAGACAGGCCCAGGCCGCCATACTGTTCAGGAATGCTCAGTCCAAACAGGCCAAGCTGTCTCGACTTCTCCAAAATTGCGAAGGGGACCTCGTCCTGTTCTTCAATTTCTGTGGCGTGCGGTTCGACTTGTTCTCGAATGAAAGTCTGCACCGTCTCTCTCATCTGCAGAATATCCGGTGATAGGGTAAAATCCATGATGTTCCTCCCTAGAAGTTTTGGCTACCGCTCAAACAGCGTGGCGATGCCTTGGCCGCCGCCAATACAGGCTGAGACAATGCCGCGCTTGGCTCTGCGCCGCGACATTTCATTCAGCAGTTTGGTGGCTAAAATGGCCCCGGTGGCGGCAATAGGGTGGCCGTGGGCGATGGCTCCGCCATCTACATTGACCCGGTCCCAGTCCCAGTGGAGTTCCCGGTCGCATGCCAGCACCTGAGCCGCAAAAGCTTCATTGACTTCGAGCAGGTCAATGTCGCCCAGGGTGAGCCCGGTTTTGTAAAGCAGTTTCTGAATGGCGGGCACTGGGCCCAGCCCCATGAGGTTGGGGTCGACCCCGGCGACACTTTCCGCGCGCACCCGGGCTAGAATGTTCAGGCCCAGCTGTTCCGCGCGGCGTTCGCTCATGACCACCAAGGCGCCAGCGCCGTCATTTATGCCGGAACTGTTGCCGGCGGTAACGGTTCCATTCACTTTGAACACTGGGCGCAGCTGGGCCAGACCCTCTCGGGTGGTGGGACGCGGATGCTCGTCGAGGGCAAAAAGGCGGCTTCCGCTGTGATTGCCGGAAACATCCAGAGGCAGGATCTGGGTGTCAAACCGTCCTTCGCGCACGGCTTGCGCCATCCGTTCCTGACTGCGCAAGGCATAGGTGTCCTGTTCATCCCGGCCAATATGGTAAAGCTCAGCCAAATTCTCCGCAGTGAGGCCCATGGGAGGGTCCCCCACTGCAGCCGGAGACAGCCTTGGGCGCAAAAATTGAGGCGGTGTGCGGTCATAGGCCCGCTTCGGGCGGGCCATTAAATACGGGCGCTGCGACAGGCTTTCAGCCCCTCCCGCCACGTATGCGGACCCTTCGCCGGCGCGGATCGCCTGGGCGGCCAGATTGATGGCGCTGATGCCGGACCCGCACTGGCGGTCTATGGTCATTGCCGGGACGGATACGGGAAAGCCTGCTTCCAACCAGGCGACGCGGGCCAGATTGCCGTCTTCGGCAAAACAGTTGCCGAAGAACACATCATCAATAGACTGGGGGTCGATGGCGGCGCGCTCCAGAGCCGCCTGGATCACAGCTGCCCCCAGAACATAAGCGGGAATTTCCTTGAGAGATCCGCCTTCCTTGCCGATAGCGGTGCGCACGGCAGATACAATGACGGCGTCCATATAATGCCTCCTTTACCGGCCATAGTCTTCAAAGTCACTGCTCTGATCTCCGGTTGGATGGATAGAGAACCCGTGCAGTGCGGACAGCCGCTGGGTGCTGGCTGTCAAGGTCTTGATAACCCGGGCTTCGTATGCGCTATCCAATTCCGACGTCATCGCCAAACACGCGACGACTAATTCCACATGGCCGCCAAGATTGAAGATGGGGGCGGCGACCGCCGAGAGACCGGGGGTTAAGGACCCGTGAGAGACCGTATAGCCCGCTTGCCGGATGGTCCTCAGGGTCGCGGCAAATACCGACGGGTCCACGATGGTATCTGGGGTGTAGGGCACCAGCCCCGGGTCGGTAAAATGCTGCCAGTCCTCCTCGCTATCGTAGGCGAGAAAGCACCATCCAAAGGAAACTCCGGCCAGAGGAATGTGCTGCCCGATGGAAATGGAGATTGTCGGATGGTTCCCGGGAGGGTGCTCGGAGGCGAGATAGATCGCCCGGTCCTGAGATATCCTCCGGATTAACACCGTTGTCAGACCCACTTCCGAGGAGATAGCGGCTAATTCGGCAGCCGCTGCGGTCACCATGGGATTAAGCTCCAGCGCCCGGTTGCCTAATGCGATTAAATACGGCCCCAGGCTGTACTCCTTGCGCTGGCTGTCGTACTTGACAAAGTCCTCGCGCTCCAGTGTCCGTAAAATGCGGAGGCAAGAGGTCTTGTTGACCTGAGTCAGGTCAGATATTTCTTTGAGGGAACAGCTTTTATGCCGGTGGCGGCTTAAGAGCTTCATGATCCGGATGCTTGTGGTCACCGCCGGCACATCGTACTCCATAGGTCACCTCCCTCACCGGGCTGAGTGGGGGGGCGTCACCATTGAGTGAGCACGGTGACGCCGGCGCCGCGGTAGGCCCCCATGTCTTCCAGGACACAAGACACCTGGTCCAGACTGACCGTCGCCGTAACCAGGGCCCCTGGATTTAGCTGGCCCTTCCCGACCATCCGCAGCAGGTCCCCGTAGCGGTGCGGCTGCATTCCAAAGGTGCCCATGACCAGCAGTTCGTGCTGCACGATGACGTCTACGGGAAATGCTGATACGCCGCGGTCTTCCGGACTGGCCAAACCAATTTGCAGATGGCGTCCCCGGTTGCGCAGACTGTGAATGGCAGCCTTTATGGTAGAGGCCCGGCCTAAAGCATCAACGGACACATCGGCCCCGCCGTGTGTCATCTCACGCACGGCGCGCGCCACATCGGAAGCCCTCCCATCGACCACAACGTCAGCTCCCAGACGTTTGGCCAGGCTCAGTTTGTCCTCTGCAATGTCGACGGCAATCACTGATGCTCCCTGAGCTTTGGCAATCTGGACCGCTGACAGGCCGACCCCGCCTGCGCCATAGATTACGACCTGCTCCCCAGCCTGTACTTTAATTTGATCGACCAGTCCGTGAAAGGCAGTCATGTAGCGGCAACCGAGCGCTGCGGCATCTTGGAATGACACGGTGTTGGGAAGAGACACCAGGTTGCGGTCAGCATGGGGAATGTGCACCCATGGCGCCATGCCGCCCGAGTAGGAAAACCCCGGCATCGTGACGTGCTCACAAACATTTTGATGGCCTTGCTGACATGCTGGGCACGTGCCGTCTCCCTGGGTGAACGGGACGATGACTCGGTCGCCAGGTCGGAACTGGGTCACCTCAGACCCAGCCTCCTCCACCACCCCAGACAGCTCATGGCCTAATACATGGGGGAGAGACAGCCACCGCCAGTCCCCCACCCAGGCGTGCCAGTCGCTGCGGCAGATGCCGTTGGCCTCAACTTTTACAATGACGCCGTCAGGTGTGAGCAATGGGTCAGGATATTCCCGGATGACTAGAGGTTGCCCAAAGGATTCAAGAACAGCTGCGCGCATGATGCCGCCCCTTTCATTCCACTAGTGAAACATAGTTTTATAGGTGGTTATGAAACCATGATACACCGTCTGGAGAAAGAGGAATGCAATACAGGGGAAAATTATCTCAAAAGTATGTCTTGAAACATAATTGCTTCCGCGTTAAAATATGCTAACCAGTAGGTATGTGGCCCGGGAAGACGGGCCAGCGCATTACGGCGAAAGTCCCGGGGGCGGGCGCAGGATCCCCTGCGCCCGCCCTCAGAAGAAATAGGCGGGGGAGAATGCAGGGACGGGAGGATTCGGCTGGGCGCGCACACGGCCGCTTCACGTGCGGACCGCCACCGTTGGAGCAGCGGGAGTGGAAGGGGGATGTGCAATGCAAGTGCTTACCCGGGTTTTGGCGGAGAATGTGCAGCAGTACGGCGAGTATCCGTTTCTCTATGATCAGGAAAGGGTGATCAGCAACCGCCAGGCTTTCCACGAAGCCGAGAGAATTCGCGATTTGCTGGTGGACTCCGGCGTGCATGGTGGTGACCGGGTCATGGTGACCATGCCCAACCGAGCTGAGGTGTTGTCCGCCTATCAGGGGGCGCTCATGGCCGGCGCCATTGTGGTGCCTGTAATGCACCTCCTGGAAGAGCCGGAAATCCGTCACATTCTGGCAGACTCGCAGCCACGCGCGGTATTTTTGGACCGCCACACCGCGGAAAAGGTGGAAACAGCCGCCCGCCATGTGCCGGATGCGCCGGAGCTGTTCTGCGTTGACACAGGTGTCCGGGGCCTCCCCTCTTTGGCCCAAGCGCTTCAGGGCACCGCTTCTGGGCATCGCACCGCCCGGGTGGCAGAAAATGATGTCGCTGTCATCTTGTATACATCCGGGACGACTGGCAAACCCAAAGGGGTGATGCTGACGCATAAAAACCTTTACAGCAATGCGCGCCAAGTGGCTCAGGACAATCCTTCCGACCGGTCGGTGACGCTGGGGGTCTTGCCTCTGGCGCACGTGTACGGATTTACCGTTACGACCATCAACGCCATGCTGGGCGGGTCCATTGTGCTGTTTCCCCGATTTGAGGCCGAAAAAGTGTTCCAGGCGATAGAGCGTTACCGGGTGAAAATGTTTTCGGCCGTACCGGCAATGATTTATGCGATGGTCTACAGTCCGGCCCGCTCCCAGTATGATCTCTCAAGCCTGGAATATGTCTCGTCCGGGTCCGCTCCCTGTCCTGTCGCACTGATTGAAGCATTTCAATCCGCCTTTCACGCCGATGTGCTGGAAGGATATGGCCTGTCCGAGGCGGCACCCGTGGTCAGCGGCCACCGCCGCGGAATGCCCGTGAAGCCTGGTACTGTCGGGGTGCCCGTTTCGGGAGTGGATGTGCGCATTGTCGGCGGAGACGGGCAGGACCTCCCGTCCGGGGACATTGGGGAATTGTGGATACGGGGAGACAATGTGACCCCGGGGTATTACCGAAATCCGAACGCCACCCGTGAAGTACTGCACGGCGGAGGGTGGCTGGCGACGGGCGATATGGCCAGCATAGACCCCGACGGCTATTTGAGCATCGTGGAGAGGAAGAAGGATATCATCATTCGGGGGGGATTCAACATTTATCCCCGAGATGTGGAAGACATCTTGTTGCGCCATCCTGATGTGGCAGAGGCGGCGGTTGTGGGAATGGCTTCGGACCGCATGGGAGAGGAAGCCGTTGCCTACGTGGTCGCGAAACCCGGCACCCGGGCGCGTCCAGAAGAGATTTTGGAGCATGCTGCGCGTTTTTTGGCACGTTACAAGCTTCCCCGGCACATCGTCGTTGTGGACACTCTGCCCAAAAACGGTGTGGGCAAGATCATGAAAAAAACCCTGCGGGAATGGGCAGGACAATTGGCTCAGGATGAGGATTAAAGGGTTCCAAAAATGGCGGCCGCCGGGTGCGCACGGTGCATTCCAGCGGTGGAAAGGCGGGGACAATGGATGCTGCAGGTGGATGCAGAATGGATAGGGGAGAGAGCAGCTCCTCGGGCCACAGAAATTGAGAAGGGGGCGATCAGACAATTTGCGCTGGCTCTGGGGGAAAGTGATCCAGTGTACTTTGATGAGGAAATTGCGCGGCGGGCGGGATACCGGAGTCTTCCCGCCCCGCCGACTTTCCCCGCCACCCTGCCGAGCAATCCCGTGCCGGGCCTGAAATTGCCCCGGGCGGGCCTTATTCATGGCGAGCAGCAGTTTGTCTACGGCGCGCCGATCTGTGCGGGAGACGTCATCCGGGTGAGCGCGTGGCTTGAGAATGTCAAGGTCCGCCGCGGCAGCCGGGGCATCATGAGCATCGTGACTATCGCCCGCGAAGGGGTCAACCAGGAGGATGTGATGGTGTTTCAGGCCCGGTCGGTCCTCATTGCGAATGAGGGGGAAATTTGAATGTGGCAAGTTGGCGATAAGGTGGGGCCATGGGCTCACACCATTACCCGTGAACAGCTCGTGCGTTATGCGGGGGCATCGGGCGATTTCAATCCTATCCACTACGATGACGAGCGGGCCCGTGAATTTGGACTGCCCGGGGTAATCGCTCACGGGATGTTGAATATGGGACTGGCGGCACGCTATTTGAAATCCGCGGCCCCGCCCGGGGCCCGCTTCGAACGTTACGCCGTGCGGTTTCGGTCTATGGTGCAGCCAGGACAGACCGTGACGATTTCCGGTGAGGTTAAGTCGGTGGACTATGGCTCGAGCGGTGCGCAGGCGCTGATTGACGTGACGGTGGGGGTTGCCGGGGCCGAGGCGGCCGTCACAGGGCAGGCTGTTCTCTCCTGGCCGGCCGGCGGGGAGGAGAGTCCGGGAACCTGATGGGGGACGCACCGGTGAATGCGGAAACTGTCCGTCACGGCTCGGCCCGCCAAGGCCGCGTAATCAATCACGGAGCAGGCAAGGAGACAAGATGGAACAGCTGACCGGCCAAGTGTGGCTGGGAGATGTGCAAGAGGTACCGCAGATGCTGGCGGAGGGTGTGACTTGGTTCGCGGATCTTCGGACAGATGCCGGACCGCCCATTGATGCGGCAAACACCGAAAGATTCCCCTTGGAGCGGTCTGCTCCTGATGGGGACGGCACGCTGGCATGGGCGGCGCACTGCGTAAAGATGCGGGTGGACCAGGGGGAAGTTGTCGGCATCTGCGGACACGGCCAGAAGGACGCGGCAGAGGCTTTGGGACTGGCCTACCTGATGGCCATGGGTTACAGTCTGTCCGGTGCCCAGCGATTCTGGCGGAAACGGTTCCCGGGCATGACGTTTCCTCTGCCCTTATGGTATGCAGAGGATGCCAGGCGCCGCCTGCAGGCAAGCAAGAGAGTGCACAGCCTCAGGACTGTTGCAGGCCTATCTGTTCACACCGTGCACTGCCCGGGTCCGGGAGATCCTCTGGTGCTGTTGCATGGTGCTTACGGCAGCTGGACACATTGGGTGAACAACCTGGAAAGCCTGTCGCAGTTTGCCGATGTCTGGGCTATGGACTTGCCGGGATTCGGTGAATCAGATGACTGGCCCGGGGAGTTCGATTCCCCGAAGTATGTTCAGGTAGTGGCGTCTGCTATCCGTGACATGGTCGGCAAACCGGTCGTGTTGGCGGGGTATTCCTTCGGGGCTTTTATCGCGGCCGCGCTGGCTTTGGCTGCACCGGCTCAGGTGCAGTCGTTAATTCTGGTGTCCCTTGTGGGAGAGACTGGGGACCCGGCCGCGCACCGGCGCCTTGAAGAGCGCCATTTTTCCCACAATCCGTCCTGGCATTACCGGCTGGGCGTGGTGCGGGACAATTTGGCGGCGCTGCACCTTTACCGGCCCGAAGCCGCCGATGAGCGGGCGGTAAGACTGACTTACCTGAATATCCTGCACGCGCGCTTAGGCCCGCGCGAGTTGCGACGCGGCAGCCCCCGAATGGCTATGGCAGATATGCTGCGCGGTCTGCGGGGCATTCCCGTTATGATGTGCTGGGGACGTCACGACCCTATGCCGCAACCCAGTGTGCAGGCATGGGCACAGACTTGTGAGATGCTGCTTCCTGATGCGGAAATGAGAATAATTGATGAGGCTTCCCACTGGTGCCAGTATGAGCGGCCCCACGAAATTACCGCAGTGATTCGGGAATTCATGGGGTCCGGGCGCGGGGCGAACGCTGAGAGCGCCGCTCCTCACGAATAGATTCGAAAGGGGTGCAGCGGGAGGCGGCAATGGTCAGCAATATTGAAGCATGCGGCCATGAGTTTGGAGCCAAGGCTGGTGACGCGAGCAAAGGCGAACTATGTGGGCTGCCCCCGCATAGTCAACCTCCGAAACGTAGGGAGAAAAATAATGGCGAGTCAGGAAAGTCAACACATCCGCGCAGTGCTGCGGAGCCAGAAGGAGGCGGCGAAAAACCACCCCCCGCTGTCCATAGCGCAGCAAAGGCAAGGCCTGGAATCTTTAAGCAGGGGGTTGCCGCCAGATGCCGGGATAGCGGTGCGTTCCGCCACTGCGGGCACAGTTCCCGGGGAGTGGCTGATTCCTTCCGAAGGGACAGGCAGCCGGGTCATCTTGTACCTTCATGGGGGAGCTTACTATATGGGAAGCTGCAGCACCCATAGAGATCTGGCGGGGCGGCTGGCCCTCGCTTCGGACAGCCGGGTTTTGGTGACAGGGTACCGGCTGGCTCCAGAGTGGCCGTTTCCCGCGGCGTTGGACGATGCCGTATTGGCTTACCAGTATCTCTTAGACTCAGGAGTGCCGCATGAGCGCATTGTGGTAGCGGGGGACTCGGCGGGCGGGGGATTGGCGGTTTCAGCGCTCGTGTCCTTGCGGGATCGGGGAACGGATTTGCCAAGAGCAGCGGTGCTGATGTCGCCGTGGACAGATTTGGCGGGGACTGGCGATTCTATGGAAACACGGTCAGAGGCGGATCCCTGGCTGGATCCGGAGGGTATTCGCGCCGGCGCCAGGATTTACTTGGGCAACGCTGACCCTAAAAACCCGCTGGCATCCCCGCTCTACGCCGACTTGCACGGGCTGCCCCCTATGCTGATACAGGTCGGCCGCGATGAGTGCCTGCTCGATGATTCGGCCCGGCTGGCGGAGCGCGCACGGGACCAGGGGACAGATGCCACGGTGACCGTGTGGGACGGAATGTGGCATGTTTTTCAGGCATTTGCCGCCCAAGTGCCCGAAGCGCAAAAAGCGGTCAACGAGATTGGTGAATGGGTTAGATTTCAGGTGCCGTGAAGTGGGATACAGAAGGCATTGGCGCGATCCAGGCGGAATCTGATTTACCGGCCACCAGCTGGCAGGATGGATGCCGCCGGCCCCAAGGCCCAGCCCAGTGTGGAAAACATACCTTATAGAAAGCAGACGGTGATTTCATGGATTTCTCATTAAGCAGCGAAGAGCGCATGATTCGCGATACGGTACGGCAGTTCATTGCCAATGAAGTGATGCCCCTGGAACCCGAAGTGCTAAAAAATGAACGGAATGGCCGTCCGGCAATCTCCGACGACACGCTGAAGCGATTGCAGGAAAAGGCGAAGTCCTTGGGATTTTGGGGAATCAACACGCCCAAGCAATACGGGGGGGCGGAGTTGGGATGGCTGATGACCGCCTTGATTTACGTAGAATTGGGGAGGACCTATGTGCCCTTTATGTTTGGCGGCAGTGCGGACAACATTTTATATGAAGGCACCAAAGAACAGCAAGAGCGGTATTTGCTGCCGACAATCGCAGGCGACAGACGGTCGTGCTTTGCCCTGACAGAGCCCGGAGCGGGCTCGGACGCGGGCAACATCCGCACCTCTGCTGTCAAAGAGGGAAAGCACTGGGTTATCAATGGCGAGAAAATATTTATCACCAATGGCAACGAAGCCGATTTCTGCATGGTATTGGCGGTGACTGACCGCTCCAAGGGGCCTCACCAGGGTATCAGCTGTTTTTTGGTGGACCGCGATATGGGATGGCGGTCCACACCAATTCAAACGATGGGAGAGTGGTCCCCGGCGTCTCTGGTTTTTGACAACGTCCGCGTTCCGGAAGAGAATCTGCTGGGGGAAGAAGGGCGGGGGCTGGCTCTCGGCATGCGGTGGATCGGGAATGCCCGGTGGGCCATCGCGGCGCGTGCTGTCGGAGCTGCGGAGCGGCTTCTCGAGATGGCTATCCAGCAGGCCAACACGCGGGTCACATTCGGACAGCCGCTGGCTGACCGCCAAGCTATTCAGTGGATGATTGCCGATTCCGCAGTGGAAATTGAAGCGACCAAATGGATGACGTACCGTGCGGCCTGGATGCTGGATCAAGGCATGGACAACAGGCATATGGCCTCGATGTCCAAGTTGTATGGGGCAGACATGGCCAACCGCGTGGTCGACCGTGTGCTGCAAATCCACGGCGGCATGGGATACACGAAAGACTTGCCGATCGAACGGTGGTACCGGGATATGCGGCTGTTTAGAATTTTTGACGGAACAGATGAAATTCAGCGTTATATCATTGCCCGCAATTTACTGAAAGGCCATGTGAAAGTCGGGCAAGATTAAGCGCTTTGCATGGCACTGCTGGCTGATTGGTGCTGCCTTGCAAATGGAAGCTTCTACCGCTCAGTGGGCTGCCGTTTGGCGATAGGTGGGATCGGCGGCCTAGTCTAAGGCCGCAGCACAGGTGGTTTGGCGGCGTCCCAGAGGTAATAATATAGTTATCAAGCATCATCTTTGATGATATAATATTTCCATGGATAAAGAAGAGTTTATGCCGATCGGAAAGGCTGCACGGTTAATGGGAGTGACCACGCAAACGATCCGGCGCTGGCAGAAAGCCGGGAAAATTGAGGAAGTCCGCTCTCCTACAAATCGGCGGCT
>DAIDDL010000003.1:0-51633 GCA_027309085.1 Sulfobacillus sp.
CGATCGACACAATCAGCGCCCGGGGCACATCGCGCTGCGGGTTCTTCGCTTCGCCTGCCAAGTCGACCGCCTGCCGGAAGCCCAGGTACGAGAACACAATCCCGGCGGAGGCCACCGCGCCCAGCATCCCCGAGGACTTCATCGGCATAAAGCCGCCAATTTTGCTGAAGTTCGCTCCGTGCAGGCCCACAATCAGCAGCACAATCACGGTGAAGGTCGGCATAAAGAACTTCCACATGGTCAAGGGGGTGTTAATCCGCGCAAACATGCGGATCCCGAAATAGTTGACGGTGAAGAAAGCCACAATCAGCAGCCCGGCAAAAATCAGGCCGGAGGTCGTCAAGGTCGAGTTTACAAACAGTCCCGGGAAAAAGTGACTCATGTACTGCACGGTCGCTTCGGCTTCCACCGCCGGCACCGAAGCGTACGCGATAATGGCGGCCCAGCCCACAATGAAACTGGTCAGGTGGCCGTGGGAATACTGGGTATAGCGGGCGATGCCCCCGGACTCTGGAATCATGGACCCGAGCTCTGCGTACACCAGGCCGATGAACAGGACAATCACCCCGCCAATCACCCAGCTGAAGATAGCCGACGGTCCGGCAATATACGCGGCGGTAAACGCCGCGAACAGCCAGCCGGAACCGATAATGGCCCCCAGCGAGGACATTGTCAGGTCCAGAAACGACAGTTCGCGTTTCAATCCCCGTTCTAAATTAATCAATGGGTTGTGCCTCCTTATAGAATAGCCATGTTCAAGCAGCAACTCTCCCTGCGCGTTGCATCCGAATTTAAGAGATAATTTCTTCACCAATGAACATGTCCTCTAGCAGCAACAAATGGAGGACAGCATGTCATTGAGACCTCTAAAGCAATTCGACACAACACTCTGATTTCCTGCCTTGTCAGATATTAAATTTTCATTCAGCAGACCGTATCTTTTTTATTGCGTGACTGCTATACACGGAAAACCGCAGTTGTGTATGATCAGAAATGGATTATCACACTGAAAGGAAGCGATCCTCTTGCCGCTTGTCGCCGCCGCCCTGATGTCCCACGGGTCTGAGGCCCTCCCGGAATTCGGTCTTGCGGATTTTGCGCCAGCATTTTCGCATCAGAGCGCCGTGGCCAAACAGATCGCACACTGCAACCCGGAAACACTGGTTGTGGTTACCCCTCACGGTGTGCGCTCCGAAGGCATGATGACAGTCTCCTATTCCGAGACCGTTGAAGGAATTCTTGATACTCCGTCGGGACAGCGTCTTCGCGACATCTACAGTGTGAACCGCTCGCTGGCCGAGCGGTTCTGGCAGCAACTGGGCCCTGCCCAGGCCACCGCTTTGGGCTATGGGGCTACAACCGGGGAACACAACCGGATTCCTCTGGACTGGGGAGCCCATGTTCCGCTGCGCTTTGTTCAGACGTTCCTTCCCACACCATTTCGCGTCGTCGTGATGACTCCCTCCCGCGTTCTCAGTCTGGAGCGGCTGTATCAGTACGGCCGCCAGCTCGGGAGTGTGATGCGTGAATGGCCCGGCAATGTGGCCCTGATAGCTTCGGGGGACCTCTCTCACACACACCGCGAGTCGGGGCCTTATGGATTCGACCCAGCCGCGGCCGAACTGGATCAGTGGTTTTTGGATATGCTTCAGACAGGGAACTGGAGCGGGCTGCGCACGGTGTCGGCACAGATGGTGGAACAGGCGAAGCCTGACGCCTTGTGGCAGCTGGCCGTAGCCGCCGGCGCTTTAGGTGAGGAACTCTTCGCGCCATTTATGCTGGCAGGATACTCCTGCCCCACGTATTTCGGTATGGCGAGCGCATTTGCACCGGCCCTGAAACCAGATTCGGGAGGGCACACAAACAAAGAGGAGGGACAGCCGTGGGCATCAGCACCATCGCCAACGCAGCCTTAATCGTTGTAGATTTTCAGAACGACTTTTGTCCCGGAGGGACTCTGGCCGTACCGCATGGGGATGAAATTCTCCCTGCCATCCAGGACCTTATTGACCAATTTACCCAATCCGGGCGTCCAGTGGCGATGACACAGGATTTCCATCCGCCCCATCACGTGTCATTTCAGGAGCAGGGGGGCCCCTGGCCGCCTCATTGTGTGCAGGGAACTGTCGGTTGCGACTTGCACCCCGACCTCAAAGTCCCCATGACTGCGGCCCATTTTTATAAGGGTTTCAGCGACCGCATAGATGCCTATAGTGGGTTCGAAGGCCGTTTGGCCGACCAGCAGCAGGGCATCACCGACACAGACCTCGAATCATGGCTGCGGGGACAGGCTGCTGACACGGTCTACATCGTCGGTCTGGCCACGGACTACTGTGTCAGGGCGACCGCTCTCGATGCCCTCGCCCGCTCTTTTGACACCCGCGTCATCTCCAATGCGGTGAGGGGGGTGAATGTGTCATGGGGTGACAGCGACCGCGCCCTGGCCGAACTGAAAAAGGCGGGGGCGCGGGTTGAACCGTGGATTCCCACAGCATGAGCGGGAGTCCCCGTCAGGGGACAGACGGCTTGCTGGCCGGGCATGACCTGCAAGGCAGCAGATGCTGCGCCAAGACAGGCCGCGATCAATGCCATTAATGGGTGATGAGGCGGTACCAGGAAGGTGATTACGATAAATCGGCTAAGTTTTGGCGTCATGGCGTTTCCATTCGTTGCGCTGCTTATTATCATTGTCACAGCGCCTTTAGCTCTGTGGCAGGCTGTGATAGCCACGGTGGCCGTGGTCATTCCCCTGGGATGGCTGCTTTACCATCAGCTCCGCCGCCCCTCCACGCTGCTGCACAATTCCACCGCCTCCACCCTCGACGCCGCGGAGACCACGTTTCAGATCGGCCACGCAGCCTTGCCCCACCTCCGTCAGGGCCTCAACCGCGAGACCGCCCAGCACATCGCCAACATTATTCAGCAAACGGTGGGCGTGGAGGCTGTAGCCATTACCGACACAAACAGCGTGTTAGGATGGGCGGGCAAACCTTGCCCCCAGCACAATCCGGGCTCGACTCTCTCGCGCACAACCCGCGAGGTCATGGAGAACAAGGTGCAGAAAATCCTGAAGACAGAGGAACTGAAAGGATCTTATGACGAATGCCAGCTGGGCGTCGTTATCATTACCCCCCTAGTATCCCACGGGCAGTCCGTAGGCTGCATTAAGCTCTACGTCGCGGACCAGAGCACCTTGCCCAAGAGAGCGGGCCGCCTGTCTGAAGGCATTGCCCAGCTTCTGTCCATCTTGCTGGAAGTGGCTGAATTGGACAGGCAGCGCAGCCTGGCTTCGACGGCCCGCTTGGAAGCCTTGCAAGCGCAAATTCGTCCTCACTTCCTGTTTAATGTCCTCAATACCATTATCTCTTTTTCTCGCACCGACCCTGACAAAGCCCGCGATCTCTTGATCCAGCTCGCCTCATTTTTCCGCAGATCCCTGGCCCATAAAGGGTCAACGGTGCTGGTCAAAGACGAGATTGACTACGTCCAGACCTATCTCAACCTGGAAAAAGCCCGCTACGGCGATAAATTGCGGTACCGGCTGCGCATCCAGCCGGAATCCCTGACACGCTCGGTCCCCGTTCTCATCATCCAGCCTCTCGTGGAAAATGCTGTAATTCACGGCATTGCGGAAAAGGAGGGCCCGGGCATGGTCAGCGTCACTATCCGTAATCAAGGCACCGACACCATTATTTACGTCTCGGACAACGGGCGGGGCATTGCCAAGTCCAGACAGCGCGACATTTTTGAAATGGGACATGGCCAGGGAACAGGGCTTGGACTGTCCAATGTGTCTGAGCGGCTGATTGGCCTATACGGGGAAAAGTACCGCCTGCGTCTGCACTCGTCGGAAAATAAGGGAACGACGGTAAGAGTAGTCATCCCCTGCATGACTGCCCCGGACCCGCAGGCATCCCCACCGGAACCAAAGCCCCAGGCCGCTGCACCCATCCCTTAAGGCAAACCACTGACGGAGGAGGAACCCCCCTTGTTGAAGGCGTTGATTGTGGAAGATGAGTACCCAGCGCGGCAGGAACTGCGATTCTTGCTGGAACCTTATCACGACGTGCTGGAGGTGATAGGCGAGGCACAGACGGCCAAAGAGGCCTTATCCCTCATTGAAGCCCTGGACTATGATGTGGTGTTTCTCGACATCCAAATGCCGGGCATGTCAGGGATGGACCTGGCCCGCGTGCTCAAGGACAAACGCCCCCAGCTTAATGTGGTGTTTATTTCCGCCCACGAGCAGTATGCGGTCGATGCCTTTGCCGTTCAGGTTGTAGACTATCTGCTGAAGCCTGTCAGCAGCGAGCGGATCGCCGAAACCATCCGCCGCCTGAGCGACCTGAGTGCTGGCGCACCGGCCAGACCAGCCCCGGAAGTGATGACATGGGTGCCGTGCGAGGCCAGCGGGCATACCGTCCCGGTCAATGTCAACGACATTGTCTTTATCATGGCCGAGCACGAAATTATTTACATCTACACCCACCATGAGCGCTACCCCACGCGCTTTACACTTCAGGAGCTCCAGGACCGCCTAGCTCCCGAAACTTTCTTGAGAACGCACCGCAGCTTTATTGCCAATATGCACCAGGTCAAGGAGATTATGCCGTACTTCAACGGCACCTATCTTCTCAAAATGAAAGACAAGCAAGGCAGTGAAGTCGTTGTCAGCCGGTCCAATGTCAAGAAAGTCAAAGAACTCTTCAATATTACGTAGAGCTCCCGGCATCATCATGCCAAGCGCTGGTCCCGTCATCCCAATGTTCTTTCTTCCAAATCGGCACCGTCTGTTTGACCCGGTCAATGCCGGCACGGGCTGCGGCGAATGTCTCGTCGCGGTGCCCTCCCGTGACGCAAACCGCCACGCTGACCGCCCCCACTGGAAGGTCCCCGATGCGGTGGACAAGGGCGACCTGGAGAACTCCGAATTCCCTCTTCAGCTCCTCGCCAATTTTCCGCAACTGGGCTTCGGCCATCTGCGGGTACACATCGTAATACAGCCCTCGGGACGCGCGTCCCTCAAATTCATTCCGCACCGTGCCCAAAAACAGCACCTGGGCTCCAGCCCCCGGCTCACCCTGGCCTTGCAAAATCTCCACCGTGTCAATCGGCTGGTCCGTTATCTGATAAAGATCCACTGAACGCCCCCCTATCCTCCGCTTACAGGCGGGACCACCGCCATTTCGTCACCTTCCTGGAGAAGGTAGTCCGGGGATACCCACTCCTGGTTCACGCTGAACAGCCAGGCCGCCAAGGGCTCCCCTAAGGGCCCCGCCAGGGACTGGTCAAAAAATCCTCCAACTGTCAGCGGGGCCTCCAACTCATATGCGCGTTCGCGGGCATTCATACGATCGGCCGCAAAGGAAAAGAATAAGACCGTAATACGCATGGTGGCCAAGACAGGTTCCTCCTCTCCCTATTTCCTCATGACACTAAGGAGGTGCATCCCGATCAATCACCGACATTTCAAACCCGCATTGCTAGCCGCTGTCGCCTTCGTGTGGGCTATCTCGCTCTCCATCAACCGTCCGGCGCGGGCTCTCCCCGCCCAGCCTGCGGGGGGCAGTGTGCAGGTCCTCCCCGCCCCCCACTCGCCCGTCGGCATAGACTACGGTGTCATTTTGGCTGTGCGCCACCCCTGCCCCGTGTCGACATTGAAACAAGCGGTTCACGTCACTCCTCCCGCACCGTTTCACCTCTGTGCGGAAGCGCACAGCCATTACGCCGTGCTCCCTGACCATTACTGGCCCAGCACCTCCATGATAACGGTAAGCATTCACCAGGGTCAATTTCGGTCCGCCACAACATTTACGACCGGCGATCCCCGCATATTGCGGGTCAACCTGGCGGACCAGACCATGGAAGCCTACGAAGGACCCACCAGAGTTCGGGTCATGCCCGTATCTACGGGGGTGTACCCGCAGTGGAAAACACCCACGGGCACCTTCTGGATTTACAAGCGGGTCAGGGACGACCACATGACCGGAGGGATCGCCGGCACCAAAGATTCCTGGGACGTGGAGCACGTTCCCTACGCCCAGTACATCTACCAGGGCATCGCCATCCACGGCGCCTGGTGGAACCACCAGTTCGGAATTCCGAGAAGCCACGGCTGCATCCAGCTTTCCACTGCGGGAGTCGACAACGCCCGCTGGGTCTGGCAGTTCGCGGACATCGGCACCCCCGTTATTGTCTATGGCCAGACGCCTAGGGGGCCGGCTAGTCCGTCGCCGTACCCGGCGGAATAAGCCGGGTTGCTGATTTTCTCCAGGTGCGGCGCATCATAATCCCTGTGAAAATCATAATCGGCGGGGTGAACAACTGCATCAGCGTGGTGAATCCAATTCCCCAGTAGGGATTGATGTAGTGCCAGATATACAGGGGATTGTCACGCGTGGTCTCCCCCACAAATCCCCGTAAAATAGCATAATAGAACATAGCTGACCAGAACTGATAACCGGGAGGCGGTGTGCGGTACCGCTCAATCCAAAAATAGCGCACAATCAAAAAGATGCCAATCGACGAACCGATCAGCTGTTCCGGCCACCGTCCAAATCCCAGTTCCGTCATGCGCCCCAACACTTCGTGGTTGAAGATGTTGCCAATGCGCACCATAAATATTCCCAATCCGATGCCTGGCACTGTCCAGTCCACCAGGTGGTTGAACACCAGCGGCTTCCGGCGCAGCTGGTACCACAAGGCCAGCACGCCAAATCCTACCGCCCCGTCATAGGCCAGCCCCCCGTCCCAGACCCGGAGGATCTGCACGGGAGCTTCCCAAATCCACTGCGGCTCGTTGGCAAGCACAAATACTACCCGCGCCCCAATAACACCCCACAGCACCGTCCACAAGGTCACATTGGAGAGATAATCGGGATCCTCTCCCAATTGTTTGCCACGCTCAATAATGTAGTACGACCCGCCCAAAATGGCCATGACCATAAATATGCCGTACCAGTGCACCCCAAGAGGACCGATTCTAAAGGCAAACGGATTGAGCCTAGGAATGTACATGGATTCCCTCTCTCCAAATGATCTAGAGGCGCGAAAACACCCGTTCCGCTGCCTCCAGTGTGGCCTTCGCCGTCGCCTCGTTATGCGCCCATGACGGGAAGGCCGTCTCGAAAGGCGATGGCGGGAAAAATATTCCCTCTGCCAGCATCCCGTGGAAGAATTGCGCATAACGCCCGCGGTCACTGGCACTGACTTCGTCGAAGTTGCGCGGAGGGCTGTCCCGGAAAAACAGCGTAAACATGCCGCCAATGGTATTCGTGCTGACGGGGATGTGGTGGCGCCGGCCGATTTCCACCAGGCCATGGGCTAGCGCCGCGGTCTTTTCCGCTAAGGCCGGGTAAAACTCCGGACCGCCAATGGCGCGCAGCTGCGCTATCCCTGCAGACATGGCCACCGGGTTGCCTGACAATGTGCCCGCCTGGTAAACCGGCCCCAAAGGGGCAACATGTTCCATATACTCCCTGCGCCCGCCATACGCCCCTACCGGCATTCCGGCCCCGATGACTTTGGCCAGACAGACGAGGTCCGGTTCCAGCCCAAAAAACCTGGACGCCCCTCCCCAGTCTACCCGAAATCCCGTCATCACCTCGTCGACGATCCACAGGGCCCCATAACGCTGTGTCACAGCTCGCACCGTGTCGAGAAACTCTGCTGCCGGCAGCACCGTTCCCATGTTGCCCGCGACCGGTTCCGAAATGACTGCCGCAATGTCCGACCCCATTCGCTCAAAGATGTCTTTCAAACCTTCCGTGTCGTTATACGGCAAGGTTAACGTCAATTCGGCAAGGGCCGCCGGCACGCCTTTGGAATCCGGGACGCCCATCGTCGCTGCTCCAGACCCGGCCTTGACCAGAAGCGAGTCGCCGTGTCCGTGATAGGACCCGGCAAATTTGAGAATCCGGCTGCGTCCTGTCACACCGCGCGCGACGCGAATAGCCGACATGGTGGCTTCGGTGCCGGAATTGACCATCCTCACCATGTCCAGTCCGGGGACCGCCTGCGTCAGGATTTCCCCCATCTCCACTTCCAGGACCGTGGGCACCCCATAGCTGAGTCCTTTCTCCGCTTGGCCCGTAACCGCTTTCACGACGGATGGATGCGCATGCCCCAAAATCAAAGGCCCGTAGCTCATCACGTAGTCGATATAACGCCGGCCCTCTTCATCTTCCAAATACGGTCCTTCGCCGCGCCGGGCAAAAAATGGTGTGCCGCCCACCCCCTTGAACGAGCGAACCGGCGAGTTCACTCCGCCGGGCAGCACCTTTTGTGCTCTTTCCCAATACTTGTCCATAGTCCACCCCCCTGGATTACACGTTGAAGCGAAAATTGACCACGTCGCCGTCCTTCATCACATATTCTTTTCCTTCAAGCCGCACGTGTCCCTGTTCCTTCGCCTTGGCCATGCTGCCCCAATGGTCCAGATCACTAAAAGCGACCACTTCCGCACGGATGAACCCTCGCTCAATATCGGAATGAATCTTCCCTGCGGCAGCTTTCGCGGACGTATTTTGCGCGATCGTCCACGCTCTCACCTCGTCCTCACCGGCTGTCAGGAACGACAGCAGACCCAGTTTGCGGTAAATCGCCTGGGCGACCCGGGCCAAGCCAGACTGCTCAATCCCCAAGTCCTGCATAAAGGCCGCCCGGTCTTCCGGCGCCAGTTCTTCCATTTCTTCTTCGAGAGCGGCTGCCATCAGCACCACCGGAACATCCTTGTCACGTGCAAGCGCGTTGATGGCGTCGCGGTCCGGATAATCTCCGGCTTGAAAAGTCTGGTCATCCAGGTTGATCACCCACACGGCCGGCTTCAGGGTGAGAAATTGGTAGCCCCGGATGAGCCGCAGCTCATCCTCCTGCAAATCCATCTGGTTCAGGCGCTGATCGTTCTCCAAAGCGTGGATGAGACGGTCAATCAGGTCCATCTCCTGCTTGAGTTCAGCCGTGACCTTCTTGCTGGTGCCAATGCGTGTCCGGCGCTTTTCGAGCAGGTCCAAGTCGGACAGGCCCAGTTCCAGTTCCATTTCCTCAATATCATTGAGCGGGCTGGCCGCTCCCAGGAGGTCCGAAGAATACCCCCGCACAACCTGGACCAATGCATCCACCAGCCGGACATCGTTTAAGAACCGGTTTGGCCCGCCACTCTCCGTCCGGTTCAGTCCCGGGACATCGACGACTGTAATCTGCGCAGGTGTTACCTTGCGGGGATGATATAATTCCGTCAAGCGGTCCAGACGCCTGTCAGGCACAGGTGCCAGTCCCCTTCGGGACTCCGTCTTCCCTGAACCAAAATCATTCGTTTCAGCTTTCAACCCTGTCAGTAAATTAAATACGGTGGTCTTTCCAGCAAGCGGCAATCCAATTAATCCCACGTCCAAATCCGGTCCCCCATTTCTTTTCCGATTATACTCAATGGGAAGAAACAAAGAAACCTAAAGCTTACTAACGGCTTTAGGTTTCTTTGCCTCTTCCCTCGCTCAGGAAGGGGTGTCATCCCCCTCGGGTGCTGTGTCCGACTCCTGCGGCGGGCGGCTGCCTTTGGCCCGGTAATCCGCAGCGCTTAAATCGATCCCCAACTCGCGCGCCACTTCCTGCTCGAACCGCTCGCGGTTGAAGTCTCTGACCGACTTGTCTTTTTTGTCTTCCATGCTGCCCCTCCTTGTGAAGACCCTTTTTCCCCGCCTTTATAGCCTGTCCGGGGTGAACGGTCTTCATGCGCCGGGGCATAGCACAATAGTAAGATGGCTAATGCGTCAGGGTCTCCGCCAACACGCCATTGATAAAAATTTTGGCCTCAATACGCGAAGCTTTTACCAGCATTTGTGAGACACTGCAGTATTTTTCCTGGCTAAGATGGACGGCCCGGGAAATTTTGTCCTGAATATCCTGGTCCGTCTCAAAACGGTAATTCATGACGATCGTCGTGTAGACCTTGGGATGGTCCGGGGCACGCTCTCCGTCAATATCCATGGAGAAGCTCTTCACCGCCGCCCGCATCTTGTGCAAAATAGACATCACATCAATGCCCGTGCAACCCCCGAGAGAAATCAACGTCAGGTCCATGGGCCGCACCCCGGAATTCTGGCCGCCTACGTCAGGAGCCGCATCCATGACCACCGAATGCCCGGTGGGCGCGGTACCGACAAACTGCATGCCCCCCGTATATTTAACCTCAACATGTGCCATGTAGCGTAATTCCCCCTATTGAATGCCTTCCCGGCGCCACACCGCCGGGTCGTTTTGCCAGGTAATGTCTGGAGCCTGCGGAACGGGTTCCCACAATGGGTGGGCCGCAATAGCTGCCTCCCGGTCGCTCTCCGATTTGAAACAGCGCTGCCAGCGGTCACAATGCCGGCATTTCACACTGACTTCGCGCAGCGGCAGCGCTTTCTTCTCCTGGTACTCCTGTGCGGCCGCTATTCTTTGCACCAGCCACTCGGTCCACGAGGGATCCGGGGTCTGCGGCCACGTCAGCCGCTCCCCCGTACCCCGGTTCTCCACAACGAGCCAGCCGCCGTAATATCCGCCGATATTCACATACAGGGCAAGCTGAGCCCAATGGTCGAAGACAGGACCTGTCATCCGCATGGCAGAAAATTTCTCGTCGCGCATTGTCTTATACTCCACGGCAATGCAATGCTCGTGCTCCCGGACCACCGCGTCAATGCGCCCGGAAATTCGGAGTTCAGAATTTTTTAGAGGAACCTCCAGGCCCACAACATCGCAGGAGGTTGCCAGGCTCTGCTGAAACTGCTTGTGCAGCGATGCCCCTTCGTGCATGGCGGTGAGCGTGTCGTCAGACAGCTGGCGGCCAAAACCCAGCAGATCCATCACACTGTAGCGCAGGCACCGCCCAGAGAGAGACGGGGCAAACGTCTTCGGCTTCTTGGGTCTCTTGGGCTTCTTTTCCTCCATGCGGACCTCCTATTGAACGGCTTGTCCCGGTTCCATGACTTTGACCTCATACTCGCTTCCGGCCAACAGGTCTGCCAGCGCCTCCGGCCGCCCCGTCAGAGCATCAAACGTGCCGTAGTGCATGGGAACCACGGTCTTGGCGCCCAAGAGCCGCACAGCGTACGCCGCCTCTTTGGGAGCCATCGTAAAATGCCCCCCAATGGGAAGCAGAGCGACATCCGGCTGATAGAGTGTTTTGATCAGCGCCATATCTCCAAACACGTTGGTATCCCCTGCATGGTAGAGCGTGAGTCCATTCTCCAGTGTCACCACGAACCCAGCCGCTTCTCCCCCGTAGATAATGCCGTGTTCGGTGCTGATCCCGGAGCTGTGGTCTGCGTAAACCATCGTGATCTTGATGTCTCCGAATTCCACCGTGCCACCCTTGTTCATGCCAACCGCGTTCGCCACACCCTTAGACCCCAGATAAGTCGCCAGTTCAAAATTACAGAGAACAGCGGCCCCCGTTTTCTTCGCCAATGACTCGGCGCTGCCCATATGGTCAAAGTGGCCATGGGTCAATAAGATGTAATCCGCCTTATCCCACCCGTAAAATTCCGGCGGACATTTCGGGTTCCCTTCAAGCCAGGGATCGATCACAAGATATTTTCCTCCGGGTGATTTAAGCAAAAACGAAGCGTGTCCCAGCCATGTCAGTTCAGCGCCATCCAGTCCCATGCCTATCCCTCATTTCTCCTATTATTGTTTTCCCACCAAGCATAAAGTTCCGGCCAGCTGCGCACAAGATGGTCTGCGCCCGCCTCCTCAAGCTCGCGGGATGTAAACGTATTATAGCAAAATCCGATAGCTTGGCAGCCAGCAGATTTGGCAGCGCGCATGTCGTAGGGGCTGTCCCCAATGTACCAGCTGGACTCCGGCTGTGCCTGCAATTCCTTAAGAGCCAGAAGCAGAGGGTCTGGATCCGGCTTGTGGCGGCTGGTGCTGTCATGATGGACAACGGTCGCGAACAGCGGCCACAAATCATAGCGCCGGAGTCCCCTCTCCGTCATATCCAGCCGCTTGGAGGTCACGAGCCCCATCGGCACCCCCCTCTGCTGCCAGCGGTGCAAAGCCTCATCAGCGCCGGCGATCAGGGAGATCATCTGGTCATGGTGCGCATGGTTGTGTGCACGGTAAAGAGCGACCAGCCGGTCCACATCTGCCGCCGCCAGCTCGGGGCGCATAATGCGGAACTGGTCGTCGAGCGAGCGCCCGAAGTACTTCATGACCTCCTCACGGCTCACCGTTTCCTGCAATCCCTCGGCAAATGTGTACAAAAAGCTGGCAATAATCAACTCGGTTGTGTCGAGGATCGTGCCGTCGAGATCAAAAAGCAGGACGGGTGTCACAATTTCGCGCCTTTCTGAGCATCCCAGCGCTGAACGTAGCTGGCCTCATCCTGATCATGAAACCCGGAGCGGTCATGGGCCTCATACAAAGGCAGCGCGCAGGCGGCCAAATCCGCTGGGTAACCCTCGGTCTCAGCCATGGCGACCGCCAGCCGCAAGTCCTTGAGGCGATTCGCCACTGAAAATCCCGGGGCAAAGTTGGCATGCGTATAACGGTCCAGCACCTTGCTCAGTTCAAAAGACTGGGCCGAGCCAAAGTTCATCACCGCAGCCATGTCGTCCACTGCCAGCCCCTGATGCAGGCCAAATTGCAACCCTTCAGCCGCCGCCATCAAATTCAATGCCGATACCATGTTAGAAATCAACTTCAGCGTTTGGCCTTGCCCCACGCCTCCCACGTGCAAAATCCGCTGGCCCATCTGCTGCAGGACAGGCCGCACGCGGTCAAAGTCCTGGCCGTCAGCCCCGACCATAATCGTCAGGGTGCCTTTCTCCGCCCCGATGTCCCCTCCTGTTACAGGAGCGTCGGCCCAGGCCGCACCCCGGTCTCGGGCTTTCGCAGCTAGATCACGGGTCACACTGGCGGATACCGTCGAATGATCCACAATCAGAGTGCCTTTGCCGACACCCTTGAGCAATCCTCTGTCTCCTTCAACAACGGCCCGCAGCGCGTCGTCATCCGAAACCATGGTAAGCACAATGGTGCTGGCCCTGGCCAGTTCTTCGGGACTGTCGCACCAGACCGCGCCCAAAGCTGTTAAGGCCTCGCCCCGGGCCTTGGTGCGGTTGTATATGTTGATGGGCTGGTGGCGCAAGAGATTGGCCGCCATCCGCTGACCCATAATTCCGAGGCCCACAAAACCTATGCGTTCTTCCATGCAAATCTCTCCCCCACTGTTAAGGTACCCCCATGGCTCTTTGCAGAAGCCGAGCGTCTTTCAAGACCCTGATACTTCATGATATCCTAAAGGCAGGCAAAAACAAACGCGTAATACCGACCAACAGCGGCGGCAGCCCCTCCCGGGCATGTGGCTTCCAGCCTGCCGAATAGTTTTCCGTAGTAAGACCAGAAAAATCTCGGCCAGACAAGCCGTTCAGGTCAATTTCCATCCCATGGACCGTGGATTGAACTAGAGTCCATTCCTGACAAAAACTCTGGGCCGGTTCATTTGCTTGCCCCCACAGGCCCTCCCCCGCACCTTTTCCGTGTGATTCGCCGAGCGACCGCAGCTTGCTGCAAACATCTTCCAAAGTCGCTGCATTATGGCAATAGAGCAGGCCCAGACTGATAAGCCCCAACGCATATCGTCCGTTTCGGACTACTTGCGCTATAATAGCGGAAGAAATAAAACGGCTGGGGGCCTGAAGGAGATGGTGCCGGTGAACCACATCAGAGACAACCGCACAGCGCAGAAACTGGCGTCCATTCTCGGACTGGCGATCCTAGCGTTGTCGGCGGCAGGATGCGGGCAGGCGTCTGCGGCATCCCCACGAGGCTCCGCCACCGTGAAAATCAGCTCCCCGGGGATGACCACCACGGTCACCTACCGGCCTAATCCCGTGGTGGCTCTGAAACCTTTTCATGTCACTGTATCGCTGCTGTCGGCAAATGGGAAGCCTGTAAGCAATGCCCACATCGTCATGCACCTCCAGATGACTGCCATGGATATGCCCGAGCAGACCTTCGCGCTGCAAAGCGCAGGCGGCGGGCGCTACCGCGGTCACAATATTTTTCTCATGGCAGGCACCTGGGATATGATTGCCCAGATCGATGTCGCGGGGCATAAGACAAAGGAGACAGTTGCCGTCAATGTCAGCGATTAAGCGGCCTCTTCAGAATGCTTCCACCACCCATGCAGCGTTGCCGGATATCCGGAACAGAGTGTGGCGGTATATTGCCATCGTGATTTCTTTTTTAGGTTATGCAGCGGCCGTGTCGTATCACATCCAGCACCTCAGTTACCTAGCCGACCGCCACGGATGCGTGGATAATCACACGCTGCAATATACAGCCATTCTCGTCGCGGGCCTCTTGGGCGGGTTGGCCCTCGGACCTTGGGTGCTCAGGTGGTCGAGCAGCGCTATCAAAGCGCTGATGCCGGATGCGTCAGACGAAATGCGAATGCGCAGAATAAAGGCCGTGTCGGTGGCTTTAATCCTGCTGGGAATGGCGGTGGATTTTCTGTGGATCATTCCTTCCCTGAATGTTTTCATCGACACCCATGTTCCGCTTTTGGTCGAAGTCGACCTTCTGCTCTATCTGATGGGGGTCATCGCTGGCGCCTCGTGGTACATTATTTTAGACCGGCAGGCTTGGCTGGGACTCTTGGTCACGCCCGCCATGGCCTTGATGATCATCGGCAGCGTGCTGGCAGGCCACGGGTGGTGCTAACAGATGCGCAGCAATTTTTTAACGGCCGTCAAGGTTCCGCGGCCGTCGTGAGCCAATCAACTTTATTCTAAAGAGACAGGAGCCAGTTCATGAGCAGCACATTACTCGTATGGGCACTGGGTGTGGGTCTTCTCCAAGGCTTCCTTCACTGCACAGGTATGTGCGGTCCGTTTGTTCTGGCGTTCAGCATGTCTTTCCGCTCCAAGGACAGCACGGCCCGCCATCCTGGGCGGCAAGTGGTGGCAAGCCACATCGCACACAACCTGGGCCGCATCTTGTCCTTCACCATCATGGGAGCCGTCTTTGGGGCGCTGGGCCATTTCGTCAACACTGCCGCTCACGCGACAGGTCTCGAAGCCGCCGCAGGCATCATCGGCGGGGGCATGATGATCCTGTGGGCTGTCGACGAAGCCCGCAGCGGCCATGGCGGGGGGTTTATGGAGCGGTGGTCATTGCTCCAATGGAAACCCGTCCAAAAGGTGTTCCGCAAACTCATGAGCGTCCGTACCCCGCGCGCCGCCTTTTTCGCGGGGATCATTCTGGGATTTCACCCCTGCGGCCTGATTTTTGCCATGCTGCTGTCGGCAACCGCCACCGGTTCGGCATGGGCGGGCGCCGTCACGATGCTGGCCTTTGGCATTGGCACCAGCCCGGCGCTCCTGAGCGTCGCGGCAGCTGGGTGGTATGGCAGCAAGCGCCTGCGCGGGCGCAAATTCACCTACATTGCCGCCGCGCTGATTGCCTTCAGCGGCATTCTCTTCTTGTTGCGGGGCATGGCGGTTAACGGGTGGATTCCGGAGGTGAACCCATGGCTGTTCTAACATGCTACTTATGCGAGCAGCCCGTTATCACGGAAGTTCCGGGAGACGGCCACGTCTTTTGCTGTCATGGCTGCCGGGAACTGTGGCGGCTGCTTGGTGATGAGGAAATCCAGGAACTCAAAAGCCGGCCCGGAATCAACTGGGAAAATCTGCGCGACAATATCGCCGTCCCCACCCCGGCCATTGCCTTGAATGCGGATCCGCAGACGGTCACCATTGACATTGACGGGATGTGGTGCGCATCGTGCAGCATCCTTGTGGAACAGGTGCTGACCCGTATGCCAGGAGTTTTGGGCGCGCAAATTGACTTTGCCACCAGCACGGCCCAGGTCGCTATGGACGCATCCGCCACGTCATCAAAAAATTTGGAAAACGCCATTATCAAGCTTGGCTACGATGCCAAAGAACGGGACAGGGACGACAGCGACCTTGAGTCTGACCGTGACCTCACCCTTCTGCGCCGCTTTGGAGTGTCGGCCGTGCTCACGGTCTTTGTGATGATGTTCAGCGTGCCCATCTGGTCAGGCTACCTGCCCACGTTTCCCCCGACCCTTCGCGATATTTTGGAGTACGGCCTGTGGGCGATTGCCACTCCCAGCGTATTCTGGAGCGGGTGGCCCTTCCTGCGTGGAGCCTGGTCCTCCCTGCGCCATGGCGTGCCCACCATGGACCTGCTCATCGCCATCGGCAGTCTATCGGCCTACGGATACAGTGTCTATACCATTTTCGCCGGAGGGCGCTATTTGTATTTCGACACCGCCACGATGTTCATCACCTTCCTTTTGCTCAGCCGCAACCTTGAAGTAGGCACCCGCAACCGGGCTGCAGGCGTGGTGCGGATGCTCTCCCGCCTCAGCGTCAAGTCAGCCTGGCTGCTGAAAGACGGGCAGGAAGTCCAGACCGACATCAGCCAGGTGGGGATTGGAGACCAAGTTGTGGTGCGTCCTGGGGAAAAGGTCCCGGTCGACGGCACCGTCATCGCTGGCCACTCAGCAATCGACGAAGCCTTTTTAACCGGTGAGGCCATCCCCGTGGACAAATCTGTGGGATCTATCGTTTACGCCGGCACTGTGAACTCCACGGGCCGGCTCATCATTCAGGCGCTTAGAGTCTCAACCGACACGATTTTGGCCCAGACCGCCCGCTTTGTGAAGGCCGCCCAAGGCACACAGGGCCAGTGGCGCAAGCTGGCAGACAGAGTCTTGCGGGTATTTGTGCCTGCAGTGCTGGCAGCCGGTGTGCTCACGTTCCTATACTGGCTCCTTGTCGCTAAAATCGGCACCGCGCCTTCCATGCTCCACATGATTGCCGTGTTCGTCATCGCCTGCCCCTGCGCCCTCAGCGTGGCTACCCCGCTGGCCGTGCTGGCAGGAGCCCAGCGTCTGGGCGGTTACGGAATGCTGCTGCGCAGCGACGACGCCTTGGAGCGGGCAGCTGATGTGGATACCGTGGTGCTGGACAAAACCGGCACGCTGACCACGGGTCAGATGGCCCTTACCGGACTGTGGCCGGAAACACCAGAATTGCTCCAGCTCATCGGCTCTGTGGAAATCGCTTCCGAGCATCCTGTCGCCACTGCCGTGTCAAAATACGTCGAACAATCGGGAACGCCTCTGGTTCCTGTGAGCCAATTTGCCGAAGAACCCGGATGGGGCGTGTCAGGCGAGGTGGGGGGCCGCCATTTGCGTATCGGCGCACTAGATGGAGATGAACACTTTGACGGGGACATGGCAGCACTAGCTGAAACATGGCAGGAGGAAGGGCGCACCATCGCCAAAGTGGTGGTGGATGGCCGCATTGCTGCCATCCTGAGCGTCGGGGACCAGCTCCGCCCTCAGGCACGCGAAGCCGTCAGAATGCTGAAATCCCAAGGCATGGATGTCTGGATGGCTACTGGGGACTCCGCCGAAGCGGCGGCCATGATTGCCAGCCAGGTCGGCATCACCCATTATCTGGCCCGGCAAAAACCCCTCGACAAGGCCCAGTTTGTGGAGACCCTGCAAGCTGAAGGACACCGCGTAGCATTCGTGGGTGACGGCATCAACGATTCTCCGGCACTGGTCAAATCCCACTTGGGGATTGCGATGGGCACGGGCTCGGATATTGCCATTGAAGCCGGCCACCTAACACTGACCCGGCCCAACCTGATCAGTCTTGCAGATACGCTGACCACCAGCAAGCAAGTGACCCGGATCATCAAGCAAAACCTGCTTTGGGCCCTGATATACAACACTCTCGCCCTGCCCGCTGCGGCTATGGGCTACACGGGACCCTTTATTGCCGCCGTCTCCATGCTGCTGTCCTCAGCCTTTGTCCTGGCCAACTCTCTGCGCATTCTGGGGTTCTCTCCAAAACGGTACATTGTGAGTACCAGCGTAGTCCTGGGGGTGGGCACCAGCCTTGCCCTGATTGCCTTCCTGGGCCTGTAAGGCGCACAAACCTCACGGGTGCCGTCGTGAGTTCGGCCACTGTCTGGAAAGAGAACCGCGGGATGTGGACAGTGCCTGTCCACATCCCGCCCTATTGCAACCGCCTTCCAGCGTCCTAATTTGCCGCTTCCCATCCAGGCAGCCAATTGGTGCCGGATGGCGACCACTCCCGGATGGGACACAGGCCCATCCGGGAGTGGGTACTGAGAGCAGTGGAATCGAGCCCACATTCTGAACCGCATGCTGTTTCCCAGAGTCGTTCGGCAAACGTAGTGGAGATTCATCATTTACATCTCTTCTGAAAGAGAATGAAAACCAAAAAATTCCTGAACCATGTGGTTGACGGCCCTCAACCTGTGTGTCGGCTGGGGCATTGAGAGCCCCCTGTTGTCAGCTTAATTTTTTCCCACACCGCCTCACTATTTACCACAAAATGATAAATAGTGGAATAACCAACCAGCATGAGAAGCTGCAGCAAAGGCGTGTTCCGACAATTCATGGAAATCTTGTACGCAAGGGAGGGAAATCTGGAGTTCTTAACAGCGGTCGGGTTGTGGCGATAAGTTTCACTGGTGTTCCCCCACCAAGAGGTCCTTACCTAATTGATCGGGGAATTCGCCGATATTTACCTTGATTGTAATATTAGCGCGCAATCTACGGCGCGCACAAAAATAAAGTACTGCTGGGAGTCGTGTGGGTCAAAATATCAGCATTCCACACCGCGGCTGGCTGAATCTTGCGCAAAGGCAAAAGCCCTGCTATTCCTGCCCACCGGTGGGCTGCATCTCCGCATGGCCGAATACTTGCCGCACCGGCTGGTGCCGCAGCGCCCGGCGGACCGGCTCTTCATACCACTGGTAAATAAGGCCGCTGAGGACCACTGCCGTGACGAGCACCAACCCGTCCTGCCACAGGGGGCCATGATAATGATACAGACCCACCTGTTGAAACGATCGCATGACCAAACGGTGAATCATGTAGAAAGCAAAACTCCAGTTGCCCAGCCGAACGAACACCGTGTATGAAAGCACACGGGACAGGTACCCCTGTTGATGCGCAAAGACCCATAAGAGAAACGCCCAGGCTGGCAGGTAGAGGGCGCTAAACCGAAGTGATTGCTCGATGTGGGGCCCCACCGCAATCGTGCCAAAAGCCAGCAGCAGCGCTGCCATTTCCCACAGGGTCCACTGAAGACGCGAGACATGGGAGGTCCACTGGGTGCGGTGAAAAAGCAAGGCCGCACCCATTCCGATAAAAAAATCTACCAAGCGCGCACCAGGAAAAATGTAGGCGGCCCAACTTTGCCACGAGGAATGGTAAGGAACCAACACTGATACAAGACCCAACCATAGCACCCCCATCATCAGCACCACGTGACGGGTTCGGAGGTGAGCCGAAACTGCATGCCACCCTTGAATGGCCCAGGGAAACAGCACGTAAAATGTAGCTTCGTCCGAAAGGCTCCACGCTACCCCGTCAAAGGAAAACGCGATAGCTAAATGCGGAATGTAACTTTGAATGAGGATGAGATTAGCCAAAGCCACACCAATCCAGTCCGCGGTACTACCGTATGCGTCAAGCGGGGTGAGGGGAATCGCCCACAAAAACGCCAGAGCATATACGGGATAAATCCGTGCAAAGCGCGCCCAGTAAAATTGGCGGCGTGCCCTGTAAGTCTGATGCCGAAATTTATCGCCATAGTTGTAGGTCAGAATAAATCCCGACAACGTGTAAAAAAATGACACACCAACATATCCCGTTTGGTACGTGCGCAAAAATCCAATGTGCCATAAAAATACTAACAACACAGCCATAAATCGGAATGATGTCAAGGGCTTCAATGGTTGCAATGACAGAATTATTCCTCCTCGTCCTGTTAGGGATTACCCCGACCGCGACACGTTTGGGAATAATAAAATAAGGCCCCTATAGGGAATACACCGCATCTGCTGCGGGGCGGTGAAGTGGCAGCGGGCGGATACGTGGCTGTTTCTGTAGATTTTCAATGGGCTTGATGATAACAGCGGGTACTTATCTGACAAACGTATTCCTCTAAGGAGCCTCTTGCTTGTAATAGTCTGTAGTCTGCAGCGGCTGTTCGCCTGCGGCAAAGGTCTGCCATCTTTGAGTTTGTGCTGTCAAGTGCACTTTCGACCGGTATCGAGAACGTCGAATTCTTGTGGGTTCAACTGGCAAAACGACTGCCCAATGCTGACTAGTTTAACGGGCGCCGAATTTCGGCAGGTCAGCTGCTAAGCAAGATGGCCCTTGATGTGCACGAGCGTCACGCCCTTGCTCGTGATTATCTTGTCCCATACGGATATTCCACCCTTGCGGCTCAGCCGCGCTTGTGCCGGAATTTTTGGGGTCAGACAATGACCGACTCTCCAATCTCCCCGTTTTTCCGGCGTTAGATACTTGACCTTGCTGGTTTTTCCCCTTGCGTAATGAAAAGTGTCCTTAAACCTCCCGATCATCCTAACCATTGTGCTGGAGCTGGCTTATGGTAACGGGCCACGCCACTGTGGCTAAGAGTCCTTCTCCGGATAATTTTTCATAACGTCGTGCGGGCCCCCATCATATCGTCTCCCTTGTGGACGAGGTCATTATGATACCCCCCTCATCTTTCGGAACTGCTCCAATTAACACCTATACCAATTATCCTCGCAGTAATGATCCCGCCCTGGGTTGTCAAAAGATTTTCTCCCAGTCCAGAGCACATGCAAAGGAAATACCAGCGCTCACCCTATCCCCCTCGGTTCCAACGAAATGAGGCCACCCGACTAATTGATACCAGGCGTGCACCCGCCAATGCGCGCCGGAACATCCATTGCGATGGATCTCTTTGTCGTTAAAACTTTTCAAAGTCGGTTGCTAGGTATTCCTTAGGCTCTGCACCTCGCACATTTGAGACCGAGTTCCGGTGGATTGGGGAAGTTTTCGGCCGAGCCACGGCTCGCGGTCGCGGTGAAGGCGCCAGCGGGTTCTGAACCACCAGCCTACGGCCCGTTTGTCCAGTCCGTCGAAAATACCGGGCTGAAGGGGAAAGCCACTCCGCCCCGCAGGCACTGCATAGTCGAGCTGCTTCAGATACTTTGCGTCCAGCCATGAAAACAAATTGACGTCGCGGTGGGGCATTTGGGTGCGCCACTTCTCCATATTGCGCGAATCAATGGGTGTGGCAGCCCGGTGTTTCCATGGTTCCCGAATAGGGTCAAAGAGCGGTTCGGCTCGGTACCGTTCCAACATGGCCGGTTCAAAAGGCCAATGCAGCCATTGACACACGCTGTTCATGGTGGCTGCAGGGTTTTGGACTAAGTCCTCAAATCGGATCTGATGAAAATCGTCTCTGTACAGTTTATGGTAGTAACTGGCTGCCCACTGATACTGCCGCCACTGGAGGGCATGATTAAAAGCATTGCCGGCATTCCAGGGAACATGGAGCAGTGATAAATGGACGTCACGGGGATCCCGCACAATGGCGAGAATCTTGGCGGATGGAAACAGTGATTTGATAACAGGCACGTACATAAAGTGATCGGGGGTTTTTTCTCCCCACACCGGTTTATTATGACCCTCGGCGTATGTACTCAAGATTAATGACAGGATGGTTTGATGGCTCAGCGATCCCTCGCTAAAGGCTTTCTTCAACGAAATCCGAAACTGCTCGTAAGGAAGATGCGTGAACTGGATGAAGTGCAAACCAAAAAAACGCGATAAGACTTGATCCACTTCAGGCCATAATTTCAGCCCTGAGCTACGCTCAAGAGGTTTCCAGACCATAGTGAAATAGTCAGTTTCAGGACCGATGGCAATGTGGCTGTGCGCATTGAGCAGCGATGCTAAAAGCGTGGTGCCAGACCGCGGCATGCCGACCACAAAGACAGGGTGCAACTTAGACAATAGAACGCCTCCTCGCGTGACTCCCGCTCGGCACCAGCACAGCCTCACCTGAAACTTGTGCCGGCAAGAAGCGGATGGTATCCCATGAGCCTCTTACACGGTGGGCCAAATCGTTTCTCAGGACTCCTCTATTTGGAGGATTTCGCTTGATCGCCACAGCCATCCCAATTGATTCTATAGCCCTTAGGCGGTGTAAGTGTTACGAAACCATTACGAGATTGTCCTTTCAGCCAAAATTCAGCTTGGCGCGAAAGAACTTTGTGCAAGAAAATTGCTGTCCCTAAAAATCCTCTCTTGAGTGAGCGGAACTGCTCTTGGCCAAGCTGAAGAGGTGCTGAAGGCGCCCATTTATTCCATGTTATACGGTAGAATACTCCTTAACTTATTACCGACCACGACATTAAAGGATGCGACATGAGTGAAATGTGATTACCCTTGGATTCTGACAGATCGTCAGCGGTGCGATGTGGAGTTGTTGCTAACGGGTGCATTTGCCCCATTAAAGGGATTCATGACCGAGAAAGAGTACCGGTCGGTGTTGGAAGATATGATATTGCCATCCGGAGCATTATGGCCGATTCCTATTACACTGGATATTTCGCGAGAATTGGCAGAGAAATTGCAGGCGGGCGACATACTGCACTTGCTGCGGGAAGATAATTCACCGGTGGCCCAGATCAAGGTCAACGATGTGTACCCAAGCGACTTGCCGCGGGAAATGCAACAAATTTATGGAACGGACCACCAAGACCACGCCGGTGTGGCAATTCTGACTAAACGCCACCCATTTTACGTAGGAGGCACGGTATCCGAGACAAATCCCACCGTTTCGGAAATGGCCCGCCACGTGGACTTTCTTCCACCCTATCGCAAACCCAGCGAGTTGATGGAACGGTGGAAACAGATTGGGAAACCGGTCATTGCCTTTCAGACCCGCAATCCCATGCACGGAGCTCATCAGGCCCTGACCATGGCCGCATTGCGGGAAGTAGGAGACTCACACCTGCTCCTGCACCCGGCTATCGGGCCAACCAATCCGGGAGACGTCCGTGCCGCGCAGCGTATCCGAGCAATATTGGCGCTGGCAAAAACCTATCCCCAGGATTCCGGCGGATTTCCTGTGGTGACCGTAGCCTCGCTACCGCTGGCTATGCGGATGGCAGGCCCCAGAGAAGCACTCTGGCACGCCATCATCCGGCAGAATTTTGGGGCCCAGTATTTCATAGTGGGCCGGGCGCCCGCTGATCCGGGGCGAAATCCGGCGTGCAGCGACGGATATTGGTGGCCTCCCTTTGAAGCCCAACGGTTGTTTCGCGAGGTGTCGCGCCAACTGACGATCCAGCCCCTGTTCTATCCCGAATACGCCTGGCACCATTCGCGCCGGGAATTTCTCCCGTACCATGATGGCGACCAGTCGGGGTGCTTTATCCGTTTGTCGGGGTCCCGGATTCGCCAGCAATTGCAACGCGGAGAGGCATTGCCCGAGTGGTATGCGCCCCAACCCGTGCGCGACATCTTGCAAGCAGGAGCGGTGCCGCAGGAGCGCCGTGGGTTGGTGATATTATTTACTGGGCTGTCAGCGGCTGGAAAGAGCACATTAGCCAAGGCCTTATCAAATGTGTTGTCGATTCGGGATGCCCGTCCGGTCACACTGCTCGATGGCGATGTGGTCCGCCGCTACCTTTCCAAGGGATTGGGATTTTCTCCGGAAGACCGGCACCAGCACTTGGAACGCGTGGCGTTTGTCGCGCAGTTGATCTCGCGCCACGGGGGTATTGCTTTAGTGTCGCTGATTGCCCCCTACGAAGCCGACCGCCGGCTTTTTCGCAATATGATTAAGAAGGACGGCACGTTTGTGGAAGTTTACATGTCGGCTCCGCTGAATGTCTGCGAACAGCGTGATCCCAAGGGGCTGTATGCTCAGGCCCGGGCGGGTCAGGTGCAGCAGATGACGGGCTTGGACCTGCCCTATGAGGCACCGGAGAATCCCGACGTCGTCATTGACACCTCCGGTGAGTCCGTAGACATGGCCATGAGGCATCTTGTCGACTACCTCGAACAGCACCAGCTGGTGACGGTAGAGAATCTTGAACCTCTGTTTGCTCCGATTATTCCCTAGCAATCAGCGTATTCAAGGATTCAGCAGCCACCAAGAATTCTGGATAGCCTATATCTTCCCTTCCACTTCACCTATGCCGCGTAGACATTCTGGAGTCCTGTGGACTCCAGAACTAAGACTACTGAAAACGGCTCGGTTAAGATACACTATGGTTATGCCAAAACACTTTGATTCGGCCCTAAAAGCTGAGATCGTCTTGACCTGGTTGAAAGGACAAAAGTCTGTCACTGAAATCTGCCAGGAGTATGGTGCCCAGGCGGACCAAGTGAACCAGTGGTGCCGCACTTTCTTGGAGCAGGCTCCCACTGTCTTCCAAAAAAACACCCAGGGCGCGGATCTCCAGAAAAAGCACGGGAAAGAAGTGACCCGCTTGCAGGGGAAAATCGGCCGCCTGACGAAGCAGTTGTCGTGGCTTGAACAAAAATCCGGCATCAAGCCAGACTAGAGCGTCGTCCCATTTCTTGCCGAAGCTGCCGAATCTGTTCTCCAGTGCAACACCGGCGATCTGCCACGATTCGCCCCGCGCTTTTCGGCGGCTTTCCCGGTCCCACCGCTGGGCCGTCTTGACTTTCACGCTCAACAACCCGGCTTCGGTATCCATGTCACTACCGTGCATGATTGCGCGTCTCCTACCAATATCCATAGTGAATCCCTGGCGACCACAGCAACATTCCATTATTTCCGCAACCATTTCGGAATAATCAGTACTCTTGACACCAATAGGGTCAGACCAGTAAGCTCTCAGCACATAGCAGAGAGCAGGAGGGGAACAGCATTGCTGGCCACCATGGTGATTTTTGCACGGGAATCGCTTGAAGCAAGCATGATTGTGGCGATCATTCTGAGTTACCTCCGCCAGATTCACCGCAGCGACCAGGCCTTTTGGGTATGGGCCGGGATTGCTGCGGCGCTGGCAGTGGACGCCGGGGCTGGAGTCATAGTCTGGACGACTATCCACCGGTACGGCGGCACCCCTTTGCAGACCGGTCTGGAAGGCACGACCTACTTTATGGCGGCGCTCATCCTCACCGGTATGAGTTTCTGGATGAAACGCCAGGGGCGGGCCCTCAAGCACCAGCTGCAGGACGGGATCGACAGAACTCTGGCGTCCTCGTCCAAGTGGCCTCTCGCTCTGCTAGCCGCCGTCACCGTCGGCCGGGAGGGTCTCGAAACCGCCGTGTTTGTATTGGCCCTGACCTTCCGGACTGCCCCTGGCCTTCTCTTGCTGGGCGCGGCCGGGGGGTTGTTGCTGGGGTTCGGCATGAGCTACTGGCTCTACCGGCTGGGCCGCCGCATCCCCCTGCGCTCATTCTTCACCGTGTTCGGCGTCCTGCTCTTGGTTTTTGCAGATGCCCTGATTTCTGATGGCGTAGAGGATTATCAGGCCCTGCGCTGGATACCGTGGGGACGCAGTGTACTCTGGCATACAGGACGCTACCTCCGGGAATCCGGAGCCATCGGCGATGTGCTGCACACTTTCCTGGGATATGCCCAGGCTCCCAGCATCCTCCAGTTCTCTGTATACCTCGGGTTTTTAGGGACTGCCGTATTTTTATTTCTCAGATCCCCGGGCCAGCGTCTGACCAAGTCCTAAAGTTGCTAGCGGGGCGGGCCGCCGTCATGCTCGGCCAGCCAGGTCCGGGCCGCAGCGATTTGCTCAGCCACCCGCACAGGTGCCGTGGCCATGGGCTGCAAACGCTTAGCCACCAAATTCTCTGGGGTCAGCAAGGCCATCCACTCCGGGCGGATGGCAGGCGCCACCTGCTTCAGCCACTCAACGTCCGCCTCGGCAAACCCCTTTCCCTGATTTTCCAGTTCCGTCACAACCATCCCGACGAGGTGATGCGCTTCCCGGAACGTCATACCGTCTTGCACGAGCAAATCAGCTAGGTCAGTCGCCGCTGTGTAATCCTGCCCGATGCGGCGCGCAATACGGCCCCGGTTGACCTCCAGCGTCCGCAGCATGCCAGGGACAACGGTCAGCACAGCGTCCATAGTGTCGACGACGTCAAATACCCCCTCCTTGTCTTCCTGCATGTCTGAATCATAGGCCAGAGGCAGTCCCTTCATTGTGGTCAGCAGCCCCTGCAGGCGGCCAATGACGCGCCCAGCCTTGCCCCTGGTCAATTCGGCCACATCAGGATTGCGTTTCTGGGGCATAATGGACGAACCTGTCGAGTAGGCGTCGGAAATCCGCACATAACCAAATTCCACACTCGACCAGAGCACTAATTCCTCAGCCAGCCGGCTGAGATGAACCATCGCAATAGCGGCCCATGCCAGGAATTCCATGAGAAAGTCCCGGTCAGACACGGCGTCCACGGAATTCTCGTAGACGCCGGCCAAGCCCAACAGCGCCGCAGTCCGGGCTGGATCTGTGGGATACGGCGTGCCGCTGAGCGCTCCCGCTCCCAGTGGAGAACAGTTCGCCCGTGTCTGCCACTGCTCCAGCCGCTCGAAATCCCGCACCGCCATTCCCCTGTACGCCAGCCAGTGGTGGGAGAGAAGAATGGGCTGTGCCGCCTGCATATGGGTGTAGCCGGGAATGATGACATCCATGTCCACTTCCGCGCGCTCGACTAGAGCGCGCATATAGTCGAGCAGGCGGGACTTCAGCAATTCGGCCACATCCATCATATACAGGTGCATGTCCACCGCTACCTGGTCGTTGCGGCTCCGGGCCGTGTGGAGGACGCCGCTTGCGGGACCAATCAGCTCTCCCAGACGCCCCTCGACATTCATATGCACATCCTCCCACTCCAGCCTCGGCGTGAGAGTGCCGGATTCCCATTCCTGGCGGACCTGTTCCAGCCCGGCGATAATCTGGTCCCGGTTCTCCGCACTCACGATATGCTGCTCCGCCAGCATGGTGATGTGCGCTATGGAACCGGCCACGTCGTAGGGCAACAGGCGCCAGTCAAAAAATACGGAGGCCGTATAATGGGCGGCGCTGCTGTCCATCCCCTTGGCCAGCCGGGGACTGCGGGCCATATCCATCAAGCCGGCCCTCCTTGGCGCATCACATGCTGGCGGACCGCCAGCGGCAATCCAAAAAGGTGGATAAAGCCTTCCGCGTCATGATGGTTATACTGCCCGCCGTCAAATGTGGCCAGATCTTCCGAGTACAAGGAATAAGGCGATGCCGCCGCATGCACTGTCACGGACCCTTTGTAAAGCATCAGGGTCACGTTCCCGCTGACAACCCGGTTGGCTTCGTTGACAAATCCCATCAGCGCTTCGCGCAGGGCTGAAAACCACTGGCCGTCATAAATCAGGCGGGCCATCCGCAGAGCCACCGTCTGGGAAAATGATGCGGTCTCCCGGTCCCAAGTCAAAGTCGTCAGGCCCTGGTGAGCGGCGTACAGAATCGTACCGCCCGGGGTTTCATACACACCCCGCGATTTCATTCCCACGAGCCGATTTTCCACCATGGTCACCCGCCCAATGCCGTGGCGGACTCCCGCCCCGTTAATCGCGGTCATCAAGTCTAACGCACTGAGCGCCTCACCGTCGAGGCTGACCGGAATCCCCTCCTCAAACCCCACCGTCATCCACTGCGGCGTCTCAGGAGCATTCAGGGGCGACTGGGTCCATGTGTAGACATCTTGCGGCGTCATCTCAGCCGGACTCTCAAGAATGCCCCCTTCATGGCTGATATGCCACAGGTTTTGGTCACGGGAGTACGGGCTCTCTTTTGTCGCCGTCACCGGAATATTGTGCGTGCGGGCGTATTCCATCGCCTCAACACGGCCGGTAATATCCCATTCGCGCCAAGGAGCAATCACTTTCAGCGACGGGTCCCAGGCCATGACCCCCAGTTCGAAACGCACCTGGTCATTCCCCTTGCCCGTCGCTCCGTGAGCTACGGCCGACGCCTGGTATTCATGCGCCACCTCCACCAGAGACTTGGCTATCAGGGGGCGCGCGATCGCGGTGCCTAGAAGATACACATGCTCGTAAACCGCTTGGGATTTCAGCATGGGAAACAGGTAGTCGGTGATGAATTCCTGACGCAAATCCTTGATGACGACATCTTTGGCTCCGGAGGCAAAGGCCTTGCGCCGCACCTGCTCCAAATCTTCCCCTTGGCCCAGATCCGCGCAAAAGGCCACCACGTCTACCCCGTAGTGCTCTTTCAGCCAGGGAATAATGACTGAGGTGTCCAAACCGCCCGAATAGGCCAGAACGACCGTATCTCCGGGATTCACTCCTTTAATCACTGCATGTCACACTCCTTCAGTGTATCAGCGGGCTGTATGGCGCCACTGTTCCAATACCTCACTCAAAATATCATAAAAGCCCGCAATGCCCTCTTCACCGACAATCAGCGGCGGCAGCAGCCGAATCACGTTGGGCTTGGGCGCGTTGAGAATCAACCCCCGGTCCAGTGCCATCTGCACCAGGTCTTTGGCGGGGGCCGACACGACAATGCCCCACATCAGCCCGCGTCCCCGGTAGCCCATTACAATATCAGGGTACTCTCGCGCCAGGTGCTGCAGCCGGCCCTCCAGCACCTGGCTCATCTGGCGCACGTGCGCCAGCCCCTCTTCTTCCAGCCATGTTAAAACGGCCAGCCCTGCGCGGGCCGCCAGCGGGTTGCCTCCAAATGTGGTGCCGTGATCGCCGGGCTGAAAATACTGGGCCACGCCGTCTCTGGCCAGCATAGCACCAATCGGCACCCCTGCGCCGAGACCCTTGGCCACTGTGATAATATCGGGGGAGATATCCTCATGCTGGAATCCAAACCACTGGCCTGTGCGCCCGATACCGGTCTGGACTTCGTCCACCAGCAAGAGGCAGTCGAACTCGCGGGCTACCTGGGCTGCCTCAGAGAGATACCCCGGGGGCAGAGGAACCACACCCCCCTCGCCCTGAATGGATTCTACCATCAGTCCACACGGGCGGTACTGCTCCATTGCAGCTCTGAGGGCCCCGATATTGCCTGCCTCGACCTCGAAAAACTCCGGCACCAGGGGTGTGAAAGGGTCTTGGTAGGCGGGCACAAAGGTAGCGGACAATGACCCCATCGTGCGCCCGTGAAAGCCCCCGCTTAAGCTCAAGATGGCGTCTTTGCGCACGGTCTTCCCGTAGCGGCGGAGCAGTTTGATGCCCGCCTCGTTTGCCTCCGTCCCGCTGTTGACCCACAGCGAGAGAAAGCCGCCCGTGATGTCGGCCATCTTGTTGCTCAGCTGAATCCCTTCTTCGGTCCAGAAGAGATTGGAGGTGTGGATTAAGGGCGCGCTGCGGGCCAGCGCCTCCTGGATGGCGGGGTGGTTGTATCCTAAGGAGTTCACACCGATTCCTGCTAGAAAATCCCAGTAATGCCGTCCCTGCGTGTCATAGACCTCGGCGCCCGTTCCCTGCGCGAGCACCACCGGATACCGGTTGTACACCGGCATCAAATGATTGGCTTCCATCAGCAAAAAGACCTTCTTTCGTGTAATCGGCTAATCCGCCAAAAATTCCGTGGAGCCTTGGAACGCGTCATAATATGACCCGATGAGCACCGTGGGCACGCCGTGCCGCAGAGCATCGCGGGCAGATTCCAGCTTGGGCACCATGCCTGCGTTGGCCCGCCCAGAACTGATCCACTGCGCAATGTCCGATGCGGCAATCTGGCGCACCAGAGCAGCTCCCGGCTCAGGACTTTCGCGCAGCCCGCCGCGCTCCGTAAAGAAGACCATCAAATCTGCTTGCAGTCCCACGGCTAGGGCCGCCGCAACCCCGTCGCCATTGCAGTTGAGAATGCCGCGGCCCCCTTGCTCCATGGCCAGAGGAGCCACGACAGGAACCATGTTTGCCTGCCACAGCGCCTGAATCAGCGCTGGGTTGACCTCCGCCACCTTTCCTACATGCCCGAGGTCAGGTCCATCCAGGCGCCGAGCCTGCAGCATGCCGCCGTCCACGCCGCTCAGCCCCACGGCCGCAATGCCGGCGCGGCTCATCTGCACGATTAATGCGGCATTCACCTGGCCTCTGAGCACCTGCACGACATGCCCGAGCACCTCAGAGGTGGTAATCCGCTGTCCTTGGTGAAACGAGACCGCCACCCCGGCTCTGCTCAAACTTTCCGTAATTGCAGGGCCCCCGCCGTGAACCACAGCAACCTGGTGCTCCTCCTGGACAAACCGCTGGATTTCATGGATCCAGGACTCTCCCGCGCCAGCCTGCTGCAGAAGGCTCCCGCCAATTTTCACCACGACCCGCATTGGCTGCTCCCCCCTAGACAACGGCCCTATCAGGTGCGGTAATGGGCGTTGATCTCCACATACTGCTCGGTAAGGTCGCATCCCCACGCCTCTGCGGCGCCATGCCCGCTGCCTACCGTCACATCCATCACCACTTCGTCCCCTGCCATCGCCTCGTGCGCCTGGTCTTCCACGCCAGCCACGGGCAGCCCGTCTTTCAGAACCTGGACGGTCCCCATGGTTAGAGATACCCTGGAAAGGCTGAACGGCAACCCCACACTTCCCACTGCCGCTACCACCCTGCCCCAATTAGGGTCTTGGCCGTACACAGCAGACTTGACCAAATTCGACCGCACTGCCGTCCGGGCTTTCAGGGCGGCGTCGGCTTCTGAGGCCGCCCCCCGCACGCGGACAGTCAAGAGCCTGGTCGCCCCCTCGCCGTCGTGGGCAATCATCCGCGCGCCCTGTCGGGCCAGATGCACGAGGGCGGCCCCGAATTGCTCGCGCGCACTGTCCATCTCTACTTTTACCCCGCTCAGACCGTTCGCCATAATCACGGCCATATCGTTCGTCGAGGGGTCCCCGTCGACTGACACCCGGAGGAAACTGCGCAGCACGGCTTGACGCATGAGGGAGTCCAGCACGGGTTTGCTGATATCGGCGTCCGTCGTGAAAAATGCCAGCATCGTGGCCATTTGCGGGTGAATCATCCCAGATCCCTTCGCTATCATGCCGATGCGCACGGTGCCTCCCGGCAATTCCACCTCGCAGGCCAGGGCCTTCGGTTCGCGGTCGGTCGTCAGGATAGCTTCGCTGGCTTTGATGCCGTCACACTCCCGCTCCTCTTCCCAGTCCTGCACCAGGTGCTCCATGCCGGCTTGGACCAGCGTCATCGGCAGGGGCACGCCGATAACCCCCGTGGATGCCACGGCGACCAGAGACGGGGAGATGTGCAGTCCCCGTCCCATTTGGTCCTGCATAGTTATGGCGTCTTGCATGCCGGCCGCGCCAGTCACCGCGTTCGCATTGCCCGCGTTGACCACGATGGCCTGACACAATCCGCCCTCAGCCACTTTGCGTGTCAAGGTGACAGGAGCAGCCTCTGCGGCATTGGTGGTGAACAAACCCGAAAACACGGCTGGCTTGGCCGACCATATGAGAGCCATATCCGCTCTTCCGGCGATCAGCCCCGCCGCCGCCGCGCACGCTTTGAACCCTTTGGGAAACGTGACGTTGGATGGGCGCCACGTCATGCCCGCAATCTCTTGTTCAATGAATTGCTGCATTGTTTTTTCACTCCAGCCCTAAGTGGGAGGGCCATCCCAGCCACTGATTGATGTGCTGAATCGCCTGGCCGGCAGCCCCTTTCCCTAAATTATCCAAAGACGCATACAACACCGCAGTCTGTGTTCTAGCATCCCATGATGCCCCCAGCTCAGCCCGGTTTGTTCCGCGCACCCGGCGTGTTTCAGGTTTTTGGCCGCTGGGCAGCACATCCACAAACGCGCTCGAGCGGTAAGCACTGTGCCAGCAGCCGGTGATCTCCTCGAGAGATGCCGGGCTGTCCACGATGTAAATAGTCAGTTCCATACCCCGGGCCATCGGCATCAAGTGCGGCTGAAAAGTGACGAAGCCGCCGGTAGCCGCTTCCATTTCAAAGGTGTGACGGTGTTGTCCAGGATTATTGTAAGGGGCCACATTTTCCGCCATCTCCGCCATCATCAGGCCAACCTGAGGCTTCCGCCCGGCGCCGCTGACCCCGGATTTGCCGTCGACAATCAGGTGGGGCAGCGCTATCCCCGCCTGGATCAGGGGGCCAATGGCCAGGTGGAATCCCGTGGGGTAACAGCCCGGATTGCCAAAAATAGGGCGGGTAGCTGAGTAGCTTATCAGGGGGTCATCTGCGTACCCAGTCTGCGCTAGGCCCATCAGCTCCGGTGCCGGATGGGCTCCGTAGGCCGATTCATAGACCCCCTTGTCCGCAAACCGGAAATCCGCGGACAAGTCCATCACCTTCACCCCGCTGGCGGCCCATTTGGGAAAATAGGACACCGCCTGTTTAGCCGCCTGGCAGCTGACAATCAGGTCAACATTCTCTTGCTCCAATTGCTGCGGACTCACATACGTTGCTGGGCCATTACGCAAAAAAGGAAACAAGCGGTCCGTGGACAAGCCTGCTTCCCGTTCGGAAGTCATCGCCACCAGCGAGATCTCGGGATGGCGCATCAAAATGCGCACCGTCTCCTGCCCTGCATATCCCGTAGCTCCCAAAACTGCCGCCCGCATCTCGGTCACCTCGGGAATTATTATACATATCCAGGTATCTTTATACAACAACCTCTCCCCAACTCTTTAGGGGGAGAGGTGTAGGCGAAAAAACGAAAAAAAGCGATACCTTTCCATGGCTCCACAAAACAGCCCTGTATGAATAGGGGCTCCCCCTATTCTCCAGATCCCTTATTTTTGCTTGGCGACTTCTTTTTCACGGAGATATCCCCCGTAGGCTCCAACCGCGCTTCTTGGATTTTTTTCAAGGGCACATCATTTTTTCTGAGCTCCATGTTCAGGTCCGCCATGGACACCCGCTCTTTTTTAAGGATGTCCCGGTCAATCTTGCCGTCCTGCACGACCATTGACGGGTTTCCCTGCGTGATTTTCTCGAGCCAGCGGAATCGCACGTTAAGCCACGTTAAGGCATACTGTAGCACACCCAGCAGTACTGTAATGCCAATGGCATTGATGAGCGGCGTCTTGCTATCCTCCATCCCGATGGCCACAGCTTCCCCAATCATGATGATGACCGCAAAGTCGAATGACCCCATTTTGGCGAGGGTGCGCTTGCCCATCATGCGAAACACCCATAAGGCCACAAGCCACAAGAGCGTCGTTCTGTACAGCAGCGTCAGCAATTCTTCCACTCGCTCACTCCCTATCAAGTCCTGGGCGTAGAGTTTACTCAAGTGCTGCCTGCTATACGGTGGAGAATAAGAAGCCAGTGCTTTCCCTCTCTCTTGTGCCACCCGTGAAATACGGCAAATCTTCCAACTTGAGGCCGCGCACTCCGCTATAATGAAGACAATGCCTCGTCTACGCAGTCCCGGCTATGGGCCGCGGCGGCTCAACTAGGCCATGCTGGAAGATAGGCGTCATCACCGTAAGGGAGGAACAGGGAGGATTTATGGGACTGACCAAAGCCGAAGTCTTAAAGCAAGCGCAAGCGATGAACGTCAAATTCATACGCCTGCAATTCACTGACATCCTGGGAATCGTGAAAAATGTGGCGATCCCTCTGCATTCGCTGTCATCGGCACTCGACGGCAAAATCATGTTTGACGGCTCCTCTATTGAAGGATTTGTGCGTATTGAGGAATCCGACATGTACCTGGACCCGGATCCAGACACCTTCGCGGTGTTTCCCTGGGCTCCCAAAGAAGCCCTGACAGCCCGCCTGATGTGCGACATTAAAAATCCTGACGGCTCAGCGTTTGCCGGAGATCCGCGCACGACGTTGAAGCGGGTGATCCGTGAAGCTGAAGAAATGGGCTATAAAATTACTGTGGGCCCCGAACCTGAATTCTTCCTGTTCCAGCGCGATGACGACGGCAAAGCGACAACCCATACGGTCGACCAGGCGGGTTATTTTGACCTGTCCCCCGTCGATCTGGGAGAGGATATCCGGCGGGAAATTGTGTTGGCGCTGGAACAAATGGGTATTGTCATTGAAGCCACCCACCACGAAGTCTCGCCGGGACAGCACGAAATTGACCTGCACTATGATGATGCTCTGACCACTGCCGATAACATTGTGACTTTCCGGTTTGTGGCCCGGACGGTCGCCTTGCAGCATAACTTCCATGCAACCTTCATGCCCAAGCCGCTGCAGGGAGTCAATGGCTCCGGCCTTCACTTTCACCAGGCCCTTTTCCATGACGGGGTCAATGCCTTTCAGGACCCCAAACATCCAGAGGGGATCAGCAAAGTCGGTCTGCGCTATATCGCTGGGTTAATTGACCACGCCAAGGCGTTTACAGCAGTGACCAACCCCTTGGTCAACTCCTACAAAAGGCTGGTGCCCGGATTCGAAGCCCCCGTGTATATCGCCTGGTCCATGGGCAACCGCAGTCCCATGATCCGCGTCCCGCAGGCCCGGGGCGCTGCGACCCGCATTGAGCTGCGTTCTCCCGACCCTTCCGGGAATCCCTATCTGGCGCTAGCGGCGACCATTAAGGCCGGGCTTGACGGCATCCGGAGAAAACTGGATGCTCCGGCACCCGTGACACGGAACATTTACCGCATGAATGATTTTGAGCGCAAGGAATACGGCATTCAGAATCTACCGGAGGATCTGGGCGAAGCTCTGGACTACTTTGAAAAGGACGGGGTGATGCGCGAGGCTCTCGGAGAGCACATCTTCTCGCGGTTTCTTGAAGCCAAGCGCATTGAGTGGGAAGTGTACCGGCAGCAGGTCCACGACTGGGAAGTGGATCAGTATCTCACGGTGTATTAAAGTCGGGGCGGTCCCATCACCGCTTGAAAAAGGTCCGATCTGATCTGCAGTGTCAGGCCGGCCCTTTTTCAGTTTTCACCAGCGGCCGGTCCTTTAGCTCTTGTCGGCAGCGTTTTCCCGGGATGAAGGCTGGCGGTGGGCGCGCTGGCGGATCAAGTCAATTTCCGTGGAGTCAATCGCCCGTTCAAAACGCCGGAATCCCGCGAGCTGAAATCCGTGGTCCTGTCCCAACCGGTGAATTTCCGACACTTTGGGCACCTCGATATCAGCGCCTAGAGTGAAATTCTCAAAACGCGAGGAAAGCGCCAGGATCATCGTTTCCGCCATGCACGCTTCCACCATTTTCGGAGGAAATCCAAAGTTGAATCCCATGTCCGCCTGACTGCCTGGCACTTCTATCACTCCGCCATCGAGCACCAGAACGTCAGGACGGGACTGGGTCACCACCGAGGAAATATTGCGGGGGCGGGCCACATCGGTAATCACGGCGCCTGCTTTCAGGTCCTGCGGCTCAATAATGGCTCCTGGGGCCGAGGAGACTGCGACAACAATGTCTGCGTCGCGCACAGCCGTGCGGGCATCGGTGGAGATATCCACAGACAGGTGCGGAAAGCGCTGGGTCAGTTCTGCGGCGAGCAGCGTCAGTGCATCGGCGTGCCGCGCCACGATGCGCAGATAACGAATGGACGGGGCCATCACAAAGCACGTAGCCCGCCCTATTGACCCGGTCGCCCCAAGCACAGTGACCTCGGCAGAATTCAGCGTGATCCCCATGCGCCCAGCTGCCGCCAGCGTTCCTTCCACCGCGGTCGCGGTTGTATAGGAATTGCCCGTAGTCACGGGAATATGAAGGCGCTGGGCCAGGGTCACCCCACGGTCCCCGGCAATTTTGGTAAACGCCCCGAGCCCCAGAATTTCTGCACCTAAATCCTCAGCCATCTTTCCGGCCCGTTCCAACTTCTTCAGCACCCAGTCATAGGGGGAATTCATAATCACCTGAGGCGTGAGGGGCAGGCCAATCAGCCATCCTTCCAGATCCTCCCCGGTCAGAGACCTCACCCCCGTCACATGCCCCGCCACCACTGGGTGGACGTGTTTGAAGGCCGACTCCACCACCGACTGGGGGAGATATCTGGTAAATGCGTACTTCCTGGCAAAGTCGTCAAACCTCAGCGGGTGAAGAACAAATGCAAAGCGCCGCAACGGGCCACCTCCTGTGCACAAATATGTGCACATTCTACCATACTGGGCCACAAACCAAAACCACTAGGGCCCTGGTCAGGACAGTGGCGTTGCCACAGCCTAAAACGCTCCGGCCTGATTTCACTCCGGCGTGTAAAAATGAGGCGCGGGCCTGCTGCCCCGCGCCTCATTCTCTGCCCCCGCTTCGCTGCAAATCCGCCACACAGGGGATTTCAGTTGCTCCGGTCCGGCTCCCGGCGATATTCTGCTGCGGGAATCGAACCCATCTTGCCTGCCTGGTAATCATCAAAAGCCTGCACGATATCGGCATGGGTATTCATCACAAAGGGACCATAAGACGCTATCGGCTCGCGAATGGGCTGGCCTCCCAGCAGCAATATCTCCAGCCGCTTGGTTGGTTCCGGCTGGGTGGGCGCAGCCAGGACAGTCAGCGCATTGCCAGGACCAAATTTTACTCCCTGGCCTTCGCGAACCAGCACGCCGGCCGGCCCTACACTCCCGGACCCGCTCAGCACATAGGCCAATGCGTTGAACTCCTCCGGCCACGGCAGCTGCAGCCTTGCCCCAGGCTCCAAGCTGGCGTGGATAAACGTAATAGGCGTCCACGTAGCCCCCGCCCCTTTATGTTCCCCTAATGAGCCAGCAATGAGACGAATGAGAGTGTCGCCACGTTCAGACACCACAATGGGAATGTGTTCCGATTCGAGACTCTGGTAGCGGGGCGGGGTCCACTTCAGCCGCTGGGGTAAATTGACCCAAAGTTGTATGCCGTGAAACAAGCCGCCTTTTTCCACAAACTTTTCCGGAGGCATTTCGTCGTGGAGAATGCCAGCCCCCGCCGTCATCCACTGCGTGGACCCATCTGTGATGAGCCCGCCCCCGCCCTGGGAATCATGATGGGCCATTGCCCCGTCGATGATGTACGTCACAGTTTCGAATCCCCGGTGCGGGTGCCATGGAGCCCCCTTGGCTTCACCGGGCGCATAGTCAACCGCTCCCAAATGATCCAGCAACAGAAATGGGTCGGCCTGCCGGAATCCTAGCGTTTGGGAGGGCCAGGGGCGGCGGACAGGAAATCCCGCCCCTTCAAGTAGAGAGGGAGCCGTCGACACCAGCTCGACGGAGCGGTCTCTAACATTTTCCCGAGGTTCCCTGATGCGGGGTAAATCAATCCATATTTCTGGGGTGACAGCTGGCATATGTGAATTCCTCCTTCTTCCTGTGTCGCGTCGTGCCGCAGTCCTCACGGTAGCCGGCCGCACCCGCTATCGCATCTTTGATGAAAATGGCTGAGAAAATTTTCCACTTGCCAATGTGCCAAAGCCTTAAAGACTAGGCTTGCCCCGAAGACCATTTGCTAACCAGAACTCCCACTTCTATTTATATATGCTCTCTTGCTTCCTTTTTGTCAACTGCTTACTTATAATAAGTTTATAGCTAGAGGAGGCCTTCATGGAAAACAGTGAGTTGTGTCCAAAATTCGAAGCAGCCGTCTCCTTGCTGAGCAAGCGCTGGGTCGGCCTTATCTGGGAAGTGCTGCTGGCGGGTCCTTACCGGTTCTCTCAAATTCAGACCCGGGTCCCGGCGATGAGCGACCGCATGCTGGCATTGCGGTTGAAGGAGATGGAACGCGCCGGCATTGTGTCGCGCAGCGTCATGGCTACCGCGCCCGTGCAGGTGGTGTATCAGCTCACGCCCAAGGGCCAGGATTTTGAGACGGTCCTCACAGCCATCCACCGCTGGGCCGACCATTGGCCCCTTCTCACGGCACCTGAAGGGACCGAGCCCTGTCCACTGAGTCCCGACTCCAAGACCACGAATGACGGCATCTAAGGCAATAGGGCCCTATCCTATTGCTGACTGGTTGTGTATGGCCAAATGGAAATGGCTCTTCCGCCTTTTGGTGTAAGTCTGATCCGACGTCAAAATCCCGCGGTATAATTTGGACATTTCCTCTACAATAGAAGGTCCGCTATGTCGCTCTCGATTTTATCCACCGTGCTGACCTAAGACCTCACCATAACGGACGATGGGCATTAGCTTTTTCTGACGTTGTGGATCGGGTCATTTTACTCGCGACAAGTGCAAGGTTTGTTACAACGGATTTTTGGCCTCTTAGGCTTGCTCGGCTATCAATACCAATTTAGCCCGCGGCTCGCTGATATCGGGGAAGCCCGCTTTTGGCGCATGAACGCCGACACCGATTATGGCCTGGTCAACCGGCTTGCCCGTCAGGGGGATTCACCCCGACCTTGATCATGCGTCACTGGGAGGACATGTGGTCGCCGGATCTTTTAAGTGGAGCACCGTCAATGCCACGGCGCTCCTCCAGACTTTGCAACACGGCGGACGCCCGGTCACACAACCAGATAGGATATGTCCAGCGTCCTCCATGCAAGGCAATTAGACATCATTCCCGTACGACCTTTTTCAATGCCCGATAGAGTGTCGTCCGCGACACATGAAAGGCGTGGGCCACCTCTTCCATGGTCAGGTCGGAGTTCTCCAATTGCCGTTGCGCCATCCGAATCTGGTCGGTGGATAGTCGCGGGGGCCGGCCCCCTATCCGTCCGCGGGCCCGTGCTGCCGCTAATCCCGCGGTGGTGCGCTCCCGAATCAGCGAACGCTCAAACTCGGCCAGCGCCCCGACAATGTGAAAAATGAGCTGCCCGCCGGATGTCGTGGTGTCCATGTTTTCTTGGAGACTCCGGAAGCCGATGCCCTCCGTGTGCAGTTGTTGGACCACTTGGATGAGATGCGCCAACGACCGCCCCAGCCGATCGAGTTTCCAGACCACCAGGACGTCCCCGGATCGGGCATAGGCCAGGGCCTCGGAGAGCCCCGGTCGCTCGGTGGTGCTGCCGGACATTACATCCCGAAAGATTTTTTCACAGCCCAACTGCTGCAGCGCGTCTTCTTGCAGGGCCAGCGTTTGCTCGGCCGTCGACACGCGGGCATATCCGATAAACATGAGAATCCCTCCCCTTCTAGTGTTGCAGAACTCAGGCGCACTGTCTATTCTGAAACACGAGGTTTTGCAACAGCGTTTTGCAACATCCCGCATGCGGGTTGCGGGGATCGGGAGATCTCTCGAACGAGCGTTTCATAAACGGTCGTTTTTGCGACAGAGGCAAACATCGAGAAAACTACTAGGTGTGCGGGATCCTTGACCGCCTCCAACTTCCTCCGTTTATAATTCTTTATGACCGAATACATAATTCACCTGCGAATATTGCGTCTACTTAAGTCGCCGCTTACCCGATATTGACACGCGAAGTCTGGGTCACAGGAAACATTAGGAGTACGGGGTACCAGTATGTACCTATCCAAGCATACAAAGCTCACAAGAATTTTATCAATTTTGGTCCTTCCTTGAGATGTTGCTGTGCTAAACTAAAAGTGGAAATTTACTCTCCTTACAATTTCACACAAACTAAGTAAACGTCACTAACATTGACATCTAAGCTCTCTGAAAAATATCTGAACTCTTCCAGATTTTGTTGCTCGCAATGTCTGTAAAATCCTATCATTGCGGGTCGCGTCCAAGCTCTTTAACCGCAGAATCTTTTTCAGATTATCGAGAACATGGAGAAGGATCTGCGGAATTTAGCCCACACGATCCATGCGTACCATGAAATCAAATTTGAAGAATACCGTTCGGCCGAAGCTCTGTACCACTGGTTAGAAGCTCAGGACTTTAAGGTTGAGAAAACTGTGGGCGGCCTCGAGACGGCCTTTGTTGCTTCCAAGACCTTAGGTACAGGAGGCCCAAAACTTGATTTCTTGTCAGAATATGACGCGCTTCCTGAAATTGGACATGCGTGCGGCCACAATCTAATTGCTACGATGTCTGCTGGAGCAGGTGCCTCTTTAAGCCTATGGCTACAACAGCATAAAATCCCTGGTCACATCGCCATCATTGGATGTCCCACCGAGGAAGGTGGCGGTGGTAAAAGTTACCTTCCAGAGGCTGGCGTCTTCGAGGGCGTCGATGCAGCCTTGATGCTGCATCCGGCAGCTTTTGATGAGGTCCGGCCAGAATATCTGGCTCGCGAAGGTATCGATATTGAGTTTGTGGGCCGAGCCGCCCATGCAGCGGCAGCCCCGCAATACGGTTTCAATGCCCTCGATGCGGTCGTGACATTCTATCAAATGGTGAACTCCTTGCGTCAACGCCTCTTTGCTCAGGAGCGACTCCACGGCATCATCACCCATGGCGAGGATTCTCCCAATGTCATTCCTGAGTACACGTCTGCCCGATTTCTAGTGAGATCGGACCGAAATGACCGGGTCGAGAAACTCTTAGCTGATGTACTAACGGCCGCTCAGTCCGCTGCTGAGGGAACTGGGTGCCAGATGTCATGGCGGCGTTTTGTTCCCCGGTATGAAACAATGCGGCACAAACCCCGTGCTCAGTCGGGTCGCTGATGGTATTTATCCTCTATGGGGGAGAAAGCCAAACGCTGTAGCCCAGCCTCATGGATCGACTGATATGGGCAATGTGAGCCAGTTTATGCCGAGCCTCCACGCCAATATTGGACTAGGGCAAGACCTCGTCGCACACACGAGGGATTTCTGCAGCTGATTCCCATGTCGGATTTGAAGCCATGCGCGACGGTGCAAGGACGCTATTGAATATGCCGGTAGGGATCAGGATTATCAGCGCGCAAGTTTCTTAGCGGAACGTCTGGGCGAGGCCTATGATATTCGGTATGACAGCGGCAAGGCCTGGTATAAAGACGCTATTGAATATGCGAAACGAGATCGAGATACTGACAGAGTGGAGGAGTTATCGAGAATGTTAAATCGTTAACATCCCGCTAAAAGAGTTTTCATAACGTCGGAAATCCTTGCGGGTCAAGGATTTCCGACGTTATCTATCTGGTGTTTCCTATCACCAGATAGTGGTAAATAGGTGACGCGCCATTTTTTCTTCCTCTGAGGGTGATGGCTACTGTCGGGGGTGCGCTCGACACTTCCTGCTCGCATGCCAACCGATTCTGGGGGTACCCTTGTTGTTCACCAGTCACTATGCCTTTGCGGGTTGGCCTTTGGTGCCGCTCACCGGATTTAAAACGACCCCGCACTTTGCGTTTGGGCGTCCGTTACGTCCGGGGTGGCGTGAGCGATTGGCAGTGTCCTCTGCCCGGGCTTAAGTAATGTTTCCGATCTCTCGCCCCTCCCCACTATTCGGGAGAGGGGCGAGAGTGTTTCGGCTATCACATAATGCCTCCCAGTGGACGGCAGGGGGGAGAAACAACAGGACCGCATGGCGGCGGGTCGTGCGTCCGTGTCCCCAACACGGAGTAAACCAGGGCTTTGGGCCCATTCGTGCGTCCACGCGATGGTGAGGATCAACATCCTGAAAAAATGGCCCGGGCGGCCACTTCTTCGGCACTCGTCGTCCAGGCCCAGTCGGCCATCCCCTCCGCCAAACGCGTCGACCGCCGACCATAGGCCGGCACCCAGGGCGTCAACCGCATACAGAAAATGCGTTGCGGACAGTCCGGATTGTCACACTACCATTTCGGGACCACCAGGTCCACGGAAACCGTCGCATCACTCCACGGCAGATCATGCACTTGGCGCGAATACCTGCTGTGACAACGGGACGAGACCTGGCCACAGTGAGGGCACGGAGCACATGCCGCCGCGATCCAGAGAGTCAGAAAAAACTGGTGCCCATCATCCGTGATCGTGAGGTCATCGTGAGGTCTTGGGTCGGCACGGCGAGCAAAATGGAGAGCGACATAGCGGACCTCGCATGGTAATATTTGGAATATATGTCCTTATTATACTGCGAGATTTCGACATCAGATAATTTTTACACCAAAAGTGCGGAAGAGCCAAAAATTACCGCTGAAAGTGTCCGCTCTTCTATTAGACGACACACACGCAGACTTCGCGCCCGGCGGTGGTATAGGGCGCGGTGCCGATGCGACGTACGGTAATGGAATCGATTTTGTTATATGCGGAGCTGAGCCCATTCCGAAGTCTGCGTATCATTGGAACCAAAAACCAGCACCATGAAAATCAACAACGTTAATTGGAATTACGCTATCTGGCCACGGTTGCAAGATAAAACGTAATGACGAATCGTGTGTACGCATCATTTTACGTTTCCTTAGAAGGAAATTGTGGTGAATTCGTCGAATATCTTAATGTATTTTCGAAGGAGGCCTTGCAGTTAATTGTTCTTGATTACGCAAGTACCTAAATAGAAAGGGCGTGAAGTTAGAATGGGTGGATTATTATTCCTTTTGGTCATTGGCGGGATTATTTGGATTGCAATAAATAGGGGGAAAAAGGCGGTAGCCGATCACAAACAAAAAATGGTTGATGCGGGTGCTGATGATTTGATTACTGTAAAACATGTAGAGGGGCTAGGCATTCAACGCTATGCGACCTGTGATGTATTTCGGCTATCCGAGAAGCTAGTGGTTGTTACCGAAACGCAAAAATTCGACCTGGATCTTAAGCAAATTCGGGCGGCCGTCGTAAAGAGCGAACAAGAATTAGTTGAAAAAAGCAAAAACGTAGTGGGTCGAGCAATTATAGGTACATTATTAGTTCCGGGATTAGGCACTATCGTTGGTGGCCTCTCTGGACTTGGGACTAAGACCAAGAAAGGCCAAACACGGTATTTCATGATTTTCAACTATACCGCCAGTAATGGAGAATTAAGTGCAGTTACATTTACGGATGATAATGCAATTACAATGCAAGCTTTTTGTAACCGAACAAACAAGGCACTCGCACCATATCAAACCGAATCAATTAAACTATAACGTCAGGATGACAACAAAGAGATTATTAAGACTCCTCAGAAATTTTGAGGACCACCTTAACCGGAAAGAAAATAAAATTGCTAAAGGAGCAATTGAATGAATACAAAGCTTGTATCATCAACTCTTAGCCTAGCACTCATCGGCACGTTAGCCGCGTGTGGCAATACTCAATCCAATGAGGTTCACCAATCTATTGGGGCAAGTCACGGTCATTCGGGATCGGTGGTTGTTACCCCCTCAGCCAGCGGAACCCCCGTGACGACATCTTCGACGTCGCGGGGCAGCACCAATGAGTCACCCGCTAAGCCATCTGGTCCGGCATTGCCACCTGTCACCACTCTAACACCGTCACCAGCCCAATCTACCACAGTGGCGTCGCCTCCCATCTTTGTTCCGCGTATACGTGAAGCAATCACTCAAATGCAAACCACGAAAGCCCTGGTTAATCTCCCAACCCCATTACCATTGTTCGCCCCTATAGGTAATTCGTTTGGGGATACCCAGCCTGGAATAACCTTTAGCAATGTTGGCATTACGACAGGTTACTTAACTCTGCAACCTGAAGGTGAGACTTCCGTCATTACAGAATATCAAATGTCGTTCTACGATCCAAAGGGGACGCTGGTGCCACCTGTAAATGCCCCGTCCACTATCTCACAAGATGGTCTCTACTCCATCGCAGAGTATGAAGTATTAACCCCGGTTTCGCTCACGCGTACGCCGCCATCCGGGTCTACGGCTACCCCCGAGGTGTTTGATGGAATTAACGGAACACTGTATTCCTCATCTCAGGAGCAAGAACTGATGTGGAACGATTTGGGGTGGGCCTTTTCCGTGACTTATTATGTTTTAGAATCCCCTAAAGTGAATGTGTCGATGCTCGAAACGGCCGCGACAAACATCATGGCTGGTTTAAGTGGGCACCCGTTACCCGCGCCACAAGGTACTATCCATTACAGCAATATGCTTAATCAATACGCTATTTCATGGGAGGACAGTTCTGTGGAAGTTTCAGCTCAAGGGAACACCTTTCCCGAAGCTGTTGGATTAGCGAACTCACTTAAACCTTACACGCCATGAATACAAATGCACTGTTCATGGCGGGCCTCGAAATTTTTTCGGGGGAAGGGCAGGCAATTTCAGTTGTCCACCCATGTATTTTTCATGCTGACCAGATAGAGGTGCAGGATCTTCCGCAACAATGTCGAAGAAGTATATGTGCCAGTAGAGAACTGAAACGTCGGTATCCGCAAATTTGGGGAATTGACGTCTGGATAAGATCTCTCTGTGCACACAGAGAGATCTTATCTTCAAATCTGTATGGTTGGGTATATCAAGAAAATTGTGCATGAAGGACCCGTGTCGTTTTACATAAGGTAGTTCTAAAGGCATGCGGGAACCTGCAACCAGTCGTTGATAGGTCGCTGCTGAAGGTGGAGAAAAGCAATGGAAAGTAGCGGATTTCTAAATGCCAAACGTGGGTGTTTTTGGTAGGCACGAGGTCTGTGGGGCGGTCCATAAGTGAAGGATTATTAATGTTGGAAGTTATAGATATAGAGGAGGAATTCGGTGTTAAAGAAAATATTCTATGGACTTACCTCATTTTTACTGGTTTTAACGTTCGTTTTAGCGGGTGGATATTCATTCGCAGCGACAGCTGGCGCTGTTTCTGATCTCTCAGTGACGGGACCTGTGGGTGCCCAAGCAGAAGGAACTACGATAACATTCACCGCTCAGGCAGACGGCAATGGGTCGACACCAGAATATCAATTCTGGCAAGAACAGCAAAACGGGACATGGCATATTGTTCAAAACTATTCTACGATTAACACTTTCACCCTCTCTTCCCCTACAGCAGGCAGTTATCCAGTTACGGTATATGCTCTGGACGCCGATCAAATTAGCGCAAACGATTGGCAAGCAGCGCTCACCCATACATTTGTTGTCAACGTCGATGCGACCGCCTCTCTCGTGGTGCCCACTTCGAGTTCAGAAATTGGGCAACCAATTTCTTTGACGGCCACCAGCAAAAATTTGATACAACCCGTATATCAGTTCTGGATTAAAGGCCCAGACGGGAATTGGATTGCTAGTGGGAACTACTCATCAACTCCTGCCTTTACCTTTACGCCCACTACAGTAGGATCGTACGAGTTGGTTGTTTATGCGAAAGATCCGATTGCTCCAAATACAGCGCTTTTTTCACTATATGACAGTAAAATATTGACTATTGGACCCGGTCATGCGTATTTAGAAGACTTACCAGGTCAACCATATTATACGAACGGGCTCGACACTGGTTACGGCTTGCAGGTGAACCAATCCATGACAATGGCGGGCACGAGGTATTCGCGGGGAATATACGCATTTACTGGCGGCACCGCGCAAGCAAACTTTTTGTTGAATCGCAACTACGCCAACCTGGCCGCTATTATCGGGTTGGACGATAGCGATAATGCGAACGGGGCGACAATTACCTTTAGCGATCAGCGCGGTCAGACCTTGGCGACCTATTCGGCGAGTCCGGGCCAAGTACCGCAAGATATCAACGTGCCAGTCGCTGGGGTGAAGGTGCTAATCATATCGATAAACGAGAGCCAAGGGGGGCAGCTTGACCTAGCTAATCCCGTTCTAACCACTGCAAATCAGATTACGTTACCACCGTCGAATTCGATGCAGTTAGACAGTAATGAACGCTATTTAGAAGACTTACCAGGTCAACCATATTATACGAACGGGCTCGACACTGGTTACGGCTTGCAGGTGAACCAATCCATGACAATGGCGGGCACGAGGTATTCGCGGGGAATATACGCATTTACTGGCGGCACCGCGCAAGCAAACTTTTTGTTGAATCGCAACTACGCCAACCTGGCCGCTATTATCGGGTTGGACGATAGCGATAATGCGAACGGGGCGACAATTACCTTTAGCGATCAGCGCGGTCAGACCTTGGCGACTTATTCGGCGAGTCCGGGCCAAGTACCGCAAGATATCAACGTGCCAGTCGCTGGGGTGAAGGTGCTAATCATATCGATAAACGAGAGCCAAGGGGGGCAGCTTGACCTAGCTAATCCGATTTTGACGAAGTCAAACTGACCTGCTGTGCTTCGCAGTATGGCGAAAAGCGTTGTAGTTATCGACTATCCATAAGTATGGAAATGATGTCTAGACATGGTGTTTCATTAGGATTGGTGTCCCTTGTGGGTAGCATACGTGTTTTTATCCCAGTTGGGATTCAATTTGTAAAGTTATGCTTTTCGTCGTCGTTGTGATGAGATTGACCACGAGCTTAAGAGTCGTGCGGGGGCATCCACGCCAATTGAGATTGAGCGCGAAAAACGTTCCGCGCTCAATCTCAATTTTTATGCAAAGCTGCGAGTCATGAAAAAAATTTGGCGTACCCGGGCGAACATTCGCGTACGCTGTATTTGTCGTGGACACAAGAAACAAGACTGCCACAAGGCGTTCTGCTAAGATGTACGCCGATAATGAGAAAACACGTTGATGCAATCTGAAAACCGAATTCGTCTTAACCTTGTTGAAAGAAGACATTGAACTCTGCCAGGAATAGCGGACTCAGGGGTCCCCCTGCCTCGTCAGTGACGTGGTACTGGATCGTACCCACGGGGACGTGTCCGGATCCGTTTATCGGGAGAAGCGCGCGGAAAGAGATGTGCCCACGGGAACAGCCCCTGTGGGCTGGGACTCCGGGTCCCATGAATAGTCCGTGTCTTAAACATTGAAAGCGGATTCGCCATCTCGCGTATCTCTGCTATTAGTTTAAGGCCGACAACGAAACCGTGGTTGGTCCTGGCGAAAGTGTATTCCCAAAATAAAATGTGTCTCGTTGATCCACCAACCACTTTCCCAGCATGTATTTAAGCGTGTATTCTTGGTTTGAAGAGGTGTTTGTCCAATTCTCGGTGTCGGCCACTTGAACAGTTTCTGCGTTGACCAACTGTATCGAAGCGGGATTTAAAACCATTCCCACGTAGGGCGTCGCGTAAAGTGCGCTAAAGGCATTATGTGCCAGGAAACTTGGTGTCACGTGAGAAACATATAGGGATTTGTTCAATGTAGAAGAACCGGTGATCGCAGCATTAATCGTCTGTGCCAACTGTAAATGGCCGACTAAAAGGGGACCAGAAAAGGCCGAGTGGCCGAGCAAAAGGGAGCCAGAGCCGTACGACTCTGGCTGAGACAACGGGGACCATTTTTCGCCCATTTCCGCTACCATGGAGGCTGGCTCGCTGAGCCAATCTATCAGGGGCGGAGGTTAGAGGAGTGGTCACAGTGCCCGATATCTACTCGATTCGTCAACTCCATGAACGGCAGGGGTGGCCCGTGCGGCGGATGGCCCGGGAGTTGCATTATTCCCGCAAAACCGTGAGGAAATATTTGAATCGGACGGAGGCGGCCCCGGAGGCTCCCACCTATGTGCGGACCCAGCCCGCGCCGGCGCCCCAGCTCGGTCCCTACCACCCGGTGATTCGGCAGTGGTTAGAAGCGGATCGGACGGCGCCGCGGAAGCAGCGGCATACCAGCCGCCGGATCTGGCAGCGGCTCCGGGATGAATACGGCGCCACCGTGAGCGAATCGACGGTGCGTCATTATGTGGCGCGTTTGCGCCGGGAACTGCAGCCCGAGACCGTGCCGGTCTTTTTCGATTTGGTGTTTGATCCGGGCGAAGCGGCGCAAGTCGACTGGGGCGAGGCCCAAATCGTGCTGGCGGGCCATGAATATACGGCCCAGATCTTCTGCATGCGGCTGGCCTATAGTGGGGCGGCGTTCGTGCAGGTTTTTCCCCATCAGCGGCTGGAGGCGTTTCTGGCGGCGCATGTCGCCGCCTTTGACTTCTTCGGCGGCATTCCCCACCACATCATTTACGATAATCTGACGACCGCCGTTCACCGGATTTTGCATGGACGGGGCCGGGAATTGACGGCCCGCTTCGCCGAATTTGCCGCCCACTATGTGTATGAGCCGATCTTTGCGACACCGGCATCGGGGTGGGAAAAAGGTTATGCAAAGTGCGTGATAATGTAAAGCGTGCCTTCAGAATGGCGTTTTATCAAGGAAAATACTCCGTAGTACTAAACATAATCAAACAGGAAGGTCACCACCCACTTCGCGGTCCCAGCTGTAATCCCAGTGTAAATGGTCTGATTCAGGGCAAAAATTTGGGCCAAGGCGGGCAGAAGTCGCCAAATGATCTGACTAGCGACCTATGATAATGCTAAGCGATTTTGTAGCAAAACGGCGTGGTAGCGCCATTTCCTCCCTTGACTTTACATTATCACGCACTTTGCATAACCCTTTTTGGACTAAACCGCTTCGCGGTGGTTAAGAACAAAAACATAAGACGGTGTTGCCTGTCCCCGCCGCAGAGCGGTGGGGACCGAAATGGCGTATACTGAAAATATCGTTTTGACTGCAACCTCGAGAATGGAGCGCCGTGGTGGACAATCCTGTCAGTTACGAGGCAGTGCTGGCCCGTATGCAGGAGGATCTGGTCTTGCGGGGCTTGTCGGTGAATACCCTGGATAGCTATCTCCGCAGCGTGCGCATCTTTTTAGCGTTTACGGGGCAGCCCATCGACCTCCTGGATACCCCTCACATCCGTCAGTTCCTGACGCACTTGATCCGCGAGAAGCACGTGGCTCCCGCCACCGTCAATACTTACAGCGCTGCGATTCGATTTCTCTTTGCGGTCACGTTGGATCGCTCCTTGAATTACCTCCAGATTCCGCGTCAGAAAGCCCCCAAAGTCCTGCCGGCGGTGTTAAGCCGCGCCGAAATCGCGGCGGTGCTCGCGCATTGCGCGAATATCAAACATCAAGCGCTCCTCACTCTGATCTATGGTTCCGGGCTCCGCGTTAGCGAAGCGGCCACGATGAAAGTGGCCGCGATTGATTCTGCTGCGGGGCGCGTCTTTGTCGCGGCGGGCAAGGGACACAAAGATCGCTATACCGTCTTGTCCCAGACGAGCCTGACGGTGTTGCGCGACTATTGGCGGGCGTACCGCCCGCATCATCCCGACCACTGGCTGTTTCCCAGTTCGGCGCGAGCGGGGCATATCACCGCAGACGGCATCCAGTGGATATTCGCCCGCGCGGTGCAACGCGCACAGATTACCCCATCGGTGTCCATTCATACATTGCGCCACTGCTTTGCCACGCACTTGTTAGAAGACGGCGCGACACTTTTGCAAATTAAGGAACTTTTGGGCCATGCGAGCATTCAGTCCACCACGGTCTACTTACATCTCGCCCATCTGACCGCGCACGTGCACAGCCCGCTGGACCGGTATCCTGCGGACCCTCTCGGAGACGTGCCCGATGGCCCTTGATCTGCAAGACATTGCTATTCAATACGGTCCCGCTTATCTGGAGACCCACCCGTCTTCTCCCGACCAACACAAGGTGGTGTGGGCGCTCCAGTCGTGCCGAACCGCCGCCTTAGGCGGTCACATCGATGCCTGTGACGCCTGCGGCGTCTTACGGATTTCCTACAATTCGTGTCGCAATCGACACTGTCCCCAATGTCAGACCCTCAATCAAGTGCGGTGGGTCCAGGCGCGTCTCGGGGATCTGCTCGACGTGGGATATTTTCATGTCGTTTTTACCCTGCCCGCCGCGCTCAACGCAGTCGCGCTCCAAAACCCCCGCCTCGTGTATGGGATCCTTTTCCAAGCCGCTGCGGAAACGGTGGCGGAACTCGCGGCCGACCCGCACTATCTGGGCGCGCAGATCGGGATGACAGCCGTGCTCCATACCTGGGGACAAAATTTGCAGCACCATCCGCATTTGCACTGCGTGATTCCCGGGGGTGGGCTAACCTCCGGAGGTCAGTGGCAGCCGTCCCGCAAAAAGTTCTTTCTGCCAGTCAAAGTGCTCTCTCGAAAATTCCGGGGTAAGTTTCTCGCGCTCCTCCAGGCGGCGCCGCTCGCCTTTTATGGTGCCATTACGGAGCTCGCAGATCCCACCGCCTTTCAGACTTGGCTCGCCCCCTTGTATGCCCAGGACTGGGTGGTCTACTGCAAGGCTCCCTTTGCCTCGGCGGCCCATGTGGTGGCCTACTTGGGCCGCTACACGCACCGCGTGGCGATTGCCAACTCGCGCATCGTCGGCCTCACGGACGGGCAGGTGACCTTCCGGTGGCGGGATTACCGCGATGGTAACCGTCTGAAGTTGATGACCGTCACGGCCGAGGAATTCCTCCGGCGCTTTCTCCTCCATGTCCTGCCGACGGGCTTTACCCGGATTCGCCATTATGGGTTCCTCAGTGCCCGTAACAAGTCCTCCCAACTGCGGCGCTGTCAACAATTGACCCACACGCTCCCCCCGGCTGAGGCGGCATTGCCGGCATCCAACTTGGCCCTATTCACCCAACTCACGGGCCGCGATGCCACCCTGTGTCCCGTGTGTCATGCCGGCCACCTGCAATGGGCACGAGCCTCGCCCCCGGACCGTTTAAGTGCATAGGCGGGGTCGGCCGCCCCTTCCGTGGGGAGGGGGCCTTTTGCGGATTCCGGAGGGTGCCCCCCTCGATCTCCTCTCGTTGACCTGCGGGACTCCTCGCGCTGGCTCCCCGGAAGGCTTGGCGCGCAGATTCATTCCCCATAGAGAGGCGGGGTGACCCGCGGTTTTGTCCAAAAGAATTATGCCCCAGTCTTGGCGCTGCTGTTCTCCGAGCGCTCTAATGCGTATACCCGACTGCGGATAATTCTCTATTTATAATGTAAAGCTTTACATTAAAAAGGCCTGGTGGAAGGGCTCGTGGGCTATGCACGCCGCACCTTCTTAGTCCCCGTGCCGGAGGTTCCCGACTGGGAAACCCTCAATGCGCACCTGCGCCACCAGTGCGAGCAAGAACGCTCGCGCGTCTTGCCACGCCGCGGGGGCGCCTCGATCGGCACGTTGTGGGACCAGGAACGCGCGGCGTTTCTTCCGTTACCGCCTCAGCCGTTTACTCCGGCCACGTGGTGGCCCGTGCGCGTGTCATCTCAAGCTCTGGTGCGCCACCAGCAGGTGGCGTATTCGGTGCCCACCCGCTATGTCGGGCAGCGGGTGCGGCTGGCCGCGTTTTGGGATCATGTGGAGGTGTGGACGCTCACGACGCAGATTGCCTCCCATCCCTTGGGCCAGCCCGGCACCCCGCAACTGGATCTCCTCCATTATCTCGACGCCTTACAGCAGAAACCCGGGGCCGTCCGCAATGCCCGCGTCGTCCGCGAGCTCGGAACGGTCGTGCGCGCCTACCAGGACGCCTTTTTCGCGGTGCACCCGACGGCCTACGGAGCGTTTGTGGACATTTTGTGGCTGTTTCGCCGCTTTCCGGCGGCGCAGATCATCGCGGCCCTTCCCGCCGCCCAGGCGGCGGGCTGCTTTGATGCGGAGGCCCTGAGTCGGCGTCTCCCGCCCACGGTACCCGCTGATCGGACGCTGACCGAGCCCACCCGCGTCCCCCCGGGCCCGCCCGTTTCCCAACCGCATCCCCGACTCTACGATCAACTCACTGAGGAGGCCTGATTCTCATGACCGATTATCATCACCAAGGGGTGGAGGCCGCACTGCGCCTGCTCCGAATGCCTGGTGCCGTCCAGGCCTATGCCAGTTGTCTGCGGGAAGCGGAAGCCCAACATCAGGGCTATGCCGCATTTCTTGAGGCACTCCTTTTGCAGGAAGTCGACAGCCGACGGCAACACCAGGTCGCCCATCATCGGCGGGATGCGCACTTTCCGCTCCACAAAACGCTGGACGCCTTTGACTTCAGCCTGCGGCCGAGCGTGAATCGCCTCGAAGTGCTGCAACTGGCGACAGGCGATTGGGTCCTCACCAAAGAAAATTGCCTGATTTTGGGCAATTGTGTTTGGTCAATAGGAAAGGCTCTTCCGCATTTTTGGTGTAATGGTGATCCGGTGTCGAAATGCGGCGGTATAATAAGGACAAGTTTTCCAAATA